>DASXSC010000148.1:0-6861 GCA_036506215.1 Pyrinomonadaceae bacterium | reverse complement strand
CCGCGCACGGTTCTCCAAAGCAATCTGACCTCCCGACGCCCAACCGAGCCACTGCTGACAAGACAGGTGTCGGACAAGGGCCGGTTTTACCTTCGCCTATGGCTTCCAAGTGCAGCCTCAACCGCCTTGTGAGGAGCAACAACTCCCCAGCCTTGTCTTTCCACTTCGATACCTGGAACTCGCTCGGCGGTATCGATCAAGACCCGTTTCACTTGCTGCGGACTCAGAGCGGGGTTCGCCTCCAGCATGCAGGCGGCGATTGAGGCGACAATCGGTGAAGCGAAAGATGTCCCATCAACATACTTGTAGTGCCGGCTAATAACATTGCCCTCACGAAGCTTAATGGTTATTAGCTGTCTCAAAAGCGGGATTGGTAGATCTCGCGCCTCGTCGAAATCTTTATCCACACCCGAATGCAGATCAATGATCGTTCGCAAACTGTCGTCAGCCGCCGCATCAAGTTCGGCGCAAAGTTGAGCTTCGTCAGCCGTCGGCGTGGCCGGAAGAATAGGCGCCGCGACCCAAATGCCGGGAGCGATAATTTCGGGTTTTTGTAAACCATCAATAGTTGGCCCATATGATGAACGATACATACCGCGTCTGGCTCGATCGAGCGAGTTTTGATCGTCAAGTCCACCGACCGAAATAGCCGAGGGCGAGTTAGCCGGCGGCAGCACGGGGTGTCCCGGAGCCATTCCCGCGTTGCCGACAGCGCAAACTACGATCAACCCTTCTCCCACAGCGCGCTCAACCATCTGACACAACGAACTATCCAGATACGACTGCTCAAAATCTCCACCGGCGGAAATGTTGACGATGCGAATGTCGTATTTCTTCCTGTTGGCGAGAACCCACTCCAGGCCGCGTACGATGTGCTCATCCGGAATGTGTCCCGTGCGTCCTACTTTGACCAGCACCACTCTCGCATCAGGCGCAATGCCGCGATAGAAGCCTTCGGACAAATGGCCATTCCCTGCCGCCACTACCGAGGTCATCATTCCATGCCAGCTCGCCACGTCGGTTGTCTCGAGCGAAGTGTGATCGTCCTCGGCGTCGAAGATGCTGTGGTAGGCAACGATCCGATTTTCGGGTTTTGTTAGATCGTCATGGGCATAGAAACCAGAGTCGAGAAAGGCAATAGTGACGCCCCGCCCGGTGAAGCGTTCGTCCGCGTTCATTCGCAGCGGCGTGGGCAGAACGTGATCCGTTTGTTCGAAGATCACATTGTGTGAATCGATTTGCGCCTTGGCCCGGCTAAAAAGCTCGACGCAATTAACGCAAATCTGAGCCAGATTTCCGGCGACATCCGCATTTGCTTTTAACAGCTCCACGATGTCCCCTGGGAGTGAGCCGATGGTTAAGCGCTGATCAGTCATGCGGCCACAGAGGTGGCAACATAGGTTGGTCTTCTCAGGGATTTGACTTGAGTGAGAAATAATCGATTCCGCCATCTCTCGGGCAGTTTACTTCATTCTGTTGCGATTTCAATTGTGCGACGTCTCTCGTAACGCAAACTGTGAGTTTGCGATTGCGAGCCGCAACGCTATAACAGCCTTGTCCTTTCGACCCATATTCCCCCGCTGGCCACGGAAACTAACAGTTTGCGTTACACAGTTTGCGCTGCGGTTTTGACCCCGGTTGTAAACTTACCCTGCGCCCGTGTAAGGTATTGTTGTCACCAAGAATTTGCTGCATAAGTTTTTTGGACTCTATGACTCACGAAGAAATAAGCACTACCGATCTTTTTCGCCGTGCTCAGGAACTCAGAGCTGAAAAGCCCCAAGCCACCTACAAAGAGATTAAGGATCTTCTTGTAAAGGAGTTTGCCGGCAAACCGTTTCCGTCACTGCAAACTCTGACCATCCCCGAGCAGGACGATCGCGCTCCGGAAGAAGACTGGACGGCCGGATTGCCGATCATAAGCCGCGGCATACAATTTCAGGATTGGAATGAGATTGCGGACGGAATTATTCTGAGCCTTGAACAGACAGAAAACTACGAACGCGAACGCGGCCCCGAGGGTGACCGAGACGACTGGCATGATCGCACGAGGGGCATTGAAGAGCCGACGAAGAAAGCAGTGGGTAAATGGATGCCGGAAGAGTTAATGAGACTGGCGGAGGATAGTCTCAAGAAGTAGCCAACAAAGGCAGGTCTAGCCATGAAAACGAGTTTTTCCTTAATTGCCACTTTGCTCCTAATCACACTGGCTCCTAACGTAATGCTAATGGCACAACAGCCGGCACAAGATACGGATAATGAGAAGTGTGCTGTTCCAACCTACAAAGGCAACGAGGTTGATCGAAAACTCAAGATACTTGCCAAGCCGGAACCGGAATTCAGCATAGAGGACCGCCGCAAGCACGCTTACGAAAAGATAATACTGATCGCGTTATTCTGCGGATCTGGCGAAGTAACAAAAATACGAGTCAAGACTGGGCTTTCAGACAGTGTGAACGCAAAGGCTATCGAAGCCGCGCGGAAGATCCGGTTCATACCAGGCGAGAAAGATGGAAAGAAAGTATCGCAATGGCTGATTCTTGTGTACCACATCCAGCAGTGACCGAGGTTGCCTGATGAGTTTTCTGGGAAGTTTATTTAACGATCCGAAGTACCAAACTACCGATCCGCGCAAGTTTGACGAGATCCCCGAAGCCGACATCATCAGTCCGGACACGCGGCGCGAGAATCGAATGCCACCGGGTCAGTCGCGCACCAAAAAGTGGCCGGTACTCGATGCGCACGGAACGCCTGAAATAGATCTCGCAACCTGGTCGTTTGAAGTTGATGGCTTAGTCGAGCATCCGCAGAAATGGTCGCTTGATGAGTTTATGCAACTGCCCGCCGCTCGTGTTTACGCCGACTTTCACTGTGTCACTCGCTGGTCGCGTCTCGATAATCTCTGGGGCGGCGTGCCCACCCGCGAGTTCGCAAAGATCGTGGGCATCAAACCGGAGGCAAAGTTTGTGCTGGCGCTTGCTTACGATTACGGCTGGACCACAAATGTACCCATCGAATACTTCCTCAATGAAGACTCTCTCTTCGCCTGGTCGCATGACGGGGCGCCAATTCCTCCTGAACATGGCGGCCCGGTCCGCCTAATCATTCCCCAACTCTACGCGTGGAAATCGGCGAAGTGGGTCAAGGGCGTTCGCTTTCTCGCGGAGGATCAGGCCGGCTACTGGGAAGAAGGCGGGTATCACATGCGTGGAGTGCCCTGGGGTCCTGGCGATGGTGAGCGTTTCCGTTGGTCGTGATCTGGGAGTGCGGGCGTCTCGCCCCGCAATCGCGAGCGCAACTCGCGCAATTCTAACGTGAAACACCAACCCCAGCACGCAAAGGGGGGCGAGACGCCCGCGATCCCAATCCCCAAAGACGCGGCAGCCGTCATTCTCCTCCGTCACGACACCAACCCTTCCGATCCTGAAGTTTTTCTGGTTCGGCGCAATGAAAAGCTTGCGTTCCTCGGCGGCTTCCATGCCTTCCCCGGCGGCCAGTTTGATCCGACGGACGTTGACGTGCCGGTTGAAAATACAGCTGACGCGGAACTGGCAACGGCTGTTAGTTGTGCCGCGCGCGAGTTGTTTGAGGAAACCCAAATACTCATCGCGCGTGGTGGCGATGCCCTAACCCAGGGCCAACGCGCTTCCCTGCTTGATGATTTGCAGGCGGCGCGCATGTCCTGGCCCGCGCTGCTCAAGCATTACCAACTTCATCTGGACGCAAGCGATTTCACTTTCACCGGACGCTGGGTAACTCCGCCATTCAGCGCGCGGCGCTTTGACACCTGGTTCTTTCTCGTCAAGTGTCCTCCGAAACAACGCGCTCACGTCAGCGGCGATGCGGAACTCGCCAGCGGTGAATGGATCGCCGCAAGCGCGGCACTCGCGCGCTGGCAACGTTCGGAGATACTCGCCGTGCCGCCAGTTTTGCATGCTTTGAAAACCCTGGCCGGAGGCTTCACTCGAGACCGGGCTGGTACTGACAGGTTGGTGGAAAGATTCTTGTCCTCGCTAAACGCCCATCGTGAGCCGGTGCGCCGCATCGAGTTTCGCCCAAACTACATCTGCTTTCCGGTGCGCACGCCGACGAAACCTCCCGCCACGCACACCAACTGTTATTTGATCCACACCTCCGAAGAGCTTCTGATCATCGATCCCGGTTCGCCTTACGAAGACGAGCAGCAGGCCCTGGCTCTTTGTATCGATGAACTGCTTGACGAAGGCCGAAGCGTGCGAGAGGTAGTCTTAACTCACATGCATCCGGATCACGTCGGCGGCGTCAACGCGCTGAGAGCTCATCTGGGTGAACAGTTGAGAGTCGCTGCTCATCGGCTAACGGCTGAGCCTCTCGCCGGCAGCGTCCGCGTGGATCGCCTCATCGAAGATGATGAGGTAACCAGTTTGGAGGGTTCGCCTCAGATTGCCCTGCGAGCGATTCACACCCCCGGTCACGCCCGCGGTCATCTTTGTTTCTTTGAAGAACGCACGGGAACTCTAATCTCCGGAGACAACATCGTCGGCCTTGGTTCAGTTCTAATCGATCCACCCGAGGGGAACATGCGCGACTATCTGCAATCACTCGAACGGATGCGGGCGCTGCCAAACCTTTCTGTGATCTTCGGCGGACACGGTCCTGCTATCGCAAATCCGTATGTGAAGATTGACGAATACATTGCGCACCGGCTGGACCGTGAACTGAAAATTCTGCAGGCAATTCGCGCGGGCGCACTAACGCCAAAGGATATCGTCGCCCGCGTTTACACAGACGTTTCGCCTAAAGCGCATGCAATGGCCGAGCGTGCTGTGTTGGCGCATTTGAACAAACTCATCGAAGACGATCTGGTGCAGAAAGGCGCGGAACAGCTATTCGTTCCGGTTTAGCTAATCAAGCCACTACCTCTTCGACTCCCACTCGCGTAAGATACTCCCATCTCCCGATTCATATTCCGAATCAGCACCAGGGGTTTTATGAGCAGTCCAAAGATTTCCGCTGAACTACCGAAGAACTTCGGTGAATTGAAGGCCAGTGGCTACAAGAGCGTCTCTGTTAAAGATGAACTGCGCGCGAACCTCGTCAAGAAATTGCGCGCTGGAGAAAAACTTTTTCGAGGCATTGTGGGTTATGACGAAACCGTGATCCCCCAACTCGTTAACGCGATTCTTGCCAGACACAACATCATCCTCCTCGGGCTCCGTGGGCAAGCCAAAAGCCGTATTATTCGCCAGCTTACGGAACTCCTCGACGATCACATTCCGATCGTCGCCGGTTCTGAAGTCAATGACGATCCGTTTAAGCCCATATCTGCCTATGGGAGGCAGACGGTCGCCCTCCACGGCGACTTAACCCACATTGACTGGATCAACCGTGATTCACGTTTTGTCGAGAAACTCGCCACGCCCGACGTGACGATCGCCGATATCATCGGCGACGTCGATCCGATCAAAGCTGCCAAGGGTGGGCACCTGTTGAGCGATGAACTGACGATCCATTATGGACTTCTGCCGCGCGCCAATCGCGGCATATTTGCTATCAATGAGCTGCCGGATCTCGCCGGCAAGATTCAGGTCGGACTCTTCAACATCATGCAGGAAGGCGACGTGCAGATTAAGGGTTACCCGGTGCGCCTGCCGCTGGATGTGATGCTTATTTTTTCGGCGAACCCTGAAGACTATACGGCACGTGGAAAAATCATTACGCCTCTGAAGGATCGTATTGGTACTGAAATCATGACTCACTATCCGGCTGATCTTCAGACCGCCGTTGAGATCACTCGTCAGGAAGCGTGGGTCAATCGAAGTGATCTCGATCATCCTGACGGTGTGCCTTCAAATTTGAGGATTCCGGAATTTGTTCGCGAGCTTGTTGAACAGATTGCCTTTGAAGCGCGTGACGACGATAGGGTTGATAAGCATTCTGGAGTTTCGCAGCGCATGCCGATTACTGTAATTGAGTCGGTGCTTTCAAATGCCGAGCGCCGCGCCCTGCTCACCGGCGAAGGAGAAATTGTGCCGCGCATCTCCGATATTTACGCGGCGATTCCTTCAATGACCGGAAAGATGGAACTCGAATATGAAGGCGAGCAGATCGGCGCCAGCCGCATCGCGAAGGATCTAATCAAGCGCGCGGCGGGCGAAGTTTTTGATGGCTACTTCGTCGGAATTGACTTCGTCTCCGTCGTCCAATGGTTTGACCAGGGCAACAATTTGCGACTGGCCGACACTGCTTCGGCGAAGGAGTGCCGGACGCTTTTGGAAGCCGTGCCGGAGTTGATCGAAACGTCAGTCATTCCGTTTGAGTTTAGGCAGTCAGACACGGCTCAGTTGGTTGCTGCCTGCGAGTTTGTATTGGAAGGCCTCTACGCTCAGAACAAGATCAGCCGCAACGACGAAGGTGGTTACACGGCGGTAACGAAAGCAAAGAAGGATCGCCGCGGAATGATCTACGACGATCTGACGGAGACGGGCAAATATAGCTGACTACGATCCAAGCCACCGATGAACACGGATGAACACAGATTTAAGCACGGGGACATAACCCAAAAGATCATCCGAGTATTCTATGAGGTCTACAACGAGCTGGGTCACGGATTTTGCTTGTTAACTTCGGACTGAAGCCCGACTTTAAAAGATTGATATTTGATAAACCTCGTAAATCAATCCGTGAAAATCCGTGTATATCTGTGGCCGCTCTTTTGGAACCGGATGATTCTCAATGAAGTTCACACGCTACTCCAAATTCAAAGGCCTCGACATCTCGTCGCTCAATCTGGGCGACCTGATGGAAGGACTGTCTGATTCCCTGCTCGATTCCGGCTACGACGACGACTACTACTGGACTCGCCAGCGGCGACCGCAAGAC
>DASXSC010000147.1:0-34751 GCA_036506215.1 Pyrinomonadaceae bacterium | reverse complement strand
GGAAAGGTGAAATATTTCAGCGCGAAAATAAAACCTTCGGTTTTGAGGAACTGGAATTTGGGTCCGAAGAGAATTCCTGGTATCCGGTAGGCAGATATTCATTCGCTATTATTGATTCGTTCGACAATGCGATCAGAGAAGCACAGGACAGAATCCGATGGTTAGCAAACTCGGATGTTCAACAATGAAAATGACCACCACCCCGGTACCGAAACCGGGAGCGGTAACGACGTAATGTTGCCATTCAGTTGAGTCTGGGATCCCGTCGCTACCGCTCCGGGTTCTGCAACCGGTCGCTACCGCTCCGGGTTCTGCAACCGGTCGCTACCGCTCGGGCGGGGGCAAGCCACCCTTCCCGACCTTAGAGACTTTCTGGTTGAGTGATTACACAACTGGCGTTTGATGCTTAATTCTCGAAGATGCCCTGAGAAAGCTTCCGATCATTCGTCAGGTCAATCAAGTTTGAAAGTCTCTAGGGTCGGGAGGTAGTGGGTCAGTTTAGCGTGGGAGGTCGGATTCTTTGGAGAACCGTGCGCGGTAGCGCCGGATGCTAAAGTCAACTTCAAACATTTGCCCAGTGGCAGCATCCGACAAGCGAACGCTGGAAATTAACAGGTTGCTGCCTGTAATAAGTCTCTTCCGCCAATCCTCGTATAATCACTACGCTGAAATTGACTCTAGCATCCGGCGCTACCGCGCTCGGTTCTGCATGGCGTGCGTGTCTTATTTATCAAACTGACCCGCTACTACGTCGGGAAGGTGTGGCTTGCCCCCGCCTAACTTTCGTTTACATCCAGATCGGGAGTTCACAGACCTCCGGAGTGTAAGGTGGCTCCTTTTGAAATGAGAGCTTCAACCTGATCCATTCTTGTCCGAACAAAAGCCTCTTTACACAACCCGAGTTTTAGATATTATGTGCCGCGTCTTTCTTCCCGATCCACATGAGCACAGCAGCCACAGAAAATGAAAAGGAAGAACGTCCTCTGCTGCGACGCTTTGGATTGCTTCAGGCGACCGCCTTGAACATGTCGAATATGCTCGGCGTGGGGCCGTTCATCACCATTCCGCTTTTGATGACGGCGCTCGGTGGTCCACAGGCAATGCTGGGCTGGGTTGTTGCGGTCTTAATCGCAATCCCGGACGGGATGGTTTGGAGTGAGCTTGGCGCGGCGATGCCCGGCTCCGGAGGTTCGTATGTTTACTTGCGAGAGGCTTACGGTCGTGAAACCTTTGGACGACTGATGGCTTTTCTGTTTATCTGGCAGTTTATTCTCAGCGGTCCGCTGGAAATAGCGTCGGGCTACATCGGCTTCGCAAGATATACAGGCTATATCTGGCAGGGCATCACGACGCGCGAGACCATGCTGGTTGCCGCCGCCGTCGGGATTGTCAACATAGTGCTGCTCTACCGCCGCATCACTTCAATCGGCACGATTACAGTCAGCTTATGGATCGGGACTTTGCTTACCACTCTGGCAGTAATTGTTACCGGAGCAATGCATTTCAGCGCCGCCCGCGCTTTTGACTTTCCTCCTGGTGCATTCAACTTTTCACTGGGCTTCCTCTTTGGTTTGGGCGCTGCATCTCGCATTGGCGTCTATGATTATCTCGGCTATTACGACATCTGTTACATCGGCGACGAGGTGAAAGAACCGGGGCGGACAATTCCGCGGTCAATCATTATCAGTGTAATCGCCGTGGCGATTATCTACTTCGCCATCAACCTTTCCATTATCGGCGTTGTGCCCTGGCGCGAGTTTGTTCCGGCCCAGGAGCATCCTGAAGCGGGTTTCGTGGTCTCGCTCATGATGGAGAAGATCTACGGCGCAAAGGTCGCGACTGTCTTCACGGCCATGGTGCTCTGGACCGCGTTCGGTTCCGTGTTCGCACTGTTACTCGGCTACTCACGGATTCCCTATGCGGCAGCTCTGGATGGATATTTCTTCAAAGTGTTTGGCCGGCTCCATCCGACCAAGAGATTTCCCTATGTCGCGCTAATTGTATTGGGTGTGATTTCGATTATTTGCAGTTTCTTCTCGCTTGACGCCGTGATTGACGCGCTTGTCTCAACCCGAATACTGGTCCAATTCATCGGTCAGGTTTTCGCCCTGATACTTCTAAGGCAGCGGGCCCCGGACATGCCACGTCCTTACCGCATGTGGTTGTATCCGTTGCCGAGTATCATCGCGCTCATCGGTTGGGTGTTTATATTTGCGACCACACCATGGCCTGTTATCGTGCTCGGTCTCGGCACGCTTGCACTGGGGGGCGCCTTTTTTCTGGTATGGTCCTGGTATAACCAACGCTGGCCCTTTGTTCCCGAAATCCACAACGCCGCCGGTTAACAATTGCTCCAGCGGTTAAGAATTGCTGAGAATGCATATGCGAAAACTCCTCGTCTCCGGAAGCATCATTCTATTGTTGAGTCTTACTGCGTTCGCCCGGAATCCAAACGTGCGCGAATCAGGCACCAGACTTTTCTTGCGGAAGGGCTGGAGCATTCAGTCTTCGGCGCAGATCAAGGAGAAGGGCGATGTTATTTCGGAAAACAAATTCCAACCGAAAAATTGGTATACCGCATCTGTGCCGTCTACAGTTGTCGGAACGCTGGTAGAAGACAAAATCTACTCGGATCCATTGGTGGATAAAAATCTACGATTGATTCCCGGCTGCAATTATCCCATCGGCGCTAATTTCTCAAATCTCCCAATGCCGGAGGACAGTCCCTTCCGCGTTTCATGGTGGTATCGAACTCAGTTTCGCCTGCCTGTAAGTTATCGCGGCAGGAATGTCTGGCTGCATTTCGACGGTATTAACTTTCGGGCCAACATCTGGCTCAATGGTCAACAGATTGCCACTTCAGATCAGGTTGCCGGGACGTTTCGCTTGCATGAGCTGAATATCAGGAATGCTGTGCGCGCCGGCGAGTTGAATACTCTAGCCGTCGAAGTCTTTCCGGCTCAACCCGATGACCTCGGCTGGACTTGGGTGGATTGGAACCCGACACCTCCTGATAAGAATATGGGGATTTTCCGTGACGTTTACCTGACCAGTACTGGGCCAGTAACGTTGAGATATCCGCAGGTGGTCACCCACCTGGAACTGCCTTCGCTTGACCATGCGCGCTTGACTGTTAACGTCGACGTACAAAATGCGACTGAAGCGGCAGTCGAAGGCACGTTGAGCGCGCACATTGAAGGACGCAGATTTTCGCAGAACGTGAAGCTTGGCCCACAAGAGACAAAGTCCGTCACCTTTACGGCGGAACAATTTCCGCAACTAAACTTTTCTCAACCGCGCTTGTGGTGGCCGGTGCATATGGGCGCGCCTAATCTTTACCATCTGACAGCAGAATTCGTGACCCAAGGCAGAATATCCGATCGTCTTGACACCCGTTTCGGCATTCGAGAAATCGCTTCAGAATTAGATAGCCATGGTCACCGGGTCTTTAAAGTCAATGGCCGAAATGTGCTCATTCGAGGCGGCGGTTGGGCTTCCGATATCTTTCTGCGATTCACGCCTGGAAGACTGAGAAGCGAATTTGCGTATGTCAAAGATATGAACCTGAATGCTATTCGCTTGGAAGGCCAACTGCAGCCGGACTACTTTTTTGATCTCGCCGACCAGGAAGGAATTTTGATCATGGCCGGATGGTGTTGCTGCTCTCACTGGGAGCACTGGCAGCACCGGCCCGACTACACAGCGGGGCCAACCTGGGACAAGGAAGATTACGAGATCGCCGCGAAGTCGCAGGCTGATCAAATCAGACGTCTACGAAACCATCCCAGCGTGTTGGTCTGGTTGAACGGCAGCGACAATCCGCCGCCTCCCGACGTCGAGCAAATGTATATCGACATCCTCAAGAAGTATCAGTGGCCTAATCCATTCCTCTCGTCGGCGACAGCGAAACCAACAACGGTTACCGGCCCTACCGGAGTAAAAATGGAAGGGCCTTACGAATGGGTGCCTGCCTCATACTGGTTGCAGGACACAAGAGCGGGTGGAGCGCACGGCTTTGCCACTGAGATTAGTCCAGGTCCAGCAGTGCCGCCGATTGAGAGTCTGCGCCGCATGGTATCGCCGGAGCATCTATGGCCCATCAATGAATATTGGAACTATCACGCCGGCGGAGGGCAATTCAAGGATCTAAAAGTTTTCACTGAGGCTTTGAATGCGCGTTATGGACCAGCGAGCGATGCGCCCGATTACGCGATGAAGTCGCAGTTGATGGCTTACGAAGGCCAGCGCGCGATGTTTGAGGCCTATGGCGCAAACAGGTACACCTCAACGGGTGTCATTCAGTGGATGCTGAACAACGCCTGGCCGTCCATGATCTGGCACCTTTATGACTATTACCTGATGCCGGGCGGCGGTTACTTCGGTACCAAGAAAGCGTGCGAGCCGATCCATGTTCAGTATTCCTACGGGGACAAATCTGTGATCGCGGTGAATGCGAGCCAAAGACCGCTACGCGATCTAAGATTGACGGCGCAAGTGTATGACATCAATCTTGCCGCTAAGTTTTCAAAAGTGCTCCCGCTTGACCTGCCGGCTGACAGCAACTCTACGGCTTTCGTGATTCCGCAAATCCAGGATTTGTCGGCGACTTACTTTCTCCGCCTGCTGCTTGAAGACAGCAATGGTCAGCCACTGAGTTCAAACTTCTACTGGCTGTCGCGCAAAGATGATGTGCTTGATTGGCAAAAGTCCACCTGGTACTACACGCCAACAAGTTCATACGCAGATATGACCCAGTTGCAAAAACTTCCGCGAGTGGACTTGGCGCTATCGAGCCGGTCTCTGCGTAAAGGCGGCGACGAGATCGCTCACGTAAGAGTGACAAATCCCAGTCGCAACATGGCATTCTTCATTCATCTTCGGATTAAACAGGGACATGCTGAACGAGATGTTTTACCTGTCATTTGGCAGGACAACTACTTCTCGTTGCTGCCCGGTGAAAGCAGAGAGGTAACTGCGACTTATCGGGTAAGAGACTTAGGCAAGGAAGGCGCGTTTTTGGCCGTCAATGGTTGGAATATTTTGCCTGTTACGACTCGAATCGTCGCTACCAGATAGTTGGGCCAAGTCTGAATCTCTTCTCATTAGGCCCACATTAGAGAACCGGAGTGTCTGAAAACTCAAAGGTGGCCAGCATCGAAAGGTTAGCGGGGACAAGCCACCCTTCCCGACCTGAGAGACGTTCAAAATTGTGTCATTACACAACTGCCGTAGAGTGCCCGGTATTCCCGAAAACGCCCCTGAGAAGACTTTCAACCATTAGGCAAGTCAATCACGTTTGAAAGTCTCTTAGGTCGGGAAGGGTGGCTTGCCCCGCTCGACTTCGCTGGTTTCAACCTTCGAGTTTCACACAGTCTACTCACGCATGATTCATTTGCGGCCGGCATTGCCTGTGATCGCAGTGGCAGCAAGAGTAACCTTGCCGCGTAGTTCGATCTGTGCGGACGACGGCCCCACCAGCACCTCAAAATCGCCAGGCTCAGCGCGCCATTGCCTTGAGTTGACATCGTAATATGAGAGCGCGCGTCGGTTTAGCGTTACCTTCACACGTTTGGTCTCGCCTGGCTTCAGTTCAATCTTTGCAAACCCTTTCAACTCCTTTGTCGGGCGTGGCACTTTCGAGTGCGAATCGCTTACATAGACTTGAGCTACTTCGGCTCCGGCGCGTTTCCCGGTGTTGGTAACATCGAACGACACTTCGGCCAACCAAAATTCGGTGCTGCCACCCTTTGTAATTAATTGTGTGATGGACAACTTGTCGTAGGTAAAACTCGTGTAAGAAAGGCCGTACCCAAACGGAAACTGAGGCTTCGTACCGTTTCTTTCATAGCCGCGGTAACCGACGAACACCCCTTCCTTGTACACGACTTTGTTTGTGCCGGCTGCCGGATAGTAACTCTCACTAACCGGATTGTCTTCCCAGCGGCGTTCAAAAGTAACGGGCAAACGGCCCGAGGGGTTCACATCGCCGAAGAGAACCTCAGCCAGCGCGGTGCCCCCTTCCTGTCCCGGATACCACGTCTCGATAAGCGCCGGAACATGATTGAGCCAACCATTCATATCTACGTTTCCACCAGAGGTGACCACGACAACCGTGTTTTTGTTTGCCGCTGCCATCGCCTCTATCAATTCGTCCTGTGCCGGCGGCAAGCTAAAGGTTCGGTCGGCGCCTTCGCTCTCAGTCTCAGGATCGAAACCCGCGGCGACTACCACTACATCAGCTTTGTTGGCGAGCTTCCTGGCGTCTTCACTGACGACGGTCCCCTGACGCATGATTCCAAATTGCATGCGTGTGCCAAGCCAATTTGATCGGCCATGCTGCTCCAGCACGATTTTGTGCGGCGCCGCCGCGAGTGACATTCTGGCCTGGCCCACGGCCGCCCGTGAGGTGGTCCAATTATCGAAGATCAGTTTGTCGTCAAGATAGAGGCGATAAAAGCCGCCGTCTTCTCCGGTTGAAGCGACAAAGATGTCATAGGAGCCGGCCACTTGCGGGACATAATAACCGGTCCAGCGGGATGAAAGTGTCTGCGCCGGAATGTCCGCGCG
The DNA here is from genome assembly GCA_036506215.1 of Pyrinomonadaceae bacterium. Lineage (GTDB taxonomy): Bacteria > Acidobacteriota > Blastocatellia > Pyrinomonadales > Pyrinomonadaceae > PSRF01. Next base: position 28,184 of record DASXSC010000147.1, on the reverse strand, counting down.
AGTTCCGGCTCTGAAGTTAATGTGCTGCTCAGTGCGCTTCACCGTCGGGGTTCCCTGCAGATCATTACTATTAAAATATTCCGCGTTGAGGCCCGGCTTCTCTCCAGTCGCATCGGTAACGAATCCGGTTGCCGCGGCCATCTCACCCAGGGAAGGTATCCCTCGCGCGTAGTACACCTGAACCGCCGTGCCGAGGTAATTACTCAAACCTTGCAGATTGCTCGTGGCGACAAACGGTTCCACCCGCGCGCTGCCGCCGCCGACGGGCACGGCCGGATAAGCGTCAGGGCCAATGATGGCGATGGATTTGATCTTTGTCTTGTTGAGGGGTAGCAAGCCGCCTTCGTTCTTCAGCAGCACCTGACTCTCGCGCGCGGCTGCGAGCGCAACGTTGCGCCCTTGCTGGTTGTAGCGCGGAATCGACAGGTCAAGCTGGTCATGATCGAGCCAGCCAAATTCAATCGCTGTGCGCAGGATGCGGCGCACTTTATCATCAATAGTTGCCACAGCGACTTTGCCCTGCTGAATCGCAGGGAGGAGTGTCTGCCGATTCATGAAGGCGCCAGCGGGCATCTCGAGATCCAGTCCGCCGTTCGCGGCGGCTACACCGTCGTAGGTCGAGGACCAATCCGACATCATGATGCCCGCAAAGCCCCATTCCTTCCTGACGACGTCTATATTCAAGTATCCGTTTTGACTAAGGTGCGTGCCGTTGGTCAGGTTATAGGAATCCATGATTGCACCCACCTGGGCTTCCTTCACCGCCGCTTCGAACACCGGCAAATAGATCTCGCGCATCGTGCGCTCATCAATAATCGAGTCGGTGTTGTGGCGATCAAACTCGGAATTGTTTCCCATGAAGTGTTTGATTGTGGCGCTGACGCCCTGACTCTGAACGCCCTTGATATATCCGACGGCGATGCGAGAGGCGAGAAATGGATCCTCGCCGAAATATTCGAAATTCCGGCCATTCATCGGGGCGCGATAGATGTTTACGCCGGGGCCCAGCAGGAAGTGCACTCCTTTGGCCCTCGCATCTCTACCGAGTTCGGTCCCCACCCGTTCAGCCAGAATGGGATTCCAGGTGGCGGCCAGGGCGATACCGCCGGCCATTGCCGTCGCTGGTCCATAATTACGGACGCCGATTGGACCGTCAGCCATTTTCAATTGAGGCAAGCCAAGCCGGGGGATACCGCGGATGAAAAAGCGGTCCACCCCTCCCAGCATGTCGATCTTTTCCTCGAGCGTCATTTGGCTGAGCAGGGACTCGATGCGGCGTTCGACTGGGGCTGACGGTGACGACCTTGTGGGAGCAGAAGTTTGCGCCGTCGCTGAAACGACATTCAGGCAGAGAAGTGATAGAACGGCAATCACCGCACAACGGTTTCGCATGGCGTTTCAAAGTCCGCTGCCGCGGTTCCGGCTCCAGGCGCCAGCTGGCGGCAGGCAGACAGCCCTTCGTTCTTTTGTGGAATAAAGACCCTTTGTGGAGAAGGAAATTGTATGATGCTGCTTTGTTATGGTCAATCTTCTTTGCGCTTTAGTAGTGGGTCAGTTTCGTTGAAAGTGTCCGATAAACTTTAGTTTGTCGTAACTCAGCGACAAGCTAAATAAAGCTTATCGGACATCAACTGACCAGGATTGGCTGAATTGAGTTACGGTCTATCCAGCGATGAAAACGCTAAAAATTGGAATCACAGGTGTGCGCGGGATCGTCGGTGAGACCTTTACGCCCGAAGTGGCAGTTGGGTTCTCCCAGGCGTTCGGCACTTATCTCGATGGCGGACGGATCCTTGTTTGCCGCGATACGCGCGCCTCCGGGCCGATGGTGCGTGCGGCTGTCATCGCCGGACTGCTCGCTGCAGGTTGTGAGGTCATCGACCTCGGAGTTTCCCCGACACCAAGCTTGCAGTTAGCTGTTGCATGGCTCAAAGCGGATGGCGGCATCGCAATTACTGCCGGTCACAATCCATCTCAGTGGAACGCTCTGAAATTTGTGCGCAACGATGGACTCTATTTGAATCCCACGCAGGCCGAAGAGCTCCTGGATATATTCCATCAGGGAGAGTTTGCGAAGGCCAGCTGGGAACAGATCAAGCCTGCCATACAGTGTCAAGATCCAATCGAACACCATATACAATTGCTCAAAAATGTCTTTGATGTTGAGGCTATCAAGAATCGCCGGTTAAGGGTCGCGGTCGATTGCTGCAATGGCGCTTGTTCGCGGTTGATTCCTATTTTGCTGAAGGAGATCGGTTGCGAAGTGCTGGCGATCAATGATGACCCGCGCGCAACCTTCCCTCATGCTCCCGAACCAAAGCCTGAGACCATGGCTGAGCTCAGCGCGATTGTTAAAGCGGGACACGCTGACATCGGTTTCGCTCATGACGCCGACGGCGAACGACTTGGAATTGTCACTGAGTTGGGCCAACCCCTTTCAGAAGAGTTGACCCTCGCCGTGGCGGCCCGCATTCGTCTTGAGCAGAAGACAGGCACGGTGGTGACGAATGTTTCAACTACCAGCGCCTTAGAACAAATTGCCGCCGTTTATGGCGGCGCCGTTGTGCGCACTCAGGTCGGACAAGCCTACATCTCAGAGAGCATGATCGAACTCAACGGCGTTCTCGGCGGCGAAGGCAGTGGTGGCGTGACCGTTCCTGAACTACACTCGACCCATGATAGCGCCGCCGCTGTTGGCTTGATTCTTGAGGGTCTTGCGCGCACCGGCAAACCCATATCGAAACTCGTTCAAGACCTTCCCCGTTTGACGATGTTGAAGTACAACCTGACGCTGTAACCTAATCGACTCTATTCAGTTTTGCAGAATTTCCGCCTGGCTATCGAGCGTGAGCAGCTTACTTATGATTCGATGGACGGTATTAGAGTAGTCTTACCACAAGGCTGGATACATGTGAGGGCCTCGAACACAGAATCCATGATTCGGGTTATTGTGGAAGCTGAGGAAACCAGGAGCGCGCAAAACCTGCTTGACTGGGTGCGCGATAGATTAAACAAGTGAACACGCAAGGGGCATTTTCACACACTCAGCCTGCCGACGGACATCACCGTTTAGAAAGCGCACTTGTGCCCCGGCGGAGCTTCGCCGTTTAGAAAGGGCACTTGTGCCCCGTCCAAGCCAGGCGGACAAGTCCGCTTTCTAAACGAAAGGTCAAGCCAGGCGGACAAGTCTGCTTTCTAAACAAAAGGTTGATTTGCCGGACTGGCAAAAGATAAAGGCGACTTACCAGCGGACCGGGTGAACATCATGCGAGCCATACCAACACTTAAGATCAGCATTTCCGGTGTGCGCGGAGTGATTGGTGATTCGCTTACGCCGGCGTTGTTGACGCGTTTTGCCCAGGCCTTCGGCACCTACGTCGGCTCCGCCACCATCGTCATTGGGCACGATCCACGCACCTCGAGCGAGATGGTCAAGCAAGCCGTTATTGCCGGGCTTTTGTCCAGCGGATGTCGCGTCATGGATATCGGAATGTGCCCGGTACCGACAATTCAGCTATTCGTGCGCCATCATCGCGCCCATGGAGGCATTGCGATTACCGCCAGCCATAACCCAGCGGAGTGGAATGCTCTGAAATTTATCGGCGCTGACGGACTCTTCCTGAACAGCGGTAAGGCGCGCGAGATGCTCGACATTTATCATCAAGGCGAGTACACGAAGGTCGCGGGCGCGGAAATGAGAGAAGTTGAAGAGATTTCAGGCGCGACTGATCTGCACATTCAAAAAATCCTTGATGTATTGGGACCGCTACGGCTAAGCGGAAAGCCGTTGCGGGTAGTGCTCGATGCTTGTAATGGCGCGGGTTCCCTGGTTGGTCCAAAGCTACTTGAGGCTTTGGGCGCTGAAGTTGTGCCGATTAACGTAACTCCAAACGGACTATTTCCACGTCCAGCGGAACCGGTGGCGGAAAATCTGGGAGACCTTTGCGCTGCAGTCAAAGAACATCGGGCCAATATTGGATTTGCCCAGGATATGGACGCAGACCGGCTCGCAATCGTCTCCGAGCAGGGAATACCTATCGGCGAGGATTACACGCTCCTCCTAGCGACTCTTCATGTTCTCGGCAAGCAGTTGGGGCCGGTGGTGGCAAATCTATCATCCACGTCGGTGCTTCAAGAGATCGCCGACAGGTTCGGTTGCCCGTTTTTTATGACCAGGATAGGGGAGGTGAACGTAACTGAAAAGATGCAGCAAGAAGATGCTGTCATTGGCGGCGAGGGCAACGGCGGCGTTATCTATCCCCGCGTCAATTTTGCGCGCGATAGTCTGGTTGGCATGGCGCTGATTCTTCACTTGCTGGCTGAAACTGGCAAGACCATCACCGAGTTGGTAAATAGCTTTTCGCCCTTTAGTTTGATCAAAGAGAAACTAGTGTGTCCCTCAAACAAAATCTCTGTTGTGCTCAGAATGCTGCGTCATGAATACGCGGGTTATCCGCTGGATTTGCGCGATGGCGTGAAAGTAACCCTGCCCGCTGGTTGGTTTCTCGTGAGAGGCTCAAATACAGAACCGATTATTCGCGTGATCGCCGAAGCAGCAAGTGAAACTAAGGCGCGGGAGATTGTTGCCGGAGTATATGGCCAGGTGCAAGCGTCTATTAGTTCATAACCTGGACCAACCGCGGCGGCGGGCCGCCGCGGGCCAAAGCGGCGGCCGGTCATCACACTCCTGGGAGGTGCCGCAGTATCGGTAATCGTGGTTTGTGCTGCCCGTTGCGGGTTACTCTCCTGCTGCAAGAGTTACGACTACTTTTTCCGGCTGAATGCCGTTCTTCGCCAACTGAAGTTCCGACCGGCGCCTCGGTAGCTCGCGACCAGAGTTATCTCCGGCGGTCCAAATTTGCGAAAGGAAAGACTGGTCACCGTACCTGTTGAAGACTAGTTTGGTTTCTTCCTTTGTTTCGCTAGTCCACACGGAGGTGGTGGTAAAGAGAACACTAGCGTGCTGACTTCGATTTTCGACCAGCCAAACGGTCTGGGAGTCTTTCCTAAGTGGCTCGACTGTGTATTCGCCAGCGGGAAGTGTCTTCTGTCCCACGTTGAAATTGAATGGGATGTTGATAATGCTGCGTTTGGACTGAGCGTGAACGGACACAGCTGTCACTACTAACAGCAGACCAAACATTGTCAAAATTCCAAAAGCTTGCTTTTTCATATCCTTTTCCTTCTTCCAGGTTTAGGGGCAGCGCCATTGCTGCCCTTATCTACTAACGCGGAAACCGAAAAGAAAAAGGGCCACATCTTTTTGTGAACTCTAGGTGAGGACAAAGCCTATACTGTGCCAACGCTTGTAAACACTGTGAGCAGGAGAAGAGTCTAAAACCGTGGACGACAAAACGTCGAGTTATGCCATTCTGCGTCGTGAATTCCTGAAAATCGCGGGTCTGGGTACAGTGGGCCTTGCGCTCCCAGCGCCAGCCTTTGCCGGCGCGCTGGAGGCTGAACGCCTTGGGGAATTGTTTGTTTATGTCGGAACCTACACGTCAGGCAAAAGCGAGGGAATTTATCTTTATAAGTTGAACCTGACGTCGGGCGAGTTAAGGCATGTCGCCAACACCAAAGGTGTCAAGGATCCTTCGTTTCTGGCCCTCGCTCCAAGCCGGCGCTATTTGTACGCAGTCAATGAAGTCGAAGAGTTTGCGGGTAAAAAAAGTGGTGCCGTCAGCGCTTTTGCCGTTGATCAAAGGACGGGTGAGCTGCGGTTGCTGAATCAACAGCCATCGTTGGGTGGCGCGCCGTGTTACGTGGTCGTTGACCGGGCGGGTGGATTTGTCTTAGTAGCAAATTATGCGGGCGGCAATGTTGCTGTTCTTCCAATACATCGGGACGGAAGTTTGGGTGAGGCTACGGACGTAAAGCAGGATCTGGGTTCAAGCATAAATGCTGAGCGCCAGGAAGGACCACATGCCCATTGTATTGTGCTGGATCCCGCCAACCGGTTCGCTTACGCCTGTGATCTAGGCACCGACAAGATTATGATCTTCCGCTTTGACGGTCGGCGAGGAAAGCTGATCCCAAACGGAAGTCCCTGGGTACAGATCAAGCCTGGGGCAGGTCCGCGCCATTTAACTTTTCATCCTGACGGCCGGTACGCCTACGTCATAAACGAGCTGCACGCGACCGTAACCGCCTTCGCCCACAATCGGGCGCAGGGTAATCTAAAAGAGGTGCAAACGGTTTCCACTTTGCCGGTGGATTTTACGGGCGAAGACACAAGTGCCGACATCCACGTTTCTCCCGATGGCCGATTTCTTTACTGTTCCAACCGCGGTCACGACAGTATTGCTGCCTTCCGGATCGATCCGCAGAACGGTAAGTTAATCTTCATCGCTCACGAATCAACTGGAGGCAAGACACCGCGCAATTTTGCGATTGATCCGACCGGAGCGTTTCTGCTGGTGGCGAATCAAAAGTCGGACAACATCGTAACCTTCCGGCGTGACAGGAAAACAGGCCGGCTTAGCGCTTCGGATCATGTCGCTGAAGTGCCCTCACCTGTCTGTCTGAAATTTACAGCCCGATCGTAACGCAAACTGTTAGTTTGCGGGGGTCCGTAGCCTCTCTGGGCAACATCGCAAACTAACAGTTTGCTTTACGTTTCCCAAATTTTTAGTCACCAGACGAGGCATAAATAGGTTGCTCAGCGCAACTAGGGCGCAGCCAAACAAGACTAATGAGCTGGTTATCAGGTTCCTGGGAAGGACGTGGATTGAACTGTTCAACTCAGATTGCGAGCAGTGAAGTTGAAGGTAAAACTTGGAAAAAACAAGAATTGCATAGTTTGCTTCACCCAGAGTTCTTTCTTCGACAAACTCGCGAGGTTGTCAATAGCCAAGGTCAACCTACCGCGTTACTCACACAACCACGATCGCGACTCTGTCACACCTCAGCAACCACAGGATCGACTGAGGCCTGATCAGTAGCGGTGTCGTCCGCTCGTCGCAAGCCGATCGCAGAAAGTGCGTAGAACAGGATGGCAACCAGCACCAAATACTGAAACCCCAGAAGCATCGAGCTGTATTCGGCCAGCCCGCCCACCATCGCGCCGGCGATGTTAACGCCAAAGGTGCGATCGGGCTCCGTGCTCCGCTTAAACGACGCAGCAAAAATGACACCGGCAAACAGTATCGGCGTAAACACAAGCAGGCATGAGCCAAGCACCTGAATGCTGCGATTCATTCCCAGGAAAAAATCGAGGCGGACAATAGCATTCAGTGCCAGGGTTATCAGCAGACCCGCGTAGTATGGCCATAAGCGCGCAGGCTTGAACCGGAGCGTCCAGAGATTGGCGATAAGAATCATCACTAGCACGGCAACGAACACCACTGAGTTCACGACCCAGGTACTGCCGAACAGCAGGGCCATGGTGACCACCGCTTTCGTCTCAACCAGCATGAATCCCGCCCCCAAAAAGAAAACCTGAACGTTTAAGGCGCTGCCGAAGCCGGGGATACTGTTACCGAATTCAGCGAGGGCAGTTACACCTTTTTTCTGCCGAGGCAGAAACAGAAAGATCAGCAGCAACCCCAAGGCGCCCATGATCAGCATTCCCCGTGAGCTCAATGTCGGTATCATCGGCTCACGCAAATACAGGAATGGCCAGTCGTCAGTCGCGGTTCGGAACCCGCCTTCAGGAGGCAACACGCTAGCTAGCCCAAAATGCTGCCAGCGAGACGCGGTTGCTGGATCTTTCCGCGGCGTCTGTTCTCTGAACTGCGTTGCCTCTAATCCTGGCTGCTGTTGAAAGCCGTTTGGCGAGTTTGGCCCAGGTGGCTCGTCGTTGCGCACCCAGTAGTCAGGCTGGTGGGCAAAAGCGTTACGCAAATCGGTGGTGGCTCCGGCAAAGAAAATTGTGAAGTCTCCGAATGTTGCTTTGTCCGGCTCGATCACTTTTCGGTAGGGCAAAGTCAACACCAATGAATTGCCGGGGCCGAACACTTCGTCCAGCCCTTTTTGTAAGCGCGCGGCGAGCCAGCCGTGGCGGAAGTAGTTGTAGATTACGAAGGTGCCGTTCGGTTTGAGGTGGCGGCGGACGTCTTCAAACGTCTGGCGCGTGAAAAGAAAACTCTCGAGGCGGATATTGCTGTAGCCGCTGTGCAACACCAGCGAGTCGACCAGGGCATAGACGATCAAATCGTACTTCCGCTCAGTCGAACGAAGAAAGTTGCGGCCGTCATCCAGATGAATCTGAACGCGCTCGTCCCGGTAAGGACTATCCGGGTGATACGTTCGCCCCAGACGATAGATCGCGGGATCGATTTCCACTGCGTCAACATGTTTCGCGTCCCATTGCAAGGCTCTACTGACATCATTACCTGAACCGGCGCCGATGATCAGCACGTCCGCGAAAGGTGGCCGGCCCGCATCTCGATTCAGCAGGTGGGGCAGAGCATACGCGGGAAAATTCTCGTTTCGCGAGACCATCTGTTGGTGATAAATCAGATTTACTGAAAGAGACAGGTCAGCCTGCTTAAAATCAATCCTGTAGTAGGGCGACCAGAATTGTTGTGCTTCGTGCTGGCCCGGATACTGATCATGAACCGGCGTGAACGCTGCGAGCCACACCACGAGCAACAGGAGCACCACCGTCAACAGATCCCAACCGCGCGGCCGTCTCGGAGAGCGATGGCCTGGTGACATGAAGTAGAAGTAACCGAGTCCTACTACCGCCACTAAGAACCACCAGAACGCTGGAAGCTCCAGCCAGGAACAGCCGGCAAACAGCGCAATTCCTACGATGCTGCCGACGATGTTCAAGGTGTAAGCCTGCACCCGGTTGGGCCACTGCTTAAGCGCCCGGCCCAGTTCCTGTCCCGGACCAAGGAAGGCCAGGGCGATGACGAGGAAGAAAAATCCGCAAAGAACTTCCACCGGGATGGCGTAACGTGACAGATCCTGACTATGATATTCGGTGCCAAAATAGACTTGCTGCGGTGAAGCTTGATTACCGACATCGACAAACTTTACGAACGAGCCACTGCTTATCTCAACCGCATGGGCTGCCGCCAGGGCAACGACGAGCAGAAGTGGCGTCCACGTCAGATAATTGCGGCGGGAACCGGCAGCCAAACAACCAACTGACATGCCGAGGAAAGACGCAAGGAGCACTACGTTGGTGAAAAACGTCAGGTAAAGAACATGAGCCGGGAACCAACGAATGGCAGCCAATTCCAGAAACAAAATTATGAGGCTTATCAAGAACAAGTCGAAGCCATCAAATAATCTCGAAGATTGTCCGGATGCATTTTTAGGCAGGGCAATAGTGTTCACAGGTGTTTTCTTCGCGCGAGCGTCAGTTGAAGGTTAAAGACATGAGTGCGCTAGTTGGGTAATCGGGGTCTTTTAGCGAATGCTCGCCAGCATGTCCACCAGCGCCTCAGGCGCCGACCATTGTGCGTTGTGATCTGCGGTCAATTGTAGAGTAGGCCATCCGCGCTGTCTCGCGCGTTGCGACTGAGACCAAAAGTCATCGCCCTTCGCTTCTTTACCCGCGTCCACCGTAAGTATGTAAGTGGCGGGAAGGCTGAGGGCAAGTCTATTCTTCAGCGAGATTGGCTCAGTGAAAGTTTTCAGGGATTGTGGTACGTCGTGGGGTGGTGGCTGATCCGGCTTTACCCATGCGGGTACCACGTAATCGCCCCGGGTCATCTGCTTCACAAAATCTCCGCGCGCGCCGACCAGGCTCATTACACTCTCGCCGTCGCTCGGCACAAACGCATCCAGGTAAACGAGTCGACGTATTCGATCGGGCACACGATCCGCCACGCCTGTTATTACCATGCCACCATAACTATGGCCCATGAGGATGATGTCATGAAGGTCTTCGAAGAGAATCACGTTGACCACATCATCTATGTGCGTGCTCAAGCCGATGTCGGGTCTGCTGAGATGCACGCGTTCACCCAGGCCGGTGAGTTGCGGTCGGTAGACATTGAAACCCTTTTCCCTGAGCAATGCCTCGACATGGCGCCAAGCCCAACTCCCGCCCCACGCGCCATGGACGATCACGATACTTGGTTTCGTTGTGGCGTCAGGTTTTAGCGTTTGGGCCCTGGCGCTGCAGAGCGTCATTGCCAGCAGGATCGTCAAGTAGGCGATTGTTAAGAGTGTGGTTCTGAGCTTCATTGTGACCTTACACGAGCTTGCTTTGGATAATCACGCCTGACGGTTTGTGCGCGCGCATCTTAACACGAGTTTTAGGCAGGCAGCGCCGCATATGAACGGCCGAAAAACTGCACCGCGATACTGAACCTGCGCTGTAATCGTCGTATTTTCTGACGCTCATTAGCGAAGTTGACTTTAGCAACCGGCGCTACCGCGCTCGGTTCTGTAATCGCGTCCGGTATGTTCGTCTTGGCCCTGTGATCCTATCTTGCACCTGGCGAGTGAACTCAAATACCATGCGTCGCCGGCAGGTCGATTTCCTGGTAGCAATGATGGTGCAAAGGCGAATTATTAACTGATGTCGAGGTGGGGAAAAAGACAAGCGTTATGCTGGATCATTCTTCTGCTGAACCTGGCAGCTTCGACCTCGAGCAATGGCCAGTCGAGATTCGTCACGATTCACGGCAAAGATCTAGTCTCGACGGATGGTAAACCGCTCCTGTTGAAAGGCATCAATCTCGGCAACTGGCTGCTGCCTGAAGGTTACATGTTCAAATTCAAGACCGCCAATTCGCCGCGGCTGATACAAACGGTAATCAATGAACTGGTCGGGGAAGACGAGGGCCGGCGATTTTGGAAAACCTATCGCGAGAGGTACGTGACGCGCGACGACATCAGGTTTATCAAAGAATCTGGGTTCAACTCGGTGCGCGTTCCTTTCAGCTATCGATTGTTTGTATCAGACGCAGCGGCCGCAAAGCTGGAAGGTGAAGGCTACCGGCTTTTAGACGATGTTATAGCCTGGTGCAACAAAGAAGGCCTATACGTAATTCTCGACATGCACGCTGCACCCGGCGGGCAGACCGGAGACAACATCGATGATAGCTGGGGCTATCCGTTTCTATTTGAAAGCGCCGAGAGTCAGGAGTTGACGGTAAACATATGGCGCAAGATTGCCGCGCGTTATCGCAATGAACCTACAGTCATCGGCTTCGATCTGCTCAACGAGCCGATTGCGCATTATTTTGATACCAGCAACATAAACCCAAAACTGGAGCCCCTCTATCGCAAGATCGTGGCTGGCATCAGGGAGGTTAACCGGAACCACCTCATCTTTCTTGGCGGAGCGCAATGGGACACTAACTTCAAAGTCTTTGAACCGCCCTTTGACGCTAAACTCGTCTACACTTTTCATAAGTACTGGATGGAAGTGAACACCGGGGCCATCCAGGAGTATCTCGATTTCCGCAACAAACACAACGTGCCTGTTTGGATGGGCGAATCAGGAGAAAACACGGACGAGTTGATTAGTTCCTTCAGGATGTTGCTTGAGAGGAACAACATTGGATGGTGTTTCTGGCCGTACAAGAAACTGGACGCGACCACCTGTGTTGTATCGATAAACCGGCCCGCGGAATGGGACACGATCATCGGCTTCGCAGAAGGACCACGAAATACTTTTGAGGAAATGAGGAAACATCGGCCCCCGAGAGAAAAGGTGCAGAAGGCGTTGAACGACTATCTGGAGCGAATAAAATTCGCTAATTGCCGTATCAACCAGGGTTATCTGAAAGCCCTGGGTTTGAAATGATGTGCATGCTTGGGATCATATCCGTTTAGATAGTGGACTTGTCCGCCGTCGCAGCAGGAGCACAAGTGCCCTATCTAAACGCAGCGTCTAAGGAGACGCAGACCTGCTCAAACTGATGCCCCAATGAAAGTGAGCGAATGATGAAGAGCACAAGACTATTGTCGGCAGCTCTGGCCTTGATAGCCTTCACCGCCCATGCCTCTCAATCCCAAACACGCCTCAGACCGAAGACAATCTCGAAAATAAAGATGCCGGTGCAGACTGGCTGGCAATTTCGCGAGTGGGGTAAAGACACCTGGTACTCGGCGACCGTGCCGGGCTGTGTGCATACCGACCTGCTGAACAACAAAGTGATAGACGATCCTTTCTATCGCGACAACGAAAAGAAGCAGCAATGGATCGGCAAGACCGACTGGGAATATCAGACCACGTTTAACGTCGCTCCTGAAATTCTCGCGCGCGACAATATCGATCTAGTCTTCGAGGGTCTTGATACCTACGCTAACGTTCTTCTCAACGATCAAGCATTGCTCAATGCTGACAACATGTTTCGCACCTGGCGGGCGGACTGTAAACGGCTGCTCAGACCGGGCGCTAACACGATACGCATCCGCTTTCGTTCGCCTATCAACGAAGTCTTGCCCCTCATGGCGAAACTAAACTACCAACTGCCAGCCGGAAACGATCAAGGGGAAAAGACAAGTCCATACACACGCAAGGCGCCGTATCAGTTTGGCTGGGACTGGGGGCCGCGTTTTGTCACAAGCGGGATTTGGCGTCCTGTCTATTTAGAAGCCTGGGATAAAGCGCGCATGAACGATTTGCACATCTTGCCCAGGCAGATCACCGGCGCCGCTGCAAACCTGACGGCGGGAATTGAGGTTGTGGCCGACAGCAAGGCCAGCGCCACCATTATCGTAGACAACCTCACCGACAAAAGCATTGCGGCGAAACGCGTGGTGACCCTGGCGCCCGGCTCCAATCGCTTCGCTTTCGAGTTCGCCATCCCGCATCCATCGCTTTGGTGGCCCAACGGACTCGGCGCTCATCCACTCTATGCTTTCAGAGCAAGGTTACTGTTCGATGGTAAGCCGGCTGATGAAACAACCACGCGGACAGGTCTGCGATCACTGGAACTCAGGCAGCAGCCTGATGAATCCGGCAAGAGCTTTACCTTCGTGATCAATGGCGTGCCCGTTTTTGGCAAGGGCGGCAACTGGATTCCGGCAGATAGTTTTCCGACGCGCATCAGTAAAGCCAAATACCGCCAATTACTGGAATCGGTGCGGGACACCAACATGAACATGCTGCGAGTTTGGGGCGGTGGCATTTACGAGCGCAACGATTTCTATGAACTCTGTGACGAAATGGGAATTCTCGTTTGGCAGGATTTCATGTTCGGCTGCAGCCTGTATCCTGGTGATCAGGCGTTTCTTGACAACGTGAGGCAGGAAGCCATCGATAATGTGAAACGGTTGCGCAATCATCCCAGCATTGTAATCTGGGTCGGCAACAACGAAATCGAGTCCGGATGGTTTCACTGGGGCTGGAAAGAGCAACTGCCCGCTAAACTCTGGGACGATTATCTCAAGCTCTTCTATGGCGTGCTGCCGGAGGTTTGTGGGTCGCTGGATCCGTCGCGGCCTTATTGGCCCAGTTCCCCCAGTTCCAACCTGGAAGACGATCCTGAGTCGCAGAGGATGGGTGATCTTCACTACTGGCAGGTCTGGCACGCGTCGCTGCCGTTTAGCGAATACGAAAAACAGCGGCCGCGTTTCATGAGCGAATACGGCTTTCAGTCGTTTCCCCAGCTTGAGACAGTTAACACCTACACTGTGCCCGCGGACCACGACATCAATTCCCCAGTGATGATGGCCCATCAACGGCATCCCCGTGGCAACCAGTTAATCCGTGAATACATGCTGCGCGAGTATCCTGAGCCGAAGGATTTCGACTCGTTTCTCTATGTCAGCCAGGTGTTGCAAGCCGAAGGAATCAAGATCGGAGCCGAGCATCTGCGCCGCATCAGGCCGCACAATATGGGTTCACTCTTCTGGCAGATTAACGACTGTTGGCCCGTTGCTTCGTGGTCCAGTATCGACTACACGGGAAGATGGAAAGCGCTGCAGTACTATGCGCGCCGTTTCTACAGCGAAATTCTTGTCAGCCCGCACGAGGAGAATGGCAACCTCAACGTCTTTGTTGTCTCTGATCGATTGCAACCGGCTGCTGCGCAAATGAACCTGAGCCTACTCGACTTCGAAGGAAATAAATTGTGGAGCCAACGAAAGGACATTGAGATCGCGCCACTCACCAGCAAATCGTACTTCACCGTTCCCCTTGACACACTTCTGGCAGGGAAGGATGTCAAGGGAGTGTTTCTGTTTACGGAAGTATTAGAAGGGGACAAGCTGGTGTCGAGCAATGAACACTTCTTTCAGCCCTACAAGAATCTCTCGCTGCCCCGGCCGCAAATCAAGACGGACGTAGTACCGGTGCAGGGTGGATTTAAAGTCACCTTGTCCGCCGATAAGTTTGCGCGGACGGTGTACTTGTCGGCGCCCAATTATGCCGGCTTCTTTGCGGATAACTACTTTGATCTAATACCGGGCCAGAAAGTGGAAGTCAAATTTCAAACCGGCGCCACAATTCCGTTGAGCGCCTTTCGCAGTAAACTCAAGATTCGTTCGATGGCGGACGCATTTTAGACCAAATCAGAACCGGAAGCGGGAGCCTTCTTCCGGTCTCTGACCTCCGCCGCTCTGGCATGCCGGAAGCCTTGTATGGTCCTGACCACCGATGCGCGGCAAGTCTCTGACTTGCCGGAGTGCCTCTCAAATTCCTCCGGGTCTGTGACCGCCGATGCGCGGCAAGTCTCTGACTTGCCGGAGGGACTCTCAATTTCTTCCGGTCTCTGACCGCCGATGCGCGGCAAGTCTCTGACTTGCCGGAGTGCCGTTCAACTTCTTCCGGTCTCTGACCGCCGATGCGCGGCAAGTCTCTGACTTGCCGGAGGGACTCTCAATTTCTTCCGGTCTCTGACCGCCGATGCGCGGCAAGTCTCTGACTTGCCGTAAACTTGCAGATTTAATCGTAGGTCTTCGACCTACCTCTTCCCGAACGGCGCCAGAGAATCTTATCCAGGTCAACACGCAGCGGTTCATCTTCCAAGGGTGACCCGCTCCACCAGCGGGAACTGGACCAACGATAGTCTTGCGGTCGCTCAACCAACCCGGCGCGCACAGGGTTGAAGTGTATGTAATTCACTTTCTCCATAAATGTTGATTCGCTATTGACTGAAAACACATCCGAATCATGCTGCCACAAAGAGAATTGATGCTTACGCTTCCACTCTACGTGGCGCAGCTTCTGCAGACAGCTTTCGTAGTTTCGCTCCTTCAGATAGTCGATAACGCGATGGCCGACAATCCCTTTGATGTATTGAAGAACCTGGGAAGGTTTTAGCGGCGCATCTGTGAGCAGATGAACATGGTCAGGCATGATTACATAAGCAAACAATAAGAACCCACAGGAAGTTCTAGCCTCGTCGATTGCTGCGCATGTGACCTTTTTTATTTTGTCTGTCTGGAATACTGGCAGTCGGTGGTTCCCGACTGCAGTTATAAATAGCGCCGGCGTATCGATTGAAATTCTGTATGGCATCTCTTAAAGGTCGTAGACCTTTAGGAGAGGTAGAGGAAATCTTCCGGCAAGTCAAAGACTTGCCGCGCATCGGTAGTCAGAGACCATACAAGGCTTCCGGCAAGTCAGAGACTTGCCGCGCAGCGGCGGTCAGAGACCGGGAGAAGTTGAAGGGCAGTCCGGCAAGTCAGAGACTTGCCGCGCAGCGGCGGTCAGAGACCAGAAGAAGTTGAGAGGTAGTCCGGGAAGTCAAAGACTTGCCGCGCAGCGGCGGTCAGAGACCAGAAGAAGTTGAACGGCAGTCCGGCAAGTCAGAGACTTGCCGCGCAGCGGCGGTCAGAGACCAGAAGAAGTTGAGAGGTAGTCCGGCAAGTCAGAGACTTGCCGGGCAGCGGCGGTCAGAGACCGGGAAAAGTTGAAGGGCAGTCCGGCAAGTCAGAGACTTGCCGCGCAGCGGCGGTCAGAGACCATACAAGCCTTCCGGCAAGGCAGAGACTTGCCTAATCCTTAGTCAAGTTTCCTTTGACTCGTTGCTTAGCTTCGTCGATCAATTGATTGTTTGTCTCGTATGACAGCTCCGGCGGCGCGGTAGTTTCACTACTCTCTCGCGGTGGATACTGATGCGTACCGTAGATGGGGTAAGCCTCAGTGCGCAGATGCGCAAGCATGTGATGGCCGCGTCGGACATCCCGCTCATGCCGCAAGGCCGAAATATCTACCGGCGCCACCACGATACGTTCACCTGGTCCGGGGCTGGCCTGGGCAAGAATTCGGCCATCGTAATCGATCACCTGACTGCCGCCAGGCCAGGAGTAGGGTGGATAGTGTTGCAGGCTCGCACCCTGATTGGCTGCTACGACATAAGCGGTGTTCTCAAGCGCGCGGCAGCGATTCACAATGGTCCACCAGTCCATCGGCTCTGTTGCTCCCCAAGGATCCATGTAAGCGGAAACGCGGACCAACAGTTCCGCTCCGTTGGCCGCTAACTGGCGGATAGCTTCGGGAAACACCCAGTCGTAACAGATCGCACACCCAATGCGCCCAATCGGCGTGTCGGCCACCGGAAAGAGTGGCTCGTCATAGCCCACAATGTCGTGTGGGCTCGCATGAACTTCGAATGGGATCCAGGGGTTTACCTTGCGATACTTGTACAGAATCCCTTCCGGTCCAATCAGACACGTCGTATTGAAGACCACGCCGGGCCAATTGGGATCAACCTCCAACATCGAGCCGCTCTGTATGTAAATGTCATATTCGCGCGCCTTTTGTTCGAGCCGCTCAGTGTGCTCGTTCGGAATCTGCACAGCGAGCTTTTCGATCAAATCCGCTACCGTGGGAAAGACGGGCGCGGCATGCGCGAATTCAGGGAATACCACCAGGCGGACGGGCAGGAACGGGGCGCTGCCGGCTACAGCCGAATCAACCATCGACAACATGCGGTCAGTGTTCGCGCGCATTGCGCGACGCTCAACCGGATTCGGTAAATCTGTTTGACAGGCCGCTACTGAATATCGAATTTGTTCCATTGATCACTTTCGTGGCGCCGACTGAGCTCGTGATGTGCTAACGAAATTTGGCGTACTGGTCAGGACGGTATCAATCGACGGGACCTCAGCGGTGACCAACCGTGTGTTGTATCTATCGATGTAGGCGCGCCGTAACGCCGTCATTGGATACGCTTCAGGATCCCTATAGGGATACTTAGTCATGCTGTGAAAAGGCAATGGCGACACCTGATCGGGACTGGCTGAGTTGATATCCATCTCTTTACTGAACCCGTCAGAATAGAGCAGAAACGTGCGAGTCCAGCCGGCTGGAAGCCGCGGCAACTTGCCGGCGTCAAACGATAAGCTGATTTCATCACCTGGTCGCGAGATGACGAACATATCGTCCGACCTGAGCAGTAGCTCACGCACGTTTCCCTCGCGCGTATACCGTCCAGGCATAACTTTCCAGGGCGACGTAAAGGAGATCTGCTCGTAGTCGTAGCCGAAAGGCTCATTGCCATCCGGTGTGATTTCGCGTGAGAAGCCACGCCAGCGTAGGTCGGCGCTAAGGGGATCCAACTGGGTCATACGGACTGGAATCTGCTCCGCTGATGTGTCAACCAGAATCTGATCCCACAGAATCCGCATGTTGGTGACGATACGTACTTCACGGCTTGAACTGAGAAACTTCCCGGTGAGATCAACTGTCACGGTTTGCGGTCGCCCGACCGGAATACCGATGTCGTCAATGACGGTGCGCCACTGCCCCGCTGCATCTTTCACCTGAAGCGAGGGGAGCGTCATACTCTTGCCGGCTTGCGCAGCAGCGACGTTATCACTGGACCACGCGTAGTCGGTCCAGCCGGTCAACAAGAGCAGCATGCGATCGTTGGCTGAATACCTTGGCGAAACGCGATCGCTTTTGCTGGGACCGCGGGCGTCCCGCCCGCCTGAGCGCGAAGCGCGATAACCTGATCTCCGATTACGACTTTGATTGAATCTTTGGTGACGAAGAGCGGGCGAGACGGCCGCGGTCCCAGCAGTAACGATGGTAGTAACCGTCTCAGTATCCGCCAGCTTCATTGTCAGGGTGTGTTGCGCGGCGTAACCACGAATTCGATCACGAAGGAAATCATCAGGGTAGCGCCGGTCCATGCTTGTGATGCGCGAAAGCACATCATGACCATGATGATCTACGGCGCTCAGGGGTGGGTGCGCGCCACGCGTCGCATAAAGCTTGAATGGACGAGGCGGATCGGTCATGCCCTCATTTGGGTAAACCTCAACGCCTCGTGGATGGTCTATCGCAATCAGCCGGAACTGGTCGGCAAACAGTGCTTCCTCCAGCTCATTCGTCACGCGCAGCTCGTAACGACCATTGCGCTCCTTCAATTGATCCCCGCGAATGCGGACATATTCGACCGGATCGGGCGTGTTGTGGCGGCCAGGTTCTTCCAGGTAGCCCATCTCGCCGCCGCCCATAAAATCCGTAATGAACTCAAAGCGTTCTCCATTCCACGCGTACAGGTACGGACATGAGGAAGGCTTTCGATCGAGTTCTGTTACGTCGAGCGTCGCAAACGTTATCCTGGTATTCGCGGTGTTGCTGTTAACTGCCCGGGCGATCTCCGTCTCGGCTTGCACAATGCCGGCGGGCCAGATCACGCGAACAGCGTCTGCTGTCAAGCGCTTGCCGAGACCGAATAGAATGTCTGCCGGAGCTGCTGGAGGACTAGCCGACGAAGTTTCAAGTTTCTGGTGCAGGCTGCCCGCTCGAACTTCAATCTTCGTGCCGACGCTGCTGCGGTTACTCACCTTGCCATTGAGCCTAACGCGTAACGAGTGATTACTATTCCCACCGTCGTTACGTCCGATCCGCAAGCTTCCGGAAGCGGAAAGGAAAAGAATGTCTGAGTCTCCGTCGTTATCGATATCGCCCGAGGCAAACAGGCGCCCCGCTCCGAATGCCGCCGAACCGCCGGCGAAATCACGGGCCACGGCGCGGTCGCTGGTATCCGTCCAGGTGTTCCCCAAGTTTCGCCAAACGCGTATACCTTTATCCGTGACCATGACGCAATCGAGCAAACCATCATTGTCATAGTCGACGAACTGCGTGGCACGCGCCGCTTCCGAACCGGCAGGCGAGGCAGATGACTTGAACCTTTCCTTGCCGTCGCTGATAACAAAAAGACCCGGTCCGTCCGCCCTACCAAAGAAAAAGTCCGTGTACCCATCCTTGTTGACGTCGCCGGCCGCCGCGCAACTCCAGTGTCCTTCCATATCAAGGCCCACCGCTTGTGAGACATTGCGAAAGGTTCCGTCCCGTTGGTTGCTATAGAGTGCGGGCGCCTTACCATAATTGACGACGAGCAGATCCATATCGCGCCGGTTGTTAAAGTCTGTCGGTATCACCGAGACCGCGTGCCCGACAGTATTTAACTTCGCTGCGGCAGTGACGTCAGTAAACTTTCCGTTGCCATCATTACGCAACAGCAGGTTGGGAGCACCGGCGAAGTCATCAGGAAAAACAGCTGATGATCCACCCTTGGGAGCCTGGGAAAGATCGGCCACTCCCGTTATGAAGATGTCCAGGTCACCATCATGGTCAACGTCAACAAAGGCTACCGACGATGGCAGAAAAGGATACGCGGGAATGGCCGCTGCTGCAGTTACATCCGAAAACTTGGCTGCGCCATCGTTGTGATAAAGCGAGAGGCTGCCGTCTCGGATAACGAACAGATCGGCTTTGCCGTCATTATCAAAATCTCCCGCAACGCCTCCAACTGGCGTGCCATTGAATTTTGCGGCCAGAGCGCCAGACTGGTTGGTAACTTCAACGAACTTACCTCCGGCGCCGCGGAATAAATGCTGCGCGGTAGCAGTCAACCAGAACACATCCAGGCTACCGTCACCGTCAACATCGAAGAGGGTCACGCTGCCGCCGAAAGCAGCTGCTACCTCTTGCCGGCTCGCGTCATTCCAATCGCTTGTCTTGAACCGACGGCCAAAGACAGGTGAAGGTGCGGCCGTCGAAGCCGGGCCAGGTGTAACTGCTACCGATCCGGAGAGTAGGCTGGCAGTAGCATCCGTAAAAGTGACGGCTGGAATGGTTCGATCAACCAACTCGGGCTCGGCGCCGTTGGAAGCAACCGCCTCGGCGTACCGACCTTGTTCGAGATAATTCTGTCCTAGAGTGGTGGCGCTGCCGCGCTCGCGCAACTGTTTAAAGCGTTCGGTAACATTCTGACCCTCCTCTCGCTGACCGGCGCGCATTAGAGCCTGCCCCAGGCTGTAGAGCGCCGTGGCGTTGTAGGGCTCGGCGGCCAGCGCCAGCCGAAAGGCGGCGATTGCTTCCGGGTACTTGCGCTGTTGGGAGTAAATCTGGCCGACGTTGATATTTGTGCCCACATCATTTGGATCAATCTTTAGAACGCGTTGAAAAGCGCCCAGGGCTTCCTCGAGTCTACCTTGTAGTTTCGCAATCAGGCCGAGGATGTAGTAAGGCTGCGGAGCTTCAGGCGCAAGCGCGGCGGCGTTTTTGGCTTCCCGCTGCGCCGCCGGCAAATCGGGCACATTGAAGAGTGCGATGCTGAGGTTGATGTGCGCCAAATTCAGTTTCGGATCGATCTTCAGCGCATTCTTAAAGGCCTCTGCGCCTTCTTTATGTTTGAACTGCTCGAGTAGTGCCACCCCAATGTTATTGGCCCGGTAGGCGTCCTCGCGAGACGCAGTAGTTGGACCAGTGGGTGTTTGCCGGCCGGCCAGCGACTTTCTCGCCAGAACGAGAGCTGATATCAGGAGGCCCGTTAAGAGAAGATAGAAAGTATAACTACGGAAGATTTTCATGAATAATTTTTCAGGAATAAAAATAGCGCCCGCCCTTGCCGTGGACGGGACTTTTCTGGCGCGATTGGCGGGCGAGACGCCCGCGGTCCCAGCGTCAGACTCGTCTTCAGGTAACGCAAACTGTTAGTTTGCGAGGCGAACGCCACACTCGATCCGCCTGGTCACCCGCACTCGCAAACTAACGGTAACGTTACTGGAGGATCCGCTCGCTCTCACTCGCTATTTCGTAGCTACTGATTAGCGTCAATATTCGCGGGCTTAATGTCGAGCGGAATAAACTGCCGATCGATCAAGTCTTTCATGGCGATTGGTCTTTCAAGGATTCCCGCTTTGACGGCCATGTCACATATCCGCTGCAAGTCTTCATCGGTCGGCGTCAGCATCCGGTAGCTTACGCGATTTGGCGGCTGCGTCAGCACGTAGCGGAGGACTTTCTCATCCTGCCGAAAATAAGGTGCGACCACCTTTGCTGCCTCCAAACGATGACCCTCGGCCCATTCACCGCTCTCGGCGATACCGCGGACCAGATCGCGCACCACTTCAGGTCGCTCGCGAATCAGTTTCTCAGTTACCACAAGTACGCAGGAAATGAAGTGCGGCCAAATATCTTTTGCATGGTAGAGGACACGTCCGCTGCCATCGAGTTCAGCTTTGGCTGCGTGCGGCTCGCCCACAAAGTATGCATCGATGGCCCTGGCAGCCAGCGCCCCGGGCATGTCCGGAGGCGGCAGTTCCACGAACCGGATTTCATCGGGCTTTACCCCTTGATCCTCCATTAGCTTGCGAATCACGAGATACTGGTTGCTGTACTTACTGGGAATGGCGAAGACCTTGCCGCGCAGGTCTGCCAGGCTCTGCGCCGGTAAATCTTTGCGCACGATCACAGTCGAACCGTCACGATGTCCCAGGTAAACAATCTTAACGGGCACGCCTTGTTCGCGAAGCTTCATGGCGAGCGGCGCGATCATGAAGGTCGCATCCAGACGTCCACCTTTGACTGACTCAACGACCGTGGGAAAGTCAGTAAAACGCTGTGATTCAAAACGATTGGCAGTGCTGGTTCGGGTGGCAAAGTCAGTTACAGGACAAGTCAGGTGGCAGGTGACTGGCAAGTATCCCACCTTCAAATCCTGTCGCGCCTGGTGTGATGTGCTGCCCAACATCTCCGCGACTGAGCCGTAGCGCCAGGGCTTAAACCTCAACACGCCGAGTACTGCAATGAAAGCGAAGATCCCCACTAACCAGCGAGTCATAGGCGAGCGCAGCATAAACATTTCTCCATAACTGTCATTGGGACGATATCGATCGGTTGTGTAAACATTTGGTTCTGTTCGAGATCGAAAACTAAAGGGACCAAAAAGACCTCATTCGTTACGAGAACTTTCGAGACACCACACTATCAGTTTTGCATTACAGGTTAGACAACTAACCGGTAAAACTAACACGGCAGAAGGTACAGAACCGAGCGCGATAAGCCTGTGTGAAAATTCAGTGTGGCACCTCAAAGTTGATGCTAACTAACCTGCGTCATCACTTAGGTTGAGTGTAGCATCCGGCGCTACCGCGCTCGGTTCTGTACATTGTGCGGATAGCCCATCATCCTCGTGTTGTCTCTCTTGGCGGTAGTCTTATTCCGCAACTAACCTACTACCCACCACTTCATCCTGTTCGAGTCCGAATTCCGCCAGAATTGAGTGCACGGTTTCTACTACCTGCGGATGCGTCAGCTCGCGCGGTCGGGAAATAGCAACTCGCAACTCTCGGCAGATACGAGCGGGTCGATCGGAAAGCACCACAATGCGATCCGCCAGTTGGGCCGCCTCCTCAATATCATGCGTTACGAGCACAACCGTGCGCGGCAATTCCTCCAGCATGCGCGCCAACTCTCGCCGCAAACGGAGTCGTGTCAGGTAGTCCAGCGATGAAAACGGCTCGTCCAATAGTAGGATGTCAGTATCTCCGGCGAGCGCCCGGGCCAGTTCCACCCGCTGGCGCATTCCTCCTGATAGTTGATGCGGATAGTGGCCGGCAAACTCTTCCAGATTGATCAGATGCAACATCTCTTTGAGTTGTCGCTCGCGCTCGGCCTCACTGCTCAGATCGCGCAGCCCCATCGCGATATTTTGCGACGCCGTTTGCCAGGGGAAAAGGCTGTCGTGCTGGTAGACCATGCGCACGCGCCCTGAACAGATCACGCTTCCTAACGATGGTTTGAGAAACCCCGAAAACAGATTGAGCAACGTTGTCTTCCCACATCCGGAAGGACCCACCACGGCGACGAATTCGCCGCGGCAGATTTCCAGCGAGAGGTGACTAAAGACCTCGACGGAGCCGAAGCTCACCGAGGCGTCGTCGATACGCAACGGCTTATCGTTCATAACCCCATCTGATGCTGGGAATCTTCGTGAGCCTCATTAAGACATGGTCGATTACCATGCCGATTACGCCGATGATAATCATGCCGGACACGAGGAGATCCATTCGCAGGCCATTGCGCGCATCCCAGATTGCGAATCCCAGACCATCGCGGCCCGCGATCATCTCTGCCGCTACCACGACCAACCACGCCAGACCAGCCGTCACCCGCAGCGAAGTGATCACCTGTGGCGCGATGGCCGGCAGGGTTACTTTCGTCAAAAGTTCCAGACCGCTGAACCGATAATCACGCGCAACCCGAAAATAAACTGAAGGGATGTTGGCCACGGCGGCCGAGGTGGCGACGACAACCGGAAAGAAACAGGCCATGAAGATCAGAAAGATTGCCGGCAGGTCGCCAATTCCAAACCAGAGAATGGCGAACGGAATCCAAGCGAGCGGCGACAGGCTTCGAAAAAAGTTGATCGCCGGCAGCAACGCCAAGCGTGAACGAACATGATGACCAAGCCACAATCCCGCGGGGACACCCAGCAGCACCGCGAGCATGAATCCGGTCGTAACGCGGAACAGCGAGGCCACCAGATCGCCCAGCAGGCGCCCGGTGCGGATCTCTTCTCCGAGTCCCTTGGCTACCGCCAGAGGAGAAGGAAAAACCGATTGCGGAAAGACGTGCAACAGTGCCAACACCGACCAGATGGCGATGGCCGCGAAGAGCACAATTAAGGGAAGCAGGCCTGCCCTCGAAGCGAGTGGCTTTTCAGTCATAGGAAGCAACGAAATAATTTCATGCCTCGGTAAGGTTGGATATTGGTGGATTCAAGTTTCAAGTGCAACTCAGCCAACAAAACCGAAGCGACAGCGATCCTGAATCAGAACCGGGAGCGGTAGCGACCGGCCAAGGAGTCAACCGTAGTTGTTAGTAATTGAGTGACCGCGATCAGAGATTGAAAACACGGGACTGGTAAGGTTGACTCCTTGGCCGGTCGCTACCACCACCCCAGCCGGGCTGCGGGCTTCCCCGGTCCGCTTCCGGTTCTGATTCAGGCTGTTTCACGCGCCGTCGCAATCGCTCATGAAATGGCAAATGGAAAATCGCAGATTCAACTTGGAAGATCAACTCAGCTATCTGACCCGAAGCGACAGCGACGGCACGTACATTCCGAATCAGAACCGGAAGCGGTAGCGACCGGCTTGGGACTCAACCGTATTGTTAGTACTTGAGTACCGCGATCAGCGATTGAATTACTCCGTCTGTAAAGTTGACTCCTTGGCCGGTCGCTTCCGGTTCTGATTCGGGATGTTTCCTGAAGCAGGTTGGCAGTCCCTTAGGATTGACCAGCGTCGACGGCCCGGCCCACGTCTTCAAAACTGCAATTTCAGAGCAAGTTGGATAGAGCGAGGCCCTCCAAGCTGGTACAGCGGACTTAAACCCCCATTGCTTCCTCCGCTTCCTAAGCTTCTGCCCAACATTGAGGTCGAATGTCCGAACAGACCGCTCTTGAGGTCACCTGTGGGATCTCCGAAATTAGGATGATTGAAGAGATTGATAATCTCGGCTCTGAGCTGAAGATTGAACCGTTCAACAAACACGCCGGAGGAGAGATTCGCGGACAGGTTAAGTAATCGAGAGGACGCGACCGGCTAAATTATCCAAGTAAGTCTTTCATTAGCTGCGACCTAGGCCTCGTTAATCGCAGTTGCAACGCTGCAGGGCCTCAGTAACAGATTATGGCAGTGGAACGGTAACACTTTCCGGCAGATTGGGGGTGTGGGCGCGGAGCGGTCCCCAAAGAAGCAAGTCCAACTATTGACAGGTCACTGGTTAGTCTTCGACGCATACGCCGGAATAAGGAAAAATGTTGGCGAGTACAGCACGCATCTTTACGTGGCCGTAAAGTATTTCCAGATAACAATAAAACTGGTGCAATACTGGGTGGGCGTCAAGATTATTCTCGATAGATGTGACAACTTCCAGGGCCAGAGTTTCATAGCCCCGCCAATCTTTGTACATCAGATATTGCATGCTGCCATCGCGAAACTCGAGGATCTTGCCGACAACTTTGCGAAAGGTGTCCGGATCCGTCTGTGATTCGGCGCGCCGCACAAATCTCATCAGCGTTGACAGATCTCTGCACAAAACCAATGATTGCTTCAGCCGCATTTCTGCATCATTAAACAACGTGGCGCTATCCACTGCGGGATTGAAAGCCTGCAGCAGGGTTATGGTTGCCTGTTGAAAGCAATTGCTGAGGAGCCCGTGAGCATGAAGGACCTTTCCGTACACAACCGGAGGCGATTGCTCTGTGACTGTTCGGATCAGTTCTCGTTCAAAAATCCTTCGTAAATCATGGTTGACGCTGTAGACAATTCCGTCCAGCACTTCCCGGAACGTGTCACCGACGCCTTCTGCAAGCATCGCTCTTGTCTCGATGTAGTTGACAAGCGAATGTGTTTCAACCTGCAGCACTTCGAGCAACGAAAGGCTTTCGAGCAGCGTATCGAGCTTACGGAGATTGTCGTCAATCCGCGACAACCAGGCGAAAAAGCGGACTAATTCACCAAGTATGTTTTGGGTGATCTCACTTACAACGGGGTTGTCGATTCGCTTTGTTACCGCATGGATTTCGCGCTGGAGATTAGCTCGAAAGTCTTGCTGTATGTCGCTGGCTGGATCCCTGGCGACGACCCCCTCCAACAGGAGTGGCTGAAGAATTAGTTCGTCGGAAATGGCATGGCTTGAGGTATACATGGTGAATTTTCCATAGGGCAAAGGAACGCGGCGTGACAGGGCGTTCGAGGATGCAGGCCTTAACACCAGCCATTAGGGGGAAAGCGGCAAGGAGCTGTTGGGGTGACCTGCGATTTCAATAGCATGGCGCACTGGTAAGCGCCCCCCGGGATTGTCCCCGCGGTTCAGAGCAACGCACATGCCAAACGAAGGCCGCCAAAGCAGCCTGATGAGACTTAAATACTAGGAAATCACCACTTTTCGGCCGCACGGAAAGACAGAAAAACTCCACCTTCGAGACTTATGATTTGTTGGTTCGGGGTTCGGAGACCTGCGGTCGGTGGTTCGAATCCACTCGCCCCGACCACTTTTAATATTTGGGCCACCTGTGTGGGTTGCCTTAGTTGCTTGTGTAAAAAGGTTTGTAAGGCGTCGGAAAGGAAAAGCGGCAAGCGCCTAAGCCTGCCGCTTTCAATCCAAAACCTATTCTGGCTCAGGATTAGTTTATCAACTCAAGCTGTGCGGGTTGTGGCGGTGAGAAGGCGTTCGCTCGCGAATGCGCCCGCGGGTTCGATGCGCGCAGTGAAGCGCCGAATGACAGCGGATATGACGGCAGCGCCGCTTGTCGATGCCTCTCGATGTACTTGCGCGCGAATTCGCTTAGGTCTGGATGATCTCGCAGACCAATTTTTTCCGCTTCCTTCACCGCGTCTCCGATTTTCCAGCCGTCGCGCAAAACACGTCTGA
The DNA here is from genome assembly GCA_036506215.1 of Pyrinomonadaceae bacterium. Taxonomy (GTDB): domain Bacteria; phylum Acidobacteriota; class Blastocatellia; order Pyrinomonadales; family Pyrinomonadaceae; genus PSRF01. The sequence continues at coordinate 1,645 of DASXSC010000147.1, read as the reverse complement.
TCATCCAAAAGGCGCCGACGCGCGCCGCGGATCGGCAATGAATGAACGCCGGCCGATTTTCTGGATCGTCTGTGATCTTCAAAAACTCTGTAGCTTGTTCGTCTTTCGGATCGGTGGGCGAGACTGGAATATTGAAATATCGTAAGCCGAGAGCTTTTGCTTTTGCTTCCTCTTCGGCGGCGGCGTACTCGGTGGGTTGACGCAGATTGATAATCGCTTTCACGCCGTCAGCTTTCAGTTTTTCCAGGTGCTCTAGGCTCGGCTGTCCGCCCGTGCAGAATTCCTTATTCACACGGAGGAAGTTCTTGATCGAATCCTCCTGGGCTGCAACCGAGGAGACTGATAGCAAAATGGAGCAGACCAAATAGAAGATTTTCATGTGCCATATAGTAAGACCACTGAAGAAAACACGCAACGTGATCCGAAGTTTGCAATTACTGCCTGAGTCAACGCTCTTTTCGAAACTCGAATCGAACGCATTCTCATACGGCGACTCGGGGATTTCCATTACTATTTGATTAAACTTGTCTGGGCCGGACATCGGCGTCTTAGTCATCTTTGCCATTTCGATACCTCCAAAAAACTGGGGTTTAAAATTGATTCCGCTGGGCCCGTTTACAACGTTTTGGCGCTAAGCAATTGCTAACCTGCATCCGTTTATAACGTCGCATCAACTGATCGATCTGCACCATCATTTCTTTCCTCCTGCTTTCGTGTCTGCGGCGTTGAATAGGTATCGGCAACGCGAGAAGACCATCCTGGCGGAATGGACGCCGCAGAAGGCTTTCCAGGAAATGGACAGGCGCGGCTTCGTAATATTCGTTTCATATTTTCGGACGCCGGCGGCACGATACCGATGCTCGCCAGGCGGATTTCCCAATTAGGAACGCTCTTCGGCAGTGACAAAAAAGTGCCGAACGGAGTCGCATACGAATTGAAAAGGTTGTATTACAATCGCTAACTCGGCGAATCCCTCCGCCATTGCGGCACTAAGAAATCTTGTTCTGACATCGCAAATCATGTTCGGCTCAGACTTCCCATTCGTGCCGATTGAGGTGACCGCGATGGAAACTTTAGGACTCACAGCTAGAGAATTACAGTCAGTCGCACGCGATAACGCACTCTCACTGATGCCGCGATTGAAGGCGTAAATTAATCAAAGTCCTCTTTACTGCCCGTTATCGATCTGTTCGCTGTGGCAAATTTGTGGCAGGAATAAATGGAAAGTGACTGTTACTGAATGTCAGCAGATGCGAACAGATGCGAAAACCCTTGATTTTGCTCGTGGCTGCAACTCGATTCAAAATCAATTAGTTAACTTTTCATATCTCGCTTGGTTCGGGACCCTGCGGGAGCGCTCTGGCGTCGTTCGGCCAATCAGCCTTCCGTATCCAGCACAGGATAGGCCTCTCTGCGTATGACACGACGTAGCATGAGTGGTTCCTCAAACATCTGCTCGAGACCCCGCACAATGGCATACTTGGGTTCATCAGCGATGCGCACCGGCAGCTTGGTTTGCTCGCTAAAAAAATCTTGAAGGCCGTCAAACTGCGCACCTCCACCCGTAAGGGTGATTCCCCGTTCGTAGATGTCCCCGCCAACTTCAGGGGGAAGCTGAGTAAGAGTCGTATTCACCCCTTCAACG
>DASXSC010000146.1:0-7191 GCA_036506215.1 Pyrinomonadaceae bacterium | reverse complement strand
CTATGGTTGGTCAGCAGATGGCAAGCGGATTATTTTTAAGTCGCAGCGCGATTCGTGGGCTTTGCCAATAGCGCGCCTTTATTCCGTTTCAGTTGAAGGCGGCCCGGCTGAACCTTTGCCGATGCCCGAGGCCGGTTCGGGTGACTTCTCGCCTGACTCGAGCCAGATCGTGTACTCACCACAATCACGTGATTTTCGTCCCGAGAAACGTTATGGCGGCGGTCAGGCAAACGCGCTTTACATCTTCGATCTGAAAACTTATGCCACCAAAAGAATTACCGAGGGACCGCGCGCCACGCGTGATCCAATCTGGATTGGCAATACTATCTATTTCAACTCCGACCGCGACGGACACTTCAATCTTTACGCTTACGACATCACCAGCCGTAAGACCACTCAGGTTACCAATAACAAAACCTGGGACGTACGCTGGCCCAGCTCCGACAATGAAGGCCGCATTGTTTACGAACTCAACGGCGAGCTCCAGGTGCTTGATACGAGGAGTCGCAAGAGCGATCCTATTTCGATCACCGTTCCCAATGAGGGATTGGCCAGCCGGCCCAGTCGCATTTCAGCGGCCGGTCAGATTGAGTCGGTAGGCTTGAGTCCCAAAGGCGAGCGCGCACTTTTTGCTGCGCGGGGCGACATCTTCACCGCGCCTATCGAAAAAGGCCCAACCCGCAATCTTACTCACTCTTCCGGAGCCCACGACAAATGGCCTTCCTGGTCGCCAGACGGGAGCCGCGTGGCCTACATATCCGACGCTGGTGGAGAAGAGGAGTTATACATCGCGCCGCAGGATGGCTTGAAGCCTGCCGAGCAGATCACGAGGGGCGGTAGCGCCATGCGCTATCAACCGGAGTGGTCCCCTGACGGAAAGCGCATAGCCTTTTCAGATAAAGATGGAAAGGTCTACGTCGTTACGCTTGCGGATCGCCGCATCATCGAGGTTGCCGATTCGCCGCATGGCCAAATCCGCGATTACTCCTGGTCGCCGCGCGGCAACTATCTGGCTTTCAGTTTCGACGACAATCCGAATCGCTTTTCGGCGGTCTATATCTGGAGCGCTACGGACGGCAAGCTGCGCAAGGTTACGGATGACATGTTTAATGCTTACAGTCCCGCCTGGGATCCACAGGGCAACTATATTTACTTCCTTGCGGATCGGGAGTTTCAGCCTCAGATTTCTCAGATCGAATTTAACTATGCAACGAATCGCACGGCCTATATCTACGCGCTCGCGTTACGCAAGGATGTCAAGCATCCCTTCCCGCCCGAGAGCGACGAAGTAACGATCACCAGGCCCGAGGAGACGCCTAAGCCGAAGGGAACCCCATCCAGTGAAGAACCGAAACCTCCCGCGAAAGATATTAATAAAGAACTAAAGGAACCGGCGCGGGAACCGACGCCGGAAGGCGAGAAGCCCTCAGCGTCTCCAACGCCGGCTCAAGCAGGCGAGGCAAAACCTGACATCGCGCCAAAACCGCCGGCCACCATGACCATTGACTTTGACGGCATCGTCGGCCGGGCGGCCCGCGTGCCGGTGGGCGCTGATAACTATGGCGGCTTGTCGGCTAAGACAGGACATTTGCTCTATGCGGTAGGGTCCGCGTTCTATTATGGTCGCTCAGGAGACCGTCCCACCCTGCTCAAGATATTTGCTTTCAAGGATCGCAAGGAGTCAATAATCGCTGAGGACATCCGCGGCTACACGCTGTCGGAAGACGGCTCGAAAGTGCTGGTGGCCCAGGGACCGGCTTACAACCTGTATGATGCGACTCCCCTGGGGGACAAAACACGTAAGGCAGTTTCCACCGCCGGGTTATTTGTCGACAGGATTCCTGTCGAGGAGTGGAACCAAATCTTCAACGAAGTCTGGCGCCGTTATCGCGACTGGTTCTACGTTCCGAATATGCATGGCTACGATTGGGTGGCTATACGCGAACAATACAAGCCGCTGCTTCAGTATGTGGCCCATCGTTCAGATCTAAACTACGTCGTCAGCGAAATGATTTCCGAGTTGACTATCCAACACGCGTACATCGAAGGCGGCGACTTTCAGATTCCGCCGCGCCCGCGCAGTGGCCTGCCTGGCGCGCGCTTCGAGCTCGACAAGCAGTCGGGACGGTATCGCATTTCGAAGATCTTCCAGGGAGAAAACGAAGAAGACATTTATCGTTCCCCGCTTACCGAGGTTGGCGTCAGCGTTAATGTCGGTGACTATGTTTTAGCGATTGACGGTGAGGAGTTGAAAGCCACTGATGACGTTTATCGCCTGGTTAGGAACAAGGCCGACAATCCGGTCAGTCTTACTATTAACTCCAGGCCTTCGTTAGAGGGTGCGCGCATCGTTTCTTATCGTCCCATCACGGATGAAGCAAATCTGATCTATCTTGACTGGGTGGATCATAATAGGCGCAAAGTGGACCAGGCCACTGGCGGGCGTGTCGGCTACATACACATTCCGGACATGGGCGCCAACGGCATTCGCGAGTTTATCAAGTGGTACTACCCGCAGATCCGCAAGGAAGGTCTGGTTGTCGATGTGCGCGCCAACGGAGGTGGCAACGTTTCGCGCATGCTTATCGAGCGGCTGCGACGAAAAGTGCTGGGTTTAAACTACTCACGCATCGACAATGAAGCCAATAGCTATCCCGACTCGGTCTTCATTGGCCCGATGGTGGCGCTGCTAGATGGAAATTCGGCTTCCGACGGCGACATATTTCCTTATATGTTCCGCAAGGCAGGGCTGGGCCCGTTGATTGGAAAACGATCCTGGGGCGGCGTGGTTGGAATTCAGAGCCGCGGGCCACTAATAGATGGCGGAACCATCTTCGTGCCCGGGTCAGGCCTGACAGATGAAAACGGAAACTGGATCATTGAAGGATACGGTGTCGATCCGGACATCGATGTGGACAACGATCCGAAGTCGGAAATTGAAGGCCGCGATCCACAACTTGACCGTGGCATTGCCGAGGTGATGACGCGCTTAAAGACGCCGGTAAAGTTGCCACCAAAACCGCCTGGGCCGGTGAAGACGATCCGGTAATTTACTGTGATGGTGATATCTCTGGTGTGTCTGAAAAGCGGAGCAAGCCCACCTTCCCGACCTTGAGCTGAGCAGAGTTGAATTCTGAGTCTTGGCTTGAAAAGCTTTCAGACAAAGTACCGAGCTAGTCAAAGCGGCTCTCAGGTCGGGAAGGTGGGCTTAGCACCCCAGCGGGGCTGCTCCGCTGGGACCCCGCTTTGCCCCCGCTGCTTGTTCCAGGGTTGCGGTGATCAGGTGTCCCAGGTCTTTTGCCGCTACAAACCCTTCCGATCTCCAATTATGGTTACCCCGGTAAATGCAAAAGCCCTCGGAAGCATGCTGCCCGGTGGACTTTTTGCCCACCGGCTCTACCTGAACATTGCTATCTCTAATCTTCAAAGGTGATGCGAACGCCGCGAACTGCCAGTGGACAACCAGGTCCGGCAGAGGATTACTCAACGCGCTTTCTGAGTTTGGCGCCGTGCGTATCACTTCGTAGACCAGTAGCTGCCCATTCTCGTTTGACAGGCCGCGCAAAAGTTCCTCTAGTTGCCGGCAGGTCTCGTTGTATTGATCCAGGGACACACTTCCTTTTGCCTCACGCCCAATCAAATTAATTCGAATCCAGCCATACTGATCGGTCGGCAATGAAAACGCGCGTGTGTTCTGCCAGTCGTACACGGGCAGCATGGTCGGGCGGGCCAGCCTGTGAGTTGCGGCGGTCGGCATAAACTTATAGTAGAGCCTCTTGAGTTGTTCCGGCGTGCGACGCTTGGTAGCCGCCAGAAGTGATAGCGCGCTCTCGTGCCACGATTGAGAACTCAAGCTGGCAGGCCGGGAAAAGCCACGTTCTGTCAGTAGTGGCCCAAGAAAGGCCGGGAAGCCCATGGCCGGTCTCATTCCATGCAAGGCAAAAACCAGAACTGTGGCCTCGCTGCCGGCAGCTTCAATGAGTCCACCGACTTGTTGATCGACCGCACGATACACGTCTTTGAGTAGAGGCTCCAGCGTCTGCCCGCCATTTAACTCGCGCGCGCGATAGACCTCATGGTCGGGCTCAATGGTATGCCACATTTGATGGCCTGCATGATGAATCTCGGGGAAGACCAGTAGAAACAATTGTGGTTTGGTTTCTCTGATCAGGTTTTGCGCGAGCATACCCCTTAGCCGGACGCCCTCGATGCAGGCGGCAGTCATTTCGTTGAGATCGCTCCTACTATCCGGCGTGGTGTTGACGAATCGATTTGTGGAGAGTGGATGGGCGGGCGATCGTTTAACGAACGAAAGGATCTCGTGCGGGCCGCCTTGAAGCCCGGCGCCAGTCGAATCGTGTGCCCACCACTCGCAAACTTCAAAGCCTTTTGACACTCCTACTGGAAGCGCGAAAGGAACATCAAAAATTCCGACCGGCATGCCTCGCTCGGTTAGTGGTTTCCAAAACGGTCTCAGATGGCGACCATGATAACGACTGAGACTCATCGTTTCCGGACGCCAGCGCCACTCACTGTAAACTCCATGGGAAGTTGGTTCTTCGCCAGTAATAAATGTCGGCCACACCGCGCCGCTACCAATGTGTGCCGGCGATCGGACACTTAACCATCTGCCGCCTTTGTGATTGTCCAGTAACGATCCGAGCGCCGGCATGTCACCTTGCTCAATGAGCCGCCTCACGACGGTAGTTTCTGCGGCATCGATGCCGATCGCTAATATACGCGGGCCGTCACCGACACTCATCAAGCAACTCCTGTGGGTTAATCCAGGCGTGCTCCGCGGCGGATCGGAGACATGCTTCAGCCATGGCCATTGTTTGCAGGTTATCCCGGCCGCTTGAGTCCGGCTCTTCGCCGTCAATCAACGCGCGCTCGAGTTGGTCAAGAAGAATTCTTTCTTCCGTTACCTCTCGCGGTCCGCGCCTCACCGGTCGCGGCAGCTTTCCGGTTTCACAAAGCATGAGCCAGCGCTGGAATACGTGCAGCGTTCCGCGCTCACCGACAAAGCGAAGGTAGAATTCCTGGCCCCGCTCGAAGAATTCGTGACCACTCGATTCGTAAGTCGCCGAATAGAGAGCGCGAGTTTCGTCTTCGAAAGTGAGCATTGTCTGCAACGATCCGCCTGTTGGCAGTCGTCCCCACGGTAGTGTAAAGGCTTCTGCAAGCACGCCTATGACGCGCTTCTTGAGGATGTAACGGAGAGCATCAAGGTGATGAATGCCGGCTCCCCAGAGCGCGCTGTTGTTGAGGCTCGCCAGCGATGCCGCCATCGCTTGCGGAACGCGGTAATACTGGCATACGACCATCCCGACGGAGCCCAGTGCGCCTGCGTTGATAAGCCGGCGGGCCGTACGAAACGAACGCATATAACGATAATTTTGTGCGACGATTAGCGGCGCTCTTTTTTCTTCGGCCAGGGCTACCAGTTTTACGGCGTCGCGCAGGCTCAGCGTGAAAGGCTTCTCGACCATGACGGCCAAACCGCGCGCAAGTGCTAACTCGCAAGGCCCGACGTGCATCGCTGCCGACGTGGCAACTATCACAGCATCACAACTATGCTGGTCGAGCGCTTCACGCAATTCTGTGAAACATTGCCCGGATGCTAAAGCCAGATTGCTCGACGCGCGTTTGCGGGCCATTAGGTCGATGTCGACACAGGCGACTAACTCATATCCTGGAGCTGTTTGAACTTCGCGCAACCAATCCTGCCCGCGCGGGCCCATCCCAACGACGACTATCCTAATCGCCATTCGTAGGGTCTCCCATCTTTCACCCGTGTGCTTGCAAGAAGATCGCGGGCGCGGATCGATGAACGCAGGAAAACTCTAAGAGTAGGAGGGCTGACGTGACCCCAAATCGCTGAAACAAGGATCATCAGTGTCTTAAGATTCCACGGCAAAGGTTTTTTCTCGAGCAGGGGCTGAAGCAACATCGGAGGATCACCCGCCCAAAGTCGCATCGCGCCGAGCATGTAGAATGCAGCCACCGCGTTGCCATTTTCAGAATGGTTCTCGCCAACTGCACGAGTACCATTAAAAAGCGTCGCGTTGTTTGAGTGGTACCGGTAGCTGTAGAGAACATCCGGTAGTGTCAGCACGCGGCCCCGGGCCGCCATTCTCGAGAACAGATCCTGATCTTCTCCACCGGCGGCCTCTTCATCATAACCACCGACCTGGTCAAACACCTCGCGACGAAACATCGCCGAGCCATGAGGGAAAGGAATGTAGACTGAGCGCCGCACCAGCCTCCAGCGATCGCGAGGACGCACTTGGCGGCCGGTGGCGTCAATTCCATTGCAAAGCGTTCCCACAACGGCAACATCCGGACGCCCCTCGATAATATTCCACTGCCGCCTGAGTCGATCAGGATGCGCAATGTCGTCGGCATCCATGCGCGCCACTATCGACGCTCGCGTCTTTGAAACGACCGCATTCGAGCTGCCGGACAGTCCGAGCCGTTTCTTGCTCTCGTAAAGATGTATACGCTTATCCCGGCGCGCCCATTCCCGTAATAGTTCAACCGAATCATCCGTCGAAGCATCGTCGAGAATTACAAACTCGAAATCGCTCAGGGTTTGTTCAAGAATGCTTCTTATGCTTTCGCCCAGAAAGGGAAGCGCGTTGTACACCGGCATCACAACGCTGAGCAAGGGATTCGCAGCCATATTTATTCAGACTCTTGTTAGGTTGACTAAAGGTAGGAGTTTAGCGGCTAAAACGCCCGATTGGCTAATTCGGAAAAGGACACTACTCTTTTACTAGGCTCCTTTTGTCCGATAAACTTCAGTTTGTCGTTACGTTGGGTGAAGCGCACCAACGCCAAATTAAAGTTTGTCGGCCAATTCTTTTAGCAGTCCTTTCATGCATCTCAATCCCTTCATGCTCCTACGAGATTCACGGGCAACTCAACGACAAACTAAAGTTCATCGGACAAACTAGTGTTCACCAGGCGCCTTATGTCCGATAAACTTCAGTTTGTCGTTACGTTGGGTGAAGCGCAGCAACAGCAAATTAGAGTTTGTCGGCCAATTCTTTTCGGCAGTCCTTCATGCTCCCATCGAGAGTCACGGGCAACTCAACGACAAACTAAAGTTCATCGGACAAACTAGTGTTCACCAGGCGCCTTTTGTCCGATAAACTTCAGTTTGTCGTTACCTTGGGTAAAGCGCAGCAA
>DASXSC010000145.1:0-37296 GCA_036506215.1 Pyrinomonadaceae bacterium | reverse complement strand
GGTCGCTACCGCTTCCGGTTCTGATAGTTGTTAGAAACCAAATGAGCGTCGCTATTTCCTCAATCGGGTTGGCAAGTGCGCAAGGCAGCAGCGCCAACATCTCAAACGGGGCCGCGCTGCGCGCGCCTGCGCAATGGCCCTGGCCCGTCAACGGTTGGTCTACTGCTAAGCGTTGCCGCCCAGCGGTCGGGGTAAGCTCGCGTCTGAACGGGCTCATGCGTTGGCAAGCGCTCGTTCAATTAGCGCTCGAAGACTGCCTCGGTGATCAGCAAGTTTCGCCAGACACTCCGATCTTCATCGGATCGTGCAACGGTAGCGCCGGAGATTTTAGCGCCGACAGTTGGAGCGAAGCTTTCGATTCGGCTGCGTTGCTTGAAGGCACCGCATGGGCGGGTCTGCGCGTGCCGGTCTTCAGTTCCTCATGCAACTCCGGATTGCATGCGCTCTATGCCGCCAATCAAGTCTTACTGTCGGGCCAGGCTGATGAAGCTGTGGTTCTGGGTGCCGATATTCTTTCGCCTTCCAACCAGGACAATTTCGAGGTGCTGCGTGTGCTCACAGATTCGCCAATGCCATGGCAGTCGACCAGCACCGGCTTCATTCTTGGCGAGGCCGCGGTAGCGCTTAAGCTTGTTCGTGAGAAAGATGGTGTCGCTCGCACACGCCTGAATGGGCCAGTGCTTGCCAACGAGCTCACGCGAGGCGATGGTTTGCCACGCGTACTTGAGCAACTGTCGAGGCACAGTCTGAAGCTATTGCTGGGGCAGGGAACCGGGCCGCTTGCCAACGATGAATCAGAGCTCGCTGCATTTCAACACTTTATTGCGGCCGACGTTCCGCTCGCGACATCATTGGTTCACTTTGGTCATACGCTTGGCGCTTCAGGGCTGCTCGCGATAGCGCTCGCTGCCTTGATTCAACAAACGCCACGGGCGACCGCGGCCCTGGTCATGCCCACTGCCGCCGCAATCGACGGCAGGCCCTTGACAATTGGAAGCACCAAACGCAGCAGGATTCCTATTAGCACAAAGGAAAGCGGCGACGTGTTGGTCAGTTGTCGAGCTTTAAACGGATCGTGCGCCGCCGCTGTCATTGGCACCGCGGACAATGCTTATGTTGACCAGAACGGCCGGCAAGATCGCGATCAACGTTCGCAGAAAACGTGGCATGCTGCGGCGCCAACAGGTCCCTTGATGAACACCTTACTGCGTCGCATTGCCGGCGAGGCTCATCGACATCGGCCGGTCGATCCGCCTGACGTTCTGCTGGTTCGCATGGAAGAGCCGTTGGCGCCGCCCACCGAGGCCAGAATCGGAGAAAGACTTCTTCCCAGTGCCGTGCTGGAAATGACACCTGGCTTCGTATCACAACTGATAGCGCGCTGTTGGGGATTTCCCGGGCCCGCACTCTGCGTAGTCGGGAATTCTAAAGCCAAGGACAGGGCCTGGGATTTGGGTGCAGCACTCAACGATCTTAGTCTTGTCGTGAACCAAGTAGAATTGCGTGGAACTGGAGACACACGTGAAATCGCCTGGGACAACTGAATCTGATGCAACGCCTGAAGCGAATGGCGCTTGCCTGATGGACGGACTCCGAGTGCTGGTCACCGGTGGTTCCGGCGGAATTGGCCGGGGGATATGCGAGGTCGCTGCTCGTGAAGGAGCGAAGGTAGCGTTTACCTGGTGTGGAAATCAGAGCGGAGCCGAGACGACACAAACTCTTCTGCGCAAATATGGCAGCGAGTGCCTGGCCATTCAGGCTGACCTGCGCGAGCGCGACGCAGCGGCACGGATTATCGAGACTACTGAAGATGCCTGGGGTGGTCTCGACACGCTGGTCAACAATGCTGCCGTCAGCGAGGCAGTGCCGTTCATTCTGCTTGACGACGATGACTTCGCTGACATGATGGAGCTCAATCTGTTTGGCGCCTTTCGCATGTGCCGCGCCGCTGTCCGGGGAATGATTCGTCAGAAACATGGCCGCATAGTAAATATCAGTTCGATAACCGGATCGCGCTCAATTGCGGGCCCCGTACATTACGCTGCCAGTAAAGGCGCGCTCGAGGGCCTAACACGGAGTTTGGCTCACGAAGTTGGCCCCTATGGCGTGCTCGTCAACGCGATCGCGGCCGGTATTTTTGAAGGCGGCCTTCGTTCAACAATTCCGGAACATCATCAGAAGCGTTACCTCGACGCTTGTTCGCTTTCTCGCTTCGGTCAGCCAGCCGAATGTGGTGAACTTGTCGCGTGGCTCGGGTCGAAGCGCAACACTTACGTAAACGGCACGGTGCTCTTTCTCGACGGCGGCACGCTGGCGTGATTTAGATGTAACGCAAACTGTTAGTTTGCGGGATTGATCGATCTGCGCACTAATCTCCTGTTGATCATCTAACTACTCTATGGAAGGTCTTTGACTTCCGATGCGCGGTAAGTCTTTGACTTACCGAAGACCGTACCACCAATTTTCCCGGTCTCTGACCGGAGTCACAAAGGTCGGAGACCTTAAAGAATCTCAGAAAGATGCTCGGTAAGTCGGAGACTTACCGCGCATCGGAGGTCAAAGACCTTTCGCCGCTCCACCCAACCCGTTCTGAGCAAGTTCAGTGCGCGGACCGATCTATCCCGACGGCGACCCACCGGCTACCGCCTGGGGGTACTGACCTCATCGCACCGCATGTTGCTAATGTGCGCATCGTTCAAACTGCATCAGTACCAATTGAAGGGTGCTGATGCAGTTTGAATGCTACCGCCAGTGCGAAAGTACTGCTCCGCTGCGGTTTTTTTGTTTCAATATTTCGGCAAATGAAATAAAATTCCGCCTTCAGCAGCGTTTGCAGTAAACATCCTTTGGACGCGTCTTTTTTCCCTCGCTTCCGGTTTACAAGACTTTCTCACGAGCTTCTCAACCCCCGACGACGAAGCTTTTCAAAAGGAGTAAATGTGATTCCACTCAACTCGCTCTTCGAGCCTCCTGCCGTAAAACAAGATCGAGACGCGGCCTTCTTTTCCTACACGCGTTCGATTTGCCCGACCTGCAAAAAGGTCATTGACGCCCACATCGTGTTACGCGACGACCGGGTTTGGATGCAGAAAAAATGTCCGCAGCATGGCTACTTCGAAGTCGAGATTTCCAGCGACGCGGAGTACTACGTCAAATCCCTCTCCTATACGAAACCGGGGACCATGCCCTTTCGTTTCGCCACCAAGGTCGAGCATGGCTGCCCGCTGGATTGCGGTTTGTGCGAGGATCATTTGCAGCACACCTGCTCACCGATACTCGAGATTAACGACATCTGCGATCTCACCTGTCCCGTCTGCATTGTGCGCAACCAGCAACGCTACTCGATGTCGTTTGACGATTTTAAGAAGTCGGTGGATTTCCTTGTCGCGGCCGAAGGCGAACTCCCAATCATGTTGTTATCCGGAGGTGAGCCAACGCTACACCCGCAGTTCTTTGAGTTTTGCGACTACGTGCTGTGCGGACCACACGCAGGCAAGATCAAGCGCCTGCTCATTTCGACTCATGGGCGACGCATAGCTAACAATGCAAAATTCGCCGAGCAGTTCAAGGCCGGTGGCATGTACGCTTCGCTGCAATTCGATACGCTGCGCGCAGGTGTCTATCCCAAAACACGCGGCGTCGAATTGATCGACATGAAGATGAAATGCATCGAGGTGATTAAGGAGCTGGACATACCAACGGTGATTGTGCCAACAGTCTCAAAGGGAGACAACAGCGACGAGCTGGGTGCACTGGTGGAGTTTGGCCTGGAACTCGAACAGTGTTCCAGTATCGTGATTCAACCGATGGCCCACACCGGTGACGGCGGTGATGGCTATCACGGCAACCCCGCGGGCCACCGGCTCACAATGCCTGAAGTCCACGAGTTAATAGAGAAGCAAACGGGCTGGTTCAAGCGAGACTACTTCCACCCGGTGCCGTGTTCGCATCCGAGTTGTTATACCGCCACCTATCTGTTTCAAATGAACGACGGTAAGTATGTGCCGCTGCCGGAATTCGTCAACATCAGACAATATCTGGACGCGATGGCAAACCGCGCCATCATTCGTTCAGACGATCAACTGGAGAAGATGATTCTTGATTCGATCACCAATTTGTGGTCGGCAACAAAAGTGGGTGAGGATTCGGAAGTAATTCTTGCGTCACTGAAGACTTTTCTCAAAGACACTTTCAATTCGCGTAATCCGCTTTCGGCGTCTGACATCGAGCGTCGTACCGAGGCCCGCAGCAAAGCGCTCTTCATCCACAACTTCATGGATCCCTGGGATCTCGATGTGGCGCGACTCAAGAAGTGTTGTACTCACTACGTGATGCCCGACGGTCGGCTCATGCCGGGTTGCTCGTATAACAATCTCTACCGGCACAAAGACGAGCGCTTCTTCCCGGAAGCTGAGCCAGTTTCACCAATGCCGGTTAAGGTCGATGCCGGACCCGCTCTAGTTCAAATCATGGGGAGGGGAAGCGCATAGCTATCGCAGAGCCGACGGCTGCCATCGTTAAAGAACTGAGGGACCTGATTGTCAAAGCTGCGCCTGACCCCGAGCAAGCTGAGCAGGTCAGAAATTGCGGCGAGGATGAATTGCTTGATGCGATCATTCCGTTCTCATCCGTGATTTTGCTGGGCGTGGTGGTGGCGGTCGAAGATCGTTATGCGATTCGCGTCACTCGCGATTCCCTAACAAAAACATGCAGCGGTGGCATGACGCTGCGCAAGCTGGCCCTGATGATCGAAGATCTAAAGACGGCGAGCTAAAGGAATGAAGTTGCGAGTTCAATCAAGTAGTTCAGGGTCCAAGCTTTAGCTTGCTGTTTGCCAGGGACAACCTAAAGGTTGGACTCTAAACTACTTGAGTCAAAGGAATGAAGTTCAGAGTTCAAGCAGCTAGTTCAGAGTTCAATCAAGTAGTTCAGAGTTCAAACATGTACAGAGTTCAAGCTTCAGCTTGCTGCTTGCCAGCCACAACCTAAAGGTTGAACTCTAAACTACTTGACCTGCGCGACACTTCACCCATCATGAAGATCGACATCATTCATCCGGCGCACTATCGCGACGATGGTAGTTTGGTGCAGTCGAAGAAATGGTACGACCGGTTGGGCGCTTACTTGCCGCACCTTGGGCCGGCATTGATGGCCGGCCTTACACCTGACAAACATGAAGTGCGTCTGGTTGACGAGTATCTCGAGGACATTGATTTTGAGAGCAATGCGGATGTGGTAGCTCTCTCAGGACAAATCATGCAGTACGATCGCTGCATTGATATCTCCAGAAAATTTCGCGCGCGCGGCAAAAAGGTAGTTCTGGGGGGCTATCTCCCTTCGATGCTGCCTGGCGAAGTCGAAGGCTTTTTTGACGCAATCGTGGTTGGTGAGGGCGATGAGGCTTGGCCGGAGATTCTCGAGGACATCGAGCTCGGCCGGCTCAAAAGTCGTTACAAGCCGGCAAAGCCACCCGATATCAACAATCTGCCCGTGCCGCGCTACGATCTCATCAAACGAGATCGCATGGTCGTCTATCCCGTGCAAGCGACTCGCGGGTGTCCGTTTACCTGCCAGTACTGTTCAATCGCCGCGGTCTATGACGGCATGTATCGCAAGCGGCCTGTAGATCAAATTGTCCGGGACGTCGAGGCGACCGGCAGCCGTAACATAAACTTTTGCGACGACAATCTTTGCGAAGATGTTAAGTTTTCCGACAGACTTTTCACCGCGCTTAAGGGTGCGCCGATACGCTGGGGAACGCAGACCACCATCAATGTGGCCCGCCATTCCGATCTGCTAAAAAAGGCGCGCCAGTCGGGTTGCGTGTTGATGGCGCTGGGAGTGGAAACCTTCTCCGCCAGAAATCTGCAGGAGGTCAACAAGACTTTTCATGCGGTCGACAAATACGCGGAAAGCTTTCGCCGCATCATGGATGCCGGCATTAGTCCACATGCGTTAATAATTTTTGGATTGCCCGATGATAATGCCGATACCTTCAAATACACTGTCGACTATCTCAAAAATCTCAAGGTTCCGATTACGCAATTCTTTATTCTGACCCCATATCCCGGATCGCCCACGGGCGACAAGATCTGGCGTTCGCAAAAAGTTTTCGACAAGAATCTCAGCCATCTGCGCGAGCCCTACGTTGTTTTCGAACCAGAGCAGCTCACACCCGCACAACTTCACGACGGCTGGTGGAATGCGGTCGAAGACTTTTACTCGCTTCGTTCGATCTTTCAACGTGTTGTCTTACGGCGCAAACCACTTAATCTCTGGGTCAACCTGGCAACGAATCTTTACTACTGGTCGAAAGTGAAGCGCGGCATCCATACGGTTTACTTTGGCAAGAACTAGAAATGGCATATCTCGTTGCATCCGCCGAACGACGCGATCTCAGGGCAATTCAAAAGTCATCACCTGAGACGTGGCGACGCGTCCGTCGTTACAACCTGCCTATCCAACTTGCGCTGGCGGCGGCTGAAGACGTTGTGCCGGAATGCCGCGACCCGAAGACCGCGGTGGTTATTTCGCTGGCCCCCTGCCAACCGGGCTCCGCCGATCTTTATCGTTGGGGCGACGTCGTAACATCCGGAATGTCCAACGGTACACTGGGTGATTTGCGCATGAATCCAACCCAGACGCTCCACGCGGTAGACAACCTCGCGATGTCTGCCTTCGCTATTACCTACGGAAACCAGGCCGAATGCCTTGGCTTAGGCGGCGCCGCCGGACAGGCCTGGTGTGGACTTGAAGCGACGCTGGAAAAGCTCGACGCTGCCGAGGTGGACAAGACTGGCGAGACCGTTAGCGCGGAAGAAGTTCTACTAATGGCCGGCGATCAGGATGCTGCTGAGGAATCAGCAGCCGGCATTGGAGTGGCGATGTTGTTTTCCAGAAATGCCCGGCCATATGCGCCCCTGGGTCGCACCGTTCGAATGATTAGAGTCGAGCGGCGCGTTCAACCCTACGACTCAACTAGCCGGCCGCATGCCGCAGCCGGGCTCTGTGAGCTCTTAGCAGCAATCAAAAATCAGAATCAGGGGCTGCTTTCATATGACGTGCCGGTTGAGCAGACAGACGGTATGGGTTCGGTGAACATCGTCGTGGAGATTTCGTAATGAGCGGGGCCATTGAAGACAAGAGTGGCGACATGCGTAAGCGCCGGGTTGTCATCACCGGTACCGGTGCGCTTTCCGCGCTGGGCCGCACCACGCAGGACTTATGGGACGGGCTTATTTCCAATCGCCCCGGAATACGAACCGTCGAGCGTCTCGTGGCCTCAGGAATCTGCGTGACCACCGGCGGTGAGGTTGAGGCGGTTCCACACGATCAGGTCGACCGCGATCATGAGATTGCCAATCGCGCCATTGACGATGCGCTCATGGCCGCAAAACGCGAGGCCGCCAATTGCGGCTTTATCTGGTCCACAGGATTGGATACCTTCCAGGCGAATTCTTGTCATGACTTCGTGCATCGCTCGGCCGGTCGCTGTTTCTCAGCTCTTGCCTCTCGCTTCGTCGAGCCCAAACGCATGATCGCTGCCGCTTGCGCATCGGGCACCCAGGCCCTCGGCGAGGCCTTTCGTCTGATCAAGAGCGGGCGCATCGATGCTTGCGTCGCCGGCGGATCGAGCGTAATGCTTACGCCCTTTTATCTGATCGGATTCGCCGGGTTGCAAGCTGTGGCCACCGATAATGGCGATCACCCATCAAGAGCTTGCTGCCCCTTCGATCGCCGCCGCAAGGGTTTTGCGCTGGCGGATGGCGCGGGCGCGCTGGTACTGGAAACACTCGAAAGCGCTCGTCAACGTGGCACAAGACCGCTGGCGGAACTAGTCGGGTTCGGAATGAGCCAGGACGCATTCGATCTCAATCGCCCTTGTGAAGATGGAGCAGGCGCTGAACTTTGTATGCGTCGAGCCCTGGCGGATGCCGGGCTTGCCCCGCAGGAGATCAACGCAGTTAACGCGCATGCAACCGCAACTTACCTCGGCGACCTTGCCGAAGCGGCGGCGCTGCGGCGCCTTTTCGGCAGCGATTGGAAGCACGTTCCGGTTTCAGGTGTAAAAGGAGCGATTGGTCACGCGATGGCGGCGGCCGGAGCGCTCGAGGCGATAGTTGCCGCACATACATGCAGTACCGGAATAGTGCCGCCTACCGTCAATCTTAACGAACCTGATGAAGGCTGTGAGTTGGACCATGTGATTGGAGAACCGCGCGACGCAAACGCGCAGCGAGTGCTCTCCGTATCATTTGGCATGGGCGGACAAAACGCGGCGCTAATCCTTCAGCGGGTGACTGCATGACGGCATCTCCCGATTGGGGACAGGAAGGCCGCGTAACAGTCATCACCGGCGCCACGGGCTATCTGGGCTCCGCGCTCGCCCGGGGATTCGCCGATGCCGGCGCCACGCTTCTCTTAACTGGGCGCAGCGAGGAAGCGCTTGGCAAACTCGCCGACGGGTTAAGGCCGGCACGAGATCGCGTTCACACTTTTGCAGTTGACCTTACTGACAGCGCTGCCGGCGAACAGATTGTCGGTCAGGCGTTGGTTAAGGCCGGAAGCATCGATAATCTGGTCGTCAACGCCGGCACACTTGCGGATGGTTTGTTTGCCGGATTAACCGACTATGAATTATCGCAAGTGTATGAAGTTAATCTCTGGGGCGCGTTGCGCACGTTGCGGGCGGCCTTAAGACCGATGATCCTGCATCGTGGCGGTAGCATAGTGATCGTTTCGTCAACGGCCGCCCAACGACCGGGAGTCGGTCAGGCCGCATACGCGTCCTCAAAGGCTGCGCTCGAATCCATCGTCAGGGTCACGGCGCGCGAGACAGCGGCCCGCGGCATTCGCGTTAACGCTGTAGCGCCAGGACTGCTCACTGGAGGAATGGCGACGCGCATTCTCGACGAAGAATTTGATCGGGCGCGGGCGATGATTCCCATGCGAAGAGCAGGTGAAGCCGATGAAGTCGTGCCAGCAGTACTGTTTCTGGCTTCGCCCATGAGTTCTTACATTACCGGACAGGTCTGGTCGATCGACGGAGGTTTTACAGCGTGAGCTCTAACAACGTTCAGCCGGGGGTGATGCCGCGTGAAACTTTCAAGCAAGACACTCTCGCGCAAGTGAGTGAGTTAATCAGAAAGACTCTCGCGCTCCCGGAGACTGAGCCGGTCGAACCCAAACAGCTTTTCTTTTACGACCTCGGCTTTACATCGATGGATCTTCTGGATCTGCTTTTTCGCATCGAGCAACACTTTCAGATCAGTATTCCTGAAGGAACAATCTACCACCTGGCGCGTGGTGAGATGCCGGAGAGCGAGTTTGCGGTAGACGGGGTGCTGAGCGAGACGGGCCGCCAACGTTTGATGGCTATGCTTTATGACACGCCGCCTGAGATTTTTCCTGCGCGTGTTCATGCTACTACGTTGCCGCGCTATTGCACCGTTGGAGCATTTGTCCGTCTCGTGGACCATAAGTTGGGTTCCGGTTCAGGTTGAAGCCGGAAGTTTAGAGTTCAACCCGGGGAACGCCGCCGCGCGCGTGGGGTGGTAGCTTTTAGGCTGCCCTTCGAGACGCAAGCTAAAGTGTGAACTCTAAACTGCTTTGTGGCGGCGTCGCTCAAGTAGTTCAGAGTTCAGCCTTTAGGCTGCTGTATCGCCACGCAAGCTAAAGCTTGAACTCTAAACTGCATCAGAACCATAGGTTGGGGCAAGTAATTAAAGGCTGGGCATGTTCGAGTTAATCCAATCCATTTCCATTGACGCGGCCGCTGGGACGTCAGCTGGCAAGGCGATAGTGCCCGCGGATCACCCGCTTTTTGCTGATCACTTTCCCGGCGCACCACTCTTGCCTGGTTCGCTGCTAATCGAACTGGCGGCACAGATGGCCGGCCCGCTTGCTGAGCAGGTTGCGAAACTTCGTTTGGATGTTGAGCGCTGGTCCCTCCTCGGCATGATTCGCGATGCCAAGTTTCTGCGGCCGGTGACATTACCGGCCACGCTGATCTTTAACGCCGAGGTCCGTCGCGTCGAGCCCTCGAGTATTACGCTCGCTGTCGATGCGCATGAGGACGGGCGACTGGTGATGCGTGCGGAGATGGTGATGATGATGCTTGAAGCTGCGCCAGAGTGGGATGCAGCCATTCGGGCCCGTCATGAACGTCTGGCTTCCTGGAAGGTAATCGCATGAGCGTAGGCCTCGCCCAGAACAATAGGCAACCCTCGTCGCCGTTGTCAGCGACTGACGCTTTCTTCGTCGCTTACCAGCAACGCTCCGGCATACTGATGCAACTTGGCGGCGAGATCGAGTTGGAGGGCGAGCTGCAGCGAGATGACCTCGAACAAATGATCTCTTACGTCGTAAGTCGCTGGCCACGATTGGGTCAGGCTCTTGAGCAAGGGTTGCTCGGCCTGAAATGGTCGGGAAACTGTCTGACGGGAAACATGTTGCGCATCGGAGATGCCGCCGACGCACTGGGCCAATGGCGCAACGAGCCCATCGATCCCTTTCACGAACCACCGTTTCAAGTGCTCTGGATACCACCTGACGCGAGCAGCGCGAGTGGAAAGCCGGCTGCAAATGGCAGCAGCAGCACAGTGGCGTTTCGTGCACACCACGCGGTAATGGATGGCGAGTCGTTCGTTGCAGTGACCGCAGAGGCCACTCATTTTCTGGTGCAAAGGCGAATGGGTAAGCAGGCTTCACCGCCTCAGCCGGCCCCGGCGGCGACGCTTAACGATTTAGTTTCACTGAGACAACTACTACGTCGCGGCAGGCTTGGCAGCATGTGGCGCTATACCCGCTGGCTTGCCGCCGAAGCGCGTGCGGGACGAAGCGCACGATTGGCGATCGAGGCATGCACAACGGGAAACACACACACGTGCGAGCGAAAGCTTGATCGAGACGACTTCATCCGACTGAAGCAGCGAGCGGCGACTTTGGGTGTGGCGCCGACGTGGTTGTGCGCCGCCGCCTGGATGCGAGCGATCCACGCATGGAATCTCTCCCGGAAAGATACTTCCGATCCGTTACTGTCGCTGGAGTTTCCCGTCAGTTTGCGGCGCGGGCGGAACGGCGATCACAACAACGGCCACGACCTGGTGGGCAACTATATTTCGCCGCTGGTGCTCTTTGGCGATGCGACGCAGCCTTTGGATGAGCTGGCGCGCATACTCAGGAAGCAACTTATGCAGGGAATACACAGCCAGTCACATTTCGGGACGCCTCTATTGACCGCGCCTGGAAAATTTCTGCCGTGGCCATTGTTCCGCCGGGTAGCTGTTAATCCGAGGACCACTGGTTTTGCCACGAGTCACTTCACCTGGTTTGAACAATCTGACGTACACGCCGACATTGCTCAATTGTCTAAAGGCACTTTGAGGATTACCGGCCAGCGGATTTATACGCCGGTATGTTTGCACATGGGTGCGGCTGTCGCAGTGCTCGCGTCACCAGAGTACGCCCAGATATTCCTAACTTATCGCACTACCGCACTTTCAACTGTAGCGGCGGAGCAATTGCTCGACCTCATCGTGGCGGAGCTTGAGGGCAGCACGAAGCCGCTGGGAATGTAATGACCGGAACGAACGATAATCCCGTGGTCGTTATTGGAGCCGGACCCGCCGGACTGGCGGCTGCGAAGTGCTTGCAGAAGCGAAGAATTAATTGCGTGGTCCTCGAGGCCGGACCGCAGCCGGCGGCGGCGCTGCGACGCGTGGATCCCGACATGAGATTGCTCTCACCCACGGCGCTGTCGTTACTTCCAGACATGAAGCGGAGAGTCGACGAGCCGAGTTATCTTCCCTTCGATGACCTGGTGAAAGAACTGGAACTTTATACCAAGCAACATCACATTGAGATTATTTCCGGCGCCAAAGTTGTTTCCGTTGCGCGCAGTGGGACCGGTTTCAAGGTTTCTTACCAAACACGTGACCGCGCCAAACACTCGATCGCCGCAACTCATGTAATCAACGCCACTGGCATCATCAGTCATCCGCGATTGCCGGAGTCGTTTCATCCTGAGGAAGTCTCTTTTCGTTGGCTTCACAGCCTGGACACACGACCGACCGACATTACGAATTCTCGCAACCTGCTGGTGATAGGCGCCGGAGCGTCGGCAGCCGAAGTGCTGGAGCGTTGGCTGGAAATTAGAAAGCCGGGAGACAAGGCCTCGCTTTCCGTCCGTTCAAGCCTCCGCTGTGTTCCACACTGGGTATTCGGACTCGACCTTCATTACCTGGGGTGGCTGCCTGAACAACTGCCTTCCTGCCTCTTTGGCTGGCGTTCAGGACGGCTGCAGGAACCAATGGCTGGACTCACGGTTTGCCGCGCCATTTTCAGGGGAGCTATTACGCGATTGCCGGGCGTCTCTCGTTATGAAGGTGACAGCGTCGTATTGACTGACGGCAGACGCTTACAACCGGACCTGGTGGTGTTGGCTACCGGCTTTCGTTACGAGACTCAGCACCTTGATGGTCTGTTGGAACTAGATCCTGATGGACGCCCGCTCCTTCGCAATTGCGAGAGCACGCTCGCCGGCGGTCTCTATTTGTTGGGATACAGATTTGGTCGCACTTTCGCATCTCCTTACCTGCGCGGAATTGCCCGCGATGCAGAATATGTCGCCGGCCGCATCGCACAAAGCCGCGACGCCGGCAAGAATCCGGCCCGAAAAAAATTGGAGATGAAATGAAGGCAGTACAGGTAAAGGCTTTCGGCGGTGTGGATCAACTTGAGATCGTAGAACTGCCGAATCCGATACCGGGCAAGCACGATGTGGTTATCAGGGTAAGGGCTTGCGGCTTGAACTATGCAGACATCGCGCAGCGCGAGGGCTTCTATCCCGGCGGGCCTAAGCCGCCTTTCTTCTCCGGCCTGGAGGCGGCAGGTGTGGTTGAATCGAGTGGAACGGAAGTAGGTGGCTCGCTTCCCATTGGATCGCGTGTGGTTGTTCTCAAGCTTGGCGCGCACGCGGAAATGGTTACCTCCGACTGGCGTGCTTGTATTCGCTTGCCGGAAACGATGTCGTTCAATGAAGGCGCCGCGTTTCCGGTGCAGTATCTAACCGCCTATCACTGTCTAGTCACACTGGCCCATGCTATGCCGGGCGAGACTGTGCTGATTCACGCCGGCGCTGGAGGAGTGGGCACAGCGGCCGTGCAAATTTCCAGGCTCCTGGGTTTGCGCGTCATAGTTACGGCATCGACAAGCGAGAAGCGCGCAAAGGTTATCGAACTCGGCGCGGACGTTGCGGTTGGCTACGACGAATTTGATGTGGCGGCGCGCGATTTCACCGGTGGGCGCGGCCCCGACATTTGCCTGGAATCGATCGGAGGCGACGTCTTTGCCCGCAGCCTGGCAATTCTGCCGCCCCTGGGACGGCTGGTGGTTTATGGCGCCGCCGGGAAGGAGCCAAGACCCATCGACACGTTGAAGTTATTTTTCCGGTCGCAGGCGGTCCTGGGATTTCACCTGAACGCGATTATCGAACGGCGTGATTTGCTGGTTTCGTCATTGACGATTTTGTTAGGGTGGATCGCAGCAAGGAAACTCAAGATTCAAATCGGACACACTTTTCCCTTTACCGAAGTTCGCAAGGCACATGAACTGATCGCAAGTCGTCAAAGTTACGGCAAAGTGGTGCTGGTCCCGTTAACCTAGGACAGGCATTCCTGCCTGTCTCAACGAGGAGGAGCGACAGCAGCTTCCCAAATGGCGAAGATTTTCCATTTGTCATTTTCCATTTGTCATTTTGATTAACTGCAGCGCGTGCTGGCTATTGGAGGCCAAATGAAAAATGAAAAATGATAAATGGAAAATATCGGGTCTTTCTACGTCATAACTAATCCTCAAGCTGGGAGGACAGGAATGTCTGTCCTACTCACGGAGACAAAGTCCGTGCAACAACCTTACATCCCCCGCGATTACTTCCATTTCCTCCAACTTTACCGGCGCAACCAACACCGCCAGCGCAAGTGGGGCAGGGAATATGAGACTTCAGTGCGCGATGGGAGTTTCAAGCTGCCTGCTGCCACTGTCGTGCAACTGATTCCGACCGAGGCGTGTAACCTGCGCTGTCCTTTTTGTAATCAATGGGGCGAGAACGGTTACTTCCTCAGCGGAGTAAGGCATGCAACGCACATGGATGAGTCCAGTCTGGTGCGGCTCATGCGGAGTCTCTCGCCTCGCGACTCCCTCATCAGCGTGCATGGCGGAGAGCCCTTCGCTTACAAACACACTGCAACATTGCTTCAACTTTTGCGCGAACAACAATTCGACGTGATCTTCTCGACCAATGGGACGCTGCTCACACCCCATCTGAAGCGATTGGCCGAGATAAGAAACCTGGCGTTTCTTCTGTCTATCGATGGCGACGAGCAGACCCACGATCGTATTCGCGGGAAGGGAACTTTCGCGCGGGCGCGTCAGGCCATCGCCGCATTGTTTGATTTGCGCCGCCAGGCAGGGATGCCGCCACCGTTTGTTGTCATGAGTATTGTGGTTTGCGAGTGGACCACGGAGGTGTTGGAAAAAGCGTATGACGTGGCGCGCGACTTCAATGCGTTTGCCATCAACTACAACTTCCGCTGGTTTCTTACGGAAAAGATTGGGTTGACTTATGAAAAGCATCTCGAGCAGGAGTTTGGTGTGAAGTCCTCAGGCGCCTGGCGCGGTTGGGTGTCGCGCGATCACGAGAAGCATGATTACGGCAACGTCGCGAAGGCGTTACAGCGTGTGCTGCGCCGGAAAAGATATCGTCTGTCGCCGCCTTTTGTGGTGACCACGCCGAGCCAACTGCGCGGGCAGGATTATGAAACGTATTTCACCGACTATCTGAACACCTTTGGCAACGAAAGTTGCTTCATGCCGTTTTACTGGGCGCGAGTTCACGCCAACGGGGATCTGATTTTCTGTCCGGGTCATCCCGACATCATTGCCGGGAATGTCTTTCGCGACGGGTTTATGGAGTCGTTCAATTCGCAGATGGCCGTAAAATTTCGCAAGCACATGCTGAGCAATCGTCTACCGATCTGCAATCGTTGCTGTGGGCTATACATGACAAATCCAGCGCGTCCGTTTGAGCAGAAGGCGAGACGACACCTGGGCCTGCCCAAAGAAGTAGTCACCCACTTAACTGCGGAGGTGATGTGATGTTGATTTTAGCCTTGCTCTTTTTAGCGACACTATTCCTCGCTTACTCAAACGGCGCTAACGATAACTTCAAAGGAGTGGCCACACTCTTCGGTAGTGGCGCGACCAACTACAAGCGCGCGATCGGTTGGGCGACCGCCACCACACTCGCGGGCTCAGTCTGTTCCATCTTTCTCGCCGAAGCCCTGGTAAAGAACTTCTCCGGCAAGGGACTGGTACCCGACGCTCTCACGATTTCACCGCAGTTTCTTTTGGCGGTCGCAATGGGTGCGGGACTGACTGTGATCCTGGCAACGGTTACAGGCTTTCCGGTTTCCACCACTCATGGTTTAACGGGAGCACTTGTGGGCGCGGGTATGGTAGCCGTTGGCACTCAAGTCAATTTCGCGAAGCTGGGAAATTCGTTTTTCCTGCCGCTATTGATGAGCCCGGTTATTGCGGTGTGTCTTGGCGCAGTGGTTTATGTTTTGGCGCGCGCTTTCAGAGTCAAATATGGAGTAACTAAGGAGTGGTGCGTCTGCGTTGGCGAAACTCAACAGATAATTCCGATACCTCAACCTGTCTCTATGTTTTCAACCGCCCAGATTGCATTTCCAGTCATAAGAATTGGGACGACCGAACAGTGCGTACAACGATATAAAGGAAGCATGCTGGGAGTGAGCACTCAGAAGCTGCTCGACTCTTTCCACTTCATCAGCGCCGGTAGTGTGAGCTTTGCGCGCGGACTGAATGACACTCCAAAGATAGTTGCACTGGTTCTGGTGATTAAGGCGGTCGGGATCCGTTGGGGAATGATCGCGGTTGCTCTCGGCATGGCTGTGGGCGGCCTTATCAATGCTCGCAAGGTGGCGATCACCATGAGCAAGAAAATCACACCTCTGAATCATGGGCAGGGATTTACCGCGAACCTGGTGACGGCCGGACTCGTGATCTTCGCGAGCCGCTGGGGATTGCCTGTTTCGACGACGCATGTCTCGGTCGGCTCTCTCTTCGGCATCGGGTTCGTCACGAGACAAGCCAATCCGCGTGTTGTCTCCGGAATTCTGCTGTCCTGGGTTCTGACTTTACCAATCGCCGCGCTCTCGAGTGGGATCATTTACAAGCTTTTGGCTCAAGTTTGAGTCTTCTCTGTTCAGCCTTGGTGTCCTCTGTGTAACAAGGCCGAAGATTCTTGTTTTTCTAACAAAGTTTCTAGCCATGACTAGCCGGTCTTTGACCTCCGATGCGCGGTAAGTCTTTGACTTACCGAAGACTTGTATTTACTAACTTTTCCGGTCTATGACCGGAATCTCAAGGGTCGTAGACCCTTAAGGATTTTCATAAAGCCTGTAAGGCAAGTCGGAGACTTGCCGCGCATCGGAGGTCAAAGACCTTGCCGGACTTGCTGCGCCGTTCCTACTCTTCCAATACCTATCAATCCTGCGGTTAACGAAGCGGCGGGGGCAAGCCCACCTTCCTGACCTCGAGACTCTCTGAGTTGAGCGATGTTCTGGCGCTTGAAAGCCTTTCAACCTGGAACCAGCATTCAAGCTTGATCAGCTCGAGGTCGGGAAGCGGGCTTAGCACCCCAGCGGGGCTGCCCCGCCGGGGACCCCGCGGCTTGCCCCCGCTGCTGGCTATTCACACTTGATCAGAGTTTCCTTAAGAGTTAGTTTGCTCCTCAAAAACCCGAGGTGTTTGTCATGAAAAACCCATACACGATTCGCGACTACCTCCACTTCGGGAGCATGGCCTGGCGTGGCCGCCGTCGCAATCAGGCTTGGGGCAAACTGTTTGAAGCAGCGGTGCGTAACGGCAGTTTTAAACTTCCTTCAGCCGCCGTGGTGCAATTCATTCCTACCGAGGGTTGTAACCTGCGCTGTCCTTTCTGCAATCAATGGGGCGAGAACGGCTACTTTCTCGCCGGCGCGCGCCAGGTGGCGACCATGGACGAAAGTGGAATGGCTAAACTGGTGGAGCAGCTTTCACCGCGCGATTCATTAATAAATATTCATGGCGGAGAACCGTTCGCCTACAAACATATCGATACTCTTCTGGCGGTCCTGGCCGAGCGTCAGTTTGACGTGCTGATCACGACCAATGGAACGCTTCTCGAAAATCATCTAGCGGAGTTGTCCAGACTGCGAAACCTTGCATTCATACTTTCAATCGATGGCGATGAAGAGACTCACGATCGGATTCGAGGGAAGGGAACCTTCCAGAAGACGAAAGACGGAATAACTCGCCTCTTCGAGCTTCGGCGCAGTCGCGGCGTTCCACCGCCACTGGTGGTAATGAGTATCGTCGTATGTGAATGGACAACGACCGTGGTCGAGAAAGTCTACTACGTGGCGCGCGACCTCGGAGTGTTCATGCTCAACTACAACTTTCGCTATTTCATGCCGGAGGCGGCGGGCCTGGCTTATGAGAAACATCTGGGGTCTGAATTTGGTTTGAAGAGTTCCGGAGCGTGGCGTGGCTGGGTGGTACCGGACTACGACAAACACGACTTTAGCGAGATTGCCGAGAAGGTTCGGCGGCTGCTGCGAGCGAAGAGATTCAAACTGCGCCCGCCTTACGTAGTCTCCGGACCCACCCAGCTTCGCAGTAAAGACTACGAGAATTGGTTTACGGATTACTTAAATACTTTCGGCAACGAGAGTTGCTTCATGCCATTCTACTGGGCCCGGGTTCACGCCAACGGCGATCTGATTTTCTGTCCGGGTCATCCCGATATCATTGCCGGCAATGTCTTTCGTGACGGATTTATGGAGTCGTTCAATTCGGAAATGGCTGTGAAGTTTCGTAAGCACATACTGCAAAACCGATTTCCAATTTGCAATCGCTGCTGTGGGCTATACATGACGAATCCAGCGCGTCCTTTTGAGCAAAAGGCGAGGCGTCGCCTGGGCTTGCCGAAGGAAGTTTCCATTCATTATCCCTGAGGAAAGGGATAGCCTTGTCGCAACTCTCGATCGCCTACGGACGGCAAAGAATTACGCAGACTCGCGAGACTGGCGAGGCGCCGCTGCATTTCTACGCCGAACTTTTTGTGGATCAATCGCCGGCAGTCGTGTGGTCTTACTTTGTCGATCTGGCGAAGTGGATGGAGTGGAGTCCTGTTTGTTACGGCTGCCGGCTAAAGAATAACGACCGGCTGCAACTGGATAGTGTGCTCGAAATTCGCCTGAGATTCTTCGGGGTCAGTATTATGATTCCAGCGAGAATCGTTCAGTTTAACCCTCCCGAAGCAATCACCTGGCAAGGTCAGAAATTCGGCATCGACGCGACGCACACCTATCGCTTCATTCCTCACAATCAGGGAACGCTGTTGTGCAACGAAGAGACGATATCGGGTACGCGCTTTTCACTGAGTAAATTGATCGCGGCGTGGTATCGGAGGAGTGATCTTGGCTGCGAATCGCTCAAGGGCCTTAAACGTGAACTGGGCAAAACTACATTGGGCACAGTCAGCTAGTGGGCACGAAAAAGAGAATACTAATCGTTACCTGCCGGTTCGACGAGGACCGAAATGGTGGAACTCGACCGTGGCGCTTTCCACAAGCAATGGCCCCGGTATTTGTCGCTGGGGGATTCAATCGTCGTACTTGCGAGGTCCGTCTTTTCAGCGAACTCTACAGCGGCCCGCTTAAGGATCAGAAGCTTCTGGGCTGGCCCGACATGCTGGTTCTGTCCGGCCTGCAGGTCGATTTCGATCGCTTTCTGCAGCTCACTGCTTATGCTCGAAGTCTTAATCCCAGGGTGATTGTTGTGGCCGGTGGTTCGCTGATCAATCTTCTGCCCGCCTTCTCCCGTCAAATTTTCGACTACTGCTGCGCCGGGCCCGTAGAAGAGATTCAGCAGGTAATAAAGGACGCTTTCGGAAACGACTACTGTGCCGAAGTGTTTTGTCCTCGCTACGATCTGGCTCCGTGGGGCGGGTTTGTAGGAAGCGTCGAATCAAGCCGCAATTGTAATTTCCACTGCCGCTTTTGCACGATGTCAATTGAGAACAATTCTTATCAAAACATCAGCGCGGACGAAGTTCGCCAGGAAATTTCGCGTACGGGGCGAAAGAATATTTTCTTCCTCGACAATAATTTTTACGGCAACAACAATGCGGAATTCCAAAACAAGTTAGGAATGCTGCGCGAAATGAAAAGCAACGGCCAACTGTATTTTTGGGCCGCCGAATTGACGGCAGACTTCTTTTTGAAAGAGCAGAATCTCGCGATGGCGAGGAGCGCGGGCTGCCGCGCGCTCTTTTGCGGCGTAGAGAGCTTCGATGAAAACAGTCTCTTATCTTTCGGCAAGCGTCAAAACGTGGCCAGCGAACAGGTGACTCTGATTAAGAGATGTCTGGACGCAGGCATTCTATTTCTTTACGGCTTAATGCTTGACCCTACCCGGCGCTCGCTAAATTCTCTCAGCGCCGAGTTTGAGTTTATTCTCAATCATGATGAGATAACCTTGCCCAGTTACCTAACCATGCCTGTCCCGCTGCTGGGCACGCCGCTTTTCTTTGATTACCTGGAAGCCAAGATGATTTTGCCTGGGACCCGCATCCGTGATCTCGACGGCTCAACTCTTTCCTTAGAGCCCATGGAAGGTCTCGAAGCGTTTAGCAATTGGTGGCCTAACCTGATCAGGTTCAACAGACAGAACCTGCCGATGGCGCGTCATACCAGAAAATTTCTGCAACGATACAAGCGGTCACTAGGGTTGGTAGGAAGCTTCTTAGCGGTCGGGAATGTGGCTACGCTTTGTCTGCCGAAATATCGCAATCGCGCACGCACCTTCGTTAGCACCACTGAGTTGCTTGATCCTCAGTACAATCCCGCCTTTCGCATGGCTTCTAAGTTCGAAAAATACTTCCGGCCGGTGCTACTGACTAACGGTAACCGGGAATTGAATCCGGAACTTGAAGAAGTGATGAGGTTTCAGCCATCGCGGAAATGCGCTGAGCATGGCCAGCCTTTCGCACTCCCGGCTACGATTGGGGAAACAGAGCGAGTGACTGAGCTTCAGCTCTAGGGTGCCACGACGGTTGCAGAACCGTGAGCGCTAGCGAGCGGATGCTACGCGCAACATTAGTTAGGAAGAAACTCGGAATAATTTACCGCTGCGCGTTGAGTGTATGCATCCGCTCGCTACTACTCGCGGTTCTGTAAGGAGCACTTTTGCGCCAACACCTTTAACAGGAGCAGCCGCGCCCCTTTTGCCGGGCAGGCCCACTCAACTGGATACGCGACGCTCCGACGCGTAGGAGGCGAATGTCAACATGGTCGAAAACGAGGCCAGGATGTGAAAGAGAGCATGCCCAGGAAAACTCTCGCGACTCTGGCAAGCTGTCGGTGGAGTCAGTGGTGTGACGTCTGGGTTAAAGAAAACCCAGATAAGCATGGTCGCGGTGAGCAGGACGAGGTTGATCACGAACAGCCACCAGGTCCTGCGGTGGATCGCGCGGGTTGAGACTGCATGCAAGGCATAGCTCACTTCGAAGATCCCCCAGAGTCCGCCTGAAATAAAATAACCGATGAGCCGCCAGTCGGGGTTAATCGCGATCAGCCCCAGGATAGTGACCAACCCAGCCCAGGAGAGGAGAACCGTAATCGTCCTTGCCGTTCCGCGATACCTGCCCCACATTGCGAACGCCAAAGCGTAGAAGACATATGCCGCGTTGAAAGACAGCCAAATGACCACCGACATAGAGTCAAACCAGCCGGCCCACTCTTTCATCGATGCGTGGAACCACATGCTGGGTGGTCCCATGAAGATGGCAACGAAGCCGTAGGTGACGGACAGCCATCCGATCGAGATCATCGGGTTGTCGATCGCGCTGTCCAGCCTAAGCGTACTCGGACTCGTAAAGTAGTGAAGAAACCACAGCAGCCACAACCCGGCGGCCAGGAACGACAAGTCGGACCACGTCGACCACGGCTGCTTGACTCCTCCGGTTTTTAAGTGCTCACAGAAGGGAAAGACGGGTTTTTGACCTCTTGGACAGAACTCGCCTAAGGGGGGATTTGTTGTACATCCTGCAGGTTGGCGGCACTCGACTCTCCAGACGTCGGGCTTGCAGTCTAAGGGCGTGTCTCCTGTAGCACAGACGACAGCATTTTTCGAGCTTCCAGTCGCCTCCCCCGGTCTCGGGCAACCGCCCCAATTCGTTCCGATCTCCACGAAAGTGATTACCAACAGCACTACGGCAAAGCCGCCTCCGACTATGGCGGGCCAAAATCCCGCGTCCCCTCGGATGGCGGCCGCGATTGCCCAGAGCACCGGCATGAGAGCGGCGATACCAAAGAAAAAAATGAAGAAAAGGCTCAAGCCATCCATAGGTGGTCTCCTGCGCTCTCGAGCCAGGTCGATCCGCAAACGTTCAAATTTGAAAAGCTGTTTGGGTTGCCATCCGAATCTGGCGGTCTCCGGTCTTTTTAGCCGGGGAATCGCTACAGGCGTCTCTGGCGAAGGCTGTTTTTTATGCCAGGTTCAATAGTTGACTCAGGGCCCTCTTTTAAACCTCACGCTCCGATGCAAAAGAAGCAAACGTCAAGATCGTCGCGAACGATGCCAGGATGTGAAAGAGAGCATGCCCGGGAAAAGCTTCGCGAGCCTGGCATGCGGTCGGTGGGGTCAGTGGTGTGACCTCCGGGTTGAAGAAAACCCAGATGAGCATGGTCACAGCGAGCAGCACGAAGTTAATCACAAATAACCACCAGGTCCTGCGATACTTCACGTTGCTGGATTTCAGGCCCACGATTAGGTAGATCACTTCGGCGATCCCCCAGGGCACGCCGCCGGCGAAATACAGATAGAGCCGCGCGTCGTCGTTCATACCTATGAGGCCGCAAATGACAATTAGCGCTCCCCAGATTATGAGCACAGCCAGGGGCCGCATCCCCCGACCGTTGCCCCACATCGCTGCCGCTAGCGTGTAAATGACATAGACGGCGTTGAACATCAGCCAGGCAACGACCGACATGGAGTCGAACCATCCACCCCATTCCTTCATTGATGCGTGGAACCACTGGCTCGGCGGACCCATAAAGATAACTATCAGGCCATAGGTGATGGAGAGCAATCCGATTGTGACCATCGGATTGTCCCTCGTGCCGAGGGTGCTGCCCGGACTTCCAAAGTATTGAAAAAACCACATCAGCCACAGTCCGGCAGCCACGAACGACAAGTCGGACCAGGTGGCCCATGGCTGCTTGACCCCGCCTGTTTGAATGTGCTCGCAGAAGGGGAAGACTGGTTTCTGCCCCTTTGGACAGAACTCGCCAGGAGAAATTCCTGTGCACCCCGGAGCCTGGCGGCACTCAAGCCTCCACACGTCGGGCTCGCAGGGTGCGTAGGTGTCTCCAGTGGCGCATTTGACAGCGCCCTTCGAGCTGCCAGTCGGCTCCCCAGGTTTCGGGCAACCGCCCCAATTCGTTCCGATCCCCACGAACGTGACCACCAGGAGGATCACGGCGAATGCCGTCCCCACGACGCCCGGCCAAAAGCTGGTATTTCCGCGGATGAGGCCGATGATGGACCAGGTTGCCGGGATAATGATGGCAATGCCAAAGACGATAATCATCAGGACAGTCAAGGCCATAGGTAGTTTTTTTGCGCTCTCGAGTGATTAGACGTCGATCTGCAAAAACCTCCAGAGGTGAAAAACGTTGTGTGGCGTCGCCGTCGGAACGCGGCGCACTAATCAAGTTAGAAAAACTGGCGTGATGAGTCCTATTCTCCCAGATAAAGAAAACAGTGATCCGTGACGGAACAAAAGATTTATTCCAGGGTTGGACTAGCGAGAGCGAGGAAAGCTAATGAGAACTCAGCCATTCTCTGGAACGGCGGCACAATATCTGGACTACGATAAAAAGTCAATCCTCATCAGCGAAGGTTTCAAATCGTAGCTTGGCCCAAACCAGAAGAGAAGGGAAGTAAAAGCAAGGTAGTGGGTCAGTTTGATGCCCGATAAGCTTTATTAGCTTGTCGCTGAGTTACGACAAACTAAAGTTTATCGGACACTTCTAATATTTCCGGCATGGTCTAAAAAGGAATGTCGTCGTCGGAAAGATCCGCTTGTTCAGAAGGCGCACCAGCCGCCGCCGCAGCTCTTTCCATCGGCGGCTCTTCTCCTCTACCGCCGCCGATGAACTGCATATCTGTCGCGTGAACTTCCAGCGTATGTCGCGGCTTGCCGTCGCGATCAGTCCACTCTTCCACGCGCAGCCTGCCTTCTATGTAAACGGGGCGGCCCTTCGTTAAGTATTGTGAGGCAGTCTCTGCCTGCCGTCCCCAAAGGGTCACGCGAAACCACGTCGTCTGATCCTGCATCTCGCCGGCCTTATCTTTGCGCCGCTCATTTGTAGCCATGCTGAAACTGCAAACGGGCGTACCCTGTGGCGTGTAACGAAGTTCAGGATCGCGGCCAAGATTTCCGACAAGAATTATCTTGTTGAAGGACATGAGGGACCTCTCAGTTTCGTTTGAATTTGGGAACTCGAGCGCCATCCTACTAGCCGAGTGAGGAGTGGTCAAGCGGTGCGATTGAGCGGTTTCAGCAAGTCAGGATGCAAAAATCTCGGTATCGCGTTTGGCTTACTATTTCTGTTAGACTACGCGCGAACATAAGGTTACGCGTGATCTTCAGGGTTTGCTTGAGGTAACGCAAACTGTTAGTTTGCGATGGTTGAGTAGCACTAATTGAAGTTGGCCGATGACCTGGGTCCGCAAACTAACAGTTTGCGTTACACCGTGAATGAAGTCCAAAGTTTACATTGAGACGTTTGGCTGCCAGATGAACGTCGCCGATACGGAACGAACCGCATCAGGTTTGCGAAAAGCCGGCTACGAGCTGACCGCTTCTGCCGAGGCTGCCGACGTAGTTTTGTTGAACACCTGCTCCGTGAGGGAACGCGCTGAACGAAAGGTCTTCAGGAGAATCGGAGAGATTCGCAGCCGGGCGGCGCGCGCGGGTGGAAAACAGAAACCATTGATCGGCGTGATGGGCTGTGTCGCGCAGCTTGAGGGCGACGCTATTTTCAAAAACGCTCCAGCCGTCGATCTGATTATCGGCACTCGTGCAACCGACCGCATACCGTCTTTGATCGAACGTGTGCGGGGCGGGGAAGCGTCGGTAATCGATTTAGATGAACGTCAGGAAGGCGAGGTTTGGGACGTGTCGCCCGCGGAGAGACGTTCCCCCTATGTTGCCTTTGTGCCAATTATCGAAGGCTGCAATAAGTTTTGTTCCTTCTGCATCGTTCCTTACTCGCGCGGTCGCGAGAAGAGTCGCAGCGCCCTGGAAATCGTCACCGAAGTGCAGAGGCTGCGCTCGCTTGGCTATAAGGAAGTTCATCTGATCGGCCAAAACGTGAACAGCTATCGACCAAAGTCGCAGGAAGGTCTGGAGCGTTACACAGGCGCGACTGCTTTCTCACGTTTGCTAAGAGCTGTCGCCGATACCGGGATGGAGCGCATCAAATTCACCACGTCGTTTCCTAGAGACTTCCATCCTGATATAGTGGCGGCGTTGGAAGAGTGTCCGAATCTTTGCGACTGGGTTCACTTGCCCGTGCAATCGGGAAGTGACCGGATACTGAAAGCGATGCGGCGCGGCCACAATGCAGATGATTATCTGCGGCGTGTAGATGCAATCAAAGCTTCCAGGCGCCGGCTATCACTAACGAGCGACGTAATTGTCGGCTTTCCCGGCGAATCCGAAGCTGATTTCGAGGACACGATGCGCCTGGTTGGCAGGTGTGAGTACGACGGACTATTCATCTTTAAGTATTCCAAACGAGCCGGAACGCCCGCAGCTTCGTTGGAAGACGCAATACCGGAAACTGAGAAGACAGCGCGATTCCTGGCGCTGGAGGACTTGCAATCATCGTTGCAGAACAAGATCTACAATGGCTATATCGGTAGAACAGTGAGCGTGCTGGTCGAAAAGGAGAGTGCGAGATCAAGCGAGGACATGACGGGTCATTCAACTTGCCACAAGGTTGTTAACTTCAGGACCCTTCAGTCCCAACCCGGGGAAATAGTTGACGTTTTGATTTCGCAGGCTAAGCCGTACAGTCTTTACGGCGAATTGGTGAGTAGAGAGGCGAATTGATCACGGGCGAGACCGGCGGGTTCCGAAAGGGACAGTACTACCGAGTACCGGGGAGTCGATTATGGAGATTGAAGTAAAAATCAGAGCGCTGATGATGGATCCCAACAGCGGTACTCCCATCATAATTTTGAAGGATGTCGAAAGCGATACGATGCTGCCCATTTGGGTCGGGGCTTACGAGGCCAACGCTATTGCGCTTGAAATTGAAAAAATTGCCCCGCCTCGCCCGATGACTCACGACCTGCTGCGCAACCTGATTATCGAGCTTGGCATTCAGGTAGAAAGAGTAGTGGTCACCAGCTTGCGCGATAACACCTTTTTCGCTGTCATTGAAATGCGCATGAGTGATGGCAACCGCATGGTCCTTGATTCAAGACCCTCCGACGCCATTGCCCTCGCACTTCGGGCGGACTGTCCTATCTACGTTGACGAAGAAGTGATTAAGGCGTCGCAGAAATCCGCTCCGTCAGAAGAAGAGGGCGGGGAAGGGTCGACTCTCGGCGAGGAAGAGTGGCCGGATGTAATCGGCGAAGCTGGTGATCTGCCGATGTAAGCAGACTGTTCGATGCTTTGTTAGAATCCGTATAGCTGAATCACGCATGGGTTCGAGAATCTTGTTATTGTGTAGCGAATGATAATTGCGATCGCAAATCAAAAAGGTGGCGTCGGTAAAACTACTACCGCCATCAATTTGGCTGCTGCATTCGCCCGACTCGGCAAACGTGTCCTCCTCTTGGATTTAGATCCTCAGGCCAACAGCTCAATCTCTTTTCTAGACCCGCTTTCTGTCGAGCGGTCCGCCTTCGAACTAATGACCGACGGACAGGCGCCCGTGGAGCAGGCAGTTTACCGGACGCCGGTCGAGGGGCTTCACCTTGTTCCCGCGCGAATCAATCTGGCAAAGCTGGAGTCAAAGCTGGTAGGTGACTTCGATGCCCCGTTTCGGCTTAAGGACCGGCTGGGACCGTTTCGCGAACAATATGAAGTGATTATTATCGACACGCCGCCGACCCTGGGATTGATCACCGTAAATGCGCTGGTGGCTGCCACGCATGTGCTGGTTCCGATTCAGTCGTCCTATTTCGCACTCGAAGGCACTGACGATTTGCTCGAAACCATCGAGAAAGTGAAGGCGCGGCCAAACCCTGGCCTGGAACTGTTAGGCGTGCTGGTGACGCTCCATGACAAACGAACAACGCTGGCGCGTGAAGTTCATGAACAGATCAAAAAAGTTTTTGGGCCCAAGTTGTTCGACACTGTGATTACGAAAAGCGTCAGACTGGAAGAATCTCCCGCTTACAAGGAATCGATCTTTAGCTTTGCTCCGAATTCATCAGGAGCCATCGAATATGGAAATCTATGTGACGAGGTAATGAGCCGTGTCTAAAAGGGGACTGCCGACAGGACTGCAAATGCGCCATGACTCCCACTATGTTGAGGAGTTGTCGCAGCATGCGCCTACCACCGTGGGACGTATGATCGCCCTGGATAAGCTCGATCCAAATCCGGATCAGCCGCGGGTGGATTTCGGCGACCTGACCGAGCTTACGGCCTCGATCGCACAGAAAGGCGTGCTGGAGCCCTTGCTGGTTAAACCCTCGCGCTCCACAGGTCGCTGGATGATCATCGCGGGGGAGCGGCGGTACCGCGCCGCGCGCCTTGCCGGGCTAATGGAAGTGCCGTGTGTCGAGATGGACATCGACCCCGGCGGTGTAGCTGAGATAGCACTGATTGAGAACATGCAGCGAAAAGACTTAACGGTCTGGGAAGAGGCTGATGGGTTGTTTGCGTTGTGCGAAAGGTTTGGTTATACGCACGAGGAAGTTGCACGAAAAGTTGGGAAGAGCCGGAGTACTGTTACGGAAGCGCTTTCGATCGCCGCAATCCCCGCTGACGTTCGAGATCTCTGCCGGCAGGCCGATGTCTCTGCAAAATCGATGCTGCTCCAGATTGTTCGTCAACCTGACGAAGAGGGAATGAGACGCCTGGCGAAAGAAATAACTTCGCGGGGACTTACGCGCGCTGATGCAAGGGAAGTGCGACGCCAGGAAATGGGACCACGCATCGCTCCGGAAGCCAAGCCCTACACGTTCAAATACGTTTCGCCTAAAAAGGATTTTAGTGTGGAAGTGCGTTTCCGTCGCTCGAATGTTGATACCACCGACGTCGCCCAGGCTCTTAGGTCAGTCGCTAAGAGCATCGATAGTGGCGATCAGCCTACCGACTGACAACTTCAAACACTAGTCAACAGATCTTGTTTAGCAGCTTTAACTCCTTGGAGTGCGGCGGCCTGGCGCCGCTTTGGCCTTCGCTTGATGTCGCGAACGGTGCATTCAAGTTTCAAGTGCAACTCAGCTATCAGACCCGAATATACAGCGACGGCGCGTGAAACAGCCCGAATCAGAACCGGGAGCAGTAGCGACCGGCCAGGGAGTCAACCGTCGTTGTTAGTACTTCAGTGACCGCGATCAGCAATTGAATTACTCCGTCTGTAAAAGTTGACTCCGCGGCCGGTCGCTACCACCACCCCAGCCGGGCTGCCCGGCTGGGGACCCCGGTCCGCTTCCGGTTCTGATTAGGACAGGGGCCTCGGCGGACCAAAACGGCGCCAGGCGGCCGCACTCCAAAGAGAAGCCGCTCACTTCGAAGCCGCGCTTTTCTTCTTTTCCGCAGCGGCTCGCTTTTGTAATCCCTTCGCCCACCGCTCCAGCGTAGGCTGCAATGGCTTAAACAGGCGGGCTCGGAAGCTGTGCTTCTTTTCGTTCCAGGCTTTAAGCTGCTTCTCGGTGTAGACCCTTATCGCTGGTTCCAATTGAGTCTTCTTAAGCGAATGCTTTAAGGTGAAGTGATAGTGTTGACCAACGAGTGAAAAGATCGTTGCGGCCAGGTTTCCCTTAAACGAGAGTCGGGGGATTATGCGCTTATGCAACGGCTTGTCACCGGGCAGTAAAACTCCAACAGCCACTTCTAACCAGGCTCCTTTTGGGCCTTGTCTGGGATGATAGAGTCCCGGCAACTCCGACGCCTGGAAAGTATTTTTAAGCCGCGGATCCGATATGAACTCGACTAGTCTGATGCGCTCCAGACCGCGCGTGTGCTCTCGCGGCAAGCTGTCGAAAGCTTCTTCAAGCTGGCGCACAGTCTCTTTGGGTAATTTCCTCTCAACCTGATTCTCAATTTTGATAGCCACCGGGCAAACACCTCATTAAACAAACGTGCTGTACTGAATTTATTAGAAGCGTCACTCTAAGGTGCGCTGCCAAAGCCGGTCAAGCGAGGCCGCAGTCTGGTAGTGGGTTTTGATGTCCGATGAGCTTTATTAGCTTGTCGTTGAGTCACGACAAACTAAAGTTTATCGGACACTTTCGCCGAAACTGACCCACGCGCACACGCTTCGACTTCAGCCAAGGCGACGGAACGTTCCTGCCCGGTCAGGCGTCGGCGGATTATTTCGCAGAAGCGAGTATTGGTATTTGGGCGGGGAAGCCAGTTGAAGGAGGAAAAGCACCCCCTTATTGCCCGGCACGCCCAGCCAGAGCCTTATATCCACTGCGTCTGATAATACATATTATGTTAGGAAAGGTTAGTCTCTGGTAATCGAATTATGGGGCCGATTTATATTATTAAAAGCTGGCTGCGGTAAGACAGAGCCTTACCCACTGTGCGGCGGCAGAGCCGCAGGCGCTTGTCAGTAGTCTGCTTTGCAGACGAGATTCCTGCTAGTTTTTGTGCAAACCTGCTACTTTTTGTGCAAACTGGCGTTTGATAAATTCGTTTGAGATTTCAGAGGTAGGCGATAAGTGGAAGCACGAGCAAAAACAAGGAGCGACATGATCCAGGTAGAAAACCTTGTGAAACGGTTTGGTGACCTTACCGCGGTAGACAATATTTCCTTTACGGTCGAACGCGGAGAGATCTTCGCCTTTCTAGGGCCAAACGGCGCCGGCAAGACGACCACAATCAAAATGCTCACTACGCTTCTCCAACCCACCAGTGGATCGCTGGAGTTGGACGGCCTCGATCCGACAGTCAATCGCGACGAAGTGCGCAAGCGTTTTGGCGTTGTCTTCCAGGATCCCAGCCTTGACCAGGACCTGACGGCGTGGGAGAACATGGAGATACACGGCGTACTATACGGAGTGCCACGCAAGGAACGTCACGAGCGCGCCACCACTCTGCTGCAATTGTTTGAACTCTGGGAACGACGTGATGCACTCGTGAAGACGTTTTCCGGAGGCATGCGCCGGCGACTGGAAATCGCGCGCGGGTTGCTCCATACGCCGAAGGTACTGTTCCTCGATGAGCCAACGCTGGGTCTGGATCCGCAGAGCCGCAATCAGATGTGGACTCACGTCAAGAGCTTGAACGAAACGGACAACGTCACCGTCTTTTTGACCACGCATTACATGGAAGAGGCGGATCGGGTGGCGAGTCGGATTGCTGTCATCGATCATGGACGCGTGATCGCTATCGGTTCGTCGCGCGAGTTGAAGGAACAGACAGGCACTGAATCTCTCGAGGATGCATTTTTGGCGTTGACAGGTACCACCATTCGAGACGAGAGCGCGAGCGCCGCTGACAGTATGCGGCAGATTGCGCGGATGTGGAGAAAATAGCGGATGAAAGTCATTTACATTCTTTGGCTGCGTGAGGTGAAGAAGTATCTGCGATCACGCACACAGATCTTCGCTTCCCTCGGGTCACCGATCATGTATCTCGGCGTGCTCGGCTTTGGTTTAGGGCCGATCTTTCGCAAGGCCGGCGAGGGTAGCTATCTGCAGTTCATGGCGCCGGGCGTGATTGGGATGACAGTTCTCTTCACTTCCATGTTTTCCGGCATCGCCTTGCTGTGGGACCGGCAGTTCGGCTTTCTGAAGGAGACATTGGTGGCACCCGTTCCACGCATCTTTATCATGATGGGGCGCACGCTGGGCAGCGCTACTGTATCCATAATCCAGGGGTTGCTAATCTTCGTCATGTGTTTCGTCGCCGGCTTCCGGCCTGTCAGCTTCTCGGTTGTCCCGCTGGCAATTCTTTTTATGGCGATGATCGCTATCAACTTTGCCGCGCTTGGTACGGTGATTGGCTCCAGTCTGAAAGACATGCAGGGTTTTCAATTAGTCATGAACTTCCTGGTGATGCCAATCTTTTTCCTTTCGGGCGCGCTGTATCCGCTAAGCAATCTGCCGAAGGCGCTGGCGCTGCTGACTCGCATCGATCCACTTACCTATGGTGTCGATGGCGTGCGAACAGTGTTGACGGGCGTGACACACTTCGGAATCGCGGCCGATGCGGCAGTGCTCGTGGGTGTGGCCATCCTGCTCCTGAGCGCCGGCGCCTGGCGCTTCTCGAAAATCGAGATCTAGTACTGCGAGCCTTGGAGGCGGTGGTGAAAACTCTAATAAGAACGCGGCCAATATCTTGGCAGTAATTGACCCTGGACGGACGGGCTTCCCTAAGTGAGACTGATCCTTCACGGTGGGTCGATGAATGCGGAACCGAGAGCGGACCGGGGTCCCCAGCCGGGCAGCCCGGCTGGGGTGGTGGAAGCGACCGGATCCAATATTCAACCTCCGGCATTCAAATGGCAGTAGCAGAACAACACGCCGGCGCCAGCATCAACGATCTCACCGACGATCAGTCGATCGACGCCCTCTGCGGCACCACCGCCTTCGATGGCACCTGGGTGTTGGTAGGAAGTATTGACCAAGAATTGAGCCCGGAGGGCTCGCAGAAAGTATCCGGTGGTCGCAGCGAAGCGTAGACCACCGGATGATGGAAGAAGATCTGCACCCTGAAGGGGTGCAAGAGATTGGTCGCCTCGAGCCTATTTTCGTTGGACTCGATTCCGTCATTACCAAGTACTTCCCTTGCTCTTTTTTCGTCCTGGGCACCCCTCCTGGGTGCTGATCTTTTCTCGCAATGATCCGGTGGTCTACGCTTCGCTGCGACCACCGGCTACTGTCTGCAAGCCCTCCGGGCTGGATTGCCTCATCCAACATATCGACAACTACCTGCCTCGTCTTTTCGCTTTTGACTTGGACGCTATGTTCCTGCCCTTCGTTTTCGTCCGCTTCACCATTCGGGATTTGTTCCCCACCTTCGCCGTCGTCTTTGAGGCGGGCTCCGTTTCCTTTCCCTCCATAGTGGCGTCGTCTAATGAGGCTGTGATTAGTTCGTCGCTCGGTCGCTGACCGTCGATAAAAACAAACACATGGAAGTTCGCACCCCGCTCGCGGATTACTTCAATGCGGCCTTCGTTCTTCAGGCGCGCGAGTTGCATCATTATGGAATTCTGTTCCGCCCCGCTCATGTAACGATAGTCAATGTCGAATGCCAGACCGGTCGAGTGCGGCGGGTTATCAATGAGCACTGCGTTTCGGTTCACTTTGTTCAATGCGTGCTGATACTCTTCCGGTCTAACCAGAGAGCTTACCGGCAACGGACGATCAAACTTGTCGTGATAGTCCTTCGCTACTTCTTCGAGAATCCGGAGCGCCTGGGGTCTCAGAGAGCTAAGCAGGTACACCCTCATCGCCTGGCGGTCAGCTGGGTCATCGAGGGTAAAAGAGCGGCCGCCGAAATTCTTTGCGAGTGTTTGTAACGAGGCAAAATCTCGCCACAGTTTTTGCCGGTCCTCGAGCCGGGCGTAAGATTGGTCGAGCAGCGCTTTCTCTTCATCGTTCGCTTTTAGCTCTTGCTCTCGCTCTGTTATTTCTTTTTGCAGCGTACCCCGCCTCGTTCGATCGCCTTTCTTCAGCGCTCCCAACTCACTCTGCACGAACGATATTTCTGTTTGCAGCTTCGCGCGCACAGACGCGAGCCGTCCGTAGGCAGCCCGCAGTTGGTCTTCGTCGTAGAGTTCGATGTTGTGATCGTCTATATATCGACTGAACACGCCGTCATCCGCTTTGGCGCCAACGCCGAACAGGATGTAGCTATCGGTCACGGCAGGCAGCGAGACCATTTCGCCGCGCTCAATCATCGAGGCAAGATCCACAAAGTCCTGACAGGATTGCACATTGAATTTCCGAACCTCGGCGACCTGCGTGGCCAGGAACCAATGCCGGTCACTGTAGTGGCGTAGCTCTGTTGGAGTTTCCACTGCACCGCTGAGCGACTCGTCTCGAGCTTCCTTTACTCTTTCAAAGGCCCGCGTCCACAGATCAGGATCAGCGGCGCGTGTTTCTGCAAGATTGGACAGGTTGTCTGGTTGGCGAAGTGCTTGAGGTCTTAGCGCCTTGAAGCGAAGGCGCGCACCAATACCTATCGCGGCACTCACAACGACAAGCAATAAAAGAAGACGTGCGCTTTGGACTTTCATGCGACCAGCAAGAGACGAGGCGCTTTAGACTTCTCGCTGCGCCTCGTCTTATGAACGTTCGGAATTCTTTATGCAACTTTGAGGCAAAGCGTCCGAGGGCTGCAAGCCCACCGCACTTCGCACTTCTATCATTGAAAGCGTGAGGAATAACTGCAAAACCGTTCGTGGAAAAATGTATTTCTGTTTCGATTCTGGACAACCTACGTCGCCCGGTTCTTTTGGCGGTGGCTCAAACGGGAACCAAGGCAAGCGGCGAGAAGTCTTTGACCTCCGATGCGCGGTAAGTCTCCGACTTACCGAAGACCGTAACCCCCAGTTTTCCGGTCTTTGACCGGAGTCTCAAAGGTCGGAGACCTTAAAGAATTTTAGAAAGGTCGCCGGCAAGTCGGAGACTTGCCGCGCATCGGAGGTCAAAGACCTTACCTGCAAATTGGGTATCGGTAAGCAGTAAAGTGACCAATGGGGCAGTAGCCCGACGGTAAGGGAAGGACTGGAATATTTCGTCGGTGCCTTACGCTTTTTGGGCCGAGACATTTCACTTCTTAAACAGATTCGCGAACGCGTCCCGAGCATCTGTCGGAGGCCCTGACGAAGTTTCGCGCTCGACTACAGTTCGTAGCGCGAACAGTTCGCACGTGTTGCGCGCGTTTTTGTTCACTATGCGTGCGGGGATTGATTTACTACATTCGAAGCGGGCGCCGGGATCGAAATATGCGCACTGGCGACAGGTGTGGAGATCAGCGTTGCACTTTGGGCAAGAGCTGTCGAGATTGATGTTCGTCGGAGCCTTTGCTCCGCACGCGGTGCACTTCACCGTCTTACCAAATGCCATCATCCGTGGCGAGCGTGGGCCTTCATGCCCTTGATGATCGCGAGGCCCTGACTGGGGCCCTGCCTGCGGCTTTGGCCGTTGCGGCTCACGATCGCTTTCCATGTAGCCGCGCTGACGATATTTGCGGTCGCTCATCTTACTAGCTCCATGTGATTGAAGAAACCAATCATACGTGAAATTGAGAGAACGCGACAGTGAGCAGCTAAAGATGACGTCACGAGCGTGTAGTGACCTCGTGACACCAGCCGACCCGTAACCAGCGACGGCTTTCGCCTATCAGATAAACAGCATTAGGATTGATTCATGTTGACCCAGAAGCGAACGTTATTGCTCGTCGGTGTTGGCATC
This sequence comes from Pyrinomonadaceae bacterium, assembly GCA_036506215.1. Taxonomy (GTDB): domain Bacteria; phylum Acidobacteriota; class Blastocatellia; order Pyrinomonadales; family Pyrinomonadaceae; genus PSRF01. The sequence continues at coordinate 3,540 of DASXSC010000145.1, read as the reverse complement.
GCTGTTCTCATAGCGCTTTGGCTGGTCCTTGCGCGAAATTGTCCTAGCGCTGGGATTGCTCTTACCAGTAACGCCAGAAATCTTCACCGCTTAAAGAATAGAACTGCGTTTCCGCAGGAGTCTGACTTCGATTCGAGAATTACTCTCGATGAGTTACTTCGACCAGATGACGATAGCAATCGCTGGTCGACCGAACATGCCGCCAGGATTCAGGCGCAGGTGATCGACGTCGCGTATGCGCGTTCCGAAGCAGCAAACTGTTTCAGCCCCTGTCGTCGCGACATCCACATTCTCGTTGCGAACCGTGAAGGTGCTGCGAAAAACGAGCAGGTGGTGGTAGAGGTCACGCCAAATCTACGAGAGTCGACTGCGGAACGAGGAATAGATTGGTCTGAACAAACTCTACAAGCGCTACTAGTGGGCCACTGGTGTGAATTCGAGGGCTGGTTATACTTCGACGTCGGTCATGCCGAGCAATCCGAGAACACCGCTCCTCACAACCCGACCAACTGGCGCGCAACTGCATGGGAGCTTCATCCGGTTACGAAGATCACGGTCATTAGATAGATCTGTTCGGTTTCAAATAGCAGACGTTCTCCGGCAAGTCACAGACTTGCCGCTCACCGGAACGGCTAAGCCGCAGGCAACACTTGTGTGGTAGCGGATCAGCGGGGGTAAACCGCCCTTCCCGACCTGAGAGATGATTCAAGTTTTGAGGCGGCGGTATGATTGAAGCTTTCAACCAGAAAAGAAGTCACTCAATTTGAAAACCTCTCAGGTCAGGAAGGGTGGCCTACCCCCGCTCGTTAGTTAGGATCAACTTTGAAGTCCACACTGAGTTTTCATAGTCTCTCTACCAGCTCCGGGTTCTGTATTTGTGTTAACGCCGTCTTTCGAGTAACAGAGAATTTCAAGTGCGGGCGGCTGCTCAATAAAGCAGCTTTTTCCGTCGCGCTCACGACGGAATGGTTACTTCATATCCCGGCGTGATATGGCGGGCTATGTTACCTAACTCTCTCGGCGTAAAGACCCACCCGCTACCGCGAGGTGGTACTAACCTCAGGGGACCGCATCAAGAGTGACCGCGACAATACCAACCCCTCAAGGACCACAAGCGGCACTTGTCTCAGTCCCGGCGGCGGATGGTACAAGTCTTGCTCCAGCCATTCGAGGAATAAAAAATCGAACGTCTGATGACAACGGTTACGACGAAATCGCTGACATTTAGGATTGGCAGCCGGTCACTATGAGAAAAGCCGAATGGATAAGCCTAATCGCATATGCTTTCTTCATTATCGCCTCATGGTTGCGGCCCCTAGCTAGCCGAAGACGCATGGCAATCGCAGCAATTGGAGCATTAGGAATGCTCTTGATAATGGCTATGCGGTTTGCAGAGCAGTTTCTTCCTCAGTTCCCTGCCTCCGTTGCTCGCGACTGTTTACCGGCCGTGCTGATGCCAATGGTTTACTGGCAAGCTGGCCGGTTCTCAACACGAGTCAACAAAACCTTTCAGGCAGCTCTTCAACAGCTCGATCGTGCGTTACTGAGTAGTTGGATGCCTATCCTCTCTAAACCCAGTTTGCGATGGATTGTGGCCTCTCTGGAACTGGCATACCTGTCCTGCTACGTGTTGGTCCCCACAGGTCTCGCGGTTCTTTATCTCGCAGGCCTGCAACACCACGCGACCGAATATTGGTCCGTCGTGTTGCTTGCTACTTATCCCTGCTACGTCTTTACCGCTTTCGTTCCCACAAACCCGCCACGCACGATCGAGATGAATTCAGCGGCCACGACCACCGGAAAGGTTCGCAGGTTTAACCTCTGGATTGTGCGTAGGTTCAGCATACAACTAAACACGTTTCCAAGCGCGCACGTGACCGCAACACTCGGCAGTTCATTAGTGTTGCTACATTTTGTGTCGGGTATCGGCCTGGTATTCGTACTCGTCTCAGTAGCGATTGCTCTCGGCGCAGTGCTGGGCCGGTATCATTACGCTGCGGACGTTCTCGTCGCGGCAGCGCTTACCATTGCTGTTTATGCCGAGGTGTTATTGATTTAACTGACGAAATCTATTTGACTCTTAACACGCGCAGCGCGGCGCGTCTGACAATCCGGCGTTTGGTCGCGTTTGTGGGAAGGAATAACCACGTGAGTATTCGGACTCCCAGGGGCATTTCGGAAGTGTCCGGTGGAAAGAACCGTTGCATCGCCTCGATCGGATTTTCACGTAACTCGTCAATCATCGATCCCCGCTGAACACAAGAAATTGTGCAATAAGGCGCGCAACCTTTGACGGCGTGGTACTCGCGCTCAAGGTCCTCCGGGCCATACTTTTCGAGCGGTATGCCGGGGTAGCCCCGCTGTTGCGAACAGTAGTGTACAAGTCCGTCTTCGCAAATATATAGATAGCGACTGCCGGCCCTGCAGTGCCAATCATTAGCGATTCCGCGAGCGAGATTTTTGTGGAAGCGGTTGTAAAGCGCTGCGGTATGAAACGGCTTTTTCAGCTTTTCGATTTGTTTATAGACAGTTTGCTGCCTGTCGTTTAATGGCTGCAGGACTCCGGAGTCGCTATGTATGAGACCTACCGTACTAGCGAAACCAAGATCGAGTGCGCACTGAGTTACAATCAACGCGTCTTCAGGTGTGCTGATTAAACTTCCGAGTACAGAATTAACATTCACGTCAAATCGCGCGTCCTCAGCAAGCAACTGAAGTTTCTTTTGTAATACTCGCAGGCTTTTCTTCGACACGTCATCCGGTTTCACGTTATCAATACTGATTTGAAGATGATCGAGACCAGCGTCGTTCAACTCCTTGATTCGCCTGGGCGTCAGCAGGTAGCCGTTGGTAATCAGTCCGGCAAGCATTCCGTGACTACGAATTCTTCTAACAATCTGCTCGAGTTCGGGATGTAGCAGCGGTTCGCCGCCGCTAATCGTAACGGTCGCGGTGCCGAGCGCTGCGAGAAGGTCAACTCGCCGAATCATCTCTTCGGTAGGAACCGGTTTAGAAGAGCTATCAAATTCGTTGCAATAGGTGCACGAGAGATTGCAGCGACGGATGGGAATGATCTGGGCTTCAATGGGATGCCGGCGCGATTTGAGCGCTTTCGCAATCATCTGGGTCTGCCGGACGCGGCGATTGAGGAAGATCATCTTATGTCGCAAAGTGGTGGTTTTCATGGCAAACAAAAATAACTCTATCGAAATCGTACTTGCAATCGCCAGGCCGCTAGGAGGAAGGATGAAGGATGAGGGATGAAGAATTCCTGGGTGTCATCACAGGCTGGTTTGCGGGTCGGAGTGGGACAACAAATACGGAACCGGAAGCGGTAGCGCCCGGGCGACGGAGTAGTTCAGGGTTCAAGGTAAAATGTGCTAAGCCGCGGGTCTTATTTCACGCGGCTTGATGGACGCGGCGCTGGAATCCGCTTTGACCTCCGATGCGCGGTAAGTCTCCGACTTACCGAAGACCGTACCCCAATTTTCCGGTCTTTGACCGGAGTCTCAAAGGTCGGAGACCTTAAAGAATTTTAGA
>DASXSC010000144.1:0-3170 GCA_036506215.1 Pyrinomonadaceae bacterium | reverse complement strand
AAGTATGGCCATCGCAGCCAGAACCAACCCTGCATTCAAGTAGGAACCAAGCGTTGCTACATTACATCGCAGAACCATGGTTTCGCTGTAAACGAGAAAACATTGCCTGAGGAATGGAAGCCGTGGTTCTTCAACGCGAATGATGGCACAAATGAGGGGATGCGGCATCGGGAGCGGCCGATCTTTTCCGTGCAATTCCATCCGGAAGCGAATCCAGGACCTACGGAGGCGTCGTTCGTCTTTGATTCGTTTCTAGATGCGCTCGACCATGGATAGCAAGATCCAAAAAGTTCTGTTGCTTGGCAGCGGGGCCTTGAAGATAGGTGAAGCCGGCGAGTTCGATTACTCCGGAAGCCAGGCTCTCAAAGCTCTTAAAGAAGAGGGCATTAGCACTGTGCTAATCAATCCGAACATTGCCACTATCCAGACTTCGGAAGAACTCGCTGACCATGTGTATCTCCTACCAGTAAACGCGGACTTTGTGGAGCGAGTTATAGAAAAAGAGAAACCTGATGGCATTCTGATGGGATTCGGCGGCCAGACAGCGCTGAATTGTGGATTGGAAATCGCCGATCGTTGTCTCCTGCAGCGATACGGTGTCCGTGTGCTCGGTACGCCGATTCAGACGATTCGTGACACGGAGGACCGGGCTTTGTTCGTGAGGCGGCTTAGCGAGATCGGCGTTGATGCGCCGCGTTCCCAGGGGGCGACCACGCTGGAGGAGGCCAAAAAAGCGGCAGCCGAAATCGGTTATCCGGTAATGGTAAGAATTGCGTTTGCGCTGGGAGGATTGGGCTCTGGCATGTGCAAGGACGAACGGGCGTTGGAGGAACGGGTCAAGAGGGCCTTGGCCTATTCGCCACAGGTCCTCGTGGAAGAATACCTCAATGGCTGGAAGGAAGTGGAATACGAGGTCGTGCGCGATGAATCGGACAATTGCATCACCGTCTGCAACATGGAGAACGTTGACCCTCTTGGTATCCATACAGGCGAAAGCATTGTCGTGGCGCCGAGTCAAACTCTCACGAACAGCGATTACCATCGGCTGAGGGAGCTTTCCATCCGCGTTGTTCGCCATTTGAAGGTTGTTGGTGAGTGCAATATTCAGTTTGCGCTTGATCCGAAATCAGACGCATACCGGGTGATTGAAGTCAACGCCCGGCTCAGCCGAAGCTCAGCTCTTGCGTCAAAGGCCACGGGATACCCGCTGGCCTATATCGCTGCTAAACTTGCGCTGGGATACAGTCTTACCGATCTCCGGAATTCCGTAACGCGGACTACGACGGCGTGCTTCGAACCCGCGTTAGACTACGTGGTCGTCAAAATCCCTCGGTGGGATCTGAAGAAATTCCGTAGCGCGTCGAGCGATTTGGGTTCAGGCATGAAATCCGTCGGCGAAGTTATGGCCATTGGCAGGACATTTGAAGAGGCATTACAGAAGGCAGCTAGGATGCTCGACATTGGTCACGATGGAATCGTCGCAACCCGACCCATTGGTCCGGCGAAGGCAAAGGAATTGCTGGCACAACCCGGGCCGGATCGCGTCTTCGCGTTGCCTTGGGCGATGCGAAACGGTCATAGCGTCAAGCAGCTTCATGAGCTAACGCATATTGATGAATGGTTTCTCCATTGTATTCATCATCTGGTAGAGATCGAAGATCTCCTCGAAACCTACAAGGGTGGACCGTGTCCAAAAAAACTTTTGCTTGAGGCCAAGCGCGCCGGATTCTCCGATCGCCAATTAGGCTCGATTCTCGAAATGGATGAGACGATTGTTTGGAGACACCGGCAGAACATGGGCATATCCCCAGTGGTCCGGCAGATCGACACTCTGGCAGCCGAGTACCCGGCCCAAACGAATTATCTCTACCTGACGTTCAATGGAGAAGGAGATGACGTACAACGCGAACAAGGTAAGAACGTGCTTCTTCTCGGATCGGGCGCGTACCGCATCGGCAGTTCGGTTGAGTTTGACTGGTGCTGTGTGAGCGCCTCCCGCATTCTCCGAAAGCTGGGCTACCGCTCGATTCTTCTGAATTTCAATCCAGAGACAGTCAGTACCGATTATGACATCTGCGACAGGCTTTACTTCGACGAGATTAGCCTGGAAAACGTGCTCGATATTTACGTGCGGGAGCAGTGCATTGGAGTGATTATCTCAGTTGGTGGTCAGACCCCGAATAATCTGGCCCTTCAGCTCCATCATGCCGGATTGAATATTCTCGGAACCTCCCCCATGGATATTGATCGCGCCGAGGATCGATATAAGTTTTCGGAGTTACTGGATAGCATTGGAGTCGATCAGCCCTCCTGGCGCGAAGCGCCTTCTCTCGACGATGCGGTGGCATTTGCGCAGGAAACCGGTTATCCCGTCCTGCTGCGGCCATCGTACGTTCTAAGCGGTGCAGCGATGGGTGTGGCGACTAATGCAAGGGAGTGTGATCTTTTCTTGAAAAAGGCAGCGGATGTTTCACCAAAGCATCCAGTAGTTGTTTCTAAATTTTTTGAAGACGCCAAGGAAATCGAGGTCGATGCGGTTGCTTCCCGGGGACAGATCCTGGCTATGACTGTCGTCGAGCACGTGGAAAATGCCGGGGTTCATTCAGGCGACGCAACCTTGGTTGTCCCACCACAGCGCACCTATCCTGAAGTGATCCGCAAGGTTGAAAAGATTACGGAGCGGATTGCTGACGCGCTGACAGTAACCGGACCGTTGAACGTTCAATATCTCGCCCAAGGCACAAACGTCAAAGTAATTGAGGCTAATCTGCGTGCCTCACGAAGTTTTCCGTTTGTTTCAAAAATCTGCAAGGTGAACTTCATTGAGCTTGCAACGAAAGCCATTCTGGGCGTCCCTGTCGCAAGAGTCGGTCGACCATGGCACGACCTCGACTATGTCGGTGTTAAAGCTCCGCAGTTTTCGTTCACGAGATTGCAAGGCGCGGATCCAACACTGGGAGTCGAGATGGCTTCTACCGGCGAAGTTGGCTGCCTAGGCGATGATTTCGAAGAGGCCTTTTTGAAAGCTCTTATTTCGGTCGGCTTCAAATTTCCAATAAGGACCGTTCTGCTCTCGACCGGCACACTGAAAGACAAAGTAGCCTTTATCGAGGGCGCAAAGCTGTTCGAAAGCTTGGGAATCGGCTTTTTTGCGACTCAAGGAACCGCGG
>DASXSC010000143.1:0-3698 GCA_036506215.1 Pyrinomonadaceae bacterium | reverse complement strand
CTTGGCGAGCGCAAGGCGCTCCGTCTTTTTCCGGCGTCTTGCGCGTTTCTTAACGTTATCTCTACCTTGGCTGTGTCCCATAAGTCTCAACCTTCGCGCGCTTGTCGCCCCGTAGCAACGGGACGAAACCCAGGCCTGCGTGTGCGCTGTTGCTGCTGCTGCTGCGGTCGCTGTGATACCTGCGCTGGCGCATCCTGAACTTGTTTGATCTCGAACGTCCGAAACAGCGGGGCCAGATCGATCACCTCGTTCGCGGCTGATCTCAACATGTTCCCCAGATTCGCGGCGACTGACGCGACTTCCACTCGGATCCCGTGCCGGCGCAGCTTGATGGCGAGATAAGCGAAATCGGCGTCGCCAGTCACGAGAATCACAACATCGGGCCGCATCTCGATGGAAAGCTCGAGCGCGTCGATCGCCATCATCACGTCCATGTTCGCCTTGTAGTGACCTTCTTCGGCGGGCGCTCCATCTTTGGTCACGACCATGAATCCGTTGGAGCGTAGCCAATGAACGAACTTGTTTTTCTTGTCCCGTTCGTCCAGCCACGTCGGAATCGCAGGTGGCAGTCCGGCATAGACCACCATCTCGATGAGATCGCGTCCGGTGTTTGGCCCGGCCAGAAAATCCCGGAGCTTCAACCAATCGAGCCCGCGTCCCGCAGTCCGCACAGAACTGCCGACATTTGATTCATCCACCAGCACCAACAGTCGCGCACGAGCATGAACCTCTGAATCTTTCTTTTGCACCTGGATACGAATCAACTACATCCGCGCAGTTCTAGCGAGCATTACTTCCTTAGGTCAGGCGCGATTTTCGTTGTAGCCCGCTCTGGCCGGCTTGCCGCGCCGTACATTAAGGCGGGTCACGCTGTAGCTTTAGCGAAAGCGGATGAATGCGGTCTTCTGCTAAACCCGGCGGAATCCACTTCCCCCGAAAATAATCGCCAGCGCGAGCAGGATGACTGCGACCGGCACGAGCGGCGCGCCGGTGATGTAAGTGAGCAGGACGAAGAGGATCGCGATGACGGCGAGGATTGTTGCGAGGTTGTAGTTCATAGTTTTCCTATCGTGTCGGGTGAGGTTATCTGGAGCAAGGTTTTTGAACAGGATCGAGAAGGTGTTCTGTAATGGAATCGCGGGTTAGACGCGACCCCACCACGGCCGCATTGGACTAAAGTCCTATTTGCGGCTTTCTGCACTGCTGGTAAAATCATCTTTGATTACGTCATCCGACGTCCCAACGTACTTTCCGCCGGGTGAACAGCCGGCTGAAAGACTTAACCTTCGCTGAGACACCGCTTAGCGCGATCTCCAGATTCACCTGGAGTTCTGGGGCATCTGATGCGAGGCCGCCGTTCAAGGCGCCTCGTGAAGATGGCTCCTCTTTCCGCGCGAATCTGGGCAGTCAACCCGAAACTAGAAAGGTCTTTATGAAATTCGTTAGTCTCAGAACGAAGCGCGCTCACAGACAAGGCAGGCTAGACAAACGGTCCCGCGCCACCCATGAATCTTTCGACAAGCCAACGGCCGCGCCTCATCAAATCCACACCTACTCGGAACTCCGGCAAAAGATTCACGACGACCTCCGGGTCCAACATCCCGAATGGGTCCAGCCAGATGGCAAATCCCCCGTGTGTGATTCTTACGAGGCGCGCCTCGTGGAATTGCTCGATAGTCTGACGCGAAGAGAATCCACCCAATCTATTGTTGATCCTCATCGTCTTCTCGAACAGGGAGCAAATTGACTCGCGCAATTGTAGCTCGCCTTTCCTGGCTGGTGCTTTCTGGTCATTGTTAGATTGTAAACGCGAGCAAATAGCGTCACGATACGAAAGAGATGCTCTGGCAAGGAGGAAGAGAAAGCGAGAATGTTGAAGATGTTCGCGGATCCGGCGGCCGACGCCTTGTCGTGGGTGGCGGAATTGGCACTGTCGTTCTCATAGTCATTTATCTTCTGCTCGGCGGCGATCCTCAGGCGCTGTTTAATTCGCAGCAGGGCGCGCCATTATCGCAACCTGAGCAGATCGACAGCCAAGGGCCGCACGACGAGGCATCGAAGTTCGTCGCTGTCGTTCTCGCCGATACCGAAGACGCCTGGCACGAGATCTTCCGGCAAATGGGCCGACAGTACCAGGAGCCGAAGCTGGTGCTCTTCACGGACCAGACTCGGTCCGGCTGCGGGTTCGCCAGTGGCGCGAGCGGTCCGTTCTATTGCCCGGACGATCGACGCGTGTACATCGACCTCGGTTTTTACCGTTTACTCCAGGAACGTTTGGGTGCAGGAGGCGATTTCGCACAGGCCTACGTAATAGCCCACGAAGTTGGACATCACGTGCAGAATCTGCTCGGTATTTCCGATCGTGTGCAGGCGATGCGCGGTCGGGTCAGTGAATCCGAATACAATCAACTCTCTGTCCGCCTCGAGTTGCAGGCAGATTTTCTGGCCGGCGTTTGGGCCCGTTATGCCGACCGGGCCAAGCGCGTTGTCGAAGCCGGCGATATCGAAGAAGCGATGCGCGCGGCTGCCGCGGTTGGCGACGACAGACTCCAACACAGCTCGCGCGGTTACGTCGTGCCCGATTCATTTACGCACGGCACTTCCGAACAGCGCGTCCGCTGGTTCCGCCGCGGCTACGAGACCGGCGATGTCCGCCAGGGGGACACGTTTAACGCGCCGGACTTGTAACAAAAGAATGTAGAGCGTCAGGTTGTGTCAAAAGTGAGGACTGACCCTCTTTCCTTTCGCTGTAGTGGCGGTCGCCGCGGCGACCGCAGTTGTAGCCTGCCTGCTCGCGAAGAATTTCGGAGCTGTCGCTGACTGCGGCCTCCCACTTAGGCGTCAACAGGCTTCGGTAGGAGGAGGTTCAGGTTCAGGTGTGGGTGACGGTGTTTCTTTTCTTTGTGCCATTCCCAAGTCCTGAGCCAAGAATCAAAGATAGTCGAGCAAATAATCTCCAGTCGAAATAAACCTGGCCAGCGCAATCGAACCTGCCGTTTGGACAACCAATCTGGAGTTCTGAACAGACGATATCGGCAGAGCGCAATGCTGCGATATTCTTCCACAGCAACTATCGTAAGTCGCTTACGATGCATGAGCGCTACAAATGGCAGAAGCACCGGGACGTAAAATCCGTTAGGGTGAAAACTCTGTGTGGGTTCGAGTCCCGCCATCGGCAGGCACTTTCTTCATCAACCTGGCAACTGTACGCTTTGCGAGTATCTCATTCGGTTCTCCGGGTCGTAACGCCGTTTCAGCTGTTGGAGGCGCACATAATTTTCTTCGCCGTAATAAACCGATTCACTTCTTCCAATCGACAACCGGGGCCTGCAGTCAAAATGCCGGTCTTCACATCAAGCTGCATCTGGCGCAACGGCGAAACATTCGCGACCAGTCCATCTTCGTTCAGAAAAAATCCTTCAAAGGAATGCCCTCCTGTTTTTACCGCGACCGGCCAATTCTCTGCTTTTGCTCGTTCCAGGGCATGTTGAACGCCAGTCTCAGACGTGCAGGCGCCTCCGGTGTGAGAAACTTGACGCCATCAATTGATGGCTCCGACGGCGATTTGGATAGTGTCGGGCTTTCGTTCGCGACAATATGCGAGACATCGGCAAGGATCGCAGTCGTGGCCGCAAGAGATGTGCGGAGAAAGGATCGGCGCGTCTGCATCAATCAGTTCTCGACGCCATCCTGCACAA
>DASXSC010000142.1:0-21102 GCA_036506215.1 Pyrinomonadaceae bacterium | reverse complement strand
GGGGCAAGCCACCCTTCCCTACCTGAGAGAAGTTTACAGATAAGATGCGTCACATCGGGAAGATCGGCGCGAACCGCGTTGCTTGTCATTCGTCCGCTATCGCGGACTGGCCGAAACAACTCTTTGTGCAAAGCCTGTCCGCATCTTAAGACCTTCCTAATTCTTCGGCTCTTCGTTTAAAAAGATCTGGTTACCGTAAAGGTCTTCCAACATGACGCCCGTGCCGTACGGGCGTACATCAGGCTCGCCGTGGAATTTCACACCCAGCGCCTTGAGCCGCTGGTAATCGCCCATGCAATCGTCGGTGGACAATCCAAGAAAGGGAAAAGTACCAAATTGCTTGCCAACCAGTGCCAGATCCTCGTCGCTTTTTGCCTCATGCAAGGCGAACACACACTCATGATTGCTCGGCACGGTTATGGTCACCCAACGGTCATTACCCATGGGGTTATCTTCAACTACTACGAACCCCAGTTTTTCCGTGTAGAACTGAATGGCTTCGTCATAGTTCTTAACCAGGATGCCGCTCATAACATTGTTCAAGATCATCGTCTGCCTCCTTTGTTTGTCGATTCGTCAACATTGTAATCGGGCATCGCTGGCAGCGATTGTAAAAACACGACGTTCTTATTATCGCGCAACATCTTTTGGAACTGACCCAGTTCGGCGGCAAATTCGCCCGGCGTTCTGTCAGTGAACGCTTTGAAGTCTTTGATGAAGTGCGCTTGATCGGTATAGCCAAATTCGTATGCGAGCTCAGTCAAATTCGCGTTTGGATCAAACATGAGGCGGTCACGAATTGCTTCAAAACGAATGGTCCGCGCGAGCGTTTTCGGAGAGACGCCCGTTGCGTTATCAAACTGCCGTTGCAGCTGACGCACTGATAGGTTGCAGTAATCAGCCAGTTCCGCAACGCGGAATTGTCCTTTCGAGTGATACAGAAGCTTAGCTGCCGCCCGTACTTGTTGAGGATCAAATAACCTATTCAGTCGGATGCCAATCAGGAAGTCTTCGATCTCTTCGACAGCTTTTTGATACTCGCTCGCACGAACATTGGCTGCAACTCTCTGAACTAACTGCCGCCACATCGGATCAATATCAACCTGTGTCGCAGTATTTCGGCTGGCCGCATTTTTGAGGAATGCGAGCGCCCCCCATGCGTAGAACCGAACGGCGACGATTTTCACCAATCCACTGGCCTGCAACTTCAACGGCTTGCTTAGTAAGCCAACCAGGCAAACATCCGGCAGCTCGCGTACGGCGGAATCGCCGGCTTTTGTATAAGGACTGCCGAAGTTGAATATCAGCTCGACGCAGGCATCGGGAGTAACTTCTTCGACGCTGTCCTCCGCGTCGTACTCCTTTTCCAATATCCAGAATCGCTTTACCGAATCCTGCAGAGTGGCGTGAGGGATGAACTCTTGATATTTCTTTACGGGCATAGCGTTCCGCAATTGGCCTTAACGCGGAGTATTCCGGTCGGGGGAATTACCTTCAGAAGGCCCTTATTTTATCAGAAGGTGTGATCGGCGCACTGGTCTTGCCAACGTTTATAAAAATACGAAACCGATCAAAGTTGCTTTCGCTCCGATTGGCCTCTACTTGTATTTGGAAATAGACTATACCGGCAAACAAGTGCAATTAGCGCATATGGCACTCGCGAAGCGCCGGAAAGAATGGCCAAAGTTCGCGTTGCCGGAATGCCGGGGAGAAGTTAGCGTTGCTGACGTCATGAATGAGCCGGCTGGGCAAGAAAGAGATGCAATGATTCGCACCTGGTGCGCTTCAGTCTGGGAAGCGAATCGTGACAGTCACGAGAAGGTTCGAGATCTTTTGGCAAAGTCTTAGGCAAAACAGACTCACGCGAAAGTGATGTTTTCTATTCGTGTCTTCTACAGGGTCGATGCGCAAATCCTTGCTCCTTAAGTAGGAAAGGATCTCGGCGTCCATCTTGGCATCGTTGGCGATCTAAGAACGGTCGACCTCACCGCCTATGACGAACTCGTACGGATGCGTTCGTTTACAGAAGTCTCAAACCAGGTCACTACCATCCGACACGCACTTCACGCGCACAGACGCTATATGGCAAAATCACGAGGAACTAACTACCATCATTCCGTTCCACAAATATGCGCGATTCACTGGGCTCAAATCCAAGCGGGCTGCTATTGACAATATTTGTGGCTTTGTTTTTCTGTCATGCACATGCAGTTGCAAACCCACAGACTACGTCCGCTAACGCCACTACTAAGACCACATACGATTCGCTAGCGAGGCTTGCCCGCACCGTCACGATATATCGCGATACTTACGCAGTCCCGCATGTCTTTGGCCGCACAGACGCAAGTACGGTTTTCGGCTTTGCTTACGCTCAGGCCGAAGATAACTTTTGGCGCCTCGAGGAAAACTTTATAAACGCACTAGGCCGAGCTTCCGAGTTGTATGGCGAGAAGACTCTGGATGAAGATCGACTTAACCGTGCGCTCGAGGTCCCCAGGTTAGCACGCGAGGAATACGCGCGCCTGGACAGACAAATGCGTTTATTGTGCGATGCCTTCGCCGCCGGTTTCAACTACTATCTCGCGTGTCATCCCGAAGTACGCCCGCGACTGCTGACGAAAATAGAACCGTGGTACACACTTGCTTTCATTCGTTACAACTATTACCAGAACGGCTTCGCGCGTGATAGAAGCCTTCAACAGCTCGGATTGCAAACTGCTGAGATCGAGAACGATCTAAAAGGTCACACCGGTTCGAATGGCTGGGTCATTGGCCCATCCAAAAGCGCGACCGGTCACGCGATGCTTTTCATCAATCCTCACCTGCCATTCTTTGGTCCCGGCCAGGTTTATGAAGGTCATGTCCATAGCGATGAAGGTTGGAATTTCACCGGTTACACACGCTTTGGTTTTCCCCTGCCGTACGTAGGACACAACGAAAATGGCGGCTGGGTGAGTACTGATAATGCGGCGGACTTGACGGATGTTTACCTGGAAACGTTCGATGATCCGGCTCGTCCGCTCGCTTATAGGTATGGCAAAGGATACCGCTTCGCCACTGAGCGTGTCGAAGAGATTCGAATTAAGACGGAGGCCGGTCTCGAGACGCGCAGATTCACCATGCGCAAAACGCATCACGGACCTATCGTGGCGGCGCGCGTTGGCAGACTGCTTTCGATACGCATGGCAAAGTTTGAATCGGACGGTTGGCTCCGCGAATGGTACGACATGACACGTGCGAAATCGCTCGCGGCGCTCAAGCGCGCGATGGCGCCGTTGAATATGCTCTTTGGTAATGTGATGTATGCAGATCGCCAGGGAAACACCTGGTATCTCTACAACGGCGCAGTTCCGAAGCGCGATCCCCGTTTTGACTGGACCAAGCCGGTAGATGGCAGCGACCCGGCTACGGAATGGCAGGGCTATCACACCATAGACGAGTTGCCGCAACTCACGAACCCGAAAACCGGGTGGATGCAAAACTGCAATACAACTCCTTTTCTGCTGACGAGTGAAGGCAATCCGGATCCCAAACAGTTTCCGAAATATATGGTCCAGGAGGGCGACAATCCTCGTGGCGCGATCTCAAGAGAGATCCTTTCGAGTAAATCAACCTTCACCTTCGACGAATGGAGACGGTTGGCGTTTGACACGCGGGTGATGAGTGCGGGTAAACGACTGCCAGAGCTCCTTGCGGCACTCAAACAGCATCTTGATGCGCATTCGCAACCGGGTTCGAAAGAGGAGTCACGGCTACGCGAAGTTTACGACGAGCTCGTTCGCTGGAATCACCAAAGCGCGAACGATTCGGTCGCTATGACCCTCTTCAGCCTCTGGCACGACCGCGTGTCGAGAGATGAAGCCCAAAATGTCATTACAATTGAAAGGCAGTTGGCAGCGCTTACTGACGTTATCAATGCACTTCAACGTGATTTTGGCACGTGGAAAGTTGCCTGGGGCGAACTCACCCGCCTTCAACGTCGCGATGAAAGCAAGGACGAAGAGTTTCAGGACTCCAGGCCGAGCCTCTCTGTTAGCGGCGTGAATGGTAATGATGGCGCTGTTTTCACTTTTTACGCCGCGCCGGTCCGTGGACAGAAACGCCGATACGGGGTTGCAGGGGGAACCTATATCAGTGTTGTTGAGTTTGCGCCCCGCGTCCGCGGACTCTCTATCCACACTTTCGGTGCAAGCGGAGATCCTCAGAGTCGACACTACATGGACCAGGCTGTCCTCTACGCACACGGAGAGTTCAAACCAGCCTGGCTCACACTCGACGACATCCGCGCTAATCTCGAAGCCGCGTACCATCCCGGCGAAGAGCCAGGTAAACAGTAGTGGCCATGGGAACACCAACCATGCGGCTAGAGAAGCTAAGGTGTTAATCGAACAATCGCGAGGCGGAAGGATAGATTTCACTACTTCGCTGGCGATTCTCGAAGCAATGACTCCAGCTCTTTGGTTGCCTTTTCGACCGTGCGCTTGGCGTCTTCCAACGCCTTCGCCAACTCTTCTACCTCGGCGGTGACGCTTTGAGCGCGTCGAGCCGCATCTTCCGACGCGACAGTTGCCTTCTCCAAGCGCTCATCTGCTTCGCGTCTGTACTTCTCGGCTTCCTTGGCATCTGCGTTCGCCTTTTTCTGCGCCGCCTCTAAACTCTGTGTCCTGGCTCGCGCTTTGATCAGCGACTTCTTCGCATCCTGCAATGAGACTTTCGCGCCGGCTATCCTTGCCTGACGCGCATCTTCAAGCCGGCGTACGGCGACGGTTGTGGTCGCCTTTTGCTGCGGGTTCGGGGTCCCACTGCCTGACTTCCGTAAGGGTGTGATCCGCGTCGGTTCCTTAGTCGCTTCTATCGTACCAGCGCCTGACATCAATGAGGCGAGTGACTCGAAACTCGGAGGGTCCACGTCGTGGGTCAGGTGCCCGGGAGGTGGGCCATCGGGAAGCAATGCGTAGGCAGACATCGCCTCGAGTGTAGTGGTGATGCGCCGCATCGTATCCAGCGTCGGATTGTGACCTGCATCGCGCAACAATGCAGTCGCTAGATCTGACAAGTGCGAGAGCGCCTCGCGTCGCGCGTCGAGCGATTCGCGCATGTCCGCGACTTTCCCAGCGAGACGGGCTGTCTTTCCCTGACGAAAGCGTTTACCTGTCGCGATTAGGTGGTCGAATGCGTCGCGATGTATCCAGTAGAGTTGGTTCACGGCCCATGCCGAGATTGAGGGCTTGACCAGTAACTTTACGCGGTCGGCCTCGTTGTGACGCCCACCCTTTTTCAGCCGCGCGGCCAGTGTGTTGCGCGCGCCGGTGAACTCTGCCAATGGGAGCTTGAACAAGGCATCAATATCATCATCGAGCTTGCCCATCGCCTCGCTCCCGTTACCCTCTCCGTTCCTCTCCCGCTTTCCGCCATTTCTCACCATTGCTCTAGTTTCTCACTGTTCTCGCAAAAACGCAGAGCGAAACCCGAGCCGCGAGGTTGTCGAGGCAATAACATCGGTCGCTACGATTACGATCGCGTTCACGTCCCCTTCGTCTGGGTGACTCATAGCGAAAGCAACTGCGTCAGCGAACCATTCAGTGGGAATGTCTCGCGGATGAAGAGAGTGAAGGCTTCGCGTCTGCGACGAGGCTCGTGCTCAAGACAACGACAAACTGAAGTTTGTCGGACTTCGACGCAGTTACTCAACGCGCACGCGATCGGTCTTGCCGCGACCAAAGGTTTCCGGATGGTACATCTCTTCGGCTTTGGTAGGAGGTACGACAAACGATCCTGGTGTTGTGGCCCTGGCGACGTACGAATAGTCGTAAACACCTTCCCAAAGCAACGAGGTAAATGCTTCGGTGCGTTCATCTCTTAGATTCTGATGATCGAACCATAATGATTGCCGCTGGCGCCACCCATCACTCTCGTCAGATGCTTCGTCCCGTTTATCTTCGGGTATGCGTTCGGTCATCGCCAGTGCGGGATTCAGTGATTCGAAACCTACCGGCATCGGATCTGTCAATGCCACGTGATACAGACGCGCTGGACAAAGTAACCAGCTACGAGTACGACGCCAACGGCAACAAGACGGCTACGGTGGACGCGCTCGACCGGCGCACGACCTACACCTACGACGCGGCCAACCGGTTGACGCGGACCACGTATCCGAACAACACCTCGATCAATTACACCTACAACTTCCGCGACCACAAGCTTACAGAGACAGACCAGGCAGGCCGTGTAACCACCTACACCTACGACAAGTCGGGACAGCTAACGAAGGTTAAGTATCCTGACAACGCGGAGGTCAGTCACTCCTACGACCCGATTGGCCGCGAGGCTGCTACCACCGATGAGCGTGGCAATACCACGCAGTATGAATACGACCCGAGTTGCGCTTGTAGTGAACGCATAGGGAAAGTGACCGACGCTCTTGGCCATGCGACGACCTACAAGTTCGATGCGGCCGGGCGTCTTACTTCCTTTATGGATGCGGCTAATCGCGAAACGCGCTTCACCTACGATGTGCGTAATCGCCTCTTACAAACTATCTTTGCCGACGGCACATCGGGCAGGCAAACGTACGATGGCGCCGGACATAAGTTGACGGAGACCGACCAGGCCGGCAACCTCACGACCTTTGCTTACGATGGCGCCGGCGAACTGCTTTCAGTAACCGACTCGCTCAACCACACGACCAGCTACGCTTACGACGCCACGCGCAACCTTTTAAGCGTAACTGACGCTAACAATCATTCAACCTCGTATGAATACGACAAGTTGAACCGTATCACGAAGCGCACGTTGCCTTTGGGCATGTTTGAGACCTACGCCTATAACGCAGTGGGCAGTCTGACCAGCAAAACTGATTTCAATGGTAAGTTGACGGCTTATTCGTACGACACGCTAAATCGTCCGACGAGCAAAACACCGCCTAGTACATCTGGCGAGCAGGCCGTCACTTTCACCTATAAACCAACCGGCAAGCGGGCCACGATGTCAGACGCTTCCGGCGCGACTACTTATACCTATGACAGCCGCGACCGGCTGACGACGAAGGCGACGCCGCAAGGCGCGTTGATTTATACGTATGATGCCGCAGGCAATGTCCTCTCAGTGCGCTCCTCAAATGTCAGCGGCACATCGGTCGATTACACCTATGACGCGCTCAACCGGCTGGCGAGCGTCACCGATAATCACCTCTCCGCGGGCACCAACACTTACAGCTATGACTTGAATGACAACCTGATAGGAGAAGTCTCGGCCAACGGCGTGCAATCAACGCTCGCCTTTGATGCGGTTGACAACCTAACGAGCCTGACCGTCAGCAAGTCGGGAACGACGCTGGCGGGGTTCGCCTACACGCTGAGTCCGACGGGACAGCGGCGGAGCGTCGTGGAGAGCAACGGCAGATCGGTCAGCTACTCCTACGATGCGCTCTTGCGGCTCACCAATGAGAGCATCGCGGGCGATGCGAATCCTGCGAGCAACGGAGCGATTAACTACTCACTCGATGCCGTCGGCAACCGGCTCGCGCGCACTTCGACGCTTTCGGCTTTACCATCAACCTCATCCACGTACGACGCTAATGACCGGCTTGCTTCCGATAGCTACGACGCTAGCGGCAACACGACCAGCGCGAGCGGCAACGCTTACGCTTACAACTTCGAGAACCGCATCAAGAGCGTCAACAGTGGCGCCGTCACCATCACCTATGACGGCGATGGCAACCGCGTCGCAAAGACCACAGGCGGCGTGACCACGAAGTATCTCGTTGATGAGTTGAACCCAACCGGCTACGCGCAGGTGCTCGAAGAGGTCACCGGCGGCGCGGTCCAGCGCAGATACACGTATGGCAACTCGCTCGTCAGCCAGAACCAATTGGTCGCCGGCGATTGGGCGGCAAGCTTCTACGGTGCCGACGCTCACGGCAGCACGCGGCTGCTGACAGACGTCACCGGTTCAATAACAGATGCCTACACATACGACGCTTTCGGCAATCTGATCGCGCAAGCAGGCGCGACGCCGAACAGCTACCTCTACAACGCCGAACAGTTCGAGGGAGACTTAGGCTCCTATTACTTGCGTGAGAGGCACTACCAGCCTCAGAGTGGCAGGTTCCTCACCAGGGATCCGTTCAGTGGATTCATTAATGAGCCGCGTACGCTGCACAAGTACGGCTATGTCGGTGCTGATCCGGTCAACCTGATCGATCCAAGCGGTTTGACCGAAACGACAGAGTACAAGCTGCGGGCGACTATTCAGCCCAAGGCCTCCATTAGGATCCCGTGCGCGATTGCAAAAGTTACGGATTTATTAAACCTGGATCCGGCCTTGATGCTAGCCGCTCAGACCGTAGAGCTAATCATCTGCGGGTGCAAGCCTGCTACCGGGACTTCAGTGGGCCAGAACTACTCGGCGGGGAAGCAACTCGAACAGGAGATCGCGCAGGCCTTCAAAGATTTGGGATATACTGCGGGCCCCCAGTACGTCCCAGTACCGGGCCATGGGCGGGGGAGGTTCCTAGACGTGGTGGTTCGAAACGGGGCCGGTGACATCGTGCTCGCCATCGAGGCCAAGGTTGGAAAGTCGCCCTACAGGGGCCTTCAGCGTGCTAAGGACGCCATCCTGAGAAAAGGAGGTCTACCTCTCGCGGTTGTTAGGAGGGCGTGCAGATAGAATTTATGGGCGTGCGAGAGAAGTTCAAGGAACTGGTGAAAGCGCTGGAGCCACTGCTGAAGGGCTCTGGGTACAAGCGCCAGGGACAGACTTTCCGAGTCCGCCGAGACGATAACTGGGGCGTGGTTTTCTTCCAGATAGGGAAATGGAGCAACAAAACCGAGCTGGAATTTACCATAAATCTCGGCGTTTTCTCACAGGCCATCGATAGCTTTTATCGAGAGTGGGGGAAGGAAAGCCCACCCCCTGAGCCTGCCTGCCATTGGCGCAGTCACCTAGACTTTTTACTTCCCGAGCGGCGGGGCGAATACCTCCGGGTGATCAATGACAGCACCGAACTGCCCGACCTGATCGAAGAACTCAAGGCTGCCCTGCCCCTGTGTGTGGCTGAGATAGAGAAGTACCTCAAAGACGAAGACTTGCGCGATTATTTCCTGGCAGGCAATTGCGGCGGATATACAGATCAGCACAGGATCAAGTGCCTGGCAGTGTTAGTTACCGAGTATGGCCCTCACGAAAAGCTCGCATCCATTTTCGATGAGTGGAGAGCGTGTCCGACGTATACGATCTATGAGGACGTGCGGCAAGAAATTGAGTCTAACATTAAGCGACTCAAACAAATTGCCGACAGAAAGATCCTCCAACAGCGCTCTGCGACGTGAGCCAAACGCTTGTCGAGAACACTCGGAAGCAACTTTGAAATTGAAGTGCACCCAACTACGCCCGCGGCGCATCTTTCGAGGTATTCCTGATGATTCTGCAAATACTGAGCGAGTTCATAAGCCTATACTGAGCGCCTTTGTCCACTGGAATGCGCTGCATCTGATTTCGTTCCCCGACCAAGAGAAGATCTATGATAAGTTCTCAAGCACGACGCGGCCTTGCACCTCCCCGCACCTCAATCGCTCGAATATCGAATTGATCTCCTTAAGTGGCTGAGTCTCGATATCGGCTTTCACTTTGCCCTCCGCGGCAAACTGCAACGCCTCCATCATGTCTTTGCGTGTGCCGACGATCGAGCCACGGATAGTAAGCCGCTTCAACACCACGTCGAAGATCGATACCGGAAAATCTCCGGGTGGCAATCCGTTCAGCACGCAGGTGCCGCCGCGCCGCAGCATCTTTACGCCTTGCTGGAAGGCAACCGGCGAGACAGCTGTGATCAGTGCGCCGTGGCTCCCGCCGATGCGCTCCTGAATCGTGCTGACAGGATCATCCTTCTGGGCGTTAACTGTTATGTCCGCTCCGAGTTCGTGCGCCAGCGCCAGTTTCTGGTCGTGGACATCCACCGCAGCAACGTGCAACCCCATTGCCTTAGCATACTGCACAGCAAGATGTCCCAAGCCACCGATACCTGAGATAACCACCCACTCTCCCGGCTTGGTGTCAGTCTCTTTCAGTCCCTTGTAGGTCGTTAGCCCAGCACAGAGGATTGGCGCCGCCTGCACGAAGTCAAGACTGTCGGGTACGCGTGCGACGTAAGCCGCGGGGGCCAGTACGTACTGGGCGAAACCGCCGTTCACCGAATAGCCGGTATTCTGCTGCAAAGGGCAGAGCGTTTCCCAACCGCCCAAGCAGTACTCGCACTCGCCACACGCGCTGTGCAGCCACGGAACTCCCGCTCTGTCGCCCTCTCGAACCGAGGTGACGCCGCTGCCGACGGCATCAACGTACCCAACTCCCTCGTGCCCCGGAATGAATGGCAGCGTTGGCTTAACGGGCCAATCACCATCGGCCGCATGAAGATCGGTGTGGCAGACACCACTCGCCTCCACGCGGATCCGCAGCTGCCCCGCAGCCGGCGCGGGCAAAGGAACTTCATCAATCGTTAGCCGCTCACCGAATCTGTGAACTACCGCTGCTATCATTTTTACTGGCATGACCTCTATTCCTTCCTTGCATAAGCTCGATTTTCGGGAGATAAGGAAGCGCAACTCATGTTCCGTGAGAACACGTCTCCCTTTTGGGCCGCAACCACGCTCACAACATTGAGAAACTCCGACCCCCTGCGCAGTCTCTGTGTGTTTTGGCGCAATCTTTTGGTAACTTTACACAGCAATAGCTGGAGTGCGACTCCGATATGGATAGCGTTGGTCGTTTTCAAAGTCGCTCGGTAATAATTTGCAATCTGAATCTCTATCTCCCAGAAGAGGCTGTCCTCTACGCACGCGGAGAGTTCAAACCAGGCTGGCTCACACTCGACGACATCCGGGCTAATCTCGAAGCCGCGTACCATCCCGGTGCAGAGCCGGGTAAACAGTAGTTGCCATGGGAACAACAACCATGCGGCTAGAGAAGCTAAGGTGTTAATCGAAATTCGAGAAGAGCGTCCTGACGACGTTGCGGCTATTCGTGACGTGAACAGGCGTGCGTTCGGTCAAGACCAGGAAGGCAACATCGTCGATGCATTGAGATCCAACGGAGCTGCTCTGCTTTCCCTCGTAGCGACAATGAACGGTCGAGTTGTGGGTCACATCATGCACTCTCCTTCACGAGAATTTCCCTTGGTTCAGCAGTCTCCAGTTCATCAAGGGCCCGCCTTATTATCCTTGCGCTTTCACACAAGCGGATGTTCTCCTGTTCGCTCAGAGGCAACGGAAATGTCTGCAGGACGCCTGTTCCACCAACAAGCCGTGGCAAAGAAAGAGTCACGTCGGAAACACCACCAACCTCGGGTGTAGGCACACACACTGTCATGACGGCGCGCTGGCCGTGCAGAATCACGTTAACGATGCGAGCGAGCGCGCTGCCAATGCCGTAATAAGTCGCCCCTTTTCCACGGATGATTGTGTAAGCGGCTCCGCGCACCTGCTGGTCGATCTGCTGTCGCACCGGTTCGGATAGATCGATTGCTCGAAGTTTGACGAAAGACTCCAGCGGCATGCCGCTCACCGACGCCAACGACCAGGTCAGCACTTCCGAATCACCGTGCTCGCCGATGACGTACGCATGAATGTGTTGTGGATCGACCCCACAATGCATTCCCAGAAGACTACGAAAGCGGGCCGTATCCAGAGTTGTACCCGAGCCGAGCACCCGCCCGGGTGGCAGGCCCCACTTGGCCGCGTAGCGCGCGGCCAAGTGAGTCATCACGTCAACGGGATTCGTGGCCACGACAAGCACGGCCTCAGGCGCGTTTGCCAGTACTGCCGGCACGACCTCGGAGAAAACTTGCGCGTTGCGCTTGAGAAGCTGCAGGCGAGTCTCTCCAGGCTTCTGCCCGACTCCAGCGCCGATCAAAACGACAGTACAATTTCTTAGAGCGCGGTAATCGCCCGCGCGGATTTCGAGAGGATGCGCAAATGGCACCGCATGACGAATGTCATCCGCCTCTGCCTCAGCGCGGTCCACATTTTTGTCAACCAGAACGACTTCGCGCCCCACCCCTTGCATCACAAGTGCATACGCGGCTGTTGCGCCAACGAATCCGCAGCCTACAATTCCGACTTTCATCACGCCTCTCTTTTTAGTGCTCGCACAGGTTCAGCCTGCTTCATCGCCACATACTGGACCAAATCCGCAACGCGCATTGAGTAGCCCCACTCGTTGTCATACCACGCTATTACCTTCGCCAGATTACCGCCGATCACCAGCGTATCGAGCGCACTGAAGGTGGATGAATGTGCGTCGCCGATAAGATCACTCGAAACCAATGGCTCCTCGCAGTAGGCCAGAATTCCCTTCATTTTGCCTTCGGCGGATTCCTTCATGCAGCCATTGATCTCTTCGACAGTCGCATTTCTCGAAAGCAAGGCCGTGAAGTCAATAACTGAGACCGTGGGAGTCGGCACGCGAAAAGCCATGCCAGTGAACTTGCCTTTCAGCTCCGGAATCACCAGACCAACTGCCTTGGCCGCACCAGTTTCAGACGGAACGATGTTCATGGCGGCGGCGCGCGCGTCTCGCGGATCTTCAGCCTCGAGATCCTGCAGCCGCTGCGAGTTGGTGTAAGAGTGGACCGTGGTCAGAATGCCTTTTTCGATGCCGAACTTGTCAAACAGCACCTTTGCTACTGGAGCCAGGCCATTAGTCGTGCAGGAGGCGTTCGAGATGAGGTGGTGCCTGGCTGGATCATACGTCTGCTGATTGACGCCGAGGACTATGGTGAGGTCTTCCTCCTTGCCCGGCGCCGTGATAATCACTTTTTTCGCGCCGGCATCGAGGTGCAGTTTCGCTTTGTCACGTTTACGAAACAGACCGGTGGATTCGACGACGACGTCTACTCCCAGCTTGGCCCATGGCAAACGCGCCGGGTCCCGTTCCGCGAGAACTTTGACCTCGTCACCGCTGGCCACGAAGCCGTCTTCACGAGCCACAACTTCGCCAGGAAAACGACCATAGGTCGAGTCATACTTCAGTAAGTGCGTCATAATGTTGATGCGGCCAATATCATTGACCGCGACGACATCGATCTCCTTATCATAGCGCTCACGGATCGCTCGGTAGACCAGCCGGCCGATCCGCCCAAAACCGTTGATGCCAACTCGAATAGCCATATCGCTTACTCCTTCTGTGGACCTCGTGGGTCATGGTTTTATGATCCCCTGGAATTCCGATAGCGCCGGATCAGATTGTTCGTCGAACTGTCATGACTGAGCCTTGGCTCTGTCTTGCTCTCAAGTTCCGGAACGATGCGTTGTGCCAGCACCTTCCCCAACTCCACGCCCCACTGGTCGAATGAATCCAGGTTCCATATGACACCCTGCGTGAAGACGCAGTGCTCGTAAAGCGAGACGAGTCTGCCAAGCGTTGCCGGAGTCAACCGCTCGGCGAGAATCATGTTCGATGGCCGGTTGCCTTCGAAGACGCGGTGAGGTACCAGCCAGTCCGCCGTGCCCTCGGCGATTACTTCTTCCGCTGACTTACCGAAGGCCAATGCCTCTGCCTGGGCGAAAACGTTAGCCAAAAGGATGTCGTGGTGCGGGCCAAGCTCGTTAAGCGGCTGGCTGAATGCGATAAAGTCGCACGGGATGAGCCTCGTTCCCTGATGTAGCAACTGATAAAAGGAGTGCTGCCCATTTGTGCCGGGCTCTCCCCAGTAGATTGGACTGGTCTCGTAGTCCACCGTGCCGCTTTCAAGGGTTACTCGCTTGCCGTTACTCTCCATTGTCAACTGTTGGAGATAGGCCGGAAAGCGCTTGAGGTATTGTTCGTAAGGCAATACCGCGATCGCGTGAGCTCCAACAAAATCGGTATACCAGATGCTCAGTAGGGCCAGCAGTACGGGCAGGTTTTTCTCGAAGGGCGCGGTACGAAAGTGCTCGTCCATCTCGTGAAAGCCATCAAGCATGGCGCGGAAGTTGTCCGCACCTATCGCCAGCATCGTTGCAAGGCCGATCGCCGATTCCATCGAGTAACGGCCACCAACCCAATCCCAGAACCCGAAGATGTTCGCCGGATCGATACCGAATTCCGCGACCTTCGCCGCATTCGTCGAGACCGCAACAAAGTGGCTCGCGACGGACTTCTGTTCGCCTCCCAAGCCTCCAAGCAACCATTCGCGAGCGGATCGTGCGTTGGTCATCGTCTCGAGCGTGGTGAAAGTCTTTGACGAAATAATGAAAAGGGTCTCCGCTGGATTGAGATCACGAGTAGCTTCAACAATGTCTGTGCCGTCGACGTTTGAGACGAACCTGAATGTCATTGTTTGGTCGCTGTAGTACCTGAGCGCCTCGTAGGCCATCACTGGTCCCAGGTCGGAGCCGCCGATACCGACATTGATCACGTTACGAATGCGCTTGCCTGTGTGTCCTTTCCACGCGCCGCTCCGCACCCGCGCCGCAAAGTCGGCCATCTGGTCCAGCACGGCGTGAACATCCGCGACCACATCCTTGCCGTCAACGACACTGGTCCTGGATCGAGGCATGCGCAGGGCAACATGCAAGACCGCCCGGTCCTCGGTGACGTTGATTTTGTCGCCACGAAACATGGCTTCAATGCGCGGACCAAGACCGCACTCCCTTGCCAATTGGCAGAGGAGCTGGATCGTTTCATCGGTTATCCGATTCTTCGAGTAGTCGAGGTACAGGCCAGCAGCTTCGAGCGTGAGGCGCTCGCCTCGTTTTGGATCATCCGCGAACAGCGTTCGGAGATGCACGTTGCGGACAGCCTGGTAATGAGTAGCAAGCGACTTCCATGCTTGTCGCTCAGTTAGCTTCGCCCTGCTTACCGCGGTCATGTTGGCTCTCCTCGCTAAAACGGCCAGCGCCACTCGACCACGTCGGGTCTGTCGATGCCAAACTCGTGCGCATATCGACGACAGGCGATCTGCACATTCCTGAATCTCTCCTTGGCATGCGCGCCGGTTGCTCTCAGCTTGGGCACTCGGTCTATCACATCTATCGCGAGCGTGAAACGGTCTATCTCGTTCTCGATTGCCAACTCCATCGGCGTATTGATGTTGCCGCGTTCCTTGTAGCCGCGGACATGCAGGTTCTTGTGGTTCGTCCTGTTGTAGGCGAGCCGGTGTATTAGCCAGGGATAACCGTGGAAGTTGAAAACGATTGGTTTGTCTTCGGTAAACAGGCTGTCAAAGTCTCGATCGCTTAGCCCGTGTGGATGGTCTCTGTCGGACTGCATCTTGAACAAATCGACTACATTGATGAAGCGGATTCTTAGATCCGGAAATTCGGTCCGCAACAGCGCGGTAGCGGCGAGTGCTTCCTGGGTCGGAATATCGCCGGCGCAGGCCATCACCACGTCCGGTTCCTGTCCCTGATCGTTGCTCGCCTGGCTCCAGATGCTGAGGCCCTTGGTGCAATGTGTAATCGCAGCTTCCATATCGAGGTACTGAAGGTGGGGCTGCTTATCGCATACGATTACGTTGATGTAGTTCTCGCTGCGCAGACAATGATCGGCCACCGACAACAGGCTATTGACATCAGGTGGCAAATATATCCGGGTCACCTCAGCTCGCTTGTTCACAACTACATCGATAAAGCCCGGATCCTGGTGCGTGAAACCGTTGTGATCCTGCCGCCAAACAGTGGATGTAATCAGCAGGTTAAGTGAAGCTACTCTCTGGCGCCAGGGAAGTTCATTACAGATCGACAACCACTTCGCGTGTTGATTGAACATCGAGTCAATGACATGAGCGAATGCTTCGTAGGTGGAGAAGAAACCGTGCCGGCCGCTAAGCAAGTAGCCTTCCAACATGCCTTCCAGCGTATGCTCGCTCAGCATCTCAATGACTCTTCCATCGGTGGACAACTCCCCGCCGTCGCTGTCCTCCGGAAAGTACTCCGCTATCCAAAACTTCTTGCTAACTTCATACAGGGCGTCCAGCCGGTTGGATGTATTTTCATCAGGCCCAAAGACGCGGAAGTCATTTATGTTCAACCTCATCACATCGCGCAGAAAGGCTCCCAATGGACGCGTGTTTTCGGCTTCGATCTGGCCGGGCTTGTCAAACTCAATCCCGTATGTACGGAAATCCGGTAGCCGAAGATTCTTCTTAAGTAGCCCACCATTGCTGTGCGGGTTGGCCCCCATGCGCCGAATGCCGACAGGCGCCAGCTCGCGGAGTTCCGAAATCAGGCCACCATTGGCGTCGAACAACTCCTCAGGCTTGTAGCTGCGCATCCAGTCCTCAAGCAGCTTGAGGTGGGCGGGGTTTTTCCTCACACCCGCAAGTGGCACCTGATGTGATCGCCATAAGCCTTCCAATTTGTGGCCATCGACTTCGGCCGGTGCGGTCCAGCCCTTAGGGGTACGCAGGACGATCATGGGCCACCGTGGCCGGGTGGGAACACCAGTGCTACGAGCTTCCGCTTGAATCGATTTAATGCTCTGCACGCAGTGGTCCATAGTTGCTGCCATTGCCTGGTGCATTGTTTCCGGATCAGAGCCTTCCACAAAGCACGGCGTGTAGCCGTATCCCTTAAAAAGGTTCTCGAGTTCTTCGTGGGTTATCCGCGCCAGCAGGGTAGGATTGTTAATCTTGTATCCGTTGAGGTTCAGGATAGGCAGTACGGCGCCGTCTCTAATCGGATTGAGAAATTTATTGATGTGCCACGAAGTAGCCAGCGGACCTGTCTCCGCTTCGCCATCGCCGACAACGGCGGCGACGATCAGGTCTGGATTGTCGAATGCGGCCCCGCAAGCGTGGGACAAAACATAACCGAGTTCTCCGCCCTCATGAATCGAGCCCGGCGTTTCGGGAGTGCAGTGGCTACCGATTCCACCGGGAAAGGAGAACTCCTTGAAGAAACGCGCCAAACCCTCCAAATCCTGGCTCTTCTCCGGATAGATTTCCGAATAGGACCCTTCCATGTAAACCGGCCCAAGCACGCCGGGAGCTCCGTGACCCGGCCCAGCCATGAAAATCATGTCAAGGTCAAACGTTTTAATAACCCGATTCAAGTGAGTATATGTAAAGGAGAGAGCGGGGCTGGCGCCCCAGTGGCCCAACATGCGGGGCTTGATATGTTCTGGCTTGAGGTTGTCCCGTAGCAATGGATTGTCCTGGAGATAGATCATGCCCAGCGCCAGGTAATTACTGGCTCGCCAAAAGGCATGTGCCTTCTTTATCTCCTCACTGTTTAGCGGCGCACCTTTTACGGTTGATCGCGCGACTCCGTAGCTGCTTAAGTCGCTGAGAGAAGTTTTGGTCGCAATCATAATGTCCTCCTTAAATGCCTTAGCGGTTCTTGCCTGCCACGCTGGCCTTCGCCAGGGCGACGCCTTTTGTGGCTATTACAGCCATCAACTCGTTCCACGACTTAGCGAACGACTTTGCGCCTTCCTCCTGCAGCCGGGCACCCATGGTGTCGATGTCAATTCCAGCATTCGCGAACTCGGCTAACACTTCTTCGCAATCACCACCGTCCGCAGCCATTATTGAACCCAGTTCGGTTTGTTCTGAGAGCGCTATTAAAGTGCGCTCAGGCATTGTGTTAATCGTGAAAGGCGCGGCCAGGGTTTTGACATACAGAACATCGGAGGCTAGCGGGTCCTTAACTCCCGTGCTGGCCCACAACAATCGTTGTGGCCATGCGCCGGAACTGTAGACACGATGCCACCGAGGCGAACTGAGCAACGTGCGAGCAGCTTTATACGTGCGCTCTGCGATAGCGATCCCAAGCTGGTTTCGGAGTTTGGCAGGCACCTTGCCCTTGATGGCGCCATCCCACCGGCTGACAAAAACCGACGCCACGGAGCCGACATTGGGCTTGAGCCGGGCATCGATGCGTCGCTCAATACCGCGCAGGAATGCTTCGGCAGCAGCTAAATAATGTTCGTGAGAAAACAAAAGCGTTACGTTAATTGGTACACCAGCAAAGATTGCCTCTTCGATAGCGGGCAATCCTTCCTTCGTACCGGGGATCTTAATGAAGACGTTAGGTCGGGCGGCCCTGTCAAACAGGTCCTTGGCCGCCGCAAGGGTACCGGTTGTGTCGTAGGCGAGCAGCGGCGATACCTCCAGCGACACCCATCCATTCACGCCATTTGTTTGCTCGTAAATCGGTCGAAACAGATCGGCTGCGCGAGTGAGATCGTCCAACGCCAGTTCAAAGAAGATCTGCTCCTCTGACTTGCCGTCCTTGAACTTGTTGCGGATGTCTACGTCGTATGCGGTGCTGTTTTTGATGGCCTGTTCGAAAATCGTCGGATTGGAAGTAAGGCCTGTTACCGATAACTGGTCGATGTATCGTTTGAGTGTGCCGCTGTCGAGCAGGTCACGGGTTATGTTGTCGAGCCACAGACTCTGGCCCAGGTTATGCAGCAATGTGGTTGCTTTCATCTTGTTGCCTCCCTTTAAACGCTACAACCAAGACTCATCCGTAATGCAAACCCTAACGAGCAGCTAGAGCATCCTTCACGATTTCCTGAGCCTCGCTCACGATCACATCCAAATGAGCCTGGTCACGAAAACTCTCTGCGTAGATCTTGTAGATGTTCTCAGTGCCGGAGGGCCGAGCCGCAAACCAGCCACTCCTGGACACGACTTTTAGACCACCAATCGATGCGCCGTTGCCTGGGGCGTTAGTGAGCTTTGCAATTATCACGTCGCCAGCCAGAGTCGATGCCTTGACAGATTCTGTTGAAAGCGCTGCCAATCTCGCCTTCTCCTCCGGCGACGCGGACTTGTCGAGACGTGTGTAGTGCGGCAGCCCAAACTCAGCGACCAATTCAGAGAAGTGTTCACTTGGATCCTTGTCAGTCCGCGCCGTAATCTCCGCCGCTAACAAGGCCATAATCAAACCATCTTTATCGGTGGTCCAAACGGTACCATCATGACGAAGGAAACTGGCTCCGGCACTCTCTTCACCCCCGAAACAAACCGAGCTTTCCACGAGTCCCGGCACGAACCATTTAAATCCCACCGGCGTCTCTAAAAGCCGGCGCCCAAACTTTTGCACTACGCGATCGATCATTTGGCTGCTGACTAGTGTTTTGCCTACAGCGGCTTCGACCGGCCATTCTGAGCGGTGAGTCAGCAGATACCGAATGGCGACGGACAGATAATGATTGGGATTCATTAGTCCGGAGGTGCAAGTGACAATCCCGTGTCGATCCGCATCAGGGTCGTTGGCAAAGGCAACGCGATATCGGTCCTTCAACTTGACGAGCCGGGCCATGGCGTAAGGGCTTGATGGATCCATGCGTATCTTTCCATCATGATCCACGGTCATGAATGAAAACGTCGCATCGATCGCCGGATTGACGATCGCGATGTCCAGTTTGTAGGTCGAGTTGATCGGATCCCAGTACGGAAAACCAGCGCCTCCCAGTGGATCGACGGCTAGACTGAGGCTGGCAGCATGGATAGCCTCCATGTCAACAACGCTACGAAGATCGTTGACGTAAGGAATAATGAAGTCTTCCTCGTGGGTGGTTGCCGCCTTGATCGCGGTCTCGAAGGTTACGCGCTTGACCGCGGCGTTTCCCGCTCGCAGAAGATTGTTAGCGCGATTCTCGATCCAGCGCGTGGCCCTTGTGTCTGCTGGGCCACCGTGGGGCGGGTTGTACTTAAAGCCGCCATCCTCCGGTGGATTGTGAGAAGGCGTGACCACAATACCGTCAGCGAAGTTTTTTTTTCGGTCGCGGTTGTAGACGAGAATGGCTCGTGAGATGACCGGCGTGGGAGTGACGCCTGCGTCTTGCTGAATTATCGTCTCGACTCCGTTAGCCGCCAATACCTCGAGCGCCGTGCACTGCGCAGGTCCCGAAAGCGCATGTGTGTCTTTGCCCATATAAAGCGGACCGTCTGTGGCCTGGCTTTGCCGGTAGTCGCAGATGGCCTGAGTGTTGGCAAGGATATGCGCCTCGTTAAACGAGGCGCGCAGCGACGAACCGCGGTGGCCGCTGGTTCCGAAGCTGACCAACTGATTCGGATCATCGACGTCAGGCAGGCGCTCGAAGTACTCGCGTTCAAGGCGAGTTACATCAACCACCATTTCTTGCGAGGCTGGCTTGCCTGCCATCGGCGAGATGGTGTTCTTACGCTGCGGGTCGACATCGATTGACGCTCTAGCTGAGACATCGGACATGGTAATGCCTTACGGCTGTCACTAATAGTTTCATCCTACTTTAAAAGGGAGAAGAACGATTACTGTCAAAAATGACAGGTGAAGGCCGCAAGAAAGTACAAGAGCACAAACAATTTAGCTCACGTATTTAGGCCCTTGTGACTCTTTGCGGCTCGGCTTAGAGCCAGCCGCCGCTAAATCCCGCGCGCCGCAGTCCGTCGACGACAGCCGGGCAACGGCGCATGATGTTCCAGAGCAGGCCTGTCCGGTAGTTCTCAACCATCAGAACGATCGGCCCTTGATCGATTCCAAAGTGATACGGCGTGACCCACCAGCCAGTCGGGCTATTTTCGACAACAAACGATTGATTGAACGACGGCTTGAATCCATATTTTCCCGTCATTCCCAATTCCATTTGCGCAAAGTGCTTCACAGTCGGAATTACGATCTCAGGAGCAAACGGTAGCGAGGCCAGAACAACCCACGGCGCGACGGTACCGTCGTCGGGACCGAATGGGGCGCCTCGCGCGTTATAGTCGAAAAACTGGCGTTCCACGCCGTTGACCGTACGTTTTATCCAACCGGGCCCGTCGCATGCTGTAAATCCCCAACAGTGCTCGCCGTAGCCGACGAAATTCATGGGATTACGGATCGCATATTCTTGCTGCACAAACGTCGCATGGCGACTATTCTGGAAGTAGTCGCTGTCGTGCGCGCGCATGAAGTCGTCGCGAATACCGCGAAAGTCGATCCACATGTGCGAAAGTTGATGCGTGAAGAGCGGCCCTGAGTAAAGCAATTCACGGTCGTAGATTTTCTTCCATTGGTAGGTCGAGCAATAGGCGTGATAACTCTCAGCAGGCAACGGATGCGTTGGCGAACCAAGTCCGAGAATGTACAGCAGCAAACCTTCGTCGTAACCCTGGTAGCGGTGTTGGATGAACCCCTTCTCCGGATACCAACC
>DASXSC010000141.1:0-10135 GCA_036506215.1 Pyrinomonadaceae bacterium | reverse complement strand
GAACTT
This sequence comes from Pyrinomonadaceae bacterium, assembly GCA_036506215.1. Lineage (GTDB taxonomy): Bacteria > Acidobacteriota > Blastocatellia > Pyrinomonadales > Pyrinomonadaceae > PSRF01. The sequence goes on along the minus strand of DASXSC010000141.1, from coordinate 10,129 downwards.
GCTCAGAAAGGCTTGGATGAAGCGGCGAGAAGTCTTTGACCTCCGATGCGCGGTAAGTCTCCGACTTACCGAAGACCGTACCCCAGTTTTCCGGTCTTTGACCGGAGTCTCAAAGGTCGGAGACCTTAAAGAACTTTAGAAAGGTCGCCGGCAAGTCGGAGACTTTCCGCGCATCGGAGGTCAAAGACCTTACCTGCAAATTGAAAATCCTGAGGAAGACCCACCCGCTACCGCGAGGTGGTACTGACCTCATCACACGGCAACGCCTAGTAACTACACAGTCTCGGTAGTGATCGGCCCAACGCTCAATTTCTGAAAGCGGAAGCAGCAAAAGTGATTTGGCCCTCAATCATTACAAACGGAGCGTTAGCGATCGGCCGATTCTCAACTGTGAAACTAGGAGTGGTTGCACCAGCTGCTGAAATTCAGGTCTCATTTAAGGCAGGTCGCTACTCTTCGATGCCGATGAAGGCAAGCTATAACTCGCTAAGCTATGGCGTGAACACACATGAAAAGCTGCCCCACTTGTAAGCGTACTTACACTGATGCGTCACTAAACTTCTGTCTGGAAGACGGTACGCCGCTAACCATCAGCGCACCGGGCGGCGCCGAACCTGGCTTTGATCCGAATGCGACCATTCGCTACACGGATGCGCGCGAGACAAAACCGCCGACGGCCGAGCCTTTTCAAACCGCCAAGCCTGCTGTATATCCGGTCGCCGAGCCTGTCCCATATCAAGGGTCTCAATTTGGTCAGCAACAGCCAGGCCCGCTGCCGCAGCCACGCACGCAGGCTAAAAAATCAAATGCTCTTTGGTGGATTCTCGGCGGACTTGTGGTGGTTGGAATTATCGGCACGGGCCTTGTCATCATGATTCTGGCAGTGGCTCGCATTCGTTCGAATTCAAACGCAAACTCAAATCGCGCCAACATCAATTCAAGAAATGCTAACCGCACTGCAAACGCCAACACGACTGCAAATGCAAATGCGAATGCAAACGCGAACCTACCCGTATTGCTTACTGACGACTTTTCCGAAAAGAAGTGGGGCACCGGCAATTACGCCTTTGGCGATATTTGGTATGCCGACGACCAATTTCATATGCGTTCGAGAGCAAAGACTTATCTGGTGATGTATGCGCCCTCGACTGAATACAAGACAGGAAATGCCACGGTTCGCGTGACTGCTCGGAGCGTTGACGGCACGCCGGCAGCATCAGGATTCGGCCTTATTGTGCACGGTGAAAAATCAAAGAGCGGCCAGCTCGAAGATTACGCGCTGCTCATCTACACCGGCGATGAGCCAAAGTATGAGATCATCAAGCATAAGGGAGGGTTGCAAACCGAGATCATTCCCTGGGTTGCATCAAAAGTCATTCGCACCGGCACCAATCCCAATCAACTCGAGGTGCGGGCCAAAGGTTCGGAGCTTTCGTTCTACATCAACGGCCAGTATGTTAATCGCATTACCGATTCGGAAAACTTCAAGGGCGGCATTGCCGGGCTCTATACCAGTGATACCGCCGAAATTGCTTTCGATGACCTCGAGATCAAACGCTAGCTTCCCTTCAAGCGCAACATCCAACTCTGAAAGAGGTTTAGATCTTCCATATATCATTCGCGAATTCAGTTTGGAAGTGCAACTGGCGGACTCGTCCCCGTAATGGAGACGCGAGACAGTAATAGTCGACCAACATTGGCGTTATCCTAATCAGAACCGGAAGCGGTAGCGACCGGCCAAGGGGTTAACTTTACAGACGTAATTCAATCCCTGATCGTGGTCACTCAAGTACTAACAACTACGGTTGAGTCCCTGGCCGGTCGCTACCACCACCCCAGCCGGGCTGCCCGGCTGGGGACCCCGGTCCGCTTCCGGTTCTGATTCGGGCAGTTTCACGCGCCGTCGCTGTCGCTTCGAGTCTGATAGCTGAGTTGCACTTCCAAGTTGAATCCGGCATTTCAAATTTGTCATATGGTCATTCATGAACAACATCGATTCACATCGGATCTGAGAATGAAAATGGCAAATCGGAAAGTGAAGCAATGCTGTGCCAAGGAGCTGCATCAGAACCGGGGGCGGACCGGGGTCCCCAGCCGGGCTGCCCGGCTGGGGTCGTGGTAGCGACCGGCCATAAACGCGACTTGAATCTCGGCGTCCTTTTCCCAACTCACGGTTTTAGTAGACTCCTTGGGCCGGTCGCTACCGCTCCCGGTTCTGATTAGGTAGACGCCGATGTTGGTCGACTGTTAAGTCTCGCGTCTCAATCATGGTGACGAGTCCGCGAGCTGTTCCACTTGCAAGTTGAACTCGCGGATGATATTTGGAAAATCTATCAGAGGTTTCAGACGTTGGACTTAGAACACCAGCCAGGAAGCAATGCAAGTCAACCTCAAAGTACTAGCCGGTCCCTACGAAGGCCGCATCTTCAGGTTCACGCAACCGGACACATTTTTAATTGGAAGAAGTAATGATGCCCACCTCTGCCTGCCAGACGACAAGTTTTTCTCACGGCATCACTGCCTGCTGGAAATTACTCCGCCCCACTGCTTTCTTCGCGACCTGGGCTCGACAAACGGCACGTTTGTAAACGGCCAGAGAGTCAGCGAAGCATTCCTGCAAAATGGCGCGCAAATCCAGGGCGGTGAAACTGTATTGCTGGTTGAAGTGAGCACGGGTGAAGTAAACGCCGGCGCCAGCGCTTCGCAAGCCCAACACCCAGTAAAACCAACGATTGTTACCGTAGCCTGTTTGAATTGCGGCCGCCGCGAGGAGGCTCAGGCGACTTCTGCCGAAGAGCACTTAACTTTCCTCTGCGAGGATTGTCGTATTGAGTTAAAGAATACGCCGCAACCAATTCCCGGTTACGACATGGTCAGGGTTCTGGGGCGGGGCGGCATGGGCTGCGTAATGCTGGGCCGGAACCAGACAACCGGAAGCCCCGTGGCTATCAAGACACTGCTGCCGGAATTTGCCGTCAGTGACAAACACATGCGCCGCTTCATGCGAGAGATGGACGTGGCCGCAGCGCTAAAGCATCCCAGCATCGTGGAGTTTATCGATCGGGGCGTGCACAACGGCGTCGTTTATTTGGTTACTGAATTTGTGGATGGAGCCGATGCGGCGAAGCTCGCTGACGCTCGCGGCGGCTGGCTGCCACAAAAAGAAACGTTAGAGATTATTTCTCAGTCGCTCGAAGCTTTGGCCTACGCGCACGCGCAGGGCTACATTCATCGCGACATTAAGGATCAAAATATTCTGGTAAAAGGAAAGTTGCCCAATCTGTCGGCGAAGTTGACAGACTTCGGACTCGCGAAAAGCTTTACCCAATCCGGCTTGAGCGGAGTTACGGTGGCCGGAGAAATGGCGGGAACACTCGCTTACATGCCGCCCGAACAACTCAAGAACTTTCGTGACGTCAAACCGCAGTCAGATATCTATGCTCTCGGCATGACTGCCTACAGTTTATTATCGGGCCAACTCGCTTTGAATATCAGCCGCAAGACGGGCATGGCCGAAACTATCAAAGCGATCTTTGAAGAGCCAATTATTCCACTGCACCGGCGCGCGCCGCATCTTCCCGAAACTCTTTGCGAGATCATCGATCGCGCGCTGGTCAAAGATCCCACGCAACGTTGGCAATCCGCCAGTGCAATGCGCAACGCGCTGAAGTATGCAGAATAAGATTTCCTAATGCACAGCCCAGAGAGAACGCAAAGTCTGGAAACCGGGTCCGCGGGAAATATAAGACGATGCCGATCTCACGGGACCGTCACCGGCTGGCTCTGGGTCGCAATCTCAAATTTCCAATTCTCGATCGGCGTTCCTTTTGTCTGCAGATTTGATGTCAGATAGTAGAGTCGCTGCGTGGCCGGCTCATTCGGCGCCTGCCTGAAGCGATCGTTCAGATAATAAGGCGGTATGCTCTGGTAGTAGAGTGTCGCCTTTACTGTCAAGTTCTTCGCGTTCAAACCGGCCAACGACACTTCATACCTGATCACGTTAGTCCCGCTTCCGTCGGCGTAAGCCGGATCGCCTCCGACTTTGATCGGGTAAGTCTCATGCAAATAATCCTCAGGAATGTAGGGAGTCTTATCAGGTCTGAGGGGTCCTGTGCTGGTCCAGCCATACGGCAGCAGGCGGTTGTCCTTCAGTTGATAATCACGCCGGACAAAGCTTGTAGTTAACGCGCATTGATTATTCAGATTCAACTCTTCATAAATCTGCACCTGATCTTGCCGCGTGATCGCGACCCCGGTTCCCTTGCTCAGATCCCAGAAGAAATGCGGCTGGTAATACTGCGGATTGATTCCGGGAAGATAGTTGTTGTTGCAAGGCAGTGGATAGTCGTGATTGGCGGGTTTGCTGCCATCCTTGTAAACATCGAAGAGCTCGGATGGGAGCCTACGGTTCGCAGCTCCATCGATGATGACACCCAATTCATTAGTACATCCGGAACACCAAACAGTCTGGCCGCTGCTGTTATCAATTACTCGCAACTCCAGAAATGCCCGGCGAAAACCGACACCGCTTGGCAGCCGGTGGCCGGTCTTATTGGTGACCATTACGTCTGCAACCAGTTTCTGATTGCTGATGGCGTCCGCCGAAAGCGACACCGCGGCAGTCGAGTTTTGCGCCTGCTCAACATAGGCGTCGACCGCGGTGGACAAGTCATCGAGGCCTGACATGTAGTCGTTTTGTCTTACGCCGAGAATGACGTTAGCTGGGATCGTACTGCCGTTGGAGTTGTAACCTGACATGAACTGTCGAAACAGTTCCAGTAGTGAAACATTCAGGCCCTGAAGTTGATGACGAGCGAAACCCGTGTCTCTGAAGCGAACGTGGATCTTATCAGCGCTCAGACGATTGCCTGTCTGCGGATACTGGTCGTCCTCGATGAAGGCCATCGGTTGTTGAATCAAGGGCACGTTCAGTGTCCCTTTCGAGTTGCTATACTTCGTCTCCATATGACAATCCTGGCAGGTCCTGGCCCTGGGGTTGTTTCCGAATTCATCCTGATAACCGCTGTTCAGCCATTCCAGATAGGTCAATTGCTCCAAATGTGGTTTGTCGGGATTCAATGTGGGGTTGTCCATTAGCGGCAGGTCAATCGTGTGACAATTGCCGCACGCCCGCGAGCTCTTGATGTAGGGATCATGCTTCGGTTTGATGCCCAGGGAGTTATTCATCGGATCAGTCACAATCTTATTGTCTTCGAATGGGCCAAGGAGTTCAGCGGGATTTCCGGTAGTGAAATTTCCGGTGATTTTGTTTTTCAAAAAGTTCTTCAGCGGATCGGGTTCGTCTTTCGAGGGCTTGTCTTCAACGATCCGGTGACACGCCATGCAACTGACTCCATCGCGGGCCAGGGCGCCATAGATATAGGCTAGCTTGTTACTCGGTGGTGGTTTGCTGTCGTAAGTCGTGTAAACAAACTCCCGCTCGAAATTGCCCTTGTCTGGGCCGCCCTGATCGTCGTCCAGCCGCCGCTTTCCCATGACGCCGTGACACTTGAAGCAGGTATTGTTCACGGCCTTAATCTTTTCTGCGACCTTGACGGGGTCGTTTTTGAAGAAGCTTTTCACAAAGGCGATCTCGCTATCGAGTTGAGCGTAAAAGATCGGATCGCGTCCCGCCAGGCCCATTGGCGACCAGCGCCATTCGCCAAAAGGCGAAACGTTCATCGTGGGAATGGAGCCGTCTGGTTGCTTGGCGCCGGAGTAGAGCATTACGTTGCCGTAAGTGCCGCCACTGTGGCAGCCCATGCACGAGTCGGAGGTGAGAAACTGATTCGGATTTGGCGACGGCGATGGCTGTGATCCCGGGAGGTTCTGCGCGAAGATGTGATCGAAACTCTCTCCGGGTATGGTGCGAACATTCCCCACCGGCACGGGAGAGATCGAGTTGTAGAAGGCGACGAACTTCGGATCCGGAACTGTCGGGCCAGATAATGAACTTTGCCGCAGGAGCTCCAGTTGCCGCACTGGATCCAGTGGAGTTGCTGTATGTCCACCTGTCGGTTCGCCATAATCGCTGTCAGCAGGCTCTCGACAGGGAAGAGGCGGCGATGCGGGATGCGGGGCGGGCGCGGAAACCCAGGAGAGATCCACATAATAACTGTCAGGCTCACCAGGGAAACCTTTGATGTTCCTGGCATAACTAAAAGTATGTTCTCGTTCCGCGGAGGCGTGGCAGCGAAAGCAGTAGAGACCGAAGCCGGCATACGGAACGGCGAAAGGAGGATCGTTGTTGTCGACGCATTGCGTTTGCCAGAACTCGCCCCAGTACCAGCCATCCTTCGATCCCTTCGAGTCCTTGATCATGATGGTCCAACCCCGCGGAGCCGTGGGCGGCTGAAGCTGATATCGTGCCGTCGGTGGCGTAAATTGCTCTTTGACGATCATTGCTCCATCGGGAATCGCCTGGTCGTGGTTATTCCTCAGCAGCCAATTGATAACGCTCGGCGAGTAATAAATTTTTACGGAAGGGTGAACGCCATAACTAATTCCATTCACAAATGGTCCGGTGTCGCGGAGACTCTTATCCTCGCACCAATGTATGCTTCGATACTTGCCACTGGTGAGGAACGTCTTTACTCGCGCTTGAAAATCCGGAAGTTTATTTGGCAGAAAAGAACTCGGCAGCGGCAGTCCACTTTCCGGGGCGCCTTCACAAGGCGACGTGAGCACATCGACATTTTGCTTCGTCAAGGGCTTCGTAGAGGGTGCCTTTTGTGCAGCAATTGGATTGGATAGTGCCAGAAAGGCGGTTAGACCTAAGAGCAAAACTGTGAGGACCGGTCTTTTGCGATAGCTAATCATTTTCCGTGCTCCTTTCCTGAGACCTGGAACCGCGGACGGGCGGGACAGAGTAATTGAGAGTCAATCGCTCTAACGATAACAATGTTGTAACAGCGTAAGGTCAGAGCGCTGGATGAGTATTTTCTTTTGCAATCTACCGCAGGAGTGACTGGCGGCACAAGAGTCTGGGCGTGCTGAGTGAAAGGGCCAAAAAGCCTAACAATATAAGAACTTTACTTATCCAGCCCGTGGGCCTCATAATACGGCCCACAACACCGGCCCAGAGCCGGTGAAACAATTTAGAGGTAGGACGACGTCCACGCCTCAGGTTCGGCAGACTAAGTTTGCCGAATGTTACCCGGAGACATTCGCAATGAGATCCATCTGGAAAGGCCACATAAGGTTTCTGTTGGTAGCTATTCCTGTTCGCATCTATAACGCGATCGAGACAGCTGAGAAAATTCAGTTTAATCAGCTTCACCGCGATGACTACGGCCCTATTGGCTACGACAAACGCTGCAAGAAATGCGATCAGGTCGTGACCAATGACCAGATAACCAAGGGCTATCAATACGAGCCCGACCGTTATGCGATCGTCGAGCCGGAAGACATTGCCAAGGTCCAAATCAAAACGACCAAGGCGGTGGACATTATCGGCTTCGTCGATAGCTCCGAGATCCCCACGACATTCTATGACGCTCCTTATTATGCAGGACCAGATGGCCCGGTGTCGGAAAAGCCTTACGCATTGTTGCGCGAGGTGATGAAGCAAACCGGCAAGATCGGTATCGGTAAAATCGTCCTGAGAGATCGCGAAGACCTGGTTGCTTTGTTTCCCCACGAGGACGGTTTGGTGATGCAGAAGCTTCATTACCCAAATGAGCTCCGCAGCATCAAGGACGTGCCTGAGCTCGAAGGTGCAACCAAGCTCGACAAGAATGAGTTGAAGCTGGCGACCACACTCGTCGAGCAAATGGTCACCACGATGTCCGAGATTGATACTGTGGACCAGTATCACCAGGCCCTCAGGACACTGATTGATTCGAAGATCAAAGGTAAGAAGGTCGTTGAATTTGAGGTTGAAGAACTACCCAGACTTGATATTATGAGCGCGCTGAAGAAGAGCCTGCAACAGTCGAATCGTAAACCGATGGTGAAGGCAACAACTCCGGCCGCAAAGAAGAAGTCTCTTACTCTGGTGAAGCCGACGGCTAAACCAAAGGCCGTCAAAAGACGGAAGGCTTCTTAAGTGTGGCTGTAACGCAAACTGTGCGGGTCCCCGGCGGCGCAGGCAGGCTGCATGCTTGATAGTTTGCGTCAGAGTTGCGACAGAAGATTGCAAACTAACAGTTTGCATTACGCGTTATAGATGAAAGAAAACAGCAATAAGGTTTTGTCCTTCCCCTCACGTGTGCCCGCGAAGGCTGACTACCAACGCGTTAAATCAAACTATTCCATTCGCGAGATCAAACAGCTCTTCGGCTTAAGCGAGCGCACCATTCGTCGCTGGACCGAACAGGGCATTATTCAGGGTAAGCCGGCGCGTGAAGCTACTGACTACACCTACGACTTCCAGGCACTGACGCAGTTTAGACGGGTGCGCGAATTGCGCGCGCAGGGCCAAAGCATTCGCCAGATCGAGGCTGAACTCCAGGGACAGTTGAACCTTTTCCGGGGCGTTGAGGGTGGAAAACTCTCACGCCTGTTGACTCCTTTTGAGGAGGCGCTGTTGTTGCACGAGCAGGGCGATCTGAAAGCGGCTGAGTCTTACCTCGAAGCAATAAATGATGGTGACAATGTGGCGGAGGCTTACTGCAATCTCGGCATCATCAATAAAGACCTGGGCGACATCGGCAAGGCGCTGGACAATTTCACAATGTCGCTAAAGCACGAGCCACGACACGTCGAGGCGCATTACAACCTGGGTAATCTTTACTTCGACGCCGGCCAACTTCCGCTGGCCCGTCTTCATTATGAAGCCGCAGCGCAGATCGAGCCGGGCTTTTCGCTCGTCTACTTTAACCTGGCGCTGGTCCATTATAAGTTGAGTGATCTCAGCGGCGCGCTTAAGGCCCTCGAGACCTATAAGCAACTGCGCCAATCTGATGAAGAGGAGATCGACGCCGTCAATCAATTACTCAAGGCGATGCAGGAACCGCGCAGTCCAGGTCGTTAGGAAGCACAATTCGGTTTCACCATTGACCATTCACTATTCACTTGGTTTTTGGGGATTGGTGGTGGGCAGTAGGGTCTCACCCGCAACCGCCCACCTGCTCGTAGTTGGATCGCAAGAAAGCGGAACGATCCTCGATACGTAGGTAATCACAACAAAGCGTCAATGGTCGCGTGATTCCAGAAGCAGCCAGAGGCCAGGATAAAGGGCCGAAGACCAAAGCGCTGACCGGTCATCAGCAACCGGGGTCCTGATCTCTGATCTCCGACTCTGACCTCTGGTTTTATGCTGGCGAACTGAACCAAAATTAGTTTAGAATCCAACTTCTCTTCCCTCAGTACTTTATCAAGCAGGAGGTTCGCCAATGGCGCAAGTGAAATGTCGCATCCTTTGCATCGACGACCATGAGGACACGTCGGAGATGCTTAAGCTGCTACTGGCTCAGGAAGATTATGAAGTGATGACCGCGATTACGATGCAGGAAGCAATAGAGCTGGCCACAAGTAACGAATTTGATCTTTACGTTTTTGACAAGCATTTGCCTGATGGGAGCGGTCTTGATTTATGCTCCATTCTGAATGAAGCAACACCGGGCGTCCCATGCATCTTTTATACTGGCGACGCTTATGACATTCATAAGTTTGAGGCTTTGGCAGCAGGCGCTGATGATTATGTGGCTAAACCGGATATCGACGGTTTGATTGAAAGCGTACGGAAGCTTCTCTCAGAAAGAGAATGTGCTGCGACATCGTAGCGCAACTGTTAGTTTGGGCTGCGAGGTAACGCAAACGTTAGTTTGCGAATCGTGTCGCGCGGAATCTCAGTTTTCGCGTATTAGAATTCTTCCTCGCAACGAAGTGAATTGATACGCGCAGCCTTCGCTTGGGCACGGATGCAGGTTCGCTTGCGTGTCGCAGAGGCAGCCTAAAGGCTGAACTCTGAACTTCCGGCTTGAAACTGCATCAGCGGGTAGTGGGTCAGTTTAGCGTGGGGAGGTCGGATTCTTTGGAGAACCGTGCGCGGTAGCGCCGGATGCTAAAGTCAACTTCAACGCACGCTATGCAGAACCGAGCGCGGTAGCGCCGGATGCTAAAGTCAACTTTGGCGTAGTAATGCAGAACCGAGCGCGGTAGCGCCGGATGCTAGAGTCAACTTTGG
>DASXSC010000140.1:0-63257 GCA_036506215.1 Pyrinomonadaceae bacterium | reverse complement strand
ACGAAATAGTGTTTGTAGCCTTCATCGCTGAAGCGCTTCCAGGCATCCTTGCTCATGCCGTGCAGCGCCAGCATCTTGATCCGCGCCAGATCTTCTTCATTGCGTGTCAGCACCATGCCCCCTTCGCCCGTGGTGACGTTCTTGGTGGCATAGAAACTGAAGCAACCAAAGTCGCCAAACGTGCCGGCTGCGCGGCCGCGATATTCCGTTTCGATAGCGTGTGCGCAGTCCTCTATTATTTTCAATCCATAACGAGCGGCAATCTTCGTGAGCGCGTTCATATTTGCCGCGCGTCCGGCGAAATGAACCGGCAGAATGGCTTTGGTGTTTGGAGTGATGCGGGCTTCGACTTCCGCGGGATCGATGTTCATCGTACGCGGATCGACGTCGGCCAGCACCGGCGTCGCGCCTGCGTGCACGATCGCGTTGACGCTGGCACAGAACGTCATGGGCGTAGTGATCACTTCGTCACCGGCGCCAATGCCGGCCGCCAACACACTCAAGTGGATGGCAGCGGTGCAGGAGCTTACGGCGGCAGCAAAAGGAGTTTGTTTGTATGTAGCGAACTCTTTTTCAAAACGAGCCACACGCGGTCCGGTGCCAATCCAGCCGGATTCGAGGCAACGCACCACCTCGTCAATCTCATCCCGTTCGATCCGGGGCGCGCCGAAAACAATGAAGTCAGAAGGGGGCATCAAGTTAGAAGTCAGCAAACAGAGACCAGAGGACAATCGTCAAGGTCAGAAGCCGGGTCATGGTCGGAGTAGAAGCACAGAGTGCTCTGGCTTCTGATCTCCGACCCTCCCTTGCTTACGCCGGCGGTGCCGGCGGCGCTGGCGGTGCTGGTTCGGAGGAGGCGTGATCCAACTCCGTCTGATTATCGTTCTTGTAGTAACTACCGTAGTAACGATAACTCTGGTAGTAGTCAGCAGAGCGCAGGTTAACGCGGTTCAGTACCACGCCCAGAACCTTCGCACCCACCTCCAGCAACGCCTGCTTCGACCGTTGGACTACCTTGCGTGAGCATTCGTTGGCGTGAATCACGAGAATAACGCCGTCGGATATTGCCGCCAGCAAGATGCCGTCAGTGAACGATGCAATGGGCGGAGAGTCGATCACTATATGATCGAACGTCTTCCCCAGTTCGAGAATGATCTTGCGCATTTGATCTGACCCGACCAGCTCTGCCGGGTTAGGCGGCACTGGTCCGGAGGCCAGCAAATACAGACCGCTTTCTTTTTCCTGCTGGACGAGAAGTAGCATTTCGGCCTCACTCATGTCATTTGAGAGGAGGTTGCTCAGTCCGCGTTTGTTCTCGGCGCCAAAGGCTGCATGGACGCTTGGCCGCCGCATGTCACCATCGATGACCAGCACGCGGGCCCCTGTTTGAGCCAGGGTCACTGCCAGATTGATCGACGTAGTTGTTTTTCCTTCAGAAGGCACGCAGGAGGTGACTACAACCGTCTTGGGTGCATGTCCGGCAGATGAAAGCAAAACAGAGGTGCGCAAGTGACGATAGGCTTCCGCCAGGGGTGAATGGTTTTCGAGGTCGAGCAAGAGGGCCGGATTCACCTTTGGATGTCCATTGTTGTGCCCATTTGCGTTTCCATTCCCATTGCCGTTCCCATTTCGCAGTTGCAGAGAGGTGACTCCATCTGACACCAGACGACGGGACCGACTGTTCTTTAGCACGGGGATCGTGGCTAGCGTCGGCAATCCCAGAAGTCTATTCACATCCTCGGTGGAACGCACGCTGTCGTCCAGATACTCAAGCATAGTTGCCAGACAGACACCGAAACCAAGTGAAAACAGAAACGCGAGCACTATCCCCTGAAGCCGATTGGGACCAATCGGAACGCGGGGTGGTGTCGCATAGTCTGTGACGTGCAAATTGTTAGGCGTGCCGGCGAGGATGACGTCGTTCTCTTTGGCACGTTGCAACAAACTGTCAAGCAGGCCTTTATTAGTTTCTATCTCCTGTTGAATGATGTGGTAATTGATGGCCGCTTCGTTCTGCGTCCGGGTGGCACCGCGTTGTTCTTCGAAAGCAGCGCGCAGCGCTTGCTCCCGTCCAAGTGCCTCGTGGTAACGCACCTCGAGCGTTTTTGATTGTGCCGAGACAACTTTCGAACGCGCCTCCTGGATGTCCTTTTCCAGCGCCGCGATCTGTTTCTGGACTTCTTTGACCTCGGGCCACTCTTCCGTGTTATCCACCAGCAACTGTGCGCGCTTTTGCCTCAGAAGCGTAAGTTGGCCTTCAAGTTCTTTAGCGCCGCCTGCTCCCACGACCTCAGCGGCGCCGGGCTCTTTGTTAACCCGATAAGCCGCCTCGGCGATCTTGCGATCATTTTCGGCTTCGAGGAGTGACTTGTTCAACCCTGACAGCCGATCGACAACTGTGTTCTGCGCCGCGTCCAGCGAGAGGATCTCATGTCCCTTGGCATAGTTGATGAGGCGCTCCTCGTCAGCGCGGATTTGCGATTGCAGTTCCGCGATACGCTGCTGCAGGAAGTCGCCGGTCGTGTTGGTGAATTGAGTTTTTTGTTCAAGATTTGAAAGGACGAACGCATTGGAAATCGCGTTTGCGACCTTGGCGGCTACTATTGGATTCGCGTGAGTAAACTTTATGCTGATCAGGCGCGTTTCCGAGAACTGCAGGCGTTCCTCTTTTACTGGATCAACCTTCAATCCTGACTGAAGCGCACTTACAAAGGGCTCGAGTCGGGCGGCCTCTTCCAAATTGTCAGGCGAACTAGCCGAGGCGACCTGTTTATCGAGCGAGAGTTTGTAGCCGTCGGCCTTTTGAGCCGCCGTTTGGGCTACCGCTGGGCCGGCACGCAAACCAAAGGTGCGCAACAAACGTTGCCAGGTTGTATCATTGGCTTGTGCCCGCAGGAAATCCGGGTTGTGTTCCAGGTCCAGTGTTTTCACTACCCGCCGTAGCAGTCCGGGTTTCGTAATGATTTGCAACTGGGTGTTGAAATAAGTGGGATCTGAACCGGTGTCGACGATGATGTTGCCCTTACCGGAAGTCAATCCCGACGCCGGACCTTCCGTGTCAACCTGCACGTCTGTTTCGGCCATATAGATGTCAGGCTTGCGCGCCAGCATCACCGACGTAGTCATCGTAATGAGCAATACAATAAGTATGATCATCCAACGCCGCTTACTGATCGCCACCCATACATCGCGCAGCCGAACACCGTCCTCCACGCGATTAGGCGGGCCATAATTCGGGTAGCTATTGTTCTCGGGTTGAACTGGCGAAGGAAGGTTTCTCGAGATGTTGGAAATAACTTGCAAAGCATGAGCAAGTTCCGATGGATCCTTCGAGTCTTTTTTGGCGTCCATCTTACTCTCCTGTCTTGAATTGAGTTAGTTGCATGACCATTACGGGATAACGCGAACGGGGAGTTGTGAAACGGTTGGAACGATCGTCCCAAGCAAACTACGCAGAATGCTCTTAGTCCCCGAGATCGGCACATCTACGACATCGTTTGCCAGTAAGACCACGTCCTCGGCCTTGTTTCTTTGGATGGCTGTCAGATCGACCATGATCTCCTTCTTGGCTGTGCTTCCTGGCAGTTGCCGAATGATTCGCACCTTGTCTTTCTTAGTACTTGGTGCAGTTCCACCGGCCATGGCTATTGCCCTAGAAACAGTCAATGGTTCCTTCATCGCAATCGCGGATGGCTTAAGTACGTTACCCAACACAAAAACTTGATCCGCCTGGGGCACGGAGACAATGTCGCCCGGCTGCAGCGACGGATTTGCCTCAGGTAGTCCGTGCAGGGTGTCGCTCAGTTTGTAGGTAACAAAAGCTGATGAGTCACTGCCCTCTATTGCGCCTTTGCCGGTTTGGCTGCACAGCGGGCCGCCGCCGGCGTGAACGATCTGAACGGTTTGTCCGGCAGCATCCGTCGGCCCACCCACCAAACTGAGCAACTCCAACAATTTGACTTGACGTTGCAGCTTGAATTGGGCGGCGGCGTGAACCGCGCCAATTACGGCGACCGGTTGCGACTGAAATTCTTTGACAAAGACGTCGACGTGCGGATCGTTTTTGTATTTACGATAAAGCCTGGCGATGTTCTGTGCCAATTCCCCTTCGGTCTGACAGGCCGCTGGAATATCAACGTCAAGCATCGGCATGCGGATGTTTCCGCCCTGATCCACGCGCACTGATTCGCGAGAAAGCTCTGGCGCCCTCGCTACCCGAACATCGAGCACATCACCAGGCCCGATCCGGTAGCGCGTATCTGACACGGCTGACTCGGCAGTCTTAGACACGATCTCTTCGCCGCCGAGCCTGCCGGCGGCTCCACTTGCCACGGCTGAGCCTTGTTGTGCCCTCGACCCATGGACCGAGAGAATTAGCAAAAGACTAACCAGACACGCTCTGACTATTGTCTTCGAAGCTAGTGTCATGATTGACCCTCTTTCATTTTTTTCTGGTTGGTTGTCGGTAGTCACTATTCAGCCCTTGCATGTATCGATGCGATTCATGCGGGACCCCGAAGGGAAACCTCTCTCGCGAGGCAGCATTCAGAAAACTTCAGATTGATCCGCGCCATTGTTTGCGCCGATCTTTCAATACCCTCTTCGTTGTAACACCCTTCTCGTCACCTGGAAGTTGTCTCCCTCCGTCCTGGGGGTCGATCTGAGTCAGCACCTCTGCAATGACAGCGAATGATTCCCCAGCCAACGTGCGTCCATCAACGGATCTCGCTGGAACGTTTGTTCGCACCGCCTTGCGCGAATTGCTAATTATTAGGAGAAGTTTTGAGACCGAACGCGCGGGCTCTATTAGAAGGAAATCCCAGCGAAGCTCAAGAGGAGACCTACAAATTGCTTAGCACGATTAAAGCGCTGCGTACCGCAAGTTCAGGGGATCTCGACCGCTCTCTGGTTCAAACCTTCAGATTAAATCTTCACGAGACGCTCACTTCCCGCGTGGCGACAAAATCTGACAACTTCTGGATACCACCGCTCAAAGTTAACGGTGGCGTCTTCAAATTGGGTACGTGGGGGCCAACGCGAATATTTCTCGCACGCAACCTAATTAGAACCAGATTAAAAGGGAGGTCACTTTAGTGCATTGGAACTGCCCTGTCAACGCAATTATTCCCCAACAAAGCGACATTCAACGGCAACGTTTCTTTCCTTCGAACCACTGTAACTACACGCGGAATTCTCGCCGATTTCCCGAAGCATTTACGTGTCTTCGATTAAGAGTATTTAGTGCGTTTAAACCTTGAATTGACGGTTTAAACATCGTTATGCTAAATTTGCGTAGGGCGGTCAGGTTCTTTGACTCGACCCACTTCAGGTAATCGCCAGAAGGCACCTCAGTAGTCCTCTTTCTTGTACACCCCGCCCCGGGAGTAGTTAGGTCACTCATCATCAATCTCTGAGCATTTTTCGGAAGGAATCCCTCTCTTCAACAGCTCGGGTTTCTTCGAGGAACTGCTCTCTCCGGGAGTAATCACAAATGCGTCAACTCGTAATCAGATGTATCCAGCTTGGATTACTAATCCTGCTGACCGCTTCATTCAATCTGTGTCTGGCCCAACAGGGGTCAGTTGCTTCACTGCACGGCTCTAACGGTGGGTTGAATGTGAACGCCTTATCTGCTTCGGGGAGGGCGGTTGAACCGAACGAACAATCAGCTGTCCTCGAGGGCTTCATCGCTGCCGAAAGAAAAATCCGCGAAGCTCTAAACCAACATACGTTCAAGCGTGATGTCGTGCTTCAGACAATCGGCCCCAATGGCGAGGTTACCGGTGAATACGTCCGGAACTCACAGTTTATTTTCGACGATCGCGGTAGGCGCATCGAACGACTTCTTTTTCACCCAAGGTCCACAATCCGTGAAATGCGGATTACCAAGGAGGACATTCAGGACTTGGAGGACGGCCAACTCCTGGGTATCGATATAGTCGAAGCCACGAAATACCGCTTGGCCTATGCCGGTGCCGAGATTATAAACAACCGCCAACTCTTCGCCGTCGACGTAACTCCGCTAACCCAGCCTGATCCTAATCACATGAAGGAACGTTTTTTTGTCGGGCGCGTTTGGGTCGATCCGACCAGCTTCCAGGTCGTCATGATCAAAGGCATCATCGAGCCACAGGGTAAGCAGCGCTTCCCGATGTTCGTGACCTGGCGCGAGCCGGTTAAGGACGCGCTCGTATTTCCCACTCGCACCGAGGCTGACGATATCTTACATTTCAAGGAGGGCGACGTTCATTACCGTATCAGAGTTCGCTATTACGACTACAAGGAATTTGCCAGTAGGGTTAGCATCAAAGACGTAGATGAAGCTGCTCCTCAGCTGGAGCAAATCTCGCCCAAGACGAAAGAGACCCCAGCCACAAAGAAACCTTCTTCCAAATTAGGCGAAGCGCCCGCGCCTCTCCCCTTCCCTGAAAATCATTTGCTGAGCAATGCGAAGATTTGCACCACAAACCGCACTGCACCGCCGGCTGGTGAGTATCACTGGCCTGCTGATACCGAGGTCAAAGTTTACTTCGTACGTGGCATGTTTAGCCCTGAGCAGACAACAGCGCTCCTTGAGGCGATTAAGACGTGGAACATGGTCGGTTTGGATAACGAGTCAGGTGTCAGATTCACCTATGCCGGTGAAGTAGCCAGCCGCGTAAGTTGCCGAAGTTGTCTGACGGTGACAAGACGCGAGGTTTTCGCGCATGACAGGCACCATTACGCGTTCTTCCATCCAATGAACCAGGAGGAAGGGCGGTTGTTAGTTTCTGCCTGGATAGACCTGGATGTTGGCATCACGGATCCCAAGGCCTTACAAGGTTTCATGGCGCACGAAATGGGACACGGCCTCGGTCTTTGGGACTGCCCTAGTTGCCAGAAGAAACGTTCGATCATGAATTCCTTTCCGGGAATCAACAAGAACAATGGGCTGGTTGTGCCGTCGAGTTGCGACTTGGCAACTATGAGAAATGTTTATCAAGAGGAGCGACAGGTTGCCGCGGCCGACTCCCGTAGCAACAAGCCTACGGAGACGGTACCAACCGACAGTGCCTTCGCGCTGCCGACGCTAGATATGGAAAAAGCAAAGCTCTCCGTCTTTGAAGGACAGCGTCCACGGGTTGGCGGCGCCGCGGCCGCCGGAAGTTTCGGCGATAAACGACCGGAGGCTGTCCCAGTGAACCGTAACTTCACTCCAACGCTACCCAGGCTAGACCAGCCGACTCTACACCCGTTTGATCTTGGAGGGACGCATGTCTATAGGTCCTTATTCTCGAGGCATCTTAGTTTCTAAGCGGCCAATCTTTGGTCCAGAGCGTATCGCCTGTAACCGGAAATGAAACTGAAACGAACCATCTCCCTAATTGTCCTGTCCCTGATCATCAGCGTGGCCTTTCGAGACGCAAACACCCAAACTGCGACAGGTGTGGTTCCGTGCCGAGTAGGCCAACAGGCGCCGGCAATTGGTTTCTGGACATGGGCGGCTAATGCCCATGTCAAGGTCTATATTGTTTTGGCAGACTTCAAGGCGGAGGAAATACCCTACCTGCTGACGGCATTACAGAATTGGAACAGCGTCTCAGAGCAGACTGGTTCGGGGGTAAAGTTGGAATATCAGGGAAAGACGACGCAGCAACTCTCATGTGCGAATTGTCTTACAGTCATGAGAGGCAGCGTTTTTAATAAGGCTAAGAGGCATGCCACCGCGCTCACCGCTTACAGTGTCGGACACGATCAAATTATCAGTTACGCCGCGATAGTTGTTGATCCGGTGCTGACTAATCCGAAGGCACTTCTGGATGCGTTTTCCCACGAACTGGGCCACAACTTTGGCTTGCTTGATTGCTTTACCTGCAAGAAGAAGAGCACGCTAATGAATCAGTTTAAGGTGATTAACGAGCCGAACAACATGGCAGCGCCCACGCCGTGTGACATCGCTCAAGTCAGGGAAGCCTACAAAGAACTGAAGGTGCGTGTCCGGCCGTCGCCAACCTTCATCGACCAGGGTGAAGAGCCCGTCGACGACGATACGCCGATAGTTATCCCGAACCCGTAGGTATTACTCTTTGGTATCGGGCCTTGTGCCATCTGCGCTGGTTGTGCTCGCAACTTTTTGCAACGAGAACTTATCCAACCAGAGGCGGCCAAAGATTGGACAGGGAGAACTGTCGCAGGCTTGACGCTGAAGCGCGATTTGAACTGCACTCGCTCCCTCTCCCGATTCAAAGTCAATCGTGTATTCGTGCCAACCGTCTGCTGCTCTTGAGAATTGCTCAGACTGCCCCAGGATCTTATTGGCATCGGCATCTATTACCACCACCAATGGTAAACCCCCGCTAACGATTCCCTCCGAACGAACCGCAAAGCGAAGTTGGTAATGTGTGCGAGGCTCAACCAAAACCAGTTGGGTTATTACCGGCGATGCCGGATCCGATGCACCATCAAACTCAATCTTCAGGCTGGAATTGCCTTCGCCAGGGTTAGCACTGTCCAATGACAGATGAGAGCCCTGAGGCTGATCCCCGAGGCGCCATGCAAACCCCGGCTCAGTTAGATCGCTCTCTTCCTCAAATCCGGGATCGATCATCAGTCCCCGCGCGGCGGCTGGTTGCCGTCCAGCTGCCCAAAGCGTACCGGCTTCTTTGAATCGTTTCTCCCGAATGAGTTCGGCCAAATAGGAGCGACGGTCTTGCTCAGTCCCGGCAGCTAAATACATGGCGATTGCCGCGTCGACTTTCTTGCGCTGTCTGAAATATTGGCCCAACGCCTGATAGGCCTCAGGCGTTCCGGGCTTGATTGCTTGTGTAACAAACTCAACATTCCCGTCGGATACACGCCAGGCTAAATCAATGACTCCGGACAGAAGTGTGGGATTGCTGGCGCCTGCGAGCCTAAGCTCCCTGAAGGCTTCATCTCTCTGTCCTGCCCGCAAAAGAATGTTCCCCAGCTGGTAATGAGGCTCGGCATAGTCAGGTGCGAGCGGTACCGCTTGCCTGGCCGCTGCAACAGCAGTCGCGGTGTCCCCGTTTAGCTCGGACGCGCGGGCGAGGCTCAACCATAAAACGTAATCGTCAGGACGATCTAAGGCAGCTTGGTAGTGTTCCGCTACCGCTCCGGCCAAATCGCTGGATTCGAGGATTGTTGCGCGCACATAGTGAGCGTCTGGATTACTCCCGCCAAGTCTTACGGCCGAGTCTGCCAGAGCAATCTGGCTGGTCTGCGCTGCATAAGTAGTTAACAAGCTGGCAAATCCTGAACGCGCCGCGTTCCAGACGAGCACTACCAGGATGACCAGCAGACCAATGGCTCCCAGGATTCGGGCACTGGCATTTGGCGGCTTTTGAGTGTCTCTGCGATTTGCCATTGATTGCTCTTTCGTGGGCGTCATCCTGCTAATCGGATGTCCGAGCGGCAGTTCGAGATGCTGATGTCGCTAGTAACAGGGGGCACCATCGAACACTCTGAAATGCTTTGTTCTGGATTTTGGAAAAGGAAGTAGGTCGAAGATTCGGGCTTTTCTGTCCGCCGACTTCCTTTTGCGGAAATAGCGGACGAATGTGAGACGAGCACTCCAGACTTTCTCCAATGAAAACATACGCAGGTCAGGCTCCGCCAAGGTTATTGAACCCAAACCACACGTGAAAGGAAGCTGAACGCACTACGGCTATGCGGCGCAGCCTGCCCGTTGAGGATGCGCCCGCATACCGGAGACTTTAGCTTACTTTGGAATTATGGAGCTGACGGACTCGGATTCCCGCCTCGAAAGAGGAGGTAAAGACCTGCCGCACCACCGCCGATAAAGGCCACGGTGGCCGCCGGGGGAATTCCTGCTGGTATCGCTGCTGCACCAGCCGCACCACAGTCTACCGCTGATGCTCCAGCGCCTGCGTCGACTGCTGACCCCTGATTAACTGACGGTGTTCCGCCGGGCCGTAGGCAAACATCGATGCTCCCGCCCGTCGCGGCACTTATCTGGCCGGCAATCCCTTGAGTGGTACTGAATGTACCGGCGGTGTTTTTCAGAGTCCGTAGAATAGCGCAGCCCTCGGTCAGGTTAACCTTGACATCGCCAGCATTGCCTTGCTTGTTAAAATCAAGGGTTAGCTTCGTGTTTGGCGCGATGCACAGGCTGCCCAGAGCTCCAAGTCTGATCGTGGCTCCGACGTTTTCCGGAGTTTCAATCGTAGCTCCTGGCGGAATCGTAGCTCCGCTGATTGCGCTGGCTCCATTAACGAGGATCGGTTTGTTATTAGTCGTCGTCAGGATGCCCATTGGCTGCTGAGGTGCCGCCACTGAAATACTCGCGCCGGAGTTTGGCTCGGCGAAAGTGACCCCGATATACAACTGTCCAACCGCGACGGTAACGAGCAAAGCAGTTATCGTGGTGATTTTCTGATATCTGAAATTCATTTTTTACCTCCTCCCAAATTAATGAGAGAAACGTTCAGTCTTTTCGTTTAACTTCGCCGCACCGGAGATTGGGCGAGGAGTATACTCCCCACTTTTCTCGGAGGTCAAGGGTTTTCGACCCATCCGAAAGGTTGATTAATCAGCGCTCTGCAGTGGTGCCCTTGAGGCGTCTCCCGCCTCCGCATGAGAAAAGCGATCCTGCTGCACGGCGATTACAATCAGTGTAAACAATAGTAAAGCATTAATGGTTATGTGTATTCCAAAATCGACAAAACTATGGATGGCCACGCCAAATATTGCAGTAAGCGCGCCTAAGCACGCCGCTCGGTAGTAGGGATCTCGCGACCGTAACCCCAACCGGGCCCTTCTTGCAAATACGACTAAGAACCAAGCCACCAGGGCGCAGCCGATAAGGCCGCCGCTAGCCATCAACTCCAGATACTCATTGTGGGCCTGCTGGGGAGTAATTTCGCCCGACGCGTGGTGGTATCGGGTTATCCCAATCCAGTAACCGCCAAAACCGAGGCCTGCCACGGGGTGAGCCTTGAACATTCGCCACGTCGCTGACCATATCTCCTTACGGCTCGTATTGGCGTTGTTCTGCATTTCCTGCTGGCTGAAATCAGTCGCGGCCAATTGGAAGTTACTGACTACGGGTTCTCCCCCTATCCAGCCAACACCGTAGGCGAACAGCGCAATCAAACACGCAAAGAGGAAAGCTCTCACGACCACTCCCCCAGCGAGATTTTGAAGACGGCGCCAGTTTGTATCAGCCCGCTCTTTGGTTAGATGGCGTACGGGATCGAGAAGTACTCCGAGAAAAAGTACCTGGCAGAGTGACGCGATTATGCCGCCGCGCGAATTGGAATAGATCAGCGACACCCAGAGCACGGCGCATAACGGCAGGAGGACCAGCACCCGGCGGTGACGACCCGCTTCACCAACGATCAATCCCAGAGTCAGACCTAAACTCATTTCCAGCAAGAGCGCAAAGTGATTCCTGTTAATGAACTGGCCAAAGCTGCGCCCGCCAAGCGGCAAAGCAGGCAGCAAGAACCCGGGAGCGTTTTGCAAGTTTTGCCGCACTATACCGAACAGCGCACTGGCTACGCCGACTCCGATGATGACGTAGATCAATTTACGCAAACGGGCTTTGTTAGAGACATAACGCCGGAGTAGTAAGACGACCAGCGTGAGAGCAAACAGCTGAATCGCAAACAACCGAGTACTATACGGATCAGCACTTATCGAGGTCCGGGGATTCATTGGTCCCGGTCCTGAAAATAGCGGCAGCGACTGAATTGCTACAAACAGAATGAGGGCAAGAAGTGGGGCCACCAATGATAGGTCAAGCGACCACCTCCTGCTGATAATAGCTTCTATCACACCGAGGATCGCGGTCACAAAAACCAAACACTCGAAGACTGAAATCCACCACGGCTGGACGGTGCCATACGGAATGGCTGTCAACACAAGAGTCGCCAGCAGAAAAAAGTAAATCAATCCATCGAGAAATCGGGCGACTGATTGAACGCTTGCAGGCTTCTCTTTTTGATTCACAATTTCTTTTCCGGTTCCTGGTTAATTGCTTTCGAGAACACTTCTGCTACTCGCTGACGAGGATGAGCCTCCACTCCAATTCAATATTCACGACCGAAAGTGCAGTCCCATTAACTTTGATTTCAGGACTCGTCGAAGAGGAGACTATATTAAGGAGATAAACGCAGAATAAGGAGGTAAACGCAGATTGCTCCCTATTTCGACCACCTGATGAGGGTCCTGGGTTTCCCGCGTAGGCAGCCCGCCCACTGATCGCACAAGGAGTCGAACCGAGATCCATCCTTCGCACGAAGCCAGCCAACTGCGCTTCAGGAACAATAAGGACGGTTGCCAAGGCGCGAGACTCTATCGGATCACGAACGTGGCTGTCAATACAACAGTCATCAGCGATATTGTCCAGATTTCTGGTGGGCAGTGCTTCAATTTAGGAAGCAAAGACGCTGCGGAGTTAGTTCTATTTACGATTTGGAGATGGCAGTTTGCTGCCGTTCCCAAAATCAATATGTATCACCACCGCTTGGATCGAGTTGTTGAAGAGAATTTCGCTCCCGTCGGGCGCCACGACGATGGGTGCAGTCGGCTCGCTCCCGCCCTGCGCGGTGATCGTGCCGCGGCAGCGTCCCGATCTGAAACGTATTGCGAAGCTCCTACTGAACACCCCCGGCGAGTGGGCCCCTGCGCAAGTCAGCCGTTCAGTTTTGCGGTGTTCCATTACGGACCGAAAGAACGCTGCGAGATATTCGGTGGAAAGCGGCGTGAGGTAGTAAGATTTCAAGCTTGCAGGTCGCTCGAAGAAGTTAGCACCAAACTTGCGCAAACTCCTGGGTCCGGCTGTCGCGCGGTGGACACCATTCTGAGTAAGACCGCAACGAATGGACGATGAAAAAGTCCCCGGCCAAGATTGATACACTGCTCGAACCGCTACTCCTGGAAGCTAGCGACGAACGGGCTGACGAACTCCTCCTGCGACTTATTACTGTTCATGCCGCGCCAGTAATCAAAGGGGTCATTCGCTACAAACTCCGTCTCAGCGCTTCTCGCGCGACTCAACAAGCCGAGGCTGATGACCTTTATCAGGAAGTGATACTGCAATTCCTGGGGCAGTTGCGTCGCTTTCGCGAGCTGCCCGGCGAGCATCCCATCGCGGACCTGCGTGGAATGGCGGCTGTCATTGCGCATCGGACGTGTTCTGGCTGGATGCGACGGCAATTTCCAGAACGCCACGCGCTCAAGAATCGTCTCCATTACGTGCTGACGCGCCAGCGTGGCTTGGCACTTTGGCAAAACGACGACGGGAAACTAGTGGCCGGATTTGCAGTGTGGCAGGAACAAAAGAAACTGGTGACCTCGGCCCAATTCGGACAGCTAACGGATCGCGAAGGACTGACGACCCAGATTCGTGGTCTCAAAAGCGGCAAACAACAGGAGTTGGCCGACGCCGTGGCCACGATTTTCAATCATATCGGTAGCCCGATCGAATTCGATGAATTGGTAAGCACTTTGGGAGCATTGCTGGGAATCAGTGATCAGCCGATTGAATCGCTTGCCGAAAGCGAAGACGCCTTCGAGTTTCTACCAGCTTCCCAGGAACCAGACCTGGCGTGGCAAGTCGAAAAACGCTTCTTTCTGCAAAGGCTGTGGGAAGAACTGCAACAGCTTCCATTGAATCAGCGCGCGGCGTTGTTGCTGAACCTGAAAGACCCCAGCGGCGGCGGTTGCATTACCCTGTTTCCCGCAACGGGGATCGCGACTCTGCGGCAGTTGGCGGTTGTGCTGGAGATTAGCCCAGATAGTTTTGCGGAGTTGTGGAACGAGTTGCCGCTCGAGGACACCAAAATTGCTGAATTGCTAAAACTGACGCGACAGCAGGTAATTAATGCGCGCAAATCAGGACGCGAACGGTTGGCACGCCGGCTGAAAGGATTTATTTAGAGGTCGGTGGTAATAACGGGTAACTTTGGTCAACTTATTGATGTAACAGATAGACGACTCCCCCTGCTGTCGGGATAAAAAAACAACTTGGCTATGCACCTGACTCAAAAACAGTTGGAAGATTACTGGCGGCAACAGCTACGCGTTGCGGAATTGCTGTCCGTGTCGGAGCATCTGGGCGAATGCGAAGAATGTCGCCGGCAGATCGAATCGTCCATGGATGGCGACGCGACGTTCTTCGCGCTTCGATCGGAAGTCTTTGAGGAACCGGGAGACATTGCTTCGTCCCAACTGGTAGGAGCTCACCTCACGGCAGAGGAGATGGCCGGTTATGTTGATCGAACTCTGTCGAGCGAGGGTCTGCAAATTGTCGCTGATCATTTGACCTGTTGCGAGCCTTGTGCTGTGGCAGTTGATGACCTGCGCGCTTTCAGAAATGAGATCGCACCTTTACTGGATCGCGAATATCATCCGGCATCTACTTCCTCCCCAACTGAAGGCGGGTGGCGTCAAACCCTAACATCTCTAACGGGGCTTTTCCGGGTATTTCCGGTGCCCGCTTTTGGGGCGGCCTTGGGAATCCTTTTGTTGACAGGGACCGGTTGGCTGATTTGGCGAACAGTTCGAGAACGCGAGCCGAAACACGAGATTGTGGTTTCGCCTGCTCCCGCCCCGGAACCCGCTCTCGTTGTTCCCAATACTCAACCCCCAACCGTGCCAGCGTTGGAACCGCGGACCGTGGTCGCGCAACTCAATGACGGCGAAGGTCTGCTGACCCTCGATCAGGAAGGCAAGCTCTCAGGCACTGATGATCTGCCGTTAGCGTATCAGAGCCTTGTGAAGAAGGCGCTCACCACGGGCCGAGTCGAAAAGTCCTCAAAACTCAACGGACTCAACCGGCAAGCGAGCTCGCTGATGAGTTCGGATAATCCGAACGATAAGTTTTCCGTGATAGAGCCTGTCGGAAACGTTCTGATGACCAATCAGCCGACGTTCCGCTGGTCGCCCTTAGAAGGGGCGAGCGGTTACGTCGTTGAGGTTTATGACAATAACTTCAAACTGGTGACGACCAGCCCGCAACTCCCTAACTATTCGTGGGCGTTGCCGCAATCACTTCCGCCGGGGCAGGTCTATTCCTGGCAGGTGAAAGCAATCAAAGAAGGACAGGAAATCACCTCACCGCGGCCCCCCGCGCCGCAGGCCAAATTCCGCATCCTTGACCAGGCGAAAGCGAATGAACTGGCGAAAGCGAGGCGAGCTTATGCGTCATCTCACCTGGCACTGGGACTGCTGTATGCGGACGCAGGATTGCTCAAGGAGTCGGAAGGGGAACTGCGTATTCTGCAAAAGGCAAACCCTGATTCCGATCTTGCTCGCAAACTTCTCCGGCACGTTCAGGCATTACGACGCCGAAACGAATGACGGATTGGTCAAGGGCGGTCGCAATGCAGTGTGACGACAAATACAGAAACGGGGAGCGGTAGCGACCTAGTCCAACGTCAAAAAGCGGGTTGAGAGATTGATTCAGATATTCGAGTTCCTATAGTACAACCAGGTCGCTACTCTATATATGAAAGGGCGCCCCAGGGGTGGTAGCGTGGAGTTGTTCCAAGACTTCAACTAGACACCGAAGGAGAGCCCTATGAGAACGTATTATGTTGGCATGGACGTGCATCGAGCAAGCATTGTGATCGTGGTTTTGAATGGAGCAGGGAAGATAGTGATGCAAATGGTAGTCGAGACAGGGGCGGAGCGAGTGCGCGGATTTTTCAAGCAGCTGGGCGGTAAAGTGTATGTAACGTTTGAAGAGGGGACGCAGGCGCACTGGCTGCATGAGGTAGTGCGGCCGTTGGTAACCGAGGTGGTGGTCTGTGATCCGCGGCACAACAAACTGCTGCAAAGCGGTAACAAGAACGATCGGGTGGATGCGCAGAAGCTGGCGGAGTTGTTACGCAACCGGTCATTGAAGGCGGTCTATCACGGTGACAACGGCGTGCGCACCTTAAAAGAGTTGGTGCGCACCTACGACTGCCTGGTGAGCGACACGACGCGAGTGATGAATCGCCTGAAGGCTATCTATCGCGGTCGGGCGATTGCCTGCGCCGGCCATGATATTTATCGCCAGGATCGGCGGGAGCAGTGGCTGGAAAAGCTGAAGGAGCCAGGAGCGAAACAGCGGGCCGGCTTCTTGTACGAGCAATTGGCGGCGCTGAAGCCGTTGCGGCATAAAGCCAAACAGGAGATGGTCAAAGAAGTGCGGCGGCAAACAGCTTACCCCGGGCTGCTGAGTGTGCCGAAGCTCGGGGCGGTGAGCGTGGCGCAGCTGATCGCGGTCGTGGGCACGCCGCACCGCTTTCGCAGCAAGCACCAGTTCTGGACCTATGTGGGATTGGCGGTGGTGACGCGCAGCAGCGCCGACCACGAGGTAGTGAATGGCGTCTTGCGTCGCAGTACAAAGCCGATAGCGACGCGGGGTTTGAATCGCAACCATAACCACCTGCTGAAGCGAGTATTCAAGAACGCGGCTACCAGCGCTTGTCATAGTGGGCCCTTCAAAGCTGGTTACGACGTGCGGGTGGCGCGGGGGATGGCTCCCAGTTTGGCGCGCTTGACTATCGCGCGCCAGCTGGCGGCAACCACGTTAGCTATTTGGAAACGTGGGGAGCAGTTCGATCCCGAAAGGAAGAAACAGCAGGCGCCTTAAGGAAGCAACTACAGAGACTCGCCAAGTGAGTGCTGATTGCTAACGCGCGCCGCTGCTGCACCGTTAATGCTTTTGCGCCAGATGCAGGGGTCGTGGGTGAGTATCAAGGGAGCGGATGTTCCAGCAGCTGCTGAGGACCAGTCGCTACTATATGCCCCCACGCATAACCAGAAATAGTCATAGGCCCAGCGCCACGGAGGGCTGGAGTCGCAAATAGAACCATGGTTGGCAGTTTTCAAAACTGACCACGGCAACGACTATTCAAATCAGGCTCAAACAAAGGCAAAAAAAACGGTCAACAAGAGGCGTGGTGATGAGCGTTGAGCGGCTTCGGGTGTGTTGAGTGGCTAGCTGCCAGGAACCTTTGGCGGCTTGGGAGAAACTTTTTTCTTGACAGCCCTTTCATAGAACTGCTCCCGGTTCTGTATTTGTTTTGATTTCACAAGTCGAGTTTCTAATAAGCCAGGCAGTAACCGCTGCGCCAGGATTCTTGCATCGTGGGTCGAGGAATTCGGAACCAGGAGCAGTAGCGACCGGGTGTGAGCTTCATAATCAAGACTGGTGGAGTGGTTGTTCAAGCATGAGTGCGCACGCCGCGCGGCCGCCCGCTACCGCTCCCGGTTCTGATAGTTGAGCTACAAACCGCACTACTTCTTTTTCTTTAGTGCTGCCTCTATCGCCCGTTCCGCCAGTGGGGCCATCACTGCATAACCTTGTATGTTCGGATGAAGGCCGTCGTTGCTTAACTCGTCTTTCAGAAATCCTTTATCGTCAATCATCGCGGAGTAGTAATCCAGATAAGTGAGCTTGTTTTCCAGCGCGTACTTTTTCATCCAGTCGTTCAGGGCCCTGATTTGTGCGGGCGGCCGGCGTGTTGTTTGATTGCGCGGCTGTCCGTCAGCTGTCTTTTCGTAGTCGCTCACCGGAAGCAAAGACGAAAGCACTACGCGAATCCCGTGGACACGGGCCAGTTCCGCCATCGAGACGAGGTTATCTTCGATTCCCTGCAGCGTCATCGGACCAGTATTGCCGGCAATATCGTTCGTGCCCGCCAGGATCACCACCACCTCTGGTCCTAACGCAATCACGTCGGGCCGAAAGCGAATGAGCATTTGCGGTGTGGTCTGTCCGCTGATGCCTCGATCAATGTACGGCTTGCCTGGGAAAAACCCGCCATTCGCCGGGTTGTTCCATGAGTCAGTGATCGAGTCGCCCATAAATACCACTCGCTTCTGGTTCTTATCGGAAGGAGCGACCTTTGTGTTGTCGTCGTGATAGCGCGCCAGGGCGGGCCAGTCTTTGAGTTTGGTATCGAGCCGAGCGACCGTGGCCTTCGCCTGCGAGCAATCCGCTGATTCCGCTGGCGGCGACTGAGGTGGCGATGGTGACGGTTGTGGATTTGCCTGGGCCAAGCCGGCAACAGCACAAATAAACAAGACAATACTTAAACCAAGCAATCGGGCCATGTTCAGGATTCAACCTCCTCCGTTTTTCCTGGTGCTGCCGTCGTCGGAACTAATGGCTGCCTGCATAACCGACTCCGGCGTCCATTCATTGATCGGTCGCGCCGCAGACAAGCGTCCCCGGCTCATCACTGCCAGGCGATCACACATGCCGAAGAGTTCAGGCAGGTAGGAACTGACCAACAGGATCGCTTTGTTCTGTGCGGCACAGCGAAAAATAGTTTCATAAACTTGCGCCTTACTGCCGATGTCGATGCCGCGAGTGGGCTCATCAAGTAGAAAGATTTCAGCGTCCTGATGAAGCAGACGCGCGAGCGCCACCTTTTGTTGATTGCCGCCGGAAAGAGCACTGACGGATTGTCCCACTCCGCGCGCTTTAACTCTAAGCGCCGCAATTAACTTCTCCACCTGCTGGCGCTGGCGCGACAGACTTAGCCAACCCCAACGCGAACATGAAGAAAATCGCGTTAACGTAACGTTGTCAGCCACGGAAAGGGTCGCACCTAAACCTTCGCCCTTGCGATCCTCGCTCAGATAACCGAGCCCCTGGAACAGTCGCATTGCGGGAGCGCCGCCACGAGCGGAAACAGCCTTACCTTTTACGCGGATAGTTCCTGACTGCGCCTGATCCAGACCGAAGATGGTACGCACAAGTTGGGTGCGTCCCGAACCCATTAAGCCGGCAACGCCAAGGATCTCGCCGCGCCGCAACTCAAAACTTGCGCGTTCCAAACTGGGTGGAGCCGCCAGATCACGCACCTCCAGAACCGCATCCAAAACAGTGTCTCGACCGTTTTTCAAAACCGTGTCCACGCTGGTTAAAGGCCGGTTTGGCCGGCCAGCAAAAAGATTTTCCACCGAACGCCCCACCATGTGAGTGATCAACTCCTCATCGCTCACATTGGCAATCCCTCCGGTGGCGACGCTCTTCCCGTCTCGCAGAATGGTGAAGCGATCCGCGATCTCGCGCACCTCCTCGAGAAAATGGCTGATATAGATCACGCTCAGCCCCTCGCTTCTCAACTTGCGAATCAGTTGGAAAAGCCGCTCCACGTCGTCGCGCTGCAAACTGCTGGTCGGCTCATCCATCAAAATGATTTGAGCGCGGGCGGCAATGGAACGGCAGATCTCCACTATCTGCCGCGCGGCCACAGATAGATTCGCCACCGGCGTCTCCGGACGAATCTCAGGATGAGGAAAAGTTTCCAGCACCTCGAGAGTGCGCGCACGCAGGCTTTTGCGATCGAGCCACCCGAAACGGGAAGGTTCGATTCCCATCATGATGTTTTCTGCCACCGAAAGATGAGAACACAAGGAGAGTTCCTGGTGGATGAGCGCAATGCCGTGAAGCCGCCCGTCGAGGGGGGTGACTGGAACGTACGGCCGGCGCGCGATTTCCATCTGGCCCCGGTCAGCTCGCAGCGAACCAGCCAGTATATTCATCAACGTGGTTTTACCGGCGCCGTTCTCTCCGATTAAGGCGTGTACTTCTCCCGGCTGTAGCTCAAGGCTCACTCCATCAAGCGCCACGGTGGGCCCAAAGCGTTTTTCTATGCCGGAAAGTGACAGAGATGTCATCGAGTCTTGTGTTCCATACTAATTGGTTATCGAGAGCTCGAAAACTTTTGAAAGGAGCATCTTCCAATACATTTTCCATTTTCCATTTTTCATTTTCCATTGGCACCGCCGGATTGATCAGGGAATGATCATCCCAACGAATCAATCGAAGAAGACAAATCACTACGAAATGGCAAATGAAAAATGACAAATGACAAATGGAAAATCTTATGCGGTCCTTCCGCGCTGTCTCTCACTCTCGACTTATCTTTCACCGTTGACAATGCGCCATGCTTCGCCGTTCGGAAACTCAAAGCGAGCCAGCGACTCAGGTTTCATCTCAATGCTATAGCCCGGCGATAACGGCGGCATGTAGCGAGCGCCATTTATGACCACTGGATTAACAAAGTGTTCGTGCAAATGATCGACATACTCAAGCACTCGATTCTCGAGCGAGGCGCTCACCGCGATGTAGTCGAAGAGGGATAGATGCTGCACATACTCACACAAGCCGACCCCGCCGGCGTGAGGGCAAACCGGCACCCCAAACTTAGCCGCCATGAGCAACACCGCAAGCACCTCGTTGACGCCTCCGAGACGGCAGCTATCAATCTGGCAAAAGCTGATTGCTCCGGCTTGCAGAAGTTGCTTAAACATCACGCGGCTATGGCAGTGTTCACCGGTGGCCACACCGATGGGCGCCACCGAGCGGGCGATTGTTGCGTGGCCGAGCACATCGTCTGGCGAAGTGGGCTCCTCGATCCAATGCGGACGAAAGACTGACAACTCTTTGACGCAGCGGATTGCTTCGTTCACATCCCAGACTTGATTTGCGTCCATCATTAACTTGCGTTGCCAACCGATCTCCTCGCGAATCACTTGTGCCCGTCGCATATCTTCATCAAGGTCGCGGCCGACTTTCATCTTGAAATGGGTCCAACCCTGCGCCAACCCTTCACGCACCAGACCGCGCAGCTTGCCGTCGGAATATCCCAACCAGCCGACGGAGGTGGTGTAAGCGGGGTAGCCGTGTTTGAGCATTTCCTGTTCACGCAGTTGCCTGGTGGCGTTGTTGCGCTGCAATATCTCCAGCGCTTCCTCGGGTGTTAGGGCATCGGTGATGTAACTAAACGGCACGCTTGCGACAAGCTGCTCCGGCGTCATGTCCACCAGCAGTTTCCAGAGCGGTTTGCCGGCTGACTTTGCATACAGATCCCACACCGCATTTACCAGGGCGGCGGTCGCGAGATGAATCACGCCTTTCTCCGGACCTACCCAGCGTAGTTGACTATCTCCTGTAAGAACGTCCCAGAACGCACCCATGTCCGCGATCAGACATTCGAGCGTGCGCCCGAGCAGCAATGGCTTCAGGGAATTAATCGCCGCCACGCATAATTCGTTGCCGCGACCGATGGTGAATGTCAGGCCATGTCCCTGGAGACCGTCAGGATTGTCCGTTTGCAGGACGACGTAAGCGGCCGAGTAATCCGGGTCCTTATTCATGGCGTCGGATCCCGCCAGCGAGCGCGAGGTTGGGAACCGGATATCGCGGACGACGATGTCTGTAATCTTCGTTGGCATCTAACTCTACCCTGGACCGCCCTGTTTAGGATCCGATCGTGTTCCGCGCTACGCGGTCACGCGCGAACTTCGCCAGCGGTCGACGGCAACCGCAACTACAATTATGGCGCCAATAATGATTTCCTGAATGTAGTTTGGCCAGCCGATCTGCTGGCAACCGTTACGCAAAAAAGCCATGATGAGCGCGCCAATCAGCGAACCGAAAATGCTGCCTTCACCACCGCTCAAGCTTCCGCCGCCGATAACTACCGCTGCAATAATGTCCAGCTCCGAGCCCGCCGCCACGGTAGGGTCGCCCTGCCGCAAACGCGACATCTGCATTACCCCAGCCAAACCAAACAACAACCCAGCCAACCCATAGATCGAAACTTTAAGACGGTCTGTCGAAATCCCGCAGGCCCGCGCCGCCAGCTCGTTTGAGCCCAGCGCAAAGATACGCCGGCCAAACACAGTGTTGCGCAGCACCAGAACCGCCATGACGGCCAGAATGATTGCCACCCAGACACCGGGCGCCACCAGCAACCAGGGGGGATCAGGGAAGGTCACCAACAAGCCGTTGACCCAGGTGTCAGGAACGTTGACTGTTTGCTGACCCGCAACCCATTTTGCCAATCCGCGTGCAACTCCCAACATTCCCAGCGTGGCGATGAAAGGCACAACGCGCAAACGCGTAATCACCAGCCCGTTAACGACTCCAACCAAAGCTCCCACGAGAATTCCAGCGGCGACGGCCGTCACCGGCGACCAGCCAGAATGAAGACCGAGTGCTGTTATCACCCCTGAAAGCGCGATGGTAGAGCCAACCGAGAGATCGATGCCGCCACTGATGATGATAAGCGTCATGCCAATCGCGCCGGTCGCCACGATGACCGTTTGCGCGAGCACAATGCGCAGGTTAAAGGCGGAAAGGTATCGGCCCGGCGACTCCATCAGGATCGAGAAAATCAAGATCACAAGCGCCAGCCCAATCGCCGGTCCAATCCAATTGAGCCATTTTTGGATTGACCCCGAAAACTGCCACGCGCGGTTTTGTCCTACTTCAGCAACCATAATCTTTCGGTTCTGTTGCGGCTTTGCCGCCGCACAGTGCGGAATCGCTCAGCCTTTCCGCAGACCGGCTAAATATGTTTGAGGCTATGCCTCGAATCGCCCGGAGGCGAAGCCTCCAAATCAAAAGGATTCGCCGGAAAGGCTGAGCCTTTCCGCACTGTGCTGCGGCGGAGCCGCAAACACGAAACTCGAAACTCGAAACTTTCTTCTCATTTCAAATACTGATCCAACGGTGGATGTAACAAGGTTTGCATATCAGGCGAATTCAAGTTATCGGGTGTAACCAGTGTTACCCCGGTATCGATTCGTTTTTCCACCGGCCTACCTTGCAGGTGATCCACCATTGTGCGCACGCCAAGGTAACCCATGTTGAAGGGGTTCTGTACAACGAAGCCCTGCAGTTGCTTGTTGCGCATCGCTTCGGTAAATGTTTCGCTCGTATCAAAACCAATAAAGGTGATCTTGCCCGCTTTGCCGATGTCCTGAAGCGCCAGCAACATTCCCGCCGTCGAAGATTCATTCGGCGTAAAGATGCCCTGCACGTCATCGCCAAAGCGATTGAGCAGATTTTCTGAAGCGCGCTTGGCCGTGTCACGAGTGGCGCCTGCATACTGATCAGATGAGATCAATTCTATACCCGGATATTTTGCCTTGAGTTCCTCAACAAAACCGTCCTCACGATCCTGCGTGCTCGCCGATCCTTCCTGATAGCGCAGCAGCAGCACTTTGCCCTTCCCGCCAAGGAGTTCGCCCATCTTGTCGGCAGCCAACATTCCACCTTTGCGATTGTCGGTGGCCACGAAACTGACTATGTTGCCAGACTCCAGCGCGGAGTCGATGATTACCGTAGGCACTCCGGCCCGCTTGGCTTCCTCCACCGGACGGACCAGGGCGCGATTGTCGAGCGGGGCGAGCACGATGCCGTTGACTCCCTGCGAACTGAAGCCCTCGACAACCTGGATCTGCTGCTCACGATCGTCCTCGCGCAGTGGCCCTTTCCAGATAACTTCGATGTCGCTTCCCTGAGCTGACAACTCACCTGCTGCTTTCAGACAACCAGCATGAATGCTCTTCCAAAACTCATGCGTGGTCCCTTTGGGAATCACTGCGATGGTTAATTTCTTTTTGCCACCCGTCGTGGATTCACCGGGCCCACCAGCCCTCGAGCAACTGAGTGCGCCTACACCAATCACACTCAATACAACCAACAGTACGAACATTCTTCGCATGATGTTTTTCCTATTCTGGACTCTTTGAAAATACCTGCTGCGATCCTGCAACCACCTGACTATTCAATTTGCCCACGCTTTCGATATCCACTTCCATCAAGTCGCCGGCCTTCAGAAACACTGGTGGCTTGCGCGCGAAGCCAACGCCGGGTGGCGTGCCGGTAGCTATCACGTCGCCAGGCTCGAGCGTAATGGTTTGGGAAAGAAACTCTATTAGTTGAGGCACACCGAAGATCAACTGATCCGTGTTTGAGTTCTGCATTGTCTGGCCGTTGAGTGTCAACTTGATCGAAAGCTTGTGCGGATTGGGAACGACATCGCTGGTAACAATTTTCGGTCCCATGGGCGCAAACGTATCGCAGGACTTCCCACGCTGCCATTGGCCGTCCGCGAATTGGAAATCGCGAGCGCTGACATCATTGAAGGCGGTATAACCGAGCACACAATCGAAAGCGCGACTGGCGCTAACATTTTTCGCGCGCCGCCCGATGACAACCGCAAGCTCAGCTTCGTAATCTACCTGTGCGCTTGTTGGCGGCAACACCACGGCTTCACCCGGCGCAATCACAGCCGTCGCAAATTTAGAAAAGACAACCGGTCTTTCGGGGATTGGCATATTACTTTCAGCAGCATGGTCGCGGTAGTTAAGTCCGATGCAGAGGATCTTCCCGGGACGCGGGACTGGTGCCAGCCAATAAGCTTCCGACCGTTTCACCAACCAACCCTTCCGAATGGCTTCAGTGAGCAGGCCCGGGTCGCGCACCATTGATTTATATATCTCGCGCGACTTCTGAAACCATTGACCGTCCATATCCAGCCAGGTCAGATGATTCATGGCACGTCCAGCAGCTCCAAACGCACCTACAAAATCCAGGAGATACTCGTCATTTAGCAGAGCCCCAACTCGTGGCGAGTCGTCTGTATCCGGGGTGGTGAAGGTTATGATTTCCATTATGGCTCTAATGTCTTTCTCAGTTTGCTGTCAGCACAGAATCGATCGTTTGATCGAACCCTAGTTACTCGCTAGCCTCCATTAACAATTACATACAACTCCTGCGGGCCGTGAACCCCTATCGCGAGGGTCAACTCAATGTCCGCCGTGCGCGAGGGACCCGTAATAAAGGTGATGGTTGCACTCAGTTCCCTTGCTTCACTTCCCTGCAGTCTGGCCAGTGCTTCGCCGAGAGTCAGACAAATACTTCCCGCCTCCACAATCGCGATGTGAACCGGCGGCACAAGCGACACCAACC
Organism: Pyrinomonadaceae bacterium; assembly: GCA_036506215.1. Lineage (GTDB taxonomy): Bacteria > Acidobacteriota > Blastocatellia > Pyrinomonadales > Pyrinomonadaceae > PSRF01. The sequence goes on along the minus strand of DASXSC010000140.1, from coordinate 38,521 downwards.
GGTGTTTTTCGCTTTCCGACTCGAGCACCAATGTCCCAGTCTCCGCAATCGCTGCCTGAGCAGTGCTGATGCCAATATCATATCCAAACAACTCCGCTGCACCCGGCGAGCTCACGACCTCGTCCACGTTCACTGTCGTCTGGCTAAGCAGGCGCTCAAGCGCTGGAGAGTTTGAAAGCGAAATGCGTCGAGCGCCCAGCGGTGTTTTTTGTAAGTCCTGGATGATGTGGTTCAGAGCCTCAATAACGTCGCGGTCACTATGAGCGACTATGCAATGCCCCCCGACAGCTTCCAGCTTCTCTTTGAATATCTCAACCAGCGAAAGCGATGAGCCCGATGAACTCAAAGAACCGTTAGACTGCGGAATCTTCACTTCAACCTGCGCTACCTTCTCTCCCGCACCTCCAGCATGAATCGCATCGTGTGGTGCGCTGGCCGCAAGATGTTCGCGGATCGATGCAAGAATGGATTCGCGCGCAGAATTATTTCGTCCAGGCTCGATCACAGTTTTACTCCCGAGGTATTCGCCGGCTTTTCCGCCAGGCCATCACGCCATTGTTCCCGGAATGTATTCTGCGCCAATGGTCGCAGATCACGGCCATTGGTCCAGGCCCCGAGCGGTGGAGCCAGCCGCGAAAGAAACGCCCCTACTCTTCCGATCTTTCCCTCACGCATAATCAAGCGCTGCAACAATCGAGCACCTGTGGTATTCCACTCATACAATCGCGGTCTGGTCATGACGACCGCAAAAAGCTTGAACGCCAACCGCTCCAATCTGTGTTTCCTTAACGTGCCATCTGTTATTGCCGTCTGCTCCTGCCTCCTGCGTTCTGATCCCGTGATCTCACCGCGCAAATGCAACAACAACTCCGGAATATCAATTTTGACCGGGCAGACCTCACGGCAGGCGCCACACAAACTAGAGGCGTAAGGTAATTGCGATGCCTTGCTCAAACCGATCAGCTGCGGCGTGATAACCGCGCCGATTGGGCCCGGATACACCGAGCCGTAAGCATGGCCGCCGATTTGTTGATAAACCGGACAGGCATTGAGGCAGGCGCCACAACGAATGCAGGCGAGCGCCTGGCGCGTGACCGGATGAGCCAGCATTCGCGAGCGGCCATTGTCGAGCAAGACGATGTGCAACTCGGCGGGTCCCTCGTCTTCGGGATTGCGTTTGGTTCCCGTGATTAGCGATTGATAGGTAGTCAACTGCTGTCCGGTGCCAGACCGCGGCAACAGTTTTAGAAAGACGTCCAGGTCGGCGAAACGAGGCACAATTTTTTCAATCCCCATTACCGCAATGTGAGTCTTCGGCAGACTCGTCGTCAGGCGAATGTTGCCCTCGTTTTCCAGGATTAAGATTGTTCCTGTTTCCGCGACTCCAAAGTTAACGCCGCTGATGCCGATGTCGGCCTCAGCGAAGCGGCGGCGCAGCACCTGCCGGGCGGCGCTCGTCAGCCGGTCAACATCGTCAGTCGGTTCAATCCCCAACTTCGCGGTAAACAACTGCGCGATCTGTCGCTTAGTTTTGTGAATCGCGGGAACGATAATGTGTGACGGCGTTTCCCCGGCAAGCTGAATGATGTACTCACCCAGATCGGTTTCAATCACTTCGAAGCCTTCGGCTTCAAGGGCATCATTCAAATGGATCTCTTCCGTCACCATGCTTTTACTTTTGACGAACTTGCGGGCTCCGCGCTCGCGGGAGAGACGGCAGACAATCTGATTCGCTTCGGCCGCATCGCGGGCCCAATGCACTTGAGCGCCGCGCCGCTCAGCGTTCGCAACAAACTTTTGCAAATACTCGTCGAGGTGAAGCAGCACTTCGTCTTTGACTGCGCGGGCTTGTGTGCGCAATTCTTCCCAATTGTCCAGAGATCTGGCTGCCGCTAAGCGGCGCGTGCCAAACAGAGAGGTCGCATTGCGCAGAGCGCCGCGCAGTTGGCTATCGCCCAGCGCCGCGCGCGCATTAGCATCAAAAGTCTCTGTTGTTAAGTGAGCCATAGCTGTAAAACTCTAAGTCAGGTCTTTGACCGCCGATGCGCGGTAAGTCTCTGACCGCCGATGCGCAGCAGCCAGACAAGGTCTCTGACCGCCGATGCGCGGTAAGTCTCTGACTTACCGAACCTGTATCACTAATTCTTCCGGTCTATGACCGGACTCCCAAAGGTCGGAGACCTTAAGAGAGTGAGCAAAGCCTTCGGCAAGTCGAAGACTTGCCGCGCATCGGAGGTCATAGACCCAGCCTCGATTCGGTCTTCTCTGTCCTTTGTTTCAGTCTCCACCTTCTGGCCTCTGCTCTTTATTGTGCTGCCAGCACCTCAGCCAGGTGCATCGCTCGCACGGTCGAGGCTTTGCGCGACAGACGGCCGCCAATCTGCATCAAACAACTCGCATCACCGCTAACCACGGCCTGTACGCCCGCTCTCTCGATGGCCTCGATCTTCTGGTCCACGATCGCGACGGAGATCTCGGGAAACTTTACCGAGAATGTTCCGCCAAACCCGCAGCAAGCGTCGGCATTTTCCAGTTCTACCAACTCAGCCTCGCGCACTCTACGGAGTAAACTCCGCGGCTCGCTATGAACTTTCAGATCGCGCAAAGCGTGACAAGCATCATGCCAGGTGACTCGGCCGGGCCAGCGTGCTCCGACGTCCTCAATTTTGAGCACGCGCACGAGAAAGGTACTTAGTTCAAATGTACGCGCCGCAATCGCTCGCGCCCGCCGCCGCCACTCCTCCTCGCGTGAATCATCACCATCAAACAGCGATTCGTAGTGATGTAGCATCGCAGTGCAGGATCCCGAGGGACTGACAATCGCATCCGCCGTGCTTTCTTCGCACATCGCGATGAAACGCTCCGCTAGTTTGCGGGCCTCAACACGATAACCCGTATTAAAAGCAGGCTGCCCGCAGCACGTTTGCCGTTGGTCAAACTCGACCGTGCAACCGACCCGTCGCAGCACCTCTACGGTACTTGTGCCTACCGCTGGCCACATTTGATCCACCACACATGTCACGAATAAAGCGACTCTCATGAAGTCATTCCCGGTTGCCAATGCTCAGGTAGTTCAGAGTACAAGCTTTAGCTTGAGTCTTCGCAACCGGCAACCTAAACGCTACCACCCCACGCGGGCTGCCTGCGCGGGGACCCCCGGGTTGAACTCTAGACTTCCGGCCTCAATCGGCAATGTCACAACGCCTTTTAGGTAGTTGGGCGCCCTCATATCTTTCTCGAGTGCGGCCTGCAACGCATTCAGCGATGTGTAGCGATGCGTAATTATCGGAGCGACCTCGATCTTATGTTCCTCAAGCAACCGGAGCGCCCGCGCATACGTAGACGGCCGACCGTCGCTCTCAAAACCACCTGACGCCCCGACCGGAGTAATGAGCGTTGGCTCGCGAAACATCACGTTGTTCAGCACACTCAAATCAACTCCCGCGTGGCCGTGGCCGTAAAGCAAGACCGTCGACTGCTTGCGCATCAGACCGGGCAGGGAAGCAATCACTCGCCCAGCGCCGGAAGCTTCAATCAAATATTCAGCGCCTCTGCCTTCTGTCTTTTCCTTTAGTAGATTGGCCAGATCAGGATCACCGGCATCGAGAACTTCATCAGCGCCGAAATCCTTCGCAAATTTCCTTTTCCATTCGCTGGGAGCGGACACCAGCAGCAGCCCATCGTAATTGAGCACCCGTCGCAGGTATTGCGTGAACAACAATCCCGCCGGTCCCGCTCCGCAAATCAGCACCGTCCGCACGCACCGCTCTGGAGAATCGGCATTGATCGCGTAACGAGTTTGCGCCTTTGCAACTGCCTCGCACGAATGAATTATGCAGCCCAACGGTTCAACCAGCGCCGCCTCGGCGGCGTCGAGTCCGGAACGGACCGGCACGGCATTAACGGAAGGCACGGCGATGAATTCAGCTAAGCCGCCAGGCAATCCAGTGATGCCATGCTCGCGGTAAAACTCGCACTGATGTGAGTCACCTGTTTGACAGTACTCGCAAAGCGGCTTTCGTCCCACGCTAACGCAGTTTAGTCCCTGGTCGATGGCCACATGATCGCCGATCTCTAGATCGGAGACTTCGCTTCCCTTCTCCGCAACGTAGCCGTTAACCTCGTGCCCAAGAATCTGCGGCTCGACTGTCAACGGAATCGGGAGTCCGCGGTTATCCGTGTTGTAGTTTGAGTGGCCGGCGAAAATATGTGTATCGGTGCCGCAGATACCCACGGCCGCAACGCGCACCAGCACATCGCGCGCCGAAATTTGTGGCTGCGGCACATCCCTGACCTCCAGCCGCCCGACATCAACCAGCACACTCGCCCGCATCGTCTTCACCCCGGTCGAGTTTGAGTGTTTCTTAAATGTATGTGCTGTATTTGTAGAGGCGCTCACCTGTTACCTCGTCAATGCGCCACCGGCGCGAAGTTCGATCTCAATGTCGCTTGTGTCCAAACGTCCCGCCTCTCGAAGCGCAGCGAATTGCTGCATCGTTTCACTGATACCGGCTTCCAATGGCGTTGACGGCAGTTCGCCAATTTCTCGCCTGATTGCAGCATCATTGATCGCCGCTGCGATTGGAATCGGTGGCCCGCCAAAGGTAACCAGCTCACGACGCGCTTCTTTGTTGATGACATCTGTGATCCTGGCTACTTCGACTGTCTCGCCATGCAGGTTGAAAACATGTGCTCCCACCGGCGCGCTGTCTGCACATGCAATGAAGGCGGCGGCCGTGTCCCGAACGTACTGAAAATCTGTGGCGCCGCTAAATCGTATATGAAACGGAATACCCAGGATGGCCGCCTTCATCGCCTTGGTCGGATCACTCGTAAGGCCTGAGTCCCGATTGACGCCGTACACAGTCAGCGGTCTCAGCCCCACACTGGAAAGTCCATGAGCCAGAAAATACACTCGCGCATTTCCTTCGTTAGTTCGCTTGAATACACCGTAATGCGTACCCGGCTCGCATGCAGCAGTTTCATCCAGCGGCGCGTCATCCTCACTCATGCCAAAGACTGCCGCCGAGCTGGCATAGACCAAACCTATGACTCCAACTTTTCGCGCTGCCTCGAAAACGTTTAGTGTCCCGACAACATTCACAAGCGCTCCCGCTGCCGGATCGGCCTGACAGGCAGGCACTTGTAAACCTGCGAGGTGGATGATACGGCAAGCGGATGAATCCTGTAGTGCCGAGAGCACCGCAGCCGCGTCAGTGATGTCGCCCGTGACGAAACGCACTCGCTCGAGATCGGCTGGCCTCATGATAGCGTCCAACCGGCGCGAATCAGCGCTGCGATCAAAGACCACAGCCGTGTCTCCACGCTCGGCAAGCGCTTTGACAATCCACGAGCCGATGCAACCTTGCGCTCCGGTGATGAAGTAGGTCTCAGCCATGTTCCACGTTAAAAGCCTCTCCCTCAAGTTGATAAAAGTCCGCGGCGTTTTCTCCAAAGACGGCCTTGCGATCCGGCTCACTCAAGCCGGCCAGAATTGATTGAAAGCACTCCAGCACTTGATCGTAAGTGGCCGCCAACAAACAGACGGGCCAGTCGCTGCCAAACAGCATTCGCCCCGGGCCAAAGTACTCAAACGCGCGCTCGACAAAAGATCGTAGATCTTCAGACCGCCATGAGGTGTGGTTCGCCTCTGTGACCAGTCCCGATAACTTGCAGTAAACATTTGGAGAGGCCGCGAGCGACTTGATCTGCTGCGCCCACTCTCTGATTTCGCCACCGGCAATTGGCGGCTTGGCCATATGGTCAATAACCAGACGCAATTCGGGACAGCTTTCAGCAACTGTCCGGGCATATTTCAAATGACGCGTATGCACGAGCAAGTCATACGAAACACCGTATGTGGCCAGTGCGCGCAATCCTTGCAACACACTCGGTTGCACCAGCCAATCGTCCGCCGGCTCGCTCTCAACCAGATGACGGACACCTTTGAATTTCGGATTCGCGGTCAGGATTGCCAACTCGCGCTCCAGCCCAGCATCAGTCAGATCAACCCAACCAACGACTCCGGCGATAAACGAGTAACTATCAGCCAGGCTCAACAGCCAATGTGTTTCCGCAAGACTGTTACTCGCCTGCACAAGCACCGTTTTTGCAACGCCGCATTGCTTAAGGATGGGCTCGAGGTGCGATGGCAGATAATCGCGATAGAGCACGCCGAGTTCGGGACTCATCCAAGGGTAGTCGAAACGCCCGAGCTGCCAGAAATGTTGATGACTGTCGACGATCATAAAATAAGTTCCAGGTTTCCAGTACCGAGTTCCGAGTTTCGAGTTTGCGACTTTGCCCCGCACCCGTTTCCTTTTGATTTCAGGAGGCTTTGCCTCCCCTCAGTTTAGAGGCATAGCCTCAAGATAATTAACCAAGCTGCGGAAAGGCGGAGCCTTTCCGCACTGTGCAGCGGCAGAGCCGCAAACTCGGAACTCGAAACTCGAAACTAGTTTTGGTATTTCCCCTCCCTCGGCTTTTGCGCGCGCTTCAGTTCATGATCCTGTCTCGGCTCGCCGTCACATTCGAGCGCGAGGGTCGTCACCAGCGCCGGCGCTACCCGCGGTAATCCTGTCATGCGCACACGCCACTCATTCTGCTCAAACTTTACCGGCCGATTCGTTGCCAACAGTCTGACAGATTTGACCTTATTAAGCAGGTTTCCCAGGATCACCGTTTCGCCCGGCCAGTAATGTACGTGCATGAAGAGCGTGTTTCCCTTGCGTGAAAAGCTGGCAAATCGCGAACGGGTTGGCTGACAGCGATCTGCACCATGAATGGCCTTTCCATTTCTTTGTGTCCAATCTCCAACTGTCGAAAGTATGCGCACCGATTCCGGTGGAATAGAACCATCGCCCGTGGGTCCGATGTTCAGAAGATAGTTACCGCCGTCGTGCGCGCAGGTGATGAGATTGCGGATTACCGTCTTCGGTGTCTTCCAGCCATCATCGGCGACGTGGTAACCCCAACTGTCGTTCAACGTCATGCACGATTCCCAGGGGCGTTCCGCTGAAGCCACGATACGTTGTTCTGGCGTGTCGAAGTCTTCCGGGATTTTCGAACGGTTATTGATAATGATATCCGGTTGCAGCTTTCTCACCATTTGGTTCATCTCGACTGATTCCCAGCCTTTCGCATCAAGCGGCCAGGGCACGTCGTACCAGAGAATGTCCACTTTCCCGTAATTCGTCATCAGCTCCTTGACCTGTCCGTGAATGTAATCGACAAAGCGGCGGCGCGCCGTTTCGTCCGTCATACAGCGCGCGCCATCCGGATGATGCCAATCCATCAGTGAATAATAAAAGCCGAAGCGCAATCCTTCGGCGCGCGCGGCATTAACGTATTCACGCACCAAGTCGCGCCCCGGGCCGCGTTTTGTCGCGCAATAGTCAGTGAGCTTGGAGTCGAAATTACAAAAACCTTCGTGATGTTTCGTCGTCATCACCATATATTTCATGCCCGCGCGTTTCGCCAGTTGCGCCCAGGCGCGCGCCGCATTCGGTTTCGGCTTAAACTGATCGGCAAGCGGCTCATACTCCTTTACGGGAATGCCTTCCATCTCCATCACCCACTCATGACGACCAACCGTGCTGTAAAGTCCCCAGTGAATGAACATGCCAAACTTTGCCTCATGCCACCACTTCATCCGGCGTGTACGATCAGCAATGGTGGAAGTGGTAGGGGCGCCTGTGTCCGCCGGAGTCTGTTGCGCAAAGATGTCAAGTTTGGAAGCGCCGGTGAGTGCACCCGCACCGGCACCCATGGCGGCCATGCTGATCAGGTAATTACGCCTGTTCATTTTCGTCATTCTTTGAATCCATCCTTGGCAAAAAAGTTTTGTATCGCTTCTCCGAAGTACTCTTAATCAGTTTTCGACCCCGAGGCTTCGACTAGCCAGCTCACGAAGTCTGCCTGCCGCCACTTCGGCTGTGATGTCGCGCTGTGGCATACCCAACATTTCGTAACCAACCATAAATTTGCGGATCGTTGCGGAACGCAGCAGCGGCGGATAGAAGTGCGCGTGCAAATGCCACTCGGGATGTGGCTGGCCATCAGTCGGTCGTTGATGAAAACCCATCGTGTAAGGGAAAGACACTTGAAACAAACTATCGTAGCCGGCAGTCACACGCTTGAGAATCTCGGCCAGCGCGGTGCGCTCAGTCTCGTCTAATTCATCCAGGCCGGTTAGGTGTTCTTTACTTATCAGCATTGTTTCGAAAGGCCAGATCGCCCAAAACGGAATGAGTGCACAGAAGCTGTCGTTCTCACAAACCAGCCGATCTCCCGTCTTCAGTTCCAGCGCGAGATAATCGCAGAGAAGGCAAGAGCGATGGTTGGTGTAGTATTCGCGTTGCGCCGTATCTTCTTTCCGCGATTCGTTAGGGGGATTCAGGTTCGCCCAGATCTGTCCATGAGGATGCGGATTGCTTGCCCCCATCAAAGCGCCTCGATTCTCAAAAATCTGAACCCAATTAATAAAGGACTGGGAGCCGAGTTCCTGAAACTGCGTGACCCACATGTCAACCACCAGGCGAATCTGATCGATGCTCATGCGCGAGATTGTCAGGTCGTGGCGCGGTGAAAAACAGACGACGCGGCAGATTCCCGGCTCCGCCTCAGCCACGATCAAATCGGCCTCCCTCACGCAACCCTCTGGTGTGTCAGGTCGTAGCGCCGCAAAATCGTTCTCAAATACAAAGGTGCTGGTGTACCGCGGGTTACGCGCGCCGCCGGCGCGAGTGTTCCCCGGACACAAGTAACAGTTCGGATCAAACTCCGGCTCAGCTTCGTGCGTAGTTTCTTCCACCTGACCCTGCCACGGTCGATCCGTGCGTTGCGGCGAAACAAGCACCCACTCGCCCGTGAGCGGGTTGTAGCGGCGATGCGGATGCTTTTGCAGATCTATCATAATAAGAAGCGTGGCTGACTACATCATCAAATCTCTACCGCGGCGGCAAGTCCTCAATCGGCACTCGCCACTTGGCAATCGGCAATGATCTCTCCCGCGCCAGCCGCTGCACTGCAAACATAAATCTCAGGCGCAAGTCCGGTCGCCGCTTCATAACCCTGGGCCACCACTCTCTTAAACTCATCGACGTTTTCCGCCTTCACCAGATTGATCGTGCAGCCGCCGAAGCCGCCACCAGTCATCCGCGCCCCAAAACCTCCAGAAACACTTTGCGCAAGCTGCACCATCAGATCCAATTCCGCGCAACTGACCTCATAGTCGTCGCGCAAGCTGCGATGCGATTGATTCATCAGTTGGCCAAAGCGTTCGAGGTCGCCTAGTTCGAGTGCCGACGCCGCCTCGAGCGTGCGAGCGTTTTCTGTAATCACGTGACGGCAGCGCAGGTAAATTAATTCCGGCAGATCTCCAGCCGCTGCTTCGAGTTCAACCTCAGTGACATCGCGCAGGGCGCGCACCTCGGGATGGACACCCGCGAAATGATTTACGCCCTTTTCGCATTCGGCGCGACGGGCGTTGTATTCCCCCGTCGCCAATGCATGCTTGACCATGGTGTTGCAGATGACCAAACGTGCTTCATCAGGAACAGGCAACAACCGGTAGTCAAGCGAGCGGCAGTCAAGCAGGAGTGCCTTCCCTTCCTGCCCGCAACAGGAAATGAACTGATCCATAATTCCGCAGCGCATACCGACAAAGTCGTTTTCGGTGCGTTGGCAAATACCGGCGAGCTCCACCCGGTCTAAGCGAATGCCGGAGTTCTCCAGCAAGGCAAGAGCAGTCGCCACTTCAATCGCCGCGGATGAACTCAATCCCGATCCAATCGGCACGTCACTGCTAATGTTTAGCGTCGCACCATTCAAGTGGTGGCCTGCCAGCTCAAGCGTGACCGCGACTCCACGGACGTAGTCGCTCCAGTGATGCTCCGGCTTGGGGCTTCGATCATCGAGATCAAACTCAACGCCTTGGCAAAAGCTTTCGGAGAAAGCAGACACGATGCGATCAGCCCGGGGAGTAATCGTGACCGTGGTTGAGAAGCCGATGGCTGCCGGCATGACAAAACCATCGTTATAGTCTGTGTGTTCGCCGATCAGGTTGACGCGCCCCGGAGCGCGAAAGGCGCGCGCGTTCCGGCTCGGCGACTCAGCTTTGGCTTCTCCTTTGTTACCTACAATCATTGTGTCTGTCACAAAACTAGTTACACTTCAAACTCGCCACTTGACTGTTAGCAAACCGATGGGGCCAGCCCACCTTCCCCACCCTTGAGCTGATCTCATTTGCTCGTTAATCCACCTTGAACGCCCTTTAATCACAAATTCAACTTCAACTCCAACTCCAACTCCAGGCGTCTCACGGTCGGGAAGGTGGCCTTGCCCCGCTCCGCCTGGCAAGCAACTCAACCCTTATTTGTCCCTTCATCATCCAGATTTCGCATTCCGCGCTTACCGAAGAAGAACATGACCAGGCCAAACAGCAGCATGACGAGTCCCCACCACAAATTAACGTTAATTCCGAGCGCACGCTGGTAAATGGCCTTGTCGCCGAACAGGCCAAAGGAGGCGAGCAGCAACCCGACAATTGAAAACATCAAACCAATCGGTAATCGGATATCAAGTCCCATTCAGCACCTCCCGTTCACAAGGCCAGCGAACTTCGGTTTGTTGATCAGAGACCATAGAGTCTGCGCTTACTAGCCGGTCCCCCAGCCGATCCTCCACCACATCAAACGACAAACTAAAGGTTTATCGGACAATCTGCCTCACCAAAAGATTATGTTCAGCGCCAGCGCTGCCACAAGAACAATGGCGCCAAGAACGGCAGGCCGCTTATACCAAACCAGCCGGTCTTCTTTCGGCCGCTCCGTCAACGAATAGACCAGGCCGCGAAGCTCGCTATCAGCCCTTTGTTTGGTCATTAGACTCACGATGATCGTTACGACGAAGCAAGTGGTCCAGGCAAATATTGCCGTCCAAAAGTTCTGCGCCATCTCGCTCGGATAAATGTGCGATACGGCAAACCACCCGCCTTTGATTCCTACTACACCGCCATGCGGTAAAGTCTTGCCATGATGAATTGCAGCCGCGATTGTCCCTGAGAGCAGGCCCAGAAATGCGCCGTGTCCGGTAGCGCGCTTCCAGAACATTCCCAGGAGGAAAGTCGCAAAGAGAGGCGCATTGACGAAGGCGAAAACGAGCTGCAGCATGTCCATAATGTTGTTGAATCGCGTCACCATGTAAGCCGCCGCCACCGCGACGCCAATTCCAAAGACAGTAGCCATGCGTCCCATCCAAAGGTAGTGAGCGTCGCTGGCGCCGCGCTTGATATACGACTGGTAAATGTCGTAAGTCCAAACGGTGTTGAAGGCAGTCACGTTGCCGGCCATACCTGACATAAAGCTGGCCATCAGCGCCGTCAGGCCGACACCCAGAAGTCCGGTAGGAAAATAGTGGCCCAGCATCATGGGAATCGCGAGGTCGTAGTTAAGGGTGCCATCGAGCTTTTGTGGAAGAGCAAAGCCACTGGCGCCTGCCTGATGCGTCAAAGCGATCGCGATCATTCCCGGCAGGATGACCAGTACCGGAAAGAACATTTTTGGCATTGCCGCGATCAGCGGTGTACGCCGCGCGGCGGACATCGACTTGGCGGCCATCGCGCGCTGCACCACAAGAAAATCGGTACACCAGTAGCCGAAAGACAACACGAATCCGAGCCCCATCGCCAGCCCAAACCACTCCACGCCCATGGGATTGTGGGCCGGAGAGTCCATAAACCTCCAGGAGTGGGTCCATGCTCCTGCGGGATAACCCTGGGCCATCGCCACGCCACCCACCCGGCTGGCGAGTCCGGGCCAGCCGCCGACATCTATCAAAGCCAATATCACCAGCGGCGCAAAACCGAAGACGATGAGAAAGAATTGCAGCACCTCGTTGTAGATCGCTGATGTCAGTCCGCCAAGCCAGATGTAAATCAACACGATTACAGCGGAAATCATTACGCTGAAGCTAAAGTCCCAGCCTAACAAGACCCCCAGCAGAAGGCCCATCGCATAAAGCGAGATGCCGGAGGAGAAGATGGTCATCGCGGCAAAAGAGATCGCATTGAAGCCTCTGGTCTTTTCGTCAAAACGCAACTTCAAATACTCCGGAACGGAACGGGCGCGCGAGCCATAGTAAAAAGGCATCATAAAAACGCCGACAAAAACCATCGCCGGGATCGCGCCAATCCAGTAGAAGTGGCTGGTGGCGATTCCATACTTCGCGCCGGATGCTCCCATACCGATTACTTCCTGGGCGCCTAGATTGGCGGAAATAAAAGCAAGCCCCGTGATCCAAGCCGGAAGCGAACGGCCGGACAGGAAAAAATCCTTGCTCGTCTTCATGTATCGCTTCAGCGCAAAGCCGATGCCCAGCACAAAAACGAAATACACGACCATGATGGTCCAATCGATGATTGTCAGCTTCATGATTTTGAATCCATTTGCTCTCGGTTAATGGTTCTATCTTCAACGGCAAACAAACAGTCGGGCAGCGTGTGGCGGCATCGCCTCGATCGTGTACTCATCTTTCTTCCCTAACTTCTCTCCACTCCAGAAATCGGCTACGGTGCTGGTTCGGGTAGGCCGAAACGAGACTTTCTGAATCGCATCATCCCAATTGAACAGGCAGATCATTTCCCGATCCGGCAATCTCATCCTGCCGACGCGCAACGAATCGTTATCGAAGCGCGCCGCGAGACCTGTCGGCGGCTGAAGTTTGCGCAACATCGCCAACTTCTGCTCGCTGATCCTGGTTAGATCATCGCCTGACAGGATCATTCCTCCACTCGCATAAATAGCCGTCGCGTGAAACTGAAATTCTTCTTCGCTGAGATCTCCGGTGAGCACTACTGCGTCGGGATCGTTCCACCACAGGCGTCCGTTCTGCCAGTTGCGTTGCAGATTCTGGCGCGCTGTTGTCGCCACGCGATCCCAACTGCGCTTGATGTCATTCGAACTGCGCGACCCATGAATCAAACCCAGCGAGGCCCAGATGGGATGATTGCAACCGAGGACAAAACTGTTGCCGGCGCCTCGCAGAATGGCTTCCATCCCCCGGCGGTAAGCTTCAATGCGAGTGGCTCGCGGGTCATTGAAACGACCGCCGTGTATTGCGCCCCAGAAGTTCGCGTCTAATTTGAAATAGGTGCAGCCCCATTCACGGCGCATCGTGCGAAACAGGTTCTCAAGGTGTTGCTGAACTTTCGGATGTGTACCGTCAAGCACGTACCAGGGCCCGTGCCGCCACCCTCCGAAAGTCACCAGGTCGGAACGCAGCGGCTGGCCATCATTACCTTTGACGAACCAATCAGGATGTTGCTCGAAGATGTGAGACTTCTCTTCCGCTATGAACGGCGCCACCCAGATTGCCGGTTCGAAGTTGCGCTCGCGAATTTGTTTGAGGACTCCTTGCACGTTTCCGCCAAAGGCCGCTCCCGTCTCGAGCCAATCGCCCATTGCCGGCTGGTAACCGTCGTCGATTTGGATGTACTTCAGGCCAGGCGAGTTCTTCGCGATAAATTCCAGATTGTCGCGTACCTGTTGGGCCGTAACGCGTGGCCCAAAGCAATACCAGGAGCACCAGCCTGTCGGTGGCGCTGCAACTCGCAGCGGCGCATGATTCTGCATAAGACGTGCCCCTAGTTCAGCCAGCAACTTTTCGCGATCCGGTCCGGAACGAAAAGTAAATTCCTCGAGCTCCCACGTCTGCCCCGGCTTGATCTCTCGTTCCTCCGTATCCACGACGACCTGCAAAGACGAAGCGCGCAAATGAAACTGCCCACTGAAACGCCGGCATGACGTAAAGGCCAGCAGGAAGTTCCTGCCGTCAGGAGGAGCCAACGTCATCATGCCGTAGAAAGCCCTGGCGCCGTCCGGAACCGGCAACTTGTAGTGCTTCGCATCGGTGTAATTGCCAAGGTCCAGCGGTTGGCCCAGTGTTCCCCCGCTCTGGCTTAACATCTGAAATCCCTCGCCATAGAGTCGTGTCTGCGGCGACAGCTGGAGTCTGAGATCGAAGAGCACGACCTCTTTCACCGGCACACTTTCCGGGCCGCGATTCACCAGTCGGGAGTGACAAATGGAACCTTGCCACTGACGGATCAGCTTTACCTGCCGGGCGCCGGACCGGGCTCCGCCGGGAACAACAAATCCAGGCGCATCTAATAAGGACTGCCGGCCGAAACCTTTGTCTATCCCACGCTGCGCCTGGACCAGTTCTGGCAATACGGCCAGCGCCGGCGTGGCCAGAGCCATGCGGAGGACCTCACGTCTTGTCAGTTCCCTTGTTTTCACTGCTCTTTCGCTATTCGCCGCAACCTTCGGAAATCTGATCGCGGCTTCGCGCCGATCGTTGCCGCCGCTACCTGGACAAATTCTTATCTCTGAACTGGAATCAACTTCACCGAAACGAGCGTGAAGCCGAGTTTTTTCTCGGCCTGCAGCAGCTCTGGTTTTAGGGTTAGGTCATATTTGCCGGGCTTGTCGATAGTCACCCGGCCAACTTTCGAGATGACGTATTTCCAGTATGGGTTGAAAGGGTTTTCTTCCTTGCCCTGGTTGGCGATGACTCCCTGCAACTTCTGCCCGGCCACTTCGATTCTCACCTGATGATTACCTTCCCAGTCTCGTCCGTACTTCTGTTCGGAAGTCAGCACGACCACATCAAAAGTGCCCGGGCGGTTGAGCTTGAAGTCCCAGCCTACCCATTCATCTTTGTTCAGCCATCTCTCAATCACTCCGCGGCTGTCCAATCTTAGTTGTTGCTCGCCCGGCGCTTTGTGAACTTCCGCCAGGTGGGCGGGTAACGTTACGGTCTGATCCGGCTGTTGGATCAGTGAACTCTCAGCGAGTAACTCTCCTTTGATCTCCAACACGATGATTGAATCGTGTTTGTCGGGCGCTGCGGCGGGCAACTGAATCTGCAACGAATAGTGATCCAGTGTCTTGTCGTCAGCTACTGTAAATTTCAACTCTTTTTTGTTCGCGAGTAGATAGGCTTTTTGAACTTTGCTCTTCAAGCCAAAGAGCACCAGCTCCTTCTGCGGCCAATCGAACACATGCAGATATAGTTTGCCGGGGCGGGTGGTAATCAGGCCCCATGGCAACTCGTAAGTGAACGGACTTGGGCCATTCCCATATACGGCTTCGTTATTAACTCGCAGCCACTGACCAACTTCGGCCAGCCTTTGCACACTGGGTTCGGGAATAACCCCTTCCGCCGTGGGACCAACGTTGAGCAGATAGTTGCCACCTCTGCTGATAACCTGGAGCATCTGCCGAATCAGTATTGCAGTGGACTTCCAGTTGTGATCGTCTTTCTTGAAGCCCCAGGTGTCGTTCAAGGTTACGGGAGTTTCCCAATCGCGCGTGACTTTGCCGACTGAGATCTGATTGTCGCCAGCTGAATCGTAATCTCCGACACCATGACCCACGCGACCGCTCACCAGGCAGTCAGGCTGAATCGAATGAACTAAATCGGCGAGTTGTTGGCTTTGTTCTTTTGTTATCGTGCGCGGTGTGTCAAACCAGATAAGACCGATTGGTCCATAATTAGTCAACAGCTCGCGCACCTGCGGCTTTACTTTCTCTTCCAGGTAACGAGCAAAATTCTTCTTCGTGTCATCGGGCCAGTCCCAATCGTTTCCGACAGCATCCGGCTCGTGCCAGTCTTGTGTTTGCGAGTAGTAGAAACCAAACTTGATCCCGGCTTTCTGGCAGGCGTCGGCCAGCTCCTTAAGCGGGTCGCGTTTGAAAGGCGTGGCTTCGACGATGTCGTAGGCAGTGACTTTCGAATCGTACATCGCGAAACCATCGTGATGCTTGGAAGTAATAACGAGATACTTCATCCCTGCATCCTTTGCGACCCTCACCCACTCTTCCGCGTTAAACTTCACCGGGTTAAATTGCCGGCTGAGCCGTTCATACTCAGACACAGGAATCTTTGCACGATTCATGATCCATTCGCCGAGGCCGGGGATAGGCTTTCCTTTCCACTCCCCTGCCGGAACCGCATAAAGCCCCCAATGAATGAACATTCCGAAACGCGCGTCGCGAAACCATTTCATGCGACGATCATGCTCGGCTTCGGATTCTGCGCGGGTTGGTTTCGCAAATGGTTGCCCGACTGCGGAGGGCTGTTGGAACCGCGGTCTTTGTTTTCCAAAAGTTGATTGTCGTGCAGCCGAAAAGAGGGCGGTAAAAATAAGAACACCGATTAAATATCGTCGAACACTCATGAAAGTTATCTCCTGCGAATTCAATTTGGAACTGCAACAGCTGGCGGACTCGTCACCATAATTGGGACGCGACAGAGTAACAGTCGACCAACATTGGCGTTTATCCGAATCAGAACCGGGAGCGGACCGGGGAAGCCCGCAGCCCGGCTGGGGTGGTGGTAGCGAGCGGCCAGGGACTCAACCGTGGTTGTCAGTACTTGAGTGACCGCGTTCAGCGATTCAAATTCTCGACTGGTAAAGTTGACTCCTTGGCCGGTCGCTACCGCTTCCGGTTCTGATTCGGACAGTTTCACGCGCCGTCGCTGTCGCTTCGGATCTGATGGCTGAGTTGCGCTTGAAACTTGAATCCACCTCCTGCTATTTACGTTCAAGCTAATCATTCAATTGAGCGTAACTTTTTATCTATCCAATCAGGTCGAAGTCGATCCACTGCGTCGCCATCTGATACTTCTTCTCTTTGGCAAGTTTGTCGGTGACCACCACCTGCAAGACATACTCGCCGGGACTAAGATCCGTTCCCAGATTCAAGCTTCCTATTGAGCGCAGTTCATTAGGATCCTGGCCCACAGAATTGATGGGCCGCAAAGCACCTCTGAACACAGGCCGGCCATCCCGGTAGAGCACAACCTGCGTCTCGACCTGAGGCCGCCCCGTGACCGGATCAGGCCGAGCATTGAGAACAAGGAACGCGTAGTTCATTTGCATCCCCCTCCGAAATCTCCGTACAGCCGGACTGGCCAGGATCTCGTTGCCAGCTATTTGATTGTCTTCGCTGTTGGCGGTCTGCGGCCCTGGTCCGGTACCGTTTCCCGGTGGAGTCATTTTTGCCGAGAGAACAATGCCGGACAGTGCCAACCGGCTTTTACCCAGGTCGGGCACTTCAATAAACTGGCTGGCTGATCCTATCCGCTCGCTTTCGGCGTCCTGAACCGCCACGCGCACCTGATAAATACCTGTGCTCTTAACCGGCATCGTCATCTCGTAGACCACACCGTCTCGCTTAACTTGCTCCATACTTTCAGGGCGCACCCGGACCGTCTGTTGTCGCGCAACCGGTTCATCAACCAATCCGTTTTCGGTGAAAGTAGCCGCTAACACATTCATTACCGCCTTGCGCCTGCCATCCGGCTCTACTGTGAATGTCAGATCACTAACGTCGATGTGGAGCAAAGTGCGCACGAAGGAGCCGTCTTGTTTGTCGTGCCCGAAGAGCGACGTCAGTCGCAGGTTGATATCACTCGTGTCGAAAGGTGAGATGAGTGCGGCCAGGATCCTTTGCACTGAAGTGCTCGGCGTCTGAGGCGATTGTTTATCAGGACTTCCGTAGAAGCCTTTGCGAAAATGAGCCCGCAGTTCTGGACGCTTAACTTTAATCTCAATCCGGTGGTAAGGGCGGCGGCGCCCGGCATCCAACTTGAAAGTGGTTTCGTCGGGACGATAGCCGATAAGGTAGTAACCCTTCTGGTCGAGCGTGCGAGATATGGCTCCGCTGAGGTCAGTCGATTGCATAAATCGACCGCCAGTCTGATCGGCAAGATAGGCCAGCCCATCTTGTGCTAGTAAGAAGTTCTTTACGCGATTCTGACGAGCAGCCGCGAAATCCGGACCAGTCAGTGTAGGCTGTACTTTCAAAGACGTTCCGATGGGCGGAAGCTGATTCATATTAGCGGAGGCGTCGGTCATGAGTGACTGCAAACCGCGCGAATCGATCGTATAAAACACGACCAAGGCGCGCGTGGCCCGATCAGTGACTCGCTGCACGGCCTCAAGTGTCCGTCTGTTTTCGAGATCCTTCCCGAAAAGCTGGAAGCCGTCCGAGAAAAAAATTACCGACTTGCGGCCCGGCAGCGACTCAAGTCCGCGGACAATTAAATTAAGCTGTTGAATTCCATTGCTGGCGATCAGATCCTCAAAGAAGTCATCGGCCGCGGTAGTGGCTTGCGCGGCATCAGCGTCTGTAGATGGTCCTGTATTTCCCGCCTGAGGAACCGCAGTAACTTCGGTTCCCGTTATTGGGTTCCACCTCACGCCATCAATTGCCAGGTGCAACAGCCTTTTGTCATTCGTGAACTGCTGAAGAATCCCACCCTGTGCGAGGCGAACGATCGCCACCAAATCCCCGGGCTGCATCTGCTCATCCACAAACTTCCTTAGCGCTTTCTTCACATCCTGCAAGCCCTCATACGAGACGTTACCTATCACCAGCGCCACCGTACGACGGACCTGCTCTGGTCGCAGTCGCAGTGGCGGAGCCGGCGGTGCAGGCGCGTCAGACTTCCCTGCGCGTTTCGTGCCGGGTGCCGCTTTGGGCTGGGACGGAATGTATGAGAAATTGCTGATGTCCTGTCTGCGACCATCAATAAACAATTCGAAATCTTCCTTGTTCAGATCGGTAACTTGCCGGCCGTCTTTGTCAGTCACCGTTCCGTCTACCTGGACCAGGTTCACCGAAATGCGCACCACATCCGGTTCCTGGGATCCGGACTGTGAACCGACAGCCGGTTTTGGTTCCTGCGCCAGAGCCGACACCAGGATGCCGGCCGCAAAAACTACAATGAAACAGTATTTACGCATCTCAGACTCGCTGCCATTCCTTGGATGAAGAGCCGCGTTATCGAGCCGGGGGCTTCAATTGATCCAGAGCACCGGCTGCCGTATGAAGAAGTTTCTAATCACTTCCTCCACGTTTGAATCGGCTTTTAATGTCTGCCACAGACTAATGTATTCAGCATTGCTGAATGCTTTACCGGCAAACAAAAGACTGCTCTGTCGCATCGGCCACTCGCCGTCGTACATCGCATCCGGCTTCAGCGGCCAACGCTTTTTGTCCTTTATATATGGAGACATATACTCCATTGCCCGGGCTAAACCTCGACCATCAGGAAGCGCGAAGGTCCAAAGGTTGTCATCCGGCGTTGACAAAATCTGAGCAACGGTTGTCATCGCGTCGAGATTAAAGAGTGAATAGCCATAGGGTTTGGTACGTCTCAACTCCTGCGGAAAACTCCCATCCGCGGCAATTTGATTCGGAACCAGGACAGTCTTGAAGCGATTGCGGCAATACTCGAGCAGTTCCTCGTTGCCGGTCAGTTTTGCAAAAGCTGCGACCTGCATTACCCAGCAGGTGCCATGATTGTTCCTGGCCTCGCGCTCTTCGAGGCCATTTTTGCTGGTAGTCATCCAGTTAAGGTAAGCAGTGAACCACTCCTTTACTTCTCCAAGATCGGCTGGAGAAAGCGTCCGGGCACTTTGCAGCACCTCAATCGCACGCGCCACCTCCACCAGGTGAATCGTATCGATAATCCCGGTCCCTCTGCCGGTAAACCGCCCATGTATCGCCTGGGCGTATTGCAGGTTTGGATTCATGCGTGTCGCCGGATCGATAAACCATGCCCGCAGATGTAGCGCGGCATGTTTCGCGAACTTCGCGTCCTTAGTTAACTTCCAGGCAGCGGCGAGCGCTGGCACTTGAACGCTGAGTCTCATCAAATAGCGCCGGTGATCCGTAAAGTTTGCCGGGTTAGTCATTCCGTCCCGCTGAATGTAAGGACCATCGGGGTTTTGCGGGTCGGGCCACCAATAGTCACCTTCGGAAAAGAAATCGTGTAAGCCACCGGCACTACGCGCACTTTTCGAGGCAGTAATTGTGATCGGCGCTTCTTTCAAATATTGGTTGGCCGCTTTTAGAACTCGCGCTCGATCAAATCTGGCGACATTGAAATTGGGAGGCTGAGCTGCCGTCTGCCCGCAGACTAACAGCAGCAGCATGGTAGGAAGCAGCGTTGAGAGCAGCGCGAATGAGCGGGGGCAAGCCCACCTTCCAAACCCTGAGACTATGAAGTCAGTAACCACCGTTTTGCTTGATTGCCTTTCGATTCTTTGAGAAAGCCTCTCCGCTTGAGCTTCCTGCTCTACTTTATTCAGCTCTGGGTTGGGAAGGGCAGCTTGCCCCCGCCAACCAAAGTCAGGGACCTTCCGCACATCAGGTGGCAGAGCCGTTCGAAAACCGCCCGATGAACCCACCACCCGGCCGCAGCTCAATCGCCAGCGATTGATTCCGTTTCACTTCTGACTTTTCAATCCTGACCGCCGCCGGCTCATCGGCCAGATCGCGGACCAACATGGTCTGATACTTACCGCCACCCAAGAACGAAAGTGGAACATCGAGGCTTTTTCCGGTTGGCCCATTCATGATTGCCAGGAACCACGTGCTTTTTCTGCGGCGCGCAAAGGCCGCGAGTTCGCCAATTCTGCTTGGTGGCAGCGCAATCGTTTCATCCCAAACGCTCGGTATGCTCTTTATTAATTCTGCAGCCGGGTTCTCCCGAATGTTCTTGGGGTGGGCGGCGTAAATAAGTACTGGCGACGTAAGAATCGCCGCCGACGCAATCTGATGCGCCCACGATGTTTCCCGGCGCCGCTCGCCGAAGTGCATGGCGGAGTAATCCGCATGGCCCGCCAGCATGCGCGTGAATGGAAGAGTTGTGTTGTGCACTGCGCGCGTCTGCGTGTTGCGATATTCCAAACCGCGAATTGCCTCACGCGTCATTTCATTGGGCCACGTTCGCGATTCCCCCGCCGGCTTGTTCGCGCCGTGAAACTCCAGCATTACTTTATGTTCGGCTGCCTCCTGTAACAGTGTCTGATAGAGATCAATTATTTCCTTTGCTTCGTGATCGAAAAAGTCGATCTTGACCCCAACCACTCCAAGGTCATTGCAAAGCTGGAAAAACTTGCGGCGCTCGTCGCTCGTTCTAAGTGTGCGGCTGTGCTTCCAGACCCAGATGCCTACTTTCTGCTGGCGGGAGTAGTCAATAAGTTCCCGCATCTCCGCTTCGGTCCATCGCTGCCAGAAACCCTCAACAACGTTGTATTCAAAGCCCAACTGTCCGGCGAGCCGAGAAAATTCTTTCATGCTCTCAAGTGTGTTCTCGCCACCATCCAGATATTTCCAGACAGCCCGGCCCGGCTTGATCCATTCGGTGTTGAGCCCTGCTGGAAAGAGTTTCTTGTCGGGCGGCGGTGAGACGTTGCTGATAATGTCGCAATTTACCAGCGTGTTTAAATCCGGGCCTGCCATCACCACTCGCCATGGGGTGCTGATGGTTCCAGCTATCGCCGCCGGAACTGCAAGACGTTTTGCTTCGACGGCTCCATACCGGAGATCGAACGGATGACTTATGGGCAACGCGTTTCCCAGCACTACCTTGAAACCTCGTTGACCGTCAGCCTGAAATCCCATACCCGGGTAATTCATCAACGCTCCCTCGGTCAGGGACGCATAGCCGGCGTCGTTGGGGAGCTTGAAGGTGAGTGGCGGCGCTGCCCATTCGCCCGGCTTAACTTCGGAGATCTCTTTTTTTGTATGAATGCCTTCGTAGTGTCCTTCGAAATCGTGGAACCAAACGGTGCTTCCCGAGGGAATCACAAACGCTGTTGCCTCATCGGGTACTCTTTGATGATTGTCACCGGCAACCACATGGCGAAAAGCAATTCCATAGTCGAACGCCCGGATTTCAAGCATAAACTTCGTGTTGGTTTGTGGGTGTCTTAGAAAAACCCTGGTCCCACTGCAGTGATTAATCCCGCGAGAGTGGACCCCGCGGGAGGCGTACGTTTCGTTTATCCGGTAGTTCGCGATCTTGCCAAGCTCGACGCCCCGACCGAGGTCCGCACCATCAACTATGATCCCGATTGGTGACAGTTCAATGACGGGCTGTTTTCTAAAAGCAATCTTGTAAGTCAGTTCTCGTTCTCCCACTATCAAATGGAATTGCAGCAGCCGGTTTGGACTCACTAAACTGATGTCACTGGCGGCAGACGAAGGCAGAACGGACGAGACACTTGCCGCGAAGCTATCCCGCTCAAACACGGGAATGCCCGCTATAAGCACAGGAGCAGCGAGCGCTGCAGAAAGAAACGTGCGTCTTGTAGTGAGCGGTTGATTGTTCTCGCTTTTAGTCATGTTAATTCGCTTGGACCGGCCTCAGCGCAAGGTGGAACATGCGCATTAATTCGCCACCCTGGATGTCCAGCGGCTTTACCATGATTTCGTATTCACCCGCATTGAGCTTGACTCTTCCCAGCGTGGCCGTTGCTGCCTGGTTTTCATCTGTCGTCGGCTCGACCTTCGTTTTTAGTACCTGATCGCCGATGGTGACGTTGTAGCTTCCGCGATTAGCCGTGGAACCGGTCGTATATTTCAATGACACATCAAACTCCGAAGGCTCGTTCATTCGGATCTTCCAGCCGACCCAGTCCTGCGGATCTTTCCATTCAAAGACATACGCCCGCGGCGCTTTGCCATCGCCAAAACGGAGGCCTTTCCCATGCAGCTCGCCATCAAAGGCCCGAAGCACATTGTTCGTATCGCGGCTGGCAATCAAACGCACCGGGTTAACTTCCATCCCATTTTTGATTTCCACGGTGACCACTGTGTCGGCCGGGTTCGGCGCCGCAGTCGGTACGTTGATCACGACGTCATTCTCATTCAATCGTGTTGAGTGCAGCGGTTGTCGCTTCGCGTCACTTAACAAATACGCCCGAGCTACCGAACTCTTCAGTCCGCCCACAATGAGCTTCCCATCACGCGGCCAATCAAAAACATGAAGATACAAAGTATTTCCTTTGCGCGTGGACTCTCCCCATGCCTGGATCGGCAGTGGTGTACGTTCGCTTCGATATATGCTGGACCCATTCGCCGCCATCCACTTTCCAATGCCGCGCAGTATTTCCTGGTCCTTCGGATCAATCTGTCCGTTGCCCATCGGGCCGATGTTCATCAGCACGTTGCCGCCGCGTGCCGCCGCCTTCGCCAGAAGTTGAATGAAGTGTGCGGGAGGTTTATGGCTCAGATCATACTTGTGATAGCCGTAGGACTCGTTAGTCGTAGGGATTGTCTCCCAGTCACCCTCGGTTGGAACCAGCTCCGCGGCGCGATCGCCCGTGTTCTTGTAGTCACCGAACGAGTGACCCTGCCCGCGCGCGAGCCGGCCATTCACGACGACCTTCAAATCCGTTGCGCGCACAACTTTGAGAATGCGCAAGTTTTCCGAAAGCGGCAGCTTGCTCGGAGTGTCGAACCAGAGAATGTCTGGATGATAATTCTTGAGTAACTCAACGATCTGCGGGATGGCCTTTTCGTCAACATACCTCCGCGCTTTGGTAAGCAGCTCGGGATGCTGGTCATACCATTGCACGCCGCCATGCAACCCTTTATCGCCTCCGGGATTATCGTAGTCCCAGTCATTGCCGGGGGCATCCGGGTGCTCCCAATCGAAGGCGTGAGAGTAATAGAAGCCGAAGCGAATTCCACTTCTGCGGCAGGCGGCGGCAAGCTCGCCGATTGGATCGCGCTTGAAGGGTGTGGCGTCGCGAATGTTATAGCGGGTCACAGCCGAGGGATACATGGCGAAGCCATCATGATGCTTGGCAGTGATGATGACGTATTTCATTCCCGCAGTTTTGATTAGTCGGACCCACTCGTCCGCATTGAACTTGATGGGGTTGAAGACGGAGACTACTTTCTCTTTATACTCGGCCAGCGGAATTTTCTGGCTGCGCATCATGTGCTCGGCATAGCCGCGAAAAGGTTTTCCTTTCCACTCGCCGCCAAACGAAGAATAAACACCCCAATGAATAAAGCAGCCGAATTGAGCGTCGCGCCACCAGGCAATGCGCTGATCATGTGACTTCATTGAAGCGGTCCACCAACCTCGGAGAGCCTCCTCGATTGCCTTGTCATCGCGTCCGCCGGCAGTTGAAACGCTGCCATTCTGCTGGCTGGTGGTAGGAAAATCAGTTCCACTCCTGCGTTCGGCTTGCTCAGATTCGGAAGTGACTGTTGCGCAATACGAGGTGCCAGGCAATGGAGCTAAAATCGAAACAAGGAGGATCGCGGAGAGGAAGTACCGCGAAGCGGTTGTGGCACACAGCCCAGGGTTGCCGCGCTCCGCGGCTACCCTGGGAAGGAGTCGCAAGAAATAACAACCCCAACGGGCTTGTGGCAGTTTCCTGGCAAAACAAGCTGTCCCGTTCATGTTTTTATACGCATACGGATTCCGTACAACTACGTTGGCGCATCGTCCCTCAAACAAACCGACACAACCCCTTTTTGGGGTTTCGGCGTTTCCTTAACTCGTTACACCTTTCCCTCGTTTCCCAGGGTAGCCGTGAAGCGCGGCAACCCTGGGCTCTACTGTCATAACCGCTTCGCGGTGGGGCGCTGAACATCAAACCCAATAAGGGTTCGTTCGGTTTATCTAAGATTCATCCAACATGTCATAACGTCGGCTCAATCTTGTAAGTGCTGGCGTCCCAATCCACGGTCACCGTAGTTCCATCTGCGAAGGTCGTACGTTCCTTACGAAACTTCGAGTCGAGAAATTCATGCCTGGTCATTTCCAACAGGGCCACTCGCTGATGGAGTGCGGCCATGGCACGAATGAGGGCCTTGCTCTTTTCGTCGATGGCATTCGACATGATCGGAAGTTGAGGCGTACCGCCGTTCAGCAGGCCGAGCAGTAAGCTTTTCTGATCCCGCGCGTCATAAGAAACTATTACTGCGTCGTGGTAAACGAGGCTGTAGAGCGGAACCAAAATGGCTTTGCTTCCGCCACCCGACTGATTGATGACATCAACGTAGGGAATCACCCAATCGGAGCCGGCCTCCGTCGCCACAATTCCCAGATTCTGCCGCGACCAGTTGAGCATCGCGGCTTGCCCGCGCATCGCATCGGTGTGCGTAGTCGGGTGCTCGGGGTTGAAGTCTTCATCCGGGGGAACGTAGCCAACAACGTCGATATAAATGCCCTGTGGTCTAATGCCGTGCTCAAAGAACAACTGGTAGTTCTTCAGCAGATGGCCGAGCATGAAGCGCGCGTTTAGATACGCCTGCCGGCCACCATCCCAATGACGCATTAAGGGAATGTGGCCTTGTTTCGAATCACCGAAGCGTGATCCGGGAAACTGACGCGGCGGAAGCTGTTCATCCTCTTCATGGACCGCAAACTGCGGATCGTAGGAAGGTGCATCAAGGTAATAATCGCGATATTGATCGTGGAAGATTACCGGATATCCCATCTCGCGACAGGTGTCTACCAATCTTTTCATGCCGTCCCATCCGCCGGCCTGTTCCGGCGGCGGCAAGGAATCCGGATGCTGGCGATCGTAGCCAAGATGGGGCCAGCCCGAGACGAAGACGAGCAGGCGCTCATTTCCTTTTGCTTTTAATTCGCGGAGCTGCCGGGAGCGTTCGTCAAACGTCGTCAGACTGTAATTCTTCGCCGGATCTTTTGTGTCGTAGCGATCGCTTTCCGGCTTCAGATTGCGCAGGATGCTGAGGCGCGTCTGGGGCGTGCCCACCAAATCTTTGACAGCCGGCGTGCGCGCGATCTTTTCCTTGAGCGAAACAAACAAACCTGTCTCCATTACGTAACGGCGATAGCGTTTGGCCATATCAACGTAATCACCGTCTGAGACGAAACTGAAGCGCACTGTGCGCATGTAACCAAAGCGGCCAAGCTGCGCTCGCCAGCGAGGGCCGATAACAGTTGGGCCACCGGCCGGATGACTGAATTGATAAGCGGCATCGTCGGGCGTTTCCACAATGACCATCAGTCCCGCTCTGCCTTTCTGAAACCCCCACCATGACATTGACCACGATTCGATCACGTGACTCTGCAGTACGCTGTGGTCCGTCGCCAGGATCTTGCCTGCCGGCGTGATCGTGCGAATTGGAAAATACTCCTTTGGCCAGGTGCGTGGCAGAAGTGTGCCTCGGCCATTGCTCAGCAGCGTGTAGTCAACGTCGCGCGCATCAAGCGCGGTTGGCCAATCCAGCTGGCGCAATGTAGCTTCGCCTTCTTTCGCCGTAACCTCACAAACCAGTTCTTCGTCTTTACCTTCAAGGGCCAGCGTTAGAACCAATCCCAGATCAATCTGCTTCCCTCTTTGCCTCCAGTCCGTCAGTCCGATTTTTACGCCGCTTCTAAATCCGGTTTCGTAGGGCACAATAGAGATCTTTTTTGCGTCGGCCAGGCGCAGGTAAAACTCACTTCCCTCCGACTTCACCAGCATGTCCTGCGCGGACGACGGGACCATGATCCACCGTGCTTGCGCCGCCTCAATAACGAAGCCCAGATCAATTTCGTTTAGCGTAACTTTGTTTTTCCGGCCGGTAATGCTCCATTTTCCGCCGGAGTGGGAAACGGTCACCCCGGGTGCGCCCCATTGTTCTCGCGAAACCTGTTGGGCAGAGGCAGGCGACCAGAACATCAGCAGCGCGATGCCGGCAATGAGCCAGAGTTCACGGGCCATCAATATCAGTACACCTCAAATCTTCGTTGAGATACTTCGCCGTCAATTCGCTTTCGCCTGGTTGTTCGTTCTGACTTTCGCTCGTAACAAATTAGCCCGGTCGGATGCGTCAACGCTGGGTAGTTTTGCTGCCAGACTTTGATACCGTTGATCGTCATACCCGACCGCTGCGCGGCGAATTAAAGGAAACAAGCTCTGCGGCTGCCACTCACCGAGTTGTTGATACGGCCACTTCTGCCCGCCAACCGCGAACGGAACCAGATAGTCCAGAGCACGGCTAATGCTGCGCCCGTCTGAGGTCTGATAGCCCCACAGATCGACGCCGACGTTTTCGCCCAGTCTGGCGAGCTGCATCAGACCATCAAGATTACCTACGCTATAACTCCAGGCGCGGGTGCGTGCGAGCTCCAACGGTTGCCGGCCATCGGATTCAATCTGCGCGGCAATGCGCTTCTGACGAGCCGTCTGCAACACGTCTCGGGCAAGGTCTCTCCGGCCAAGAAACAACGCGAAAGAAGAAACCTGGACGTCGTAATATGTCCCATGATTATTTTTGGCCGCACTCTCGTCGCGTCCGTTCTTGCTCTCAAGCATCCAGCCGAGAAACTTTGTGAACCATTCCTGTAGTCCCTGCTGATCCTGCCGGGTAAGCGCTTTTGAGCCGGCTAACAAACCCACGGCGTCAACCACTCGCGTTAACCCGCGCGTTTCGATCAACCCGATGCCGCGTCCCGTATTTACGCCGGGAATGAATTGAGCAAACTGCAAATGGGGATTCATGCGCGTTGCGGGGTCGAGGAAGAAGGCGCGCAGCAACTGCACCGCTTTGGCTGCGTAAGCTTCATTGCCTGTGTAGTAGTAAGCGAGTGCCAGCGTCTCCACGGCACTGGCCATCTGGTCCAAACTGCGATGGTCGCCGATCTTGTTGATCTCGGGATTGCGCTCGCCGTCGCGCCGGATGTAGGGAAGACCGTTGGGCTTGCTGGAGTCAGGCCAGAAATAAGGCGCCTGGCTCAGGTAATCGTGCTTATCGCCGCTGGGCGGAACAGGATCCTTCGTAACAACTGAAAACGTACCCGGCGCAAGTGCCTTTTGTGCGTCTCTTTCCAGTTGCGCCAGAGCAGGGGCAAGAGTTTTGTCTCGGGCACGAATGCGCTCCTTGGTTAATTCCAGGTGTTTCGCGTCGAGCAGAAACACGCGAATTGAGTTTCTCTTGGGCTGGTGCGCCGGTGACGACAATGATGCAGTTGGTCCGAGCAGCGCCGCGAGTGTCCCAAACACAAACCCGATCACTAACCGTCGATTGAGCGCCTTAGGTAAGATTGCGAATTTCATTATCTCTTTCTATCCCGTGCAGGTTTTTCTAACGCCCTCAGTACGAGTCATTCGACATCTCCTCAGCGAGATGGCGGTAATGGAGACGCCATCACCGCCACCTTGCCAACGAGCATTTGAATTTTGCTAACCGAACTTAAAAGACCAACCTTAGTCCAAACTGTATTTGCCTCGGCGTGGTGCCTTGCGCGAGCCCCGTAATTCTTCCCACATTAGGAGCTATCGCCGTTGCATTGGAATTTAGCGTAAGGTTCGCGTTTGCCGGCGTTTCCCAGTTTATGATGTTGAATACGTTGAATGCCTCGGCGCGTAACTGCACTTTGAATCGTTCGTTTACCGCGATGCTCTTAAACATTGAGAGGTCCACGGTGTAGACCGCCGGGCCTCTGAAAGCGTTGCGGGGGAGATCTCCAAAAGCACCGGATGGAATTCCGAAAGCACACGGGTTGAGCCAGGTTTCTATTGTGTGAACGGCATCTGCTGCCCTCCCGAACTGACCCGCAGCGTTTTTCTGTGAAATAGTCAACTGGCATAGCGGGTCGGGGTTCGCCGGTACCGGTCCTGCTTTGAACGGATCGGCAATCAGATTGGGTCGCAGATAGTTGTTGGGCGTACTGACTCCGCTGCCACGCAGGTTAGCCAGATCACCGGTCACTATCAGATTGAAAGGTGCTCCCGTGCGAGCCTGGGCAATGAAGTTGGTTTGCCAATCGCCAAGAATCCAGGAGGCTGGTCCGTTTCTCAACCATCTCTTTCCCTTCCCAAAGGGGAGTTCATAAACCGTTGCCCAGGAAAGAAAGTGCGTAATGTCGTAGGAGGAAACGCCCCAGGCCGTGCTCTGGTCCCAGAAGTTCTGAATCGTTGAACTTCCGCCGGGGCCATTCTCAACGTTGAAATAGCCACTTCCTGTATCGTTGGACCGCCCCCAGGTATAGGAAACCAGCGTGCTCAAGCCACTTGTGAACCGGCGCTGGAATTTTGCTTCCAGAGCCTTATAGTTCGCCTTGCCGATGGCCAGAGTGTAATTAACGCCGGCGCCTACCCACGGCACTGCTCGAGCCGCATCGACCGTGGCGGCAGGAGTTCCATTCGGAAATGCCTGGCGAGCCGCATTAGCCAGACCAGAATACGGCAGGCGACGACTCACGCTACCCACATAAGCCACTGAGATCATGTTGGACTTGGTCAATTCGCGCTGAAATTCTACGTGCCACTGATGTGAATACGGGTCCTTGTAATTTGGATCATCATTGAAGCCACCGACTGTCCATGGACTCGCCGTCGGCAGTGGTGTCGCGAATCCTTGAGACTGAAGTTGAATGATGTTGAAGAAGGTCCCATTGAGGAAGTTGGCAGTGGTGTTGGCAGTTCCGGCAAACGCTGTTGCGTCAGGCCAGACCGCGGCTTCGAGATCGTTCTGCGCATATTGGCTGCGGGCTGGTAGCGGATCAAAATAGAGCCCATATCCCGCGCGAATCACGTTCTTCGAACTCAGCGACCAGGCGATGCCAATGCGCGGTCCAAGATTATCTTTAACCGGCGGCGGCGCGAAAAACTTTTTGCCCGCCAGAACGACGTTGTTAAAGTGGGGATCTGATTGAAATGAATCAGGAATGCAGGGAGCTGCTTTAGCAACACTGCAAAGGGGAGGCATCGTCTCCGCTCCAACGATCCATTTTTGATTCAAAAGGTCAAATGAGTTCCACAGCCGTCCATCGATCGTCTTCGGCTGGGTCAGATAGTCATAACGAAGCCCCAGGGTCAGCACCACGTTACGATTCACTCTCCATTCGTCCTGTCCGTAAGCGGCCCACGAAGCATACTTGAACTGAACTGGTCCACCGTGGAGAACAGGAAGTTGAGCATCGAAAGTACTGGGGAAACCCAACAAGGCGGAAGCCAGCGATAAGCCTGTTACGTTCGAGGCCGCCGCCGGGTTACGCGTTTGTTCGTCACTGAAGGTATATCGCTGGAATGTGTTTAGCTGGATTCGTTTGGCTTCGATATACCAACCACCAAACTTAAGATTGTGATTTCCTCTGAGCCAGGTCAGATTAGGACTAACACTCCAGTTTGGATTCTCACGAAGGGCCGAGCCGCGCACTCCAAAATCATTGTTGCTGCCGGCAGTCCACTCATTGGTATCTAGTCTGACGAGCAAACCGCCGTACTTGTCTATGTCACCAAAACCAAACTGGTTTAAGGGATCGATTCCGGCTGCATGCTGGTTCTGCTGCCCTGAATCGACGCCCGGCCGACCTGCATAGCCGCCGCGCACGTCCAGTATGACTGAGGGACTGAAGCTATGGGTCCAGGCGCCACCATAGTTGCGGCCTTTTCCGCTGCCGCCGGTAGATCCTTCGTTGCCGATGGGATTATCAACCGACACATTTTGCTGTGTGAAACGGAAGAAAATGTTGTCGCTGTCGCTGAAGTGGTGATCGATTCTTATTTGAAAGCCGTTGGAGTTGTTGATCGTGGGACGGCCCTGCGCAAAATTTTGCGTGGCATTCGCCGCCACCGAAAGATTCGGTATGGCCGAATACTTTTGGAAGAACTGCTGCATTGGCTTGAATATGAGGGCCGCGGGCAGTTTGTTACACACGCTCCCCACCGACTGATCCTGACGATTCTGCGCGTTTACCGGTAATGGATTGCCTGCGGAATCGCACCGGAAGGCATCGCGTACGAACGCGGTACCGACTTGCCTGGTTGAATAAGGATTGAAGATCTGATTCGTGCGAACTTTGAAATTGGAAAAATCTCCGTTGATTTCCGCTGCTGTCGGCACATAGGAGAGTGCCAGCGTAGGTTGGCTGTAACGCCAGCCGTCGTATCCGAAGGAAAAGAAAGTCCGGTTTTTGATCACCGGCCCGGTAATAATGGCGCCAAACTGATTCTGCCGAAATGGCAGCGGTTTTTTTGGAACCCCCTCACCGGGTGCGCATCTCGCGGTCGTGCAGACATCGAAAGGATTGCGCGCGTCAAAGGCATCATTACGGACGAACTCGAAGGCTGAGCCATGAAGGGTATTGCCTCCGGACTTCGAGACCATGTTCATGACTCCGCCCATCGCGCCGCCAAACTCCGCTTTGGCGTCATGCCCGACAACCTTGAACTCCTGGATGAGATCGATGTTCGGAATCACTATGTAGGTCGGCCCGCGAACGTTGGTGTTGATGATGCCGTCAAAGAAATAGAGCTTCGAACGGTTTTCCTGCCCATGAAAGGAAGGATCGGCAAAACCCGAACCGGGGATCCCAACGTTCCCCTCCACTCCGCCGACATTTCTGTTTTGCGAGGTAGAGACCGGCGTAGCACCAGGCGTAAGAGTCAGTAGTTGAGTGAAATTTCTGCCGTTCAGAGGCAGATCCTGCACCGCCTTTTCGGGAATCACAGTACCCAGATCTGATGAAGACCTCTGGACCATCTCGGTCCCTGCGATAACCTCGACTGCTTCAGAAACCTGTCCGATAGAGAGCGTAATGTTCTGCGTAACCGTCTCACTGACACCTACTTCCAGTTGCGTCTGCATTCCCTTGAATCCTGCCACTTCGACGTTGAGCGTGTAACTCGCCGGTTTCACATTCACAAAAATGAAATATCCATTCTCATTCGTCTTCGCTACGGACTCTATTTTCGTGGCCCGGTTGGTCAGCCTTACAACGGCACCAGGCACCGCAGCCCCGTTTGGATCGGTGATAGTTCCACTGACCTCGCCTGTTGCCGTCTGTGCAAAGAGCACCGAGGCTGACACGATTAGAAACAGCAGGGCGACCGCTGTTGTTTTAAGCGAACACATGACGTTTTGCCTCCTTCAATAAAGCTGGTTGCCGTTCTGGAACGTGCGAGGCTGGACTTGTCACTCTCCTCCCTTGCTTCTTAGAGAAGGCGGTCAAGGCTCAACAAGGGATCTCCTCCGGTTGAGGAAGATCCCCGCTGAGCCATGTCTAGAAGTTGATTCTGATCGATGCCTGCATCACGCGCGGAGAACGTGCGCTGGTTGGGGTACCAAAACTGCTTGGTGATCCAAAGGCAGTGTCTCTCGTTTGCGTGTAAATGGCTTTACAGATATTGGTTAACGAACAGGGGCTGGTGGGGTCGGCCTTAGTTTGGGCCAGACCGAACTGCAAAGCTCCGTCGATATCGCGGAAATTCGCGTGATTAAAGAGATTGTACATCTCCCACCGTAATTGAATCTCACGCTTCTCACCGATCGGCACATTCTTAAAGAACGCCAGGTCATTATTGAAGATCGAAGGCATGCGAACAGCGTTTCTTGGCATATTGCCGATTTGGCCGAGGGCAGTTGGAGCAGCGAAGCAGGCGGTGTTGATTACAAAAGCAGTTCCGCTTGAATCCGAGCCGCTGACACCCTTCATTGGATCGCAGACCATATTCGGACGCGCGTTCACCTGGCCGCCAGTCCAATCGGTAAACCGAGGAGTGCAACGATCAGTTGTGGCATTTACCGACGTCTGTATCGATTCCGCAGGACAGGTCTGGCCCTTAGTGATGTCGACCGTTGTTGTAGGATAAGTAACAGTCAGGTTCTTTGGTTTTCCACTTACGTAGGACGTGGTCCCGGAGATTTGCCAATTGTCCATTACGGCCCTAACGAAACCGTTATTCCATCTACGACTGAGTTTCGGCACATCATAGATGTAATTGACTGTAAGAATGTGGGTTTGATCGAAATCAGACGGAGCGTAATTAAACGCCTTGTAGGGACGCGAAAGGTTCACATCCGACGTGTCGTCGTTCGCATAGTCAAACGACTTCGAGTAAGTGTACGCAATACCATACTGGAAGCCGCTCGTATATCGGCGATTGACCTGGACCTGTAGCGAATTATAGTTTGAAGTACCGCCCCACGTGTTGACCTGAATGTCGCCGTAGCCTCTATAGGGCCGCAGGAAGTCGTTATTCTTGACGCTGTTGGCGGTAAAAGGGTCGCGGTTTTCCGGATGACATGGAACGCCCGCCGGGAGGACGCTGCAATTCACGAATCTTGCCGCATCGGGGACGCCGTTGATGTTGCGTTGTTCCCCTAAATGCCGGGCAAACGATCCCACGTAACTGGCTTCCACCACTGTCTTGAAGCCAACATCCTGCTGCACTCCAAACGAGAAGTTATAAATAGTAGGTGTCTTGGACTCAACTTCGAGGCCTCGTAGCGCCGTGGGAAAGACTAGCGCAGCGCCATTTTGCACCAAGGTCGGCAGCGTTTCGATGTTTCCATTATTGATTGTGAACACACGCTGCTGGGGCGGGTTAGCGCCAAGAGAGCTGGCACCGGCGCCTCCCGTTCCACCACCGATGCGCGGCGCATGGTAAACGCCTCCCATCCCGCGAAGAACAGTTTTGCCCGCGCCAAATATATCCCAGGCAAACCCAACACGTGGTTCAAGATCAATTGCCCGCGTGTGTCTGAAGCCTTTGAAAGCATTCGGATCGTTCGGCACTACAATGCCGTTAAGTAGATCACCGGTTAGGGGCATAACGAAGGAGCGAACCAGACTCGCGGGCAACAGTTGACTGCCGGTTGGATTGCTAATTCGCGGATCAACGGCGCGTTGATTCGCTGCCGCACAGGCAGTTCCAAACGGTGGAATGCCATTGGGTTGTCCGACGCAATAACCGACGTAAAGCAGCGGCGCTTTGGCCGGGTCGAAGCGCAGCGGATCAAAATTTGAGCCCTGGCCGTCACGTTGGAAAAAAGGTGTGTGATGGCCCACGCGTAAGCCATAGTTGAGGGTAAACCTCTTATTCATCTTCCACTGATCCTGCGCGTAAAATTGAAACAGTCTGATCTCACTATTGGTGAAGTTGCGCGCCTGTGATTCGGTGTAACTGAGGAAATTACCCAGCAGAGCATTCGCATAAGAAAAACCGGTGTTTCCGGCCGCGGTGGTAAAGTTTGCCGCAGAGGCGCCGCTGGCGGAGAAGTCTAATCCACCGG
This sequence comes from Pyrinomonadaceae bacterium, assembly GCA_036506215.1. Classification (GTDB taxonomy): domain Bacteria; phylum Acidobacteriota; class Blastocatellia; order Pyrinomonadales; family Pyrinomonadaceae; genus PSRF01. Next base: position 4,667 of record DASXSC010000140.1, on the reverse strand, counting down.
ACCATTTCCCACCGCCCGGAGCTTCCCGGTTTTGCAACCGCTCAAAATAGACGCCGAATTTATAACTGTGGTCTCCGTGAGTGACGGAGAGATTATCGGAGAACGAGGGTTTGATATAGTCGTTTCCGACTTCACCCCATCGATCAAGCCAGTTGATGTTAGCGGGGTTGCCGGCGACGCTGGTCCATCCGGTGGCCGTCGGGACCAGACCGAGTGTGTTGTTATTCGGAAACAGTTGGGGCGCAGTATAGTTCAATGCAGACCTTGTTAGACTTTCAGCAAAACCAGTGGATGGTATGAACCCCTCACTGTCGTGCCGCATGCCAAAATTGAACTCATTGACGGTATTGGAATTTAAGATGTGCACCCAGTTAGCTGACCAGCCGTTGTCCTTGTACAGGTAATGCGATCTGATCCCCCAACGGTCAACGCCATTGGCTCCATTGGGCCAACCGGAAGTACCGAGACCCTCGTTGTCAGAAGTCCACCACTGGCCTTTCCAATACACGCTGTCGTTGTTTGTCGGCTTGAAATCAAAACGAATGACGTAGCTGTGCTTCGGGACATCCGCGCTGAGTTGGTTTATGAAGCGCCCGGGATTGCTGGCGATAGGCGCATTTGGCAAAGGAAAGTAGTTGAGCAGTGCCTGACCACTCTTGTTAATTCGGTCCGGCTTAATGATATTGCCGGGAAAAGCCACACCAGTGAGAGGATCGAGAACGACCGGCGTCGCGCCGCTGGAATTCTTCGACTGTGAAAAATTACCCGCTCGCTCGAGCGCCGTTGGCACCGTCACGAAAACCGGATCAGTTGGCGTGATCGTGTGCGGCTTCTCCAGATTAAAGAAGAAGAAAGCTTTATCCCGTATCAGTGATGGGCCACCTTCACCGAAACCGGGAAGGGGCATAGGTCCGCCTATGTTGAAGCCCCAGATGTTGTGACGGTAGAGTGCCCGCTTCAAACCTGACTTATTGTTGAAAAAGTTTGAGGCGTTTAGCGCCTCATTGCGCAGGAAGTAATAGGCGCTGCCCGCGTAATCCTTACCTCCGCCTTTGGAGACGAGGTTAATGAGCGCGCCCCCATTATTGCCATACTCGGCCCCATAGTTATTACGCAGCACCTTTACTTCGGCGACAGCATCCTGGCTAATCGTCATGCTCAGTTTGTTTGAGCCACTTGGTTCGGCAGCGTTCAGTCCATCAATTGAAGCCACCGCCGAGCGCCCACGTTGGCCGGCGACGTTAGGCAGGTCGGTACCGAAGCCATCACCCACGCCTTCGATGTCGTCGTTATTGGATGTGCCCGGAAGCAGGCGCAGCAAGGAAGTAACATCACGTCCTTTAGTCGAGATCAGGTTAAGTTGGTCGGAGGTCAGACGCGCGGTAAGGTCGCTACTCTCCTTTTCGACCACCGCACCTTCACCGGTGACCGTTACAATCTCGCTAACCTGGCCCGCGGTCAATGCAAGATCGCCAAGTGCGAGGTTTTCATTAGCGCTTAAAATGGCATTCTTCCGCTCAAGCCTCTGGAAGCCCTTTTGCTCGACCGTGAGCGAATAAGTTCCTGGCTGCGCGGCCGCAAAGGTAAATCTGCCATCCTCTCCCGTGATTGCGGTGCGCACAGTTCCAGTCTGATCGCTGTGCAATGTGACGCTGGCGCCTACCACAATGCCACCGGTAGCGTCCGTCACAGTTCCGGAGATTGATCCGGTGACCGATTGAGCTACCGCTGCGGCAGCCAGCATCGCAATCAACAGCAGGACCGCAAACATTCCAAACGGCAAGCTTGAACAACGACGCCTGGAAATAAGCATGGGAGGCCTCCTTCAAAGTTCCAATCGTATTCTTGCTCTTGTCTCGATCTTTAATTTCCCTCCGCTCAACGCTGCCGGAAGGAACTGTCTCAGCATTCGTTGTTACGAAAACTAAATGTGCGCAACAATCAGAAATTTAATCTGATCGAAGCCTGCATAACGCGCGGCGAGCGAGCATCCGTGGGCGCTCCGAAACGGGTGTTGGTTTGTCGGTACACTGCTGTACAGACATTGGTCAGCGAACATGTCGTACCCGGGTTCGGATTTATCTGAACCAAACCGAACCTGGGTGATCCGTCGAGATCCTTAAAGTTCGTGTGATTGAATAGATTGTATATCTCCCATCGTAATTGGACCCCGCGCTTTTCACCCCAGGCGAAATTCTTGAAAAATGCCAGATCGCTATTGAAGATATTTGGCCGCCGGCCGAAGTTTCTCGGCATGTTGCCGATGTCCCCGTACTTAGTAGGTCTGGTAAAGCACGCAGCATTTAAGTACAGAGGAGTCCCAGTCGGGTCAGTTCCAGTTGCTCCCTCATTTGCACTAGCACAACTGACGAAAGGAAGAGCATTGAGCGAGCCGCCGGTGAAATCGGTGATCGGCGTGCAGGTGGTCAATCCGGTCGTAGCGTTTGGAGTTCCGGCAAAAGAGCCGGCGGGACAAGGTTGTCCATTGGTAATACTAACCGTAGTGCTTGAGTACGTATTGGAATCTATAGTTATGTCTTTCGGTTTTCCTGTTGCGAAAGACGTTGTGCCCGAAAGCTGCCAGCCCCCGAGAGCGGCCCTTACAAACCCGTTGCCGCTGTTTTTTAAGAACGGAACATCCCAGATGTAATTGACTGTCAAAATATGTCGTTGGTCAAAGTCCGAGGCAGCATGGTTAAAGAGGTTGTAGTCGCGTCCGCCGAAAGCAGTGCCGTTGGCGAACACCAAGCCATCCCGATCGTCACTAGTAGTGTCGGTTGACTTAGAAAACGTGTAGGCCAGGCCCCAGCGAAAACCTTTTATATATCGGCGATTCGCCTGAACTTGTAATGAATCGTATTTTGAGTTGCCGGACCAGGTTACCTGGTTGATATCGCCGTAACCCAAAAACGGACGCAGAAAATCGTTATTCCGGGCACCCGTCGTAGCGTTGGTCGTACTGGTAGCGACAGACCCATCCCTGTTTTCGGGGTGACACAGGACACCGGTTGGAAGGAGAGAGCAATTTACGAAGCGGGCGGCGTCTGGGATAGCATTGATGTTGCGTTGCTCGCCTAACCATCGGGCTCGCGATCCCACATAGCTTGCCTCGACGACAGTCCCCCAACCAATATCCTGCTGGACGCCCAAAGAAAAGTTGTAGATCTCCGGAGTATGAGAATCGCGCTCAAGCCCCCGGATCGAGCCGGTGGGAAAGACAAGCTCGGTAGTTCGCACGATTGCGGCAAGCGCCGCGAGATTTGCAATATTGCCGTTGTTGATCGTAAAGGTCCGTTGCTCAGGCGGATTACCGGTCAAGTCCCCGGTCGTGCCACCGCCGGCCCGCGGCGTATGGTAGACCCCGGCCATTGCGCGCAACACTGTCTTACCTTTGCCAGTGAGATCGTATGCAAAACCGAGCCGCGGTTCGACGTCAATGCCGTGATGTCTGAAATCTCGATATCCTCTGACTGTGTTTGGATCTTTGGCGAGCCAGAGTCCGTTTAGCGTGTCAGATCCGGGGACAAAGGACCGAACAAACGAAACCGGCAACAGCTGAGCAGCAGGCGGAACAGCTCCGCCTGCCAACAGACGCGGATCTACCGCGCGTTGATTGGCGCTGGAACAAGTAGTTCCAACCGGTGGGATGCCACCAGGTTGTCCGATGCAGTAAGGGACATAAAGAAAGGTTTTTGACGGATCGTACTTGGTCGGGTCAAAACTAGAGCCGATGCCGTTGCGTTGGAAATACGGGGTATGGTAGCCAAACCGCACTCCATAACTCAGAGAAAAACGGCGAGCAATTTTCCACTGGTCCTGTGCATACCATTGAAGCATTCGCATCTCGATATCTGTATGCGGCCTAAACTGGGTTTCCGTATAACTTCGGAAATTTCCAAGTAATGCATTGGCATAAGGGTGTCCAGTATTGCCGGCTGCAGTGTTCCATCCGCTGCTCGTGCTGTTGGTAAAATTCAAGGTTCCGGCCCAGTTGCTGCCGGCGGCTTCGCCATTCAGCATTCGCTCAAAATACATGCCGAATTTGTAGTTGTGATCGCCGCGGTTATAAGACAGATTGTCGGCAAACGAGGGGCGAACATAGTCGTTTCCTATCTCACCCCAACGGGCAAGCCAGTTGATGAGAGCCGGCGTGCCGGGCGCGCCGTCGAAGTTTGTAACATTCGGAATGGTTCCCAACGTATTGTTTTCAGGGAAAAGCTGAGGCGCGGTGTAACCAATCGTTGACCTGAGAACCATCGTCAGCGAGTCCTCAACCGGGACGAAACCCTCAGAGTCGTGCCGCATGCCAAGAGTGAATTCATTGACCATGCTCTTGTTAAAGATGTGAACCCAGTTGGTAGACCAACCGTCATCATTGTAGAGATAGTGGGAGTTTATGCCCCACCGATTCTGGTCCCCGCTGGGCCAACCGGAGGTCCCAAATCCTACATTATCGGAGGTAAACCATTGTGCCTTCCAATAGATGTTGTCATTGTGTGTCGGCTTGTAGTCAAAACGAATGACAAGGCTGCGTTTCGGCACGTCAACGCTCTTCTGAGTAACATAGTTGTATTGAGTGCCGCTTTGAGTCCGGCCATTCGCATTTGGTAATGGGAAAACTCGCAGGAACGCGGCCGTGTTTTGATTCCACCGCGTGCTCGGAACCT
>DASXSC010000139.1:0-2586 GCA_036506215.1 Pyrinomonadaceae bacterium | reverse complement strand
CTCGATCTCAAAGATTGGCAACTGGTGTTTCAGAGTCGCAGCGGGTCGCCGGCTCAGCCCTGGCTGGGCCCGGATATTTGCGATCACCTGCGGGCCTTGCACGCGGACGGCACCAGAGATGTGATCGTGTCTCCGATCGGATTTGTTTCTGACCACATGGAGATCCTCTACGATCTAGATACGGAAGCCAAAGCGCTGTCTCAGGACCTTGGCCTGAATATGATTCGAGCGGCCACGGCCGGGACACACCCGTCGTTTATTGAAATGATTCATGAACTGATAATGGAGCGCCTCAATCCGGAAACCCCTCGACGTTATCTCGGTGCTGATGGACCACGCAGTGACTTCTGCCATCCAGGCTGCTGCCTGCCGGCTTGATTTGAGCCCGCGACGCGCGGCGAAGGCATAAAGCCTGGGGTGGAGCGGAGCGGAACCCCAGGTTCATCTGACTTCATCGGAGCTTCCTTTAGGTTGTCGTGTCACAATCACGAACCTTTGGTCTTACAATAAGAATTTAAGGTTCATCCGAACTGGATTCACATGAAACGCGTCGTAATCATTGGCGGCGGCATCACCGGTCTGGCGGCGGCCCACAGAATACTTGAGCAACACGTCGCGTCAGGAGAGCAACTCGATCTGACGTTGCTTGAAGCCAGTGGCCGGACTGGCGGAATTGTGCAAACTCATGAACGTGACGGTTTTCTTCTCGAAGGCGGTCCCGATTCCTTCATCTCAGAAAAGCCCGAAGCACTAGAGCTCACCAAACGCCTCGGCCTCGAGTCGCACCTGATCGAAACCAATGACACTCACCGCCGCAGTTTTATTGTGAAACAGGGCCGCCTGCTGCCTGTGCCGGATGGATTTCAACTTCTAGCGCCGACGCGATTCTGGCCTTTTGTTAGAAGCGACATTTTCAGTTGGTCCGGAAAGGCCCGAATGGCACTGGATCTCCTCTTACCACGGCGCAAAGAAACACCCGAACCGCGCTACCAGGGCGGTGGAGCCTTACTGGGCGCCGGCGCCGATATTTACGACCTCGATGATGGTCTTGAAGATGAAACTCTGGCTCAATTCGTGCGCCGCCGTTTGGGACGTGAGGCCCTTGAACGAATGGCGCAACCGATGGTCGGCGGAATCTACACTGCGGACCCTGAGCAACTAAGCCTACGCGCCACCATGCCTCGCTTCCTGCAAATGGAGCGGGAACACGGCAGCGTAATTCGCGCCCTGCGAAAACAAAGTCCCACTGGTTCGCAGAGCTCACCACCTGCTAGCGGTGCGCGTTACAGCCTGTTCCTTTCCTTCGACCGCGGCATGCAGTTGCTTACCGACAGACTCAAACAAAGAATTTTAGAGACCTCTGACGAGAATCGAATTCAAGCTTCTATTCTCTTAAACGCGACCGTTGAGTCGCTTACTTTTGGACGAGAGGAAGCCGGCGCAGCACTCAAATGGAAAGTGAGAACCAACCAGAACGATACTATCGTCGCCGACGCCGTTTGTCTGGCGCTACCAGCCTATGTCAGTGCGCGATTATTGAGCAGCATCGATGCGCAACTGGCTAATGAGCTGGACAATATCTGCTACGCCTCAAGCGCGACCATCAACCTCGCCTACCGGCGCGAAGATATTCCCCATCCGCTCGACGGCTTCGGCTTCGTGGTTCCATTTATTGAAGGGCGCTCCTTGATAGCTTGCACCTTCAGCAGCGTGAAATTTTCGGGCCGCGCGCCGCAAGATCAGGCGTTGTTACGTGCTTTCATGGGCGGAGCCCTGCAACCGGAGATGTTTGCCTTGAGCTCGGACGAGTTGATTTCGCGGGCCCGCGCTGACCTTCATGACCTCCTGGGCATTGAACAGGCGCCCTTGTTTGCCGAACTTTCTAAGTGGGGGCGCTCGATGCCGCAGTATCACCTGGGCCATCTCGAAAGGATTAAGCGGATTCGAAGGCGTGTTGCTTCCCTGCCCGGCCTTGCGCTGGCCGGCAATGCCTATTCAGGTCTCGGTATTCCCGATTGCATTCGCAGTGGTGAGTCTGCTGCTGAGAGTATTTACGACAGCCTAAACCGCGCGTCCCAAACCAGCGTTTCCTAATATTGATACTGTTCTAATTCTGTAGGGGGTGGCACTCCGTGGCCACCCCTTCCGTTGATTGCCACATATCTTAAGAAATCAGCATAAGGTGACGAGGGGCGGCCACGGAGTGTTGATTGTCAAGACATGGGTGACAGTTTGTTATCACGACATAGGTAACACTTTTGATTATCGTCCTACTCGGGTTCTCTTGGTTTGCTGCTTCTTTATATTTATCCAGCAGCAGTAGGGGCTGTGGGAACGGTGGAAAAACGCAGTTTGTTTTTCCACGGTTTCCATAGCCCAAGTTTTTAGTATTCGGGTCATTTCTTTCGCTGTTTAGCTGGCAACAGGACTGGCCTGCTCTCCCGGTTCCGTAAATCGATCTGACGGATCGTCAAGTGGCGAAAGGTGACTGTCAACTGGTCATCAAATTCATCAACTCGCACTCGTTCGGAGGCTAAAGCTTCGCAGACAAAATACCAGTTACCATATTTTGTAAGGCCACCTTTG
>DASXSC010000138.1:0-4941 GCA_036506215.1 Pyrinomonadaceae bacterium | reverse complement strand
AAAATGAATCGTTTCGCCGCGGACCAACGCTACTTGATGGTGAAGAGGATACTGGCAGTCTTGCCTTCTCTCACCACGCTCATGATATAGTTTCCGGGAGAAAGCTTCTTTCCGTCCATCGTTTTGTCGATGGTCGTTTTGGTCTTGCCCTGGAGCAAGAACACTGCCGGCGTTGAGCCTGGGACCGGTTCGTTCTTCGTATTCACCATGTTCACGTTCACGATGAGCATGTCGCTCTTCGATTCGACCGCCAGTTCCGCATCAGCCGCAACCGGATTTTCGATTTTCGCGAAAGGCATGCCCTCCTTTGCCGCCTGGCCGCCAAGACTGACGGGAGATGGAAGCGAATCATTTGCAAAAGACCATACGGAAAGGCTGCCGAGATGATGAAAAACAAGAGGAGACGTTTCATAAGGAATAGGTTGATGTCGGATTCTGCGCAGGAATGCAAGACTGGAATCAAGCTTCGGCGCGGGCTGTGCTACGGTTTTCTTGCCGGCAGGGGCTTTGTGCTTTTCAGGATTTCCGACTCGGGTGTGAGCGTTGCTGGTTTGCCGCTGAAAATGACGCGGTTTGGCTTCTCAGCGAGCGCCTGAACGAGAGCTTTCGCGTGTGTGGTGATTACTTTCAAGTTCAACAGGCTCACGTGCAGTTGTTTCAGTTGCTCCTGAAGCTGCTTGTCCGTTGCACCAATGAATTTGTCAGCGGTACCCAGCACGTTGTCTGCGTCCTTGCTTACAGTATCGAGATTTTTGACGACGTTTTGTAAATTGTCGATGTCTACCTTAAGCGAATCGGCAAGTGGCCCGAGTTTCGGCGTGAATTCGCCGAGGTCCTTTTTCAGATTTGTGACCGTGACGCCAAGGTTGTCGATCAACTTGTTTGCATTATCGATCAGCGGACCTGCTGCCGCGGTAATCTGCTCGATGCCATATGCAGGATGACCTTCAATGGTCGCGTTATTCGCGAGCGTGTCACCTCCCGGCGTGCCTGCGGAAAGCGCTACAAATTTAGGCGAGAGCAACGTATCTGAGCTAAGCGTGGCAGTAACGTCCGCAGGCAGCGGTGGAATTCCTTCGTTCAAGCCGACCGTGATTCGAACAGCGTCTCTTTTGTTTGGCAGCGCTTGGCGCTCGTTCGTGGTGAGCTGCCGCATCGCGAGCACACGCCCCGCCGGTGCGCCGGCATAACGCACCTCTGAGTTCACCTTTATCCCTGTCACATCTTCGTAATTGATCTGGAGTGTGCGGGCCGGTTTCTTGATCCGATAACCTGAAAGTGCGAACGTGAGCGCCGCGAGCAGGACGATACTGCACGCGATCACCGACAGCGCGACCAGGTAATCAGAAAGACTGCGTTTCATCAATGCTTGTGGTGAAAACGGAATCTCGCACCCAGAAATGGTCGTGGCCGAACGTGCTGGTGATCTTTATGCTCATCTTGCGAAACGTTCAACGGAATCGGACCATCAGGATGACCGTGAATGAATTGCTGCACTTCGGGATTGGGACTGTTCCGAATTTCGTCCGGTGTTCCTTGCGCCACAATCGAGCCGTGGCCGAGCATGATCATGCGTGTCGCGATGCGAAATGCGCTGGTCATATCATGGGAGACGACGACTGCTGTCATATGGCTGTCTTTGGTCAACTTCAGCGTTAGCTCATCAACTACGGCGGTCATGATCGGATCGAGCCCTGAGGTCGGCTCATCGCTGAACAGCAATTCCGGATCGAGAGCCAGCGCACGGGCGAGTCCCACACGTTTTTTCATTCCGCCGCTAATTTCATCCGGCCTCAGATCTTCAAAGCCGGTCAGCCCAACGATCTCGAGCTTTTGTTTCACGATCTGTTCGATTTCATCTGCAGATTTATCGGTGTGTTGAAATAGTGGAAGTGCAACGTTCTCGCCCACTGTCAACGATGCGAGTAACGCGCCGGATTGAAATAACATGCCGAACCGCAGCCGCACACGCTCAATCTCGCGTTCCTTCATTCCTGTGATTTCCTCTCCAAAGAGTTTCACCGATCCTGAAGTCGGTCTCATGGAGCCGATCATGTGCCGGAGCAGAGTGCTCTTGCCGCAACCGCTGCCGCCCATGATAACCAGCGTGTCGCCGCGATGAACGTTGAACGAAATATCATCAAGTACTGCGCGGTCGCCGAATGTCCGGACAAGATGGTTTACCTCGATGATGGTGTCTCCGTTGGCACTCATGTGTTGAAGAAGAAAATCCCTGTAAGAACCGCGTTCATAACCAGCATTGCCAGCAAAGCTTCCACGACGGCCGCAGTCGTAGCTTGTCCGACACCCTCAGCGCCGCCTTCGACATTCAGACCGGCGTTACAGGCGATCGTGATAATGAGCCATGCAAAAACCACGCTCTTGATCATTCCTGAATACAAATCCCACGTTTCCGCACTCTCGAGCGCGCGCAGCACATAGCCGGCAGTGTTGAAGTCGAGCGCGGAAACGCACACTGCCCAGCCGCCAAGGATCCCGATGTAATTTCCAAAAATAGTGAGTGCTGGGAGCATAACCATCATGGCCAAAAAGCGCGGCACGACCAGGTATTGAACCGGATTGATAGCCATCACTTCGAGCGCCTCAATTTCCTCGGACACTTTCATCGTGCCCAGCTCCGCTGCCACAGCAGATCCACTTCGTCCGATTACAATCACCGCAATGAGTACGGGCCCCATCTCGCGCAGCAGTGTCAGCATCACTAGGTCGGGAATGTACATCTCGGCGCCGAGGCTTTCGAGAGAATGTGCGGCTTGCATCGCCAGCGTTACGCCCACGCTGAACGCTGTCAGGGCTACCATCGGCGCAGCGCGGACCCCAATGAACACCATTTGCCGGAAGATCGGAGCGATCTTGAAAAATTGCCCGGTGAACGGCGCAATCAAAATCCAGTAGAGCAAACTGAGATTAAGCTGGAGATAATTTTTCACGCGACGTTCCAGCGACACTCCTGAAATCCAATCCTAAATCATCACAGATCACCTGTGCTGCATTTCTCCCGGGTGCCATTGACACGCCAGGGCCCGGATGACTGCCAGAACTACACAGGTACACATTTGGGATCGGGGTTTTGTATTGTCCGAGCTCGGGAATCGGGCGTAGCGAACCAGTTTGGTACGGGAGGAACGCGCCCTGTCCAAGCGTGCCTCGAACAGCGCTGACGATCTTCCGCGAAATGTCGACCGGAGAATGGGCTACGCGTTTAAGAATTTTTGCCTTCAAGTCGGGAATGTAGTTGGCAGTGATGAGGTCAATAAGGTAATCAGCGTACGCTTCGCGAGCTTCGTCCCAGGTGCGTGCCGGAACTCTGCCCGTAGCGTCACCGGTGATAACATAGGGAACACTCAAGACCACGAATTTCATCAGCGCTTTGCCGGCTGGGGCGCGGCTGGGATCTATAGCCGAGTCATTCCAACTCACGATCATTGGCGCCGAGGGCAACTCACCACCGCGACATTGTAAATAGATCCGCGCGAAAAAATCCAGTGAGGGTTCGCTAAGATGAACGTGCGCGGATTGGCGCGCAGCAGGTCCAGCCCTGTAGTTGATAGGGCTCTCGAGCGCGACAAAGATGACAAAAACTGAATCGCCCCACTCGTACTGCTGCATTTTATCGACGATTTCTTGTCCCACCAATCCGGCGCCGAGCAAATCCACCACCAGATTTCGTGGGTCTACATTTGAGGCGATCAGCTGACCGACGGGAATTTCCTCACCGCCTGTGAGGCGCACAGCAGTGGCACGTTTTGTGTCGCAGATGATTTTCTCGACCAATGCGTTCGTGCGGATTTCTCCGCCATTCGCTTGCAGATCTTCGGCCAGAGCGAGCGTAACGCGATGCATCCCTCCTTTAACCAGGTTATTGCCGACGTTTTGCAACACTGAAGCGAACAGCCAGCCAAGCTCTGCGCCACCCGCGTCGTCGGGCGACGCGCCGAGAAATGTGGCGAACGAGCCGAACAAGGTTTTCGTCGCTTCCGCTTCGAGCGTCTGGTTGGCCCACGACCGCACACTCTGCATGCTAAACCGATAGGCTTCCATGCCGGCTGACGACGCTGCGAAGTGCGCTGCTGCGGCCGGGAAAGGGGGAGGGGGTGAAAACATCGCCGCAGTGATGGCGTCTTTTTGCGCGAGGAAACGGTTCATCAAGTCACGCCACGTCTCGGCGTCCTTGGGCGAATAGCGGACGATCTCTCCGACAGTTTTTTCAATGTCGCGATGGACACTGATCACGTCGCCGTTGGGAAAGGCATGCGAGAAAGGGATCTCGGGCTCAATGAGTTCGTAGCGATCAAGCAATCCCAATTCGCGTGGGACCGGTGAGAGATTTGCCAGTTGATAGCCGCTCGCGTGGATATCTGACCAAAAGCCTGGCAGCGTTTCCTCTTCGGTCACGGTCATACCGCCAACCGTGTGATATTGTTCAAGAACAAGAACCTTTAGCCCAGCCTTGGCCAGATAACAGGCGCACGTCAGCCCATTGTGTCCCGCGCCGATAACAATGGCGTCGTAAGTCTTTGCCATATTTACGACACAGGAATTATCTCGAGCGCTGCAACGCGACTTGGGTTAGGCGCGCTCACAATCCTGTACAGCAAACCAAGATTAGGCTGAAGATAAACTTTCACTTGCCGCTTGAGCGCGCAGAATGCCAAGGTGCACGGCTTGACGGAAGCCGAAAGTTCAGCGCCTGCTTCATAAAGCGCCTCGCAAACGAAGAATCAACTTTAACGCAATGGATCAAAGCGAGATCGAGAACGTGCGCGCGTTACTGCGTTCCAAACCGCGACCGATCGGCTGGGCCGAGCGGCGCCAGCGACTCGATGCGATTGGTTCTGTTTGGCCTGTGGCCGATGATGTGAAGCTTGAAGCTGTGGATGTCGGCGGCCTGCAGGGAGAATGGTCGGTCGTTCCGGGCAG
>DASXSC010000137.1:0-8043 GCA_036506215.1 Pyrinomonadaceae bacterium | reverse complement strand
GAAAGTAATGGAATCAACCGGCGCAGTTTTATCGCGCAGACAATCTTTGCGGGCGCCGGCCTGGCTGCGGTAGCTGCGCAGAATGAGGTGAGCGCCCAAACTGGGGGACAGAGTACGCAGCGAACTGGTGAGAAGCTGGGGGATCCTGTGCCGGGGCGAAGAAGGCTGGGCAAGCTACAGGTCTCATCGGTCGGCTTGGGCGTACAGAACATGAGCCGCAAGTATGAGACGACCGTGCCGTACCGTCCGGAGATGATCAACATCATCCGCGCCGCCTATGATCGCGGCGTAAGTTTCTTTGACACGGCTGAGGCTTATGGACCTTTCGAATGCGAGCGTATCCTGGGTGAGAGCATCGCACCGTTCCGCAACAAGATAGTGATCACATCGAAGTTCGGCTGGAACATCGATCTCGAGACCGGTGAGCGGCGCCCGGGTCTCAACAGCAAGCCTGATCACATCAAGCGCGCAGTCGAGGGTTCGCTCAAGCGGCTTCAAACCGATCGTATCGACCTCCTCTATCAACATCGTGTTGACCCGGAGGTGTCGATCGAGGATGTCGCCGGCGCCGTAAAGCAACTCATGGATCAGGGCAAGGTCCTACACTGGGGCCTCTCAGAAATGGGGCTCAAGACCCTGCGGCGTGCTCACGCGGCACTGCCCGTCACCGCCGTTCAGAATGAATATTCAATGTTCTGGCGCGGGCCTGAGAAGGAAGTGATCCCGACCTGCGAGGAGCTTGGAATCGGCTTCGTGCCGTGGAGCCCCCTCGGTGTGCAATTCCTAACCGGCTGGATTGACGCGAATACGCGGTTCGCGCCCGGTGACATTCGCGGGGTTGAGTCCCGGTTCTCTCCGGAGAACCTTCCCCACAACTTGCAACTTGTCGAGCTACTGAAGACGTGGGCGAAACGGAAGGAAGTCACTCCCGGGCAGATCGCGCTCGCGTGGCTAATGGCGCAGAAGCCGTGGATCGTGCCGATCCCTGGGACGACGCAGATGGCGCACATGGTGGAGAACAGCGGTGCGGCCGGCGTTCGCTTCACGCCCGCTGAAATCTCGGAGCTGAACTCGGCAGTAAGGGCAATCGAAGTCAAGGGGCAGCGCCTGCCGGACGCCGTGCTTGCCTTCTCAGGCGTTGAGGCTCCGATGAAGTAAGATCAGAAAATTATGAGGAAGGATGTCTCCATGAAACAAAACGCTATGAAAACGTCTATTCAGCCCAAAGTATTGCAGAGCACGATCGTCACGATTATGGCGCTCGCTCTGATCGCCTTTGTGCCGATCGCCGTCTTGAGTCAGAGCAGCACAGGTGACGCCGTCAAGCAGCAAAGCAGCAACAGCAGCGCGGAACAGGAACTTATTAGTCTCTCCAAGGAGAAGTGGCGTTGGATGTCGGAGCGCAAAGCGGATTCCTTGGACGCCCTTTTTCATGAAAAGGCTGTCTTTGTTCATATGGGCGCAACTATGACCAAGACACAGGAACTCGAGGTCATCAAAAGCGGATCGATTCAATACAAGACCGTGGAAATCCAGGAAGCGTCAGTACGGTTTATTGATAGGACCGCCGTCCTTTTAAACAAAATTCGCCTGGTTGCCGTCGTCGGTGGTAATGAGGTTACTAATCCCTTCATGGTGACCGAAGTATATGTGCAGCAAAGCGGTACCTGGAAGTTAGCGTCGCTCTCGTTTACCAGGCTACTGACTCAATAAAGTTCGATGATCGGTGAAAGTATAGGTATGTAAATTAGCTTTAGGGAGCAACTGTGAAAAAAAGAAAATTAGGGAACAGTGGGCTTGAGGTTTCGGCGATTGGACTCGGTTGTATGGGGATGAGCTTTGGGTTGGGTCCGGCGAAAGACAAACAGGAAATGATTTTGCTGATTCGCTCGGCTGTCGAACGCGGAGTCACGTTTTTCGACACCGCAGAAGTTTACGGACCGTTCACCAATGAAGAACTCGTCGGCGAAGCGCTCGCTCCATTTCGTGAGAGAGTCGTCATCGCCACTAAATTCGGTTTCAACATCGACCCAGACGGAACGCAGAACCAGACGCCGCCGCTCAACAGCCGACCGGAACACATTAAAGAAGTCGCCGAAGCATCTTTAATACGCCTCAAAACAGATTACATTGATCTGTTCTACCAACACCGCGTTGACCCGAATGTGCCGATTGAGGATGTAGCTGGAGCAGTCAAAGATTTGATTGACGAAGGTAAGGTCAGGCATTTCGGACTTTCTGAAGCGGGGGTCGAAGTGATTCGCCGCGCGCACGCCGTCCAGCCGGTGACAGCACTTCAGAGCGAATATTCACTATGGTGGCGAGAGCCGGAAGCGGAAATATTGCCGATGCTCGAGGAATTAGGAATCGGCTTCGTTCCGTTTAGCCCGCTCGGCAAAGGATTTCTCACCGGGAAAATTGACGAAAACACGAAGTTCGACAGTACTGATTTTCGCAACACGGTCCCGCGCTTTTCGCCGGAGGCTCGCAAAGCGAATCAGGCATTAGTTGATTTGATCGGAGAATTCGCCGCGCAAAAGAAAGCGACGCCCGCACAAATTGCACTTGCATGGGTGCTCGCCCAGAAACCGTGGATCGTACCGATTCCGGGAACAACAAAACTGCATAGACTGGAAGAAAATCTTGGCGCGGTTGATGTGGAATTAACCGCAGATGACTTTCGCCAAATTGAAAACATCACGTCACGCGTTGAAGTGCAGGGCGCAAGATATTCTGAAGGCTCGCAAAGGCTGGTTAATCGGTAGGTGCTCTTCCATTAAAACACCTTAGCTGCTGAGCATCGTATGAACGAGATGCAAATGAAAGTCGTTGACCAAACAGTGTGATCGTCGGTTTTGGTGTGGCGGGGGGCAGCGTCGAACCATCCCCAGTTTCCTGAGGGACCTAAAGGAGTGAAGCTATGAGCAAGGTTTGGTTTATCACAGGCGCCGGTCGTGGTATGGGCACGGACATCGCTAAGGCGGCTTTAGACGCTGGTTACAAGGTTGTCGCTACAGGCCGCAGTACGGATAGGGTGGTCCAAGCGGTTGGACCATCAGAGAATCTTTTGGTCGTGAAGTTAGACGTCACCAACCCTTCCGACGCTGAGTCTGCGGTCAAAGCTGCTGTCGGTCGGTTTGAGCGCATAGAGGTGCTGGTCAACAATGCGGGTAACTTCTACGCCGGATTCTTCGAGGAGATCAGGCCCGAGGATTTTAGGGCACAGATCGAGACCAACCTGTTCGGCTCGGTGAACGTCACGCGCGTTGTGCTGCCTGTCATGCGCGGTCAACGCTCCGGCCTCATCGTCCAGATCTCATCCACCGCCGGCATCGCCGGGCAGGAGTTCGTCTCGGCTTACGCCGCGTCCAAGTTCGCCGTCGAAGGCTTGATCGAGTCGCTTTCCCCCGAGGTGGCGCCGTTCGGTATCCGCACGATGCTCGTGGAGCCAGGCTTCTTCCGCACCGAGCTGTTAACAGAGGAGTCAACGAACTACCCAGAGCCCACGATTGACGACTACGCTGAGAAAACCAGGCAAACCGTTACCGCCTGGAAAGGAATGGATGGCTTGCAGGGCGGTGACCCCGCCAAGCTCGCCAAGGCGCTGGTCCAGCTCGCAAGCCAGGATGAGCCTCCGTTTCGGTGGCCCGCCGGAGCCGATGCCCTCGGGACCTTCGAACGGAAGGCCAACGACCTCCTAGCTCAGGCCAACGCTTATCGCGACCTTTCATCGTCGCTCACGTTCGATGATGTCGGCAGCGCAAGCAGCGGGAGCTAGATCCTTCCGATAGCCTATAAAACACTGAATTCCGAAGCGTAGGGGAAACAGCACACAAAGTGCTCATCGTAATTTTTGTTAGTCTGTAAGTTATTGATTACCGGATAGTTGTGAGTGATTACTGCATTGCTGAGCCAAGTCGGGCGTCAATTTCTTTATAATCAATAGTTTACAGCCAGAATTGGACCATCGATATTAGTCGAAGAGATCCGCTGTCAACGTCGCCATCTTAAGCGATCCCTGTCCGCTTGCGGCAGCAGTAGAGTAGAGCCCTCTATTAGGATCGTTCCTCTTCGGGAGATTTACTCCTTGAGTAAGAGACCGCGAACCTGAGTAGTGGGTGTTGGTCGCACGTGTGCGTCCGATTGAAATCGCGCGGAACTGCGCTGGCCGCTTCCTTCGAAACCAGCCTGGTCAATATAATCATTAGCAACAGTGTAGAGTTGGCCGCCAGGATTCGGCCGCGAAAAGCAACCTCACTTTCATCAGGCCGTTGGAAGTTAAGCATTTCCTCCCGATTGGCAAAGTGCAGATGAAAATCTTCAAATAACTGTCGCCGCGCTCGCCTGATTCATTCCCGTTCAGCGGGCGCAGCACCCTTACGACAAAAGAGGAGGAAAATTCTTATGGCAAAACCAAACAACAACAATATTCGATTCTTGTCGCGCTCGCTTAGGATCTTGTTCCTGGCATTGACTACGATGATGGTGACAGGAGCTGCTCAGGCTGCAGCGCCTGTGGGCCAGACCATCTGGTTACGGGCGTCTGCAAACAATCTCTTTGTATCAGCGGATCTTGCTCGCGATTCGTCAGGTCCGCTTGTTGCAGACCGCTCAGTAGTAGGCGCGTGGGAGCAGTTTCAAGTGATTGACGCTGGTGGTGGGTTCATTGCATTGAAGTCCGTTGGAACAGGCAAATTCGTGTCGGCGGATCTGAATCGTGGAACGTTCGCTCCGCTCGTTGCAGATCGAACGGCAATAGGGACATGGGAACAGTTTACCTGGGGAGATCTTTCAGGTGGCGTCTTCACGCTCAGAGGAAGGACGACGAACCGCTTTGTTTCCGCGGATCTAAATCGCGGAGCATCCCTGGTCTGCGACCGCACGACTGCAAGCACCTGGGAGCGCTTCACCTGGGGCACGAGCGGCGGTACTCCGCCTTCGGACGCGCCGCCAGGTTTTCCCCAATTAATATGGTCTGATGAATTCAGCGGGACCACAATCAACAGTTCGAATTGGGGCTTCGATCTGGGCAACAGCGGGTTTGGCAACAACGAGCTCCAGAACTACACCAATCGCCCAGAAAATGCGCGCATTGAGAATGGAAGTCTGATCATCGAAGCGCGCCGGGAAAACCTGGGTGGGAGCTCATATACTTCAGCTCGCATGAAAACTGAGGGGAAACGAACGTTCGGTGTCAACACCTGGGTAGAAGCCCGCATCAGGATTCCTCAAGGTCAGGGAATCTGGCCCGCGTTTTGGATGCTGGGCGCCAACATCGGTTCGGTTGGATGGCCCGCTTGCGGGGAGATCGACATCATGGAAGTGCAGGGTCAGAACCCATTTAGAAACTTTGGCACTATGCACTGGGATGCGAACGGGCATGCACAGTTTGGAGGCGTTTTTGATTCATCTGTTTCACTCGCTTCGGGATTCCATACGTTCGCGATTTCGCGCACGACAACGTCGATCAAGTGGTATGTGGATCGGGTCCAATACTTCGAGGGTAACATCGAAGGAGGAATCAATAGCACCTCTGAGTTTCAGGGCCAGTTCTTTATCATCCTCAACGTCGCAGTCGGAGGCAACTTCGTTGGCAGTCCGGACGCCAGCACGGTATTTCCGCAGCGGATGCAGGTCGATTACGTGCGGGTATGGGGAAACTGACGCTCCCCTGAAAACTCATAAGTGGCTGAATAGATTAAGAGCAGATTGATGAAAACTGCTGCTGGTTGTGGGGGCTGGCGAATAGTTCTGTGCAAACCGATCGGCTGAGTTGCGAGGTACAAAAAGGATACTTTCCCAATACGTAAGAGCCTTTGGCCGGTAGTGCTACTAATGAAGCTCCTTTTCGTCCAGGTTACAACCAAGGGATGGCGCGCCACATAGTTGACAACCTACCCTGGTCGGGAGAAAGACGTCCTTCAACCATGGGACAGTCGAGACTTTCTCGGAGCCGGATTTACTTCGCAGCGACAGATGCTAATGCTCAGGTGTCCCGAAGCAGAGTCTATCGAACCGAAGGGTGGAGAATGGCATTTACAAACGCGGAGAAGCGCCACCGTAGATTTCTCCTGACGGGCATCGACATACCGAATAGAACGCAGTTTACTGATCCCTGCGGATATTTGGCTCGTATCGATTCGACCCGATCGTCAATCCCAGCGGCTTCATCTTGTCGGCCGATCTTGTGCAACACATTTGCATACGCCGCAAGGGAGTCAACCCAGGCCCGGGAGTGCTCTTCACCCCAGGCCCGCTCATTGATTTCAAGCGAACGTCTCCGGAGTGGTTCCGCCTCAGCATACTTTTGTTGGTATTCGTAAACCTCGGCAAGCTTATCAAGCGCCAGGCTAATTGGAATCTGATTACGCCTGATCATCGCCTCAGACTCTTTCCTATTTCGCCAGCGTCGCCAACCTTTTGTCCAGAGAGTAGCTTGAGATGGTACCTTCTCCTCTACAATCGCCAGACTTCTGCGGTAAAGATCTTCGGCCTCCGCGTAGCGGCCTCTCGCCCGACAAAATCCAGCCAAATCATCAAGCGCGCGCACGTTGAACCCAGTGTCAGTGCCCAACTCTTCGCAAATTTTCAGTGCGCGCCGATATGATTCTTCTGCTGCATAGTATTTTTCCTGCGCCTCGTATATTTTCGCGAAATCCGCAAGATGGCGAGACAAGGAGTAGTTGGGACGGCGATCTTCTTCGTAGATTTCCAGCGCTCGGTGAAAAAGTGATTCAGCCTCCTCGTACCGATGCTGCGTTACATAAAACCTCGCCAGCCGCATGGCATTAGAACAATAGAACTGACGTCCCGACCACAGTTCTGTCTTCTCGGTTTCCGCCACTGCCGCCTTGTAATGCTTCTCGGCCTCCGCGGAGTTGCCCTCATCCTGATAGAGCAGCGCGAGACTCATGTGGCCGGCGTGAACTTGGGTGTTTGGCTGCGGGGAATTTATTGCCTCTTCCAGCTGATCGCGAAAAATGTGTTCCGCTTTGCGATATCTCCGCTGCTCTTGGTACAGTTGCGCGAGTCCATATCGGGCCTGGTTCAAATGCGAGGAATCAGATGAGGCCCGCGCTTCAGCCATCGCCCTCAAATAAAGCTCCTCGGCTTTAACTAAATCTCCCGATGACCGAGCATTCCCGGCGTCCATTGTGAGCGCTTCGAAATGCTTCTCCGTCGCCGGTTCAAAAGCTGGATAGAACGCAAGGCGGAATGCCGTCACCACTCGGCTGCGGTTGGGTTTTTGGATCATGACAACTTCCGCCATTATGCCAGCATCACCAGTGGCTGTACGAGTGACCGTAAACTGGTTGCAGGTCAAATGCAGCAAGCAGCAGGAGTTCGTTTATTGCTTCTTCACAACAATCCTGTTAACAAAGTCCTTGCTCTAATCGCACTCAGAAGCATATGCTGCTGATGTCCAGGTCTAGCCCCTCACCTCACCACACGAAACTTTCCGAGGTCAGCGAACGACCTTCTGTTGATCCCGTCCCAGCATAGTTCGCGCTAGCAACTCTCGAATCAAACAGGAATTTGGCCAACATCCTGAGGTTCAGTATGAAGAAACTTACACCCTTCGCATTAATAATCACGCTCCTGATCGCTTACTCCACTTCCGGACGGTCGTTGGGGGCACCCAACCTGCCGAATGACAGGTGGCTCTATGGCGCCGCGGGCTACGCTCGCGCAGTTGAGTTACAGCAGCAGCTAAACGTTCCTCTGGTGGTTTATTTCTATGCCGACTGGTGCCCTTATTGCCGAACTCTCGACAGTCAGTACCTTCCCTCAGCGCCGGTTCAGGAGTATCTACGAGGCGTGGTCAAGGTGCGCATCAACCCTGAACAGGGGCCGGCAGAGAGAGCGCTCGCAATACGCTACGGCGTAAGCGGCTACCCATCGTTCCTGATCGTGCGCAATTCGGCGGCGCGGCCAGTCAACGTCCAGCCGTTCCGGAAGGTTAGCAATTTGACGGCGACTCAGTTTGCGAATGCCTGTCGAGCAGTTGCTCCCGGCTCACGAAAGACCTCTTCCTTTAAGAGC
>DASXSC010000136.1:0-3417 GCA_036506215.1 Pyrinomonadaceae bacterium | reverse complement strand
CGCGCGATTCGTTATGGAACCCATGGCTTCGACGGCGTTCATGGTCAAATTCATGATCACCTGCTGCAACTGGACGCGGTCGGCTAATACGTGTGGAAGATCCTCCATGAGCTCGGTAAGGACCGAGACTCGTTGACTCTGGAGTTCAGCATGCACGAGCACGAGGACCTCACGGATGAGTTGGTTGACGTCGAGCGAAGCCTTTTCCTGGATATCTTTCTTAAACATCGCCCGGATACTTGCGATCACCTCGCTCGCGCGATGACCGTCGTTGACGATACGCTTCAGGGCCGCCCGCGCTTCGTCGAGGTCGGGCATCCTGTTTGCGAGCCAGCGCAAGGCCGCATTGCCGTTTGCCACGATCGCCGCCAATGGTTGGTTGATCTCGTGAGCAATTGAGGCTGCCATCTGCCCCATCGCCGTAAAGCTTGTGGCGCGCGCAAGTTCCGCCTGTGCCGCCTGCAGTGCATCCTGCGCGCGCTTGCGCTCCTCGCTCGTGCGGAGAGCCATCACCCCGGATGTCAGGTCTTCCGCGAGATGGCCGCGAAGCGCCATCACGGCATATGTCATGGACGTCGCCAAACCGGCATAATATTCGACTGTGCTCTCATCAAAGGCGTTGCACTCCGCGGAGTAAAGATTGAGCGTGCCACGTAGATCCACTGAACCCCGCGGCTTGCCAGAGGCGATCAACGGAACTGCAATGCACGAACCGTAGCCGCGTGCGAGGGCGGCGGCTCGCCAAGGAGAAAACCTCGGATCCGTCCGGATATCATCGACCCAATAAGCTTTGCCGGTTCGAACCGCAATACCGGCTGGACCATGACCTGTTTCCATCTCCTCTCCCCAGGAAATCTTGACCTGCTCCAGGTAATCGAGATCGTATCCCGCCTGCGCCACCGGCCGAATCGTCTTCTCGGCGTCATGTTCGCAATAGCCAATCCAAGCCAGCCGAAGGTCGCCGCCTGCCACGAGAATTTCGCAAATGGACTGCAACAGCTGTTGTTCGCTCTCGGCTTGAAAGAACATACTGTTGCACTGGTAAAGAGTTCGCAGTCTTCGGTTGAGCCGGTTCAGAATTTCGTCGTGGGTTTTGGGTTGCTCCTGCATGTACATGTAGCTCACTGGCGCTCGGCCTTTTTTATGGATCCGCACACGTCGCCGAACACTACTCCTATTCGAGACCGAGCACTTTGCTGGCCAATGCCGTCCCAGCTACACGGGCGCGAATCTTGTCGAACGCCGTTTCCCGAGTGCGTGACGTGTCGTCGCTGAAGGGCGCAAATCCGCAGTCGTCCGTCGTTCCCAATCGGTCAGGCGTAATGTATTCGGCAGCTTCAAGGACACGATCCCTGACCTCTTCCGGAGTCTCGACACGAGGATTGAGCGGATCAATCACTCCCACGAAAATTCGTTGGCCATCTTTGGCATGTTCCCGAATCAATTTCAGGACACGCTTGCGGTCAGGCTCGCTGGCCAATTGCACACAAAAGTTAGTCGCCTGCAGCTCGAACAAGCTGGGCAGTAGCTCGGCGTAGTCCACTTCCGCGCTGTGGGTTGAGTGGCGATCGGCGCCCGGGCAGGTGTGCACACCGATTCGCTTTCGCTCCTCGGCGGAAAAGCGCTCCAGCACCAAATTATTTAGGTCGATGAAACTATGTAGAAGGCGCCGCGTTGGGTCCAACTTGATCGAAAACCGCCCTTCCGTGAAGTCTATCTGGACCACATGTGCACCTTTTTGCAGACACCGCCGAATCTCGCCCTCCTGTTCAGCAATCAGGGCGTCAAGATACTGTTCTCGTGAATAGCCCCGAATGCTGCCTTGTGGATACAACAGACTCAACGCCGAGGCCGAGATGACCGCTTGCTTGAGCGGCACATGCGCATACCGCTGGGCTATTTCCAGGTAAACATCGGCCGGAGTCTTATACCTGAACGGTCCGGCGGTCAGTCGGGGAAAGTTTCGAACGTGCCCGTCGGCAAACAAAATCGGCACGCCATCCGGCGCAACGTTCTCCAGCCCATAGATGGAATAGGTGGCCCAGCTGTGCTTGGCCTGTTCTCCATCAGTAATGACCGGCGATCCGGTGGCTTCCAAGCGCTGAATAGTGTCTTGGACTGCAGACTCGTAAAGCGTATTCAGTTCTGGTTGCGAGATGCGCCCGGCTTGGAAGCCTTGGATTCCTTCGATCAATGCAGCCGGTCTCGGAATACTTCCGATGGGCTCCGTCGGCAACACCATAAATGCTACCCTTCAGTTGAGGGTCACGATCGCCAAAGTAAGCCTTACATTACGATAACACTGCCGGGTACCCGCCCCGCAAAAGCTTGAACTGTTCGCGTGTCAAAAAGGGTAGGAGCTTTCCGTTTGAGCCAAGATAAGCAGAAGCCGGTCAAAGAGCAAGAATCCAGACACCCTCATGTGGAAATGATCGCCTGACTTGTATGTGAACAAAGAGCCAGATTTTCTTTCCATATTAGAAAATCCTCAAGCAAATGCCTTTGGATGCCCGCTTCAGCTTGTGGCTGATCCGTTCTTTAGGGATTCGCGGGCATGACATGGGGAGAGCACCATTTCTTTTGCGAACTTCTGAGACACGACACTAGCTAGCACGCGGGTATTGACGTTAGCAAAGTCGCCTTCAATGGCACCTCCGGACGGTTAAACCGCCAGTGTCGTCATTTAGACACGTTCGGATATTTCGACGCAGTATCTTCGTCACCGATAGTAGAATGACAAACAACTTCAGCGGTTGTGAACCGAAAAGTCTCGCGTATCTGTCACTTACCGACTCCTTCATTGCGCTGGCACAATCCTTGCCACCTTCAATGATAAAAGAACGGCAGAGCAAAGAGAAAAAACATATGCAAATCGCAACTTTGATGTTGAAGCGAGGAGTCAGGTTATGGAGACAGGTATCAAGTTAAATGTGACCAAAACTATTCGGTCCTCAAAAACGGGTATGTTTCTGCCGAGAGAAGGCACACTCGTTTCTGTGACCGAAAATCTTGGACGCACTCTTTTGCTCGTTGAATTTGAAGACGGGCAACACGAGTACCTGTTTGACCACGAGGTCGAATTCGAGACTGGCAATGCACCACGACAGAATTACTCTACAGGTACCGACGCACACATTTGAAGGTACATGCTGAAACGGTTGATACGAGGAATCATGCGCGTTGAAAACAAAGTTGCTCGTGACTGGAGGATTGAGCGTCCGCAGATCGGCGAAGTGATCGACGATGCTCAGCGAGATAGGCGCGCGATCTATGGCGGATAGACAGGCCGAAGGTATCGGCTGCATTTAGGTTCCACACTGACGGAGGTAGTTATGGCATTCAGGAATAAGATCTATTTCATCATCCTGGGGATCGTCGCGCAGTTATTGTTTTTTGGCGACGTTCGAGCTGACGGGC
>DASXSC010000135.1:0-26001 GCA_036506215.1 Pyrinomonadaceae bacterium | reverse complement strand
GGCACCTGTACACGATTGTCGTGCACGCCTTTGATCAAGCCGCTAACTCTGCGTCAGCAACAACCACGTTGAGGATCAACTGAGAGCTTGTGACTTCGTTCTTCTTTCTGATCGGATGTGCGGCCAGCGCATTACACTGCTGCAACCGGACCGAACCAACTTGCTGAATGAATACTCATTCAGTATCATTGTAGCCTCGTGTTTTGCTGATCATTGGGTGCTGACGGAGCCAAAAGAAGGAGCGACAGGCAGGGGCGCCTGTGCAACTGGTGATGCGTATCGAAAAAGCTGCAGTTCTGGGCGCTGGGACCATGGGGGCGCAGATTGCCGCTCACCTGGCTAACGCTCGCGTGCCAACTATCCTGCTTGATATTGCCCCGCGCGAGTTGACGCCCGAGGAACAGGCAAAAGGCCTGACGTTGGAAGCGAAGGAAGTGCGCAATCGCATTGCTCGGGCCGGACTCGAGGCGGCCAGGACAGCCAAGCCTGCCGCCTTCTTCACACCCGAACTCGCCGCGCTCCTAACCATCGGCAATTTCGAAGACGACCTTCCGAAATTGAGAGACTGCGATCTAATCATCGAGGCGGTTGTTGAGAACTTAGAAATAAAACGAGGTCTTTTCAAACTCGTAGAGCAGCACCGGCGCCCTGGTTCAATCGTCGGATCCAACACCAGCGGCATTCCGATTCGGCAGTTAGCCGAGGGCCGTTCTGAAGATTTCCGTGCCCACTTTCTCGGCGTCCACTTCTTCAATCCACCACGTTACCTTCATCTCGTAGAAATAATTCGCACGGAATGGACCAAGCCGGAAGTGTCGTGCTTCATGTACGGCTTTCTTGATCAGCGACTCGGCAAGGGAGTGGTGCCGGCTAAGGACCGGCCAAACTTTATCGCCAATCGCATCGGCACCTTTGGAGCCTTGGTCACGATCAAGACGATGCTCGAGGACGGCTACTCAATTGAAGAGGTAGACAAGATCACCGGGCAGATTGTCGGCCGGCCGAAGAGCGCAACATTTCGCACCTTTGATCTGGTCGGCTTGGATGTTTTTGGTCATGTGGTGAAGAACCTTTACGAAGCGCTGCCCGATGACGACGAGCGCGAGGTTTTCAAGGCTCCTGACTTTCTGAGCACCATGATCGGTCGCGGCATTCTCGGCAATAAGACGAAGGGCGGCTTCTACCGCAGGCAACCAGGCGAAGGTGGCAAAAAGGAAATCTGGGTAATAGATCATGCGACCCTCGATTATCGACCATCGCAGAAAGTGAAATTGCCTGCGCTCGACATGGCAAAGAACATAGAAGACTTGCCGGAGCGCATTAAGGCGCTGGTCTGGGGCAAGGATCGCGTTGGAGCGTTTCTTTGGAAAACGATGTCGCGCACTTTTCGCTATGCCGCGAACCGCATCCCGGAGATTGCCGACACGATCGTCGAAATCGATCGAGCCATGCGTTGGGGCTTCAATTGGGAGCTGGGCGTGTTTGAGACCTGGGATGCCATCGGGGTAGAGAAGTCTGTGGCGCGGATGAAGGAAGAGGGGCAACCGATTCCCGCGAATGTGCAGAAGTTGCTGGATGCCGGCGCTAAGTCTTTCTACAAGAAGCATGATGGCCAGCAGTTCTATTTCGATTTCGCCTCCGAACAATATCTGCCGCTGGCTGACTCTCCGGGCGTGATCATTCTCAAATCCGTCAAAGATCGCACCGGCGTAATCAAGAAAAATTCGGGCGCGTCGCTGATTGATATCGGCGACGGGGTCGCCTGCCTGGAATTTCATTCAAAGATGAACGCCATCGGCGGCGACACGTTGCAGATGTTGAAGCAGTCGCTGGCCGAAGTTGAGAAGAATTTCGTTGGTCTGGTGGTCGGGAATCAGGGAGCAAACTTCTCTGTGGGCGCCAACATCATGCTGATGCTGATGGAAGCGCAGGAAGAAAACTGGGAAGAGCTCGACATGATGGGCCGGGCTTTCCAGGCCTCAACTATGAGTCTTCGGTATTCACCCAAGCCTATTGTAGTCGCGCCCTTCAATCTGGTGTTTGGCGGTGGCTGCGAGATGGTCTTGCACGGTGACCGGGTGCGGGCGGCGGCGGAGACCTACATCGGTCTGGTAGAAGTCGGCGTCGGCATTATTCCCGCGGGCGGTGGAACGAAGGAGTTGCTGCTGCGCACGCTCGATTCAATTCCAAAGAACGTAGACGATGCCGATCCGTTTCCCTTTGTGAAGCGTGCTTTTGAAACAATCGCACTTGCGAAGGTCGCCACCTCAGCGGAAGAAGCACGCACGCTCGGGTTCCTGGCTGAAGACGATACCATTTCAATGAATGGCGATCGTTTGATTGCCGACGCGAAGAAAGAAGTGCTGGCGCTGGCGGCGAGCGGTTATGTGCAGCCGCAGCAGCGTACGGACATTCTCGCGTTGGGTAATCCCGCGCTGGCGACGCTGAAGCTTGGCATTCACCAGATGAAGCGCGCGGGTTATATTTCCGATCACGACGCGTTAATTGGCGAAAAGCTGGCCCGCATTCTGACCGGGGGAGACTTGAACCATCAGACCCGAGTTTCGGAGCAGTACTTATTGGATCTTGAACGTGAAGCGTTTCTGTCGTTGGCCGGAACGCGAAAGACACAAGAGCGACTGGCAGCGATGTTGAAAACAGGAAAACCGTTGAGAAACTGAAAGACAGGAAGTAACGTCGTCTGCGGCTTTGCCGCTTGATGTGCGGAAAGGCTTCGCCTTTCCGTAGAGGTTTTTAAATTCTAGCGAGGCTATGCCTCGCCAGGTAGGAAAAAGGCGTAGCCTCAAATAGCTACAGATTGTCGGAAAGGCCGAGCCTTTCTGCACATCAGGCGGCAAAGCCGCAGGCAAGAATCGTAGGGACAGTTACAGAAAGTCGCAAAGGAAACCGATCATGAAAGACGCAGTAATCGCATCAGCAGTTAGAACCGCCGTTGGTAAAGCGCCGAAGGGAAGTTTGCGGAACACCAGACCCGACGAGATGGGCGGCACAGTGATCAGGGAAGCACTCGCGCGCGTTCCCGGCCTTGAAGCCTCCGAGATCGAAGATGTGATCATGGGATGCGCGATGCCGGAAGCGGAACAGGGTATGAACGTCGCACGCGCCGCCGCCATTCGCGCCGGCCTGCCGGTCGAGACCAGTGCCATGACAATCAATCGTTTCTGCTCATCCGGTTTGCAGTCCATCGCAATTGCTGCCGACCGAATCAGAACGGGAAGCGCGGAGGTTGCGGTTGCCGGCGGACTCGAAACCATGTCCATGATTCCTATGGGCGGGCACATTATTCGTCCCAATCCATATCTCGTGGAACACTATCCTGACTTCTATCTAAACATGGGCCTGGCGACCGAAAACGTGGCGCGCAAATACAACGTCAGCCGCGAAGAGCAGGACGAGTTTGCCTTGCGTTCACATCAGCGGGCCGCGGCGGCGCTCGATGCAGATAAGTTCAAAGATGAAACTGTGCCGTTGACTGTGACGTTTGAAGACCTCGACGAGAAGGGTCGCAAGCAGACGCGCGAAGTTATCTTTGCCGCCGACGAAGGCGTGCGACGCGACAGTACAATTGAAGGTCTCAGGAAATTGAAGCCGGCATTCAATGTCCAAGGCACGATAACCGCCGGCAACGCGTCGCAGATGTCTGATGGCGCCGCCGCGGCAGTGGTGATGTCGGCCGAGAAAGCGGAAAGCCTGGGCGTGAAGCCACTGGCGCGTTTCGTTGCCTACGCCACTGCGGGATGTCCGCCTGAAGAGATGGGGATCGGGCCGGTGTTTGCGATTCCAAAAGTTCTGAAGCTAGCTGGTCTGACGCTCGATCAGATCGACGTGATCGAGCTCAACGAAGCGTTCGCCGCCCAATCGCTTGCCGTCATCAATACGCTTGGCCTCGACATTGATAAGGTAAACGTAAACGGCGGCGCCATCGCTTTGGGCCACCCGCTCGGGTGCACCGGCGCTAAGTTAACAGCCAGCATCTTGCGCGAGCTGGAGCGACGCAACGGGCGCTATGGAATGGTGACGATGTGCGTTGGTGGCGGCATGGGCGCTGCCGGAATATTCGAAAGACTATAAGCGGAAGCAGCAAGCAGTACGCAAAGCATACGTCACGCCGAAAGAATCCAATGACGGCATCCGAAGTTTTTGAATCAATAACCGGCAGCGGAAGTAGTGACTTCGCTACTCTCGTCGGCATCCTGGATCGCACGGGAGCCTGGTGTCTGATCGGTGGACTTGCGGTTAACTGTTATGTCGAGCCCGTTTACACGCTGGACGCCGACATTGTTGTAACCGCCTCAGAATTGCCGACAATCAAGGAAGAATTAATCACCGCAGGCTTCTCAGTTGAAGAGTTTCCGCACTCGCTCAATGCAAGGATGCCAAGAAGCGATCTGCGCATTCAGTTTAGCCTCGATCCTCGCTACCAGCAGTTTGTGAACGACACGGCAATTCGGGAGGTGCTGGGTCAACCAGTGCCGGTTGCCTCTCTGGTAAACATAGTGCGAGGAAAGATCTGGGCCTGGAGCGATGAAAGACGAAGACTAAGTAAGCGCAAGAAAGACGAGCTTGACTTGATTAGAATTTCTGAAGCATACCCTGATTTGAAGGACCTCATGCCTGAAGAAATCAGAAAGCAGTTGGATCAGGGTTGATTTAGTGTCCCCATTTTGAAAGGAACAAAGATATGGCAGCCGTAGTCGAACGAAAGCAACTGATTCAGGGTGGTGAGTTCATGATCGGAGATCGCACGCCAGACGAGATCTTCACCCCCGAAGACTTCACTGAAGAACACCGCATGATTGCCGAGACGACGCGCCAGTTCATTGATAACGAAGTTATTCCCCGTCTCGACGAGCTGGAAAGTCATGACTGGAAGTTGGCGCGCGAGTTGGTCAGCAAAGCTGCCGATCTCGGATTGATTGGCGCAAACATTCCCGAAGCGTACGGCGGACTTGGTCTCGATCAAACGAGCGGCGCGCTGGTAGGCGAGAACATCGGCCGCTGCGCTTCGTTTGCCACCACGCTTGGCGCCGAGAGTGGCATCGGTTTGTTGCCGATCATTTATTTCGGCACTGAAGCAGCAAAACAAAAGTATCTGCCGAAGATTGCTTCCGGCGAAATAATCACCGCCTACGCGCTGACGGAAGCAGGGTCAGGCTCCGACGCGATGGCGGCCAAGGCAACTGCGCGACTGAGCGCCGACGGCACGCATTATGTTCTCAATGGCGAGAAGATGTTCATTACCAACGGCGGCTTTGCCGACATCTTCATCGTGTTCGCGAAAGTTGATGGCGACAAATTTTCTGCGTTCATTGTTGAACGACAGGAAGGTCTGTCACCCGGAGCGGAAGAGCACAAGATGGGCATCAAGGGATCGAGCACGACGCCACTAGTGCTGTCGGATGCGAAAGCGCCCCTGGAGAATCTGCTGGGAGAGGTAGGCAAAGGTCACAAGATCGCCTTTAACACTCTCAACATCGGGCGCTTCAAACTCGGCGCCATGTGTATCGGCGGCATGAAACTGATTTTGCACGAATCAATTCGTTACGCGAACGAGCGCCAGCAGTTTGGTAAATCAATTTCGTCATTCGGGGCGATCAAGTCGAAGCTGGCCGAGATGGCGATTCGCACCTGGGTAGGCGAGTCGATGATCTATCGCACGCTGGGGATGATTGAAGCTGCGATCGGTGATACGACTGACCCGGATGCCAAGATGCGCGCGATTGAGGAGTACTCCGCGGAGTGTTCGATCATCAAAGTGGCGCTCTCTGAATATTGCGACTATCTTGCCGATGAGATGGTTCAAATCTACGGCGGCTACGGCTATTCCGCCGACTACCCAGCGGAACGCGCTTATCGGGACTCGCGCATTAACCGCATCTTTGAAGGCACCAACGAAATCAATCGCATGTTGATTCCGGGCCGCCTGATGAAGAGTGCCCTCAGCGGCAAACTGGCGCTACTGCCTGCGGCACAGGCGTTGATGGACGAAATACTAACGCCGCAGATCGCTGGCTTTGACGATGACGAAACGCTGTTGGCGGCGGAGCAGAAGCTCGCAAAGAACGCTAAGAAGGTGGGGCTGATGACCCTTGGCACTGCCGCGCAAAAATACATGATGACTCTGGGAGACCAGCAGGAAATTCTTATTGGGATCGCGGATGTGATCATGGATGCATACGCAATGGAGTCGGCAATCCTGCGCGCTCAGAAGCTTGCGGCCTCGCAGGGCGAAGAGGCAGCGGCGAGATACATCGACATGACGCGAGTCTTCTGCAACGACGCGGTGGAGCGTATAGAAGCCCGCGCCAAGAACACGCTTGCAGGGATGGCAGAAGGCGATGAGCTGCGTACTCTTTTGGCGGCTCTCAGGCGCTTCACGAAACTGACTCCGGTGAACACAATCGCCGCGCGCCAGCGCATCGCAGACGTGATGATCGAAGCGAATAAGTACGTTTACTAGGCCCTCCCATTTTTCTTTGAGGGCTCACAACATCATGGAACCTTTTGAGATCTGAGATCTGAGATCTCAGATTTGAGATCGCCAAGGCCGGGTAAGCGCTCGCAGAGACACAAGACTGACCGGGTTTCGCCTGATGACCCACGCGCGATGTACAGAAAAGTCAGCGTTTCCTGAGTGGTTCCCCTTTCAAAGCCTTCTGCGACATTGTTTGATATTGACATTGATGAACGCTCAATTTGATCTCGCACACTGGGGTAACGCCTGAATACGGGCAGCGCAGTCAACGCAAACACTCTAACCGCTAACTCAATTGCATCTTTCAAACCGGTAGCTCTTCGAAGCGTGAATACTTCATACAACCTCCTGGGAGAGTCAATCAACGGATAAAAGCTATCCACTCCTGGGTTGATCTCAAGTCCGATCTCCTCTTCGATGACTAACGGTCCAGTAAAAGAGAATTTGCATGTAGAATCACCGCCACCAATCGCTGACTGAAGCAAGACCATAAACAACATGCGCATCATCCCCATCTCGCTTCCCACGCCGTTCTATATTGGCCCGGTTAATGTCTACTTGATCGCGGAAGATCCCATCACCCTTATTGATACTGGTCCGAAAACTAAAGCAGCGAATGAGGCCCTCCATGAAGGCCTGCGAAAGGCGCGCCTGCGCGTCTCCGACATTCGGCGCATCGTCCTCACGCATGCGCACGAGGATCACTGTGGCCTGGCGCGCTCGGTCCGTGATGAAGCGAAGAACGCTGAGGTGCTGGTGCATGCCTGGGAAACTGGACATCGCATCGGCAGGCTCGAGTATGAAGAGCATCGAACCCTTCTCGTGCGTGCCGGTGTGTCGCCCGAAGAGATCGAGACCATGCGGAAGATGTACGAGGGCGTGCGACAGTATGCCGACTCATTCGAGACAGACGAATACAGCGAACTGCGTGATGAAGCAGAGCTTGAATTTGAAACCGGTACTCTACGCATTGTGCATACGCCTGGCCACACACCCGGCTCATGTTCGTTCGTGCGCGAAGCGGACCGCACTGTAATAGCCGGCGATTGTGTGCTCAAACGCATTACGCCAAATCCAGTTCTTTCTCCGGATCCCATCGATCCTGCCAAACGCTTTGCTTCTCTCGCTGAGTATTTAGTCAGCCTCGCGCGATTACGTACCTTCGCTCCCACTCTCGTCCACGGCGGCCACGGGGAGCCCGTGCACGACTTTGAAGAACTATTCAATCGTTATTTTCGAGCAATCCGAGATCGTCAAGCGGAGGTGATTCGCCTCCTGCCGAAAAGCGGCGCAAGCGCATGGGAGATCGCGCGGGAGATGTTTCCAGGTGCCGATGATGTCCATCGATTCCTGGCTGTTTCGGAGGCGGTGGCGCATCTTGACCTGGCGCATTCTGAAGGAAAAATAGAAGTCGAGGTCGCTGATGGGAAAGAAGTCTACCGGCGAATCGCGGCGCATTAGAGGGAGAGGGCAAGCGAGGAACGCGGGAACGGATAAAGGATCAATGCGAAGAGGAACGAGGCAAAATGTTACCTCAGGCAGAACAGTATTGCCTTTTTACTTACCCTCCCCTTTTCCCTTGCCTGTTCTCTGTCAGTAGTCTTTTTGGAACCCGAGCCCCGCCCCCTGCGTGTAAGCCACAAAATCTATCCGGAGGACTCTCTCTGTCATGAACCTTAAGAATGCCTTTTATTTCCTGGTTTCCCTACTTTTAACTGGTGGTATTGCGCTGGCGCAACAAACCGCCCCCGCGCCGCCCACGCCCGTACCGCTAACGCCGAGCACGCCACGTGAGGCCCCCCAGGCCTTTTCGTTTTTCATTGAAGGCGGCAGTTTTCTCGGTGTTTACGCGGAAGACATCAACAAGGAAAACATGGCTCGCTATGGGATGCGCGAAGCTCGCGGGGTCGCCATCACGCAGGTAGTCAAAGACAGCCCGGCGGAAAAAGCGGGGCTGAAAAAGGACGATGTTATTCTGCGGTTTGAGGGCGACAGTGTTACCAGTGTTCGCAAACTCAACCGCCTCGTTTCGGAAGTTGCACCTGATCAAACCGTAAAGCTTGGCATTAGTCGCGGCGGCAGTGAACAGGAAGTTGCCGTCACTATCGGCAAGCGCAACGATTCGATCAATGCTTTCGAGCACTTCAAAGGCCTGGATAAACTGGAAGGACTCGATAAATTACAAGGGTTGGATAGATTGCAGGATCTGGAAAAGGCCATGCCGCCAGGGGCAGATGTTTGGAGGTGGCAAGGACAGGGCCCGGACAAAGATGGAATGATTTACGCATTTGGCAATCACCGCCGCATCGGCGTCAGCACGATGCAATTAACCAAGCAGCTAGCCGAATATTTTGGCATCGGAGATGGCAAGGGTGTGCTGGTTACTTCTGTTACAGAGAATAGTCCGGCAGCGAAGGCTGGATTGAAAGCCGGCGACGTCATCACCGCAATCGACGGCGAAAAGGTTGAAGGGGCAGGCGACCTGGCGCGGGGAATCAATAAGAATAAAGACGGCGATGTAACGCTGGAAGTAATACGCGACAGGAAGCAGCGGACAATCAAAGTCACCCCTGAGAAAGCCGAGAGTCAGATACTCCGGCCGGGACGCGTTGCGAATAACCGAGTCATCCGAGAGCAAATACGCGATGCGATCAGGAAGGGCGCCGCTGAAGGTCGGGTGGTGATCCCGAGTATTGCGCTACCAACGATTCCGGCCGTCGAGATCTCGATGCCGCAGATCGAGTTGCCAGTCATTCCCGAGATTAGAATCGTTATTCCCAAAACGCCGAAAGTAAGGGTCATCAAAACGTCCCCGTCGCAGCCGATATAATCAGTCGAGCAGGCGTGCTTGCCTCTGCGACACCTGACTTCCGTCTTCCTGGAAACGAACGACGGTTCTTGTTAGTAGTTAGAACTAAGGACAGGCAGGAATGCCTGTCCTACTTATTTTGGTGGGGCGAGTTTCCTCTTACCTTCGACGGCATCTTTGTAAGCTCCACCGGGGACATCACCAATTCGGATTGCCTCATCAAACTCTTTTGTAGCTTCGCCGGTATTTTCGAGAAAGGCGTGGATTCTTCCCATGGCTTCATGAGCGCGGGAGATAAGGGCGCGATCAGTTTCCGGAGACGAAGCTGCCAGCGCGAGACGGTAGTTGCCCAGCGCCCGATTCAGGCGCTCCGCCTGCACCTCTTCATCGATCGCATCAGCCGCAGCAAGGCTTGCGGTTTGCGCGAGCGCGAAGAATATTCGCGGTTCGCCGGAATACTCTTTCAACAAATCTTTCAGCCGCGACTCCGCATTGTTGTAGTCCTTGAGACGAAGTGCCTGCTCGATGTCCGCAAGCTTCTTAACCAACCCCGCAGCCCGTGTCGCATCGGCTGCAGAATAAATGGGCGTCTCCAATTCAGTCCGCCTGGCGGCGAGGCGCGCTTGCCGTGCAGCCAGGGCCCGCCGGCGCGCGTCATCATTCTCCGTTAATCGGCGGGCTTCGCGTGCGGCGTCGAACGAATTGATCATGTCGGCAAAAAATCCAGCTACGTCGAAACCGGAGCTTTCGATTCCTTTCAACTGCTCCGCGAAAAAGAAGGCGAGTATGGCGCCTCGCTCGTAATCGTCCGCCAGGCGCGCTACGGTCTCGTCTTCCAACACACTCTTGCCGGCCTGAAACTCCTTTGCGATTGCCTGACGCGACGCTTCATCCTTTGCACCCCCGAGCCTGGCACGAGCCTCACGACCAAGAGCCTCGAGTTTTCTTACCTCATCGTAGCGAGCGTCGGCCGCGGCCACCAACGAACGCGAAACTGCCAGGAAAACGTCAGGAGTCACGGGATTCTCGGGTACGACGTTGTCACGCGCTGTGCTCGCGCCGGCTCTCTCGCGTTCCGCCAGTAGCTGTCTGATTTGATCGCGTCGCGCGGCAATCTCACGATTGAATCGCAACACCAGCGGATCAACTACATATTGCAGGTAACCCCGTCGCAATTCAGAAGCAGCGGGGTCCGTTCCCTCCGGGAGCACGGCGTAGTATTCGTCGCCAATCACACGAAAGTTAATCGTCCCTGGCACGCCGAGCAGGTCGGTGACAATAAAAAACTGGCGTTGATGTTCACGGGTAGTGAAGGTTTTAGGCGCGTCCTTTTTCTTCCCTCCCGTTGTTGACTTGACTGCAACGCGCTCCAGGGAAACTGTGATCGGGCGCGTATGCAAATACGACAAAAGAGCGCGAACCATTTCCGCAGTTGGCTTGCGCAGCCGGTCGCCTTCAGCCTGATAAGCACGCGTGTAGTTGAGGAGGTGATCTTCAATCTTCGAGCGGCGATAAAACTCCTGAACCAAAGGTGCAAAGTCGAGCACCTCGAGCAAACTATCAGGCAAACCTTCAGATCGCGCGGGAGCCTCGAGCGTCGGCGGTGGTCCCAGCGCAAATGCGAGCGAAACATAACGCGCCGCTTGGTCGGCGGCAGTGGCTGGAGCGGGCAGTTTGTTGCGTTCATAAAATGTACGTAAGCGGTTGCGCAGATCGGGATCCAGGTCTGTGAGATCTTTTCTAACTAGCGCGCGAAACACGGAGGGCTCCGCACCGGCTGTTTCGGGATCAAAACCGGCAGCTTCGAGTGCGGCCATCATTATTATTAGTCGCGGCTCAATCTGGAAGCTTACGCCGTAATCAGAAAGATCAAAGCCTGAGGGTTGTCGTTGCTGCACCTGTGGTGATGGTTGCGCGCGTGGCGAAGCCTGAGTTGGGTGACGGGCACTCCCGCTGGGCTGGCCCGGCGATGCGGCAGTCGTTTGCGAATAAGTCGTTATGCAAGCGAGCGCCAAAAAAATCGTTAGTGAAATAATCTTGTTCATAAACCCGCTTTGTTTTAATGAATCGCGTTCCCGGTTTGGCGTTTTGCGGTTTTTATCAGAGATCTTGCAGATGCGCAGCGCGGGCGAAACGGATGCCATTCTAGAAGCCCTGGAAGCAAATTAATTCGCCGCTTTCGAGCGCTGACGAGCGCGCAACAGCCACGATGTTACTGGATAAGCAACAAGCGAACAAACCACCGATAGCACCATCCCGCCAACCGTAAAAGGCCAAACGATGTCCCAACTTTCGCGGAATAGCTTGCGATAGTAATCGGCCGTCAAAAGGTGAGGGTTCTTCAGTAGTTCGATACCGGCGGCGGAGATCCGCAGTGGCCGCCCCAGCAAAAACGCGCCAATCGCGTAGGAGGCAATGATGATGGGAACGAGCGTTAGAAAGGGATTATTTATGAAGGTGCCAGTGTAAATGGCGATTTTGTTGAAACGAAAGAGAAAGGCAATCAACGTTGCCAGGATTGTATGAAACCCGAGGAAGGGCGAGAAGGCAATGAAAACTCCAATCGAAAAAGCAAGCGCCGTTCGCTCCGGTGGATCATCCAGCGTGAGCAAGCGGCGAAAAGTGGCACCAAACATTTTGTCGGACAGGCATTCCTGCCTGTCATTTTTTGTTTCTCTGCGGATGGACAGGCAGGAATGCCTGTCCTACCTATTTGAAGCTATTCAGGGCCTCCGCTTCGTTGTCGTACGAGTCGAATACGGTCAGGAGTTTGGTGATGACCAGAAGATTCTGAATCTTCTCGGTAAGATTCAAGAGTTTGAGTTGCCCGCCATCGCGGCTGAGGGTCGTATAGTTCGCTATCAGTTCGCCAATCCCACTGGAGTCGATATTCTTCACGCCGCCGAGATTAAGAAGAATCTTCTTATTGCCTCCGTCGATGAGACGGCGAATGGAATTACGGAGAGCTACGGCGCCTTCACCCATTCTCACCGACCCACTCAAGTCGAGGATCGTTACATCACCTGCCTGACGCTCATTAAGATCGAGTTCTGCCATCTTTTATCTCCCTTTGAGTGATCCGACAAACTTCCGTCTGTCGTCGAACTTGCCACTGGCCTCAGGACGACAAACTAAGTTTGTCGGAGGGGCGGCCACGGTCTGCCTATATGAAGCTGGCGAGCGCCTCTTCTTCGCTCTCATAAACGTCGAAAAC
This sequence comes from Pyrinomonadaceae bacterium, assembly GCA_036506215.1. Classification (GTDB taxonomy): domain Bacteria; phylum Acidobacteriota; class Blastocatellia; order Pyrinomonadales; family Pyrinomonadaceae; genus PSRF01. Next base: position 13,482 of record DASXSC010000135.1, on the reverse strand, counting down.
GGTCAGCAGTTTCGTAATCGTCAACAGATCCTGCAGTTTCTCTGTAAGGTTGAGAAGCTTCAACTGGCCGCCCTCCTTACCAATCGCGGTATAGCTGGAAACTAATTCTCCAATGCCGCTGGAATCGATGTAGCCGACCTTGGCAAGATTCAGAAGAATCTTTTTCTTGCCTTCCTCGAGCAAACGACGAATCGCGGTGCGTAGGGCGACGCTACCTTCGCCGATGGTTATCTTGCCATCCATATCCAGTGTGGTGACATCTCCAACCTGACGCTCGGAAATATTTAACTCTGCCATTTTCTGAATCTCCTTTAAGATTTGCGACCCTGGATTTTTGATTCTCGATCGACTCTGTCTCGGGGCTGAGCCAGAATTAGAATCGCAAACCGCATGTTGGAATGCTTCATAGTTTCTTGATCATGCGCACGCGAGTACCACCTTTTGGATCAGCTGACCATTCCACCTCGTCCATGAAGTTACGCATGAAAAAGATGCCACGTCCTGAGGGCTTCAGAATGTTCTCGTCTGTGGTTGGATCGGGAACTGCATTGGGATTGAACCCCGCTCCCTGATCATGCACGCTGATTTCAAAGGCTTTCGGAGTATTTTTTAATTTTACCGCAACCTCTTTAGCGTCATCGAGTTTGTTCCCATGAATCACGGCGTTGGTTACCGCTTCCCGGACTGCCATATCTACTCCGAAGGCGATATCCTCTCCAATCCCGAGGCGATTCATGAATTCAGCAACTGCAACGGAGGCTTTATCAATAGCCTCTATACGGCTGGGGAATCTGAGTTCAGTCGTCTCTAGGGTCACATCAAGTGTCACAATTAAGACATGGCTGTTCCAAGAGCCACTACCACCCCAGCCGGGCTGTCCGCCTGCGAACCCCGGTGTGTGTGGGTCTCGGCCTTTCGAACTCCAAAAGCTACGGAGGTCGAGGGTTTAACACGCGGGCGTGTCGCGTGTCAAGAAGGGTACAGAAGCAGAATCCATTAGTATTGGACCCGTTAGTAGTCTTTCGATAGTCTCGGTGCAACGGGATACTGATGAGGTTTGAACGATGCGCAAATTAACAACATGCGGGTGCGATGAGGTCAGTACCGCCAGGCGGTAGAGACTCGGTAGCCAGTGGGTCGCAGTTGCCACGAGCACTAAACCCAACGCTTCTGTTTCGAGAGGTTGACAATGTCTAACCGAAGGCTTCGCCTGGCTGATTAGTTATGGAAGATGATAGCCGTCGATTTGTGAGCGGCTTGCAGAAGATACACGGCGGCGACTCATGAACAATCAGCAAATCGTCATTATGGGCTTCATGGGTACTGGGAAGACCACAGTTGCGCAGGGACTCGCGCGTCGGCTCAATTGTCAGGCGATCGATCTGGATGATCTAATCACTCAACGTGAAACACGGGGCCCGAAGGAGATAATTGAGCAGGACGGCGAAGTAGCATTTCGCCTGATCGAGACGAAAATATTGGGCGAAGTCTTGAGGGAAGCATCGGCGGGCGTTCTTTCCGTGGGCGGAGGCGCCTGGACGATCGCAGAGAATCGCCAAATGATTTTGGAGCATGGAGCGTTCACCGTCTGGCTGGACGCGCCGTTTGAGCTTTGCTGGAAAAGGATTGAGGCTGGCCGTCAAGCGCGGCCTTTGGCGCGTTCCCGCAAGCTGGCGCAAACACTCTACGCCGCTCGTCGTCCCCTCTATGCATTGGCAGACGCTAGGATTGCTGTCTTTGAGAACGAGAGCGCCGAGGAGATAGCTACCAAGGTAGCTACTGCAGTCTTAGGGCAGAACGCGAACACTTAGGAAAGCACATTCTCGGCAACACAAGCGCGCTGAAAGGTTCGAAAAAGGGTTTTTGAGAATGACCAAACCTGGAATAGATCTGAAAGCACACAAGGCCCACAGGAATGCCAGGACTCTGGAGAACGCGGCAAACTGGAAATCGTTTGCTTTGCCGAGCGGTGATGGCTACTACACGCTCCAGACTGAAGACATCGGGGACGTACCCGTGCGCCTGTTTCTCACCGAGTCGTTGCTAAACAGTGCGGAAGATAATCTATACCGGCAGATCGTCAATGCCACACGGTTTCCCGGCGTCAAATTGGTGGTCATCACGCCGGACGTTCACTACGGCTACGGAGTACCGGTGGGTTGCGTGATTCTCACCGACGCAAGCAGTGGAGCTGTGGCGATGGGACCGGTGGGCTACGACATAGGTTGCGGCATGATGAGCGCGAGATCTGAAGTCCCAGCCGAAGAGGCTACGCCGGAAAAGAAATTAAAATTTAATCGCGCCGTGATGGACCGAGTGCAGATGGGTGCAGGTGGCAAGAGCGAGCGATTGGGCCATCTTTCCGAAAACGAATTCAACAACCTCGTCCGCGGCGGCGCTGAATACTACGTGGAAAAGTATGGCGCCTCATTCGACCGCGGCCGCGCCGAGCGGCACTGCATTCCGGTAAGCGACGACTGGGACATTCCCTGGGGTGGCAAAGGAAAACCGGAACGCGGTATCGACCAGCTTGGCAGTCTGGGCGGGGGCAATCATTTCATCGAACTACAGCGTTCTGAGATGACCGGCACGCTCTTCGTTCAGGTGCACACGGGAAGTCGGGGCTTCGGCCACGGGTTGGCAACGAACTACTTCGAGATGGCGCGCGCAGAAAGACCCGACGCAGTTACGGACATTGATCTGGGATACTTCATACCAGACTCGCGCCATTACCATGAGTATCTAAATGCTGTTGCCGCAGGCGGCAACTTCGCGATTCTCAATCGCCTGATCATTTTTGAACAGGTAGCTGAAGCGTTCCGCGAAGTTTTTCGCGCCGACCTCGAGTTGATCTACGAGATTAGTCATAACCTGGTCCAGAAAGAATGGTTCCCGGACTTCGGCGACGTCTGGGTCCATCGCAAAGGCGCCACGCGTGCTTTCCCAGCCGGCCATCCCTTCCTCAAGGGAACTGCCTGGGAAGAGTCAGGCCATCCAGTGTTGATACCCGGAAGCAACAAAGACTACAGCTACATCCTGCGTCCCCTTGCCGGCGCGGTTAAGAGTGGTTTCTCAGTCAACCACGGCGCCGGTCGCAGACTCTCTCGTGGACAGGCCTCGCGCACACTCTCGCAGAGACAAATTGACGAACAATATGCGGCCGCCGGGATTCTGGTGAACATTGATGGTCATGTGCCTCTTGACGAAGCCGCCCCTGCTTATAAGTCTTCAGAAGAAGTGTTGCTGGCAGTCACCGAAGCGGGCTTAGCCGAAGTGGAGCACAAACTTTGGCCGCTAGCCTCGCTAAAGGGAGTTGAGGAAAGAAAGCGCGATCGAAAGCGAAAGCGAGCTCGTGGCAAGCCTTCTGACAGGCACTTTTAGGTTCGCTCACGCCTCGGTCCGCCTTCCCAGTAAACAACTTCACACCTCAAGAGTCAGTTTGCCCGGCCCAGCCTGCGCCGAACACACCAGCACTAAGCCCAGTTTTTGAACTCGTTCAAAAAACTTCTTGACAGCCCATTCTGAAGGGAGTATGGTTCAAATTGAACGCGTTCAATTCCGAGCGTTGTTCGGAAGAAGGAGGCTGAAAATGCCGGTTGAGATCATCACTTACCTTGTTTATCTGGCCATAAGCATTGCCTTGACGATCTGGGTGGCACATACGCTGCACCAGAATGGCCGTGTGTTTTTGGTGGATGTATTTCATGGTAATGAGCCGCTCGCGGATTCGGTAAATCACCTGCTGGTCGTCGGCTTTTACCTGATTAATCTGGGATACGTCAGTCTGGCCCTCAAGCTCGGTTACAACCTGGCGTCGGCGCAAGAGGGTATCGAAGCGTTGTCTGTGAAGGTGGGAATGGTGCTGCTCGTTCTGGGAGCAATGCACTTCTTCAATCTCTTTATCTTCAGTCGCATGCGACGCCGGGCAACACTGCGCAACGCGCCGCCGCCGGTCGCGCCAGACGCTTTCACCGCAGTGCGGGAGGCCTGAGCCATGTTATCGCTCACCGTACTCTATGATCCCCTTTGCGGGTTGTGCCGGAGAGTGCACGAATGGCTCGAGGAGCAACCCAAGTTTGTTCCTCTGATTCTTGTGCCGGTCAAGTCTGATGAAGCACAACGTTGCTTTCCTCATCTCGACCATGATCCAACCTCGAACGACCTGACGGTTATCACCAATGAGGGCGCGGTGTATTTCGGCCCAAAGGCGTGGCTCATGGTGCTGTGGGCGCTTTGCCGATATCGCGAATGGTCCTACCGGCTCGCCTCGCCCGAGTTGTTGCCGACCACCCGGCGAGTTGTCTCGCTGATCTCGCGGCATCGATACCAGATCAGTCGCATTGCCGATTTGGCGAGGTAAAGAAATGAAGTCTGGGAAAAAATCTACAGCGACGAAGACGGCGAAGGGTGAACAAACCAAAGCCCTTATCCTGAATACCGCTTTGGAGATGCTTCACGAGCGTGGCTACCAAAATACAACCATGCGCGCCATTGCCGACAAGGCGGGCGTCTCGCTCGGCAATGCCTATCATTACTTCGGCTCGAAGGATCACCTCATCCAATCCTTTTATCACAGCACCCACGAAAACCACCTGCAGGCCTCGCTGCCAGTGTTGCGAAGAGAATCATCCTTGAAAGCACGCCTGCTTTCCGTGATGCGGCTCAAGATCGACACCCTTGAGCCGTATCATGAATTTGCCGGCGTACTTTTCCAGACGGCCGCCGATCCGCATAGTCCGCTGAATCCGTTTGCCCATGCGGCGGAGCCAGTGCGACGTGACAGTATTAAGCTCTTCGAAGACTTGGTGGCAGATTCGAAAGCTCGCATCCCTGATGATCTGCGAGCGGAGCTGCCTTACCTGCTATGGCTTTATCACATGGGGATCATCCTCTTTTGGATTCACGACACTTCACGCAAGCGCGCGCGAACCTTCCGGCTCATCGACCAGACGGTCGATCTTTTAGACAAGCTAATCTCGCTGGCCAGCAATCCACTCATGCGGCCGGTGCGCAAGAAAGCTTTAGCGCTCGTCGCTGAGTTGCGGGACGATCTCACCCCCAGTTCAAGTGACGACGACAATGAAGCAGAAAGCGAGGCTCAATGAAAGTTGTAATCCCGGGCGGTTCCGGACAAGTGGGCACGGTTCTGGCCCGCGCGTTTCATGAACGTGGCGATGACGTCGTCGTTCTCAGTAGAAATGCGACTAATGCACTGCCCTGGCGCCTGGTGCAATGGGATGGTGAGACGCTGGGCGACTGGACGTCTGAATTTGAAGACGCAGATGTGATCATCAATTTAGCCGGCCAGAGTGTGAACTGTCGTTACACTAAAGAGAATCGCAGGATCATTATTGAGTCGCGTCTGAAATCAACGCGCATTGTCGGACAGGCTATTGCTCAGACGATCAACGCCCCGCGTGTTTGGCTGCAAGCCAGTACGGCGACGCTCTACGCTCATCGCTACAACGCACCCAACGACGAAGCAACTGGTATAATCGGTGGGTCGGAAGCCGGGGCACCGGACACCTGGCGTTTTAGCATCGACGTCGTGAAAAAGTGGGAACGCGAACTCAACGCAGCAGCCACGCCGAACACGCGCAAGGTGCTGATGCGCTCGGCGATTGTGATGAGTCCCAGCTCGGCCGGCCCATTCGATATGCTTTTGCGATTAGTGCGGTTCGGACTTGGCGGTCGCTTTGGTGATGGAAAAGAGTATGTCTCCTGGATTCATGACCAGGACTTTGTGCGATCTGTAGAGTGGCTAATTCAGCATGAGGACCTCGAAGGGCCGGTTAACCTCGCCTCACCAAATCCCTTACCCAACTCCGAGTTTATGCAAGGTTTGCGAAAAGCGTGGGGCATACCGTTTGGTCTTCCGGCAACAGAGTGGATGTTGGAGGTGGGAGCATTCGTGCTTCGCAGTGAGACGGAACTCATGCTCAAAAGCCGTCGGGTTATACCAGGCCGGCTGCTAGAGTCTGGATTTACTTTCCAATTTCCGATCTGGGCCGAAGCTGCGAATGACCTTTGCAAAAGGTGGCGAACGAACAGTCTGCAGTCTTGAGATGAATGCCTATTCTGGAGACCTCCAAACCCGTATTTCAAACAACTAAAAGGTCCTCGGACCGATACCTTCCAGTTTTCCTCGCCTTTGCCAGTCCAACTTTTGAGGTACTGTGCAGTTTCAAGCGGGAAGTTCAGAGTTCAGCCCGGGTAACGCCGCAGCCCGCCTGGGGATGGTAGCCTCTAGGCTGCCGCTCCGACACGCAAGCCAAAAGCTTGATAACTCTAAACTGCATTCGTGCCACTTTTGAAGACTCATTGGCAACTCTACTTGCTGATGCTAGAATCCGACGACTTGCTTGATTGCATTCCAGCGATTCTTTGGCAACGAGTCTTATGGTCAACTAATCAGCTGAGTTTCCATAAATCACGAGGAGGCTTGCCCGTGGCTTCACCGCTAATCGTCCTTACGGCTTCGTCCACCGAAGCGAGCGAGTGGCGGCATAGCATCTGGCAACAGATGATGTCTGCCGCCGTCCCGGTTAAGCTCAGCAACACGATTTTCAATAAGGTTTCGTTTGCGAACGAATCATGGCCGGATGGCCGGGCCAAGTATGTGCCCAATGGCCTACGCATGGTCGAGACGTTGCTGCTGCGAAAATACCCGGAAGAGGACGTTGTCACTTGTTACGTCAATAACCTTGAGAAATTTGTTGGCCCTGAAACCAAGCTACTGGCGATTCATGCGCATAACCCGCTGGGCATCTCCTACGCGACCGACATTTACGCTAAGCTCTTTGGCGAAAACCTGATGCCGCTTAACGCGGCTGAATTCCTTAAGATCGTCACCCATCCGGTGATCAGGAAATACCAGCCAAAGATTGTTGTTGGCGGCCCCGGCGCCTGGCAACTGGAAAAGGCGAATCGTCTTGATGAGTTTAAGATTGACTACCTAATCGACGGCGAGATCGAACGCGTTTTCAATGATCTCTTCGCGCGCATCATGCAGGGCGATCCGTCGTTGCCGAGAATCATTAAGATTCCCAAGGAGATGCAAGCAACCGTTGAAGAGATTCCGGTGGTCCGTCATCGGTCGACGTTTGGAGTGGTTGAGATCACACGCGGTTGCGGACGCGGCTGCCAGTTCTGTGGACCGGCAACAAAGGTTGGGCGCTCGTTTCCGTTGGAACACATTCTGGAAAGCGTAAGGGTGAATGCTCGCGAAGGCGCGAACGAGATTCTACTCGCCTCTGAAGATATGTTTCTCTACGAGCAGATGCCAAACTTCGAAACCAACGTGCCGGCTCTGGAAAGGCTCTTCAAGGGCATCATCAGCGTCCCCGGAATTGAAATCATTCAAACTTCGCACATCACGATGGCTCCAGTAGTCAAAGACCCTTCCATTATTGAGCGTCTGGCGCCTTTGATTGTTCCCCACTCGCACGTGCAGCATAAATACTCGACCCATCCTGACAAACGTGCTGCCGATCCGATCATTGGCCTGGAGACGGGGAGTGCCCGCCTCTTCGATACCTACATGAAAGGGAAGGCGTATCCATACAAGGCTAACCAGTGGCGTGACGTTATACTGAAAGGCATGGAAATTCTGAACCGCCATAACGTGTTTCCATTCTGCACCTTCATCATTGGTCTTCCTGGAGAAACTGAGGAAGACACGAAGCAGTCACTCGATTTGCTTTATGATTTGCGCGACGCCAAGGGCACGTTTGTGCCAACTTTCTTTGTTCCGCTGGAAGACACGCGCATGCAAAAGCAGGCCAGCGCGAAATTAATAGATATGACCGACTTACAGTGGGAGTTTTTCTTTACCTGCTGGAGATACAATCTCGAATTCTGGAAAGGCGGCGGTCGAGTTAATGCGAAGTTTTCACTCGGCGTGCCAATTTATTACAGCAAGATGGGTAAGAGATTGTTTGGCGAGGTGATCAAGTATCCGATTGCGCGTTTTGCCGGGGTACCAGATAGGTTCCTGCGCAATCATCTCTATCTGGACTTCACCGGCCACAAGCGAAATCCCAATGGCATGCGTCCCTTTGAGGCCGATATTGTTCCCGGCTTTAAGAACGTACGCGAGAAGGGCCTCAACCTAGTCGACGCCAGCCAATTGCATCAATTAACTTCTTCATCCAGTGCGATCGAGGCCGCTTCCGCTGCGCTGGACTAAAGCGCAAAGCTGGTGGCCGCGCAAATTCACTTCCACGGTGTGAGGCAGCGAAGCCACAATCCGGCCCACATTCATTTCCACCAACTGGGGCGGCTTTCAATCAAAACGCACCGGCCATTTCTGACCGGTGCGTCTGAAGTCAGCGCAAATCAATCTGACCTAATACTTGAATTTCAGGGCGAATTGAATTTGTCTTGACGATCCCGAATCGCCAGTGGGAAAGCGTGTGTTGGTGATCACTCCAAACGCGGTGCTTCCCACTTGCGCTGTACGTCCTGGCTGGCCGAAGTTTGCATGGTTAAAAAGATCAAAGAGCTCAGCGCGGAACTCTATTAGCTTATTCTCACCAAGCTTCGTCCTCTTAATGACAGAGAAGTCGGTGTTGTTGAATCTGGGACCGATAATGGTGTTTCGACCGAGGCTACCAAAGTGGTAGATGGTCCTTCCGCCGACAGCAGTTACAGGTAAGATAACCGCCGCACCGCTCGGGCAATTGCCGCCGGGGCGCGGATCGCATACCGCCCCCGAAAACCACTGCACGCCGATAATGCCCGTTGCAGGTGTCCGTGAGATGGTAATCGGCCCTGCGATATCTGGCCGGAGCGTCGCGAGACCCGTTAGCGAGTTGGCATTTGCGCCTTGTATTGTGGTACCGATGGCCGCGGCGTTGCCGGCAAGGAGAGTCACGGGATTTCCGCTCTGCGATTGTGTGATTAACGAGAGCTGCCAGCCTTCCGTTAGTTGGTTGCCGTGAAAGGGCAGCTCATAGAGACCACTCACGACGAATCTGTGCCGCGCATCGAAGTCTGACAATCCACGATCACCCCGCAGATTGTAACTATCCTGTAGGGTTACTGCTTGAGAGCTTTGTGAGTTGTAGTCAATCGATTTCGACCAGGTGTAGGAAGTATTAAACTGCAGGCCTCGCGAGAGTCGTTTACTGGCGGTGGCCCACAGGGCATTGTAATTTGAAACGCCAGTGCCCTCGCGAAACGTGATATTCAACAAAGGGAGTCCGGGAGCGATCGGGCTGCTTGCGGAAAGAGTCGGGAAAGGCCGCGTAGCGACAAGGGCTGAATTCAAGAACGTCTGGTTCAAGTTTCGCGTGAGTCGCAAATGTGTTCCCTTTGAGCCATAGTATCCAACCGTCACCGCCAGTCCAGGCCTCACTTCGCGCTGTATGTTCAGGTTCCATGATTGAACGTAGGCGTTGTTGAAGAACGGATCTGACGAGCTGGGTGAAACTGTGGTGCCCGGTTGGGCATTTCCGGGATTCGTCGCTGTAGCCATGGTGGTGGTTGGAACCGTATTCGGCAACGCAACCGTGGTGGCAAATGGAGGGTTCGTTGCATTACCGGTCACGAGGTTGGTGACGGGCTGATCCGAGAGAATCGCATAAGCCCCGCGTACCGAGGTCTTCCCATCTTTGAATGGATCCCAGGCGAATCCCAAACGTGGTTGAAAGTTTTTCCAGTTGGTGTGATACACCGGCGCGATGCCGTTGTTAACCCTAACGAGCGAGTTGATTCCGGGAACATAGTCAACAAAGCGATTGTATCGCTCCGTTGGCGACATGAGCCAATCGTATCGCAAACCCAGCTCGAGCGTGAGGTTGGGCCTTATCTTGTAGTTGTCCTGAACGAACAACCCCAACGCGCCCTGTGCGATTGCGGTGGAAACATCGCTTGATCCGGCTTGAGCCAATGTTACCGTAAAACCATTTGCGGTATCGGTGAGGAAAGCAGCTGTGTTCGCAAAGTTAAATGTCCCGGTATCTTTGTTGGTATTGTTGTTATAGAAACGGCGCAGCTCGCCTCCAAACTTAAGCGAGTGGTTACCACGGAGGTAGTTGAGAGTATCCGATACGACAAAGGTCGTATCGGCTCTTCCCTGCGGAAAGTTGGCGGGTCCGCCCATGTTAATACCGCCACCACCCACTATCATTTGCGGCAGCCCAATTGGCTCTGTAACGCCGTCTTTAATTCCGAAGTCGAGTGGGTTGAGCTTTGCATTCGGGGTAAACGTGATATGGATGCGGTTGAAACCAAATCGCACTTCGTTCACCATCCTGGCGCCAAAAGTATGGGTTTCATTTAAGGTGAATATCTGGCGATGAGACCGTCGCGTGTCGCCAAACCCGGGAATGTTGTTGTTCTGCAAGGTAGGCTCGCCACGCTCGTCTCGCTGGAAGGCGTAATAACCATGCAGCCGGTCGTTACTGTCGACGACGTGACTGACATCTCCGGTCGCCTGGTCTAAGTTCACGGGGGCGGTGGCGGCGCCGCTGAAACTGGAAGCCCCGACATTCGGAAGCGGAATAAAGGGCAGCAGTTTGGTAATTACCGCATCAGTGACGGCCGCTCGTTGTGCGATCGTGGGAACGGTAACGCCGGAAATCGTTAGTCCCTGACGCTGGCGCAGGCCTTCATAGCTGAAGAAGAAAAAGGTCTTGTTTTTTCCCTGGTAGCTGAAAACCGATCCGCCCTCCCCGACGTGAGGCAGAACCACCGGTCCGCCCAGGTTGAAACCGAATTGATTGCGCTTGAATGGGGCCGGCTGCGGAGTACGTTCAAAATAGTTCCTTGCGTCCAATGCGCTGTTGCGCAGGAATTCGAAGAACTCTCCGTGGTAGTCATTGGTCCCCGAACGAGTTGCAATGTTAGCGATTGCTCCAGAGTTGCGGCCGTATTCCGCGCTGAAAGTGGAGTTATCGACCTTGAATTCCTGCACCGTGTTGATTGAAGGTTGGAACGTTATCTGGTTTTGCACCATGTCATTCAAATTCACGCCATTGATCATGAAGTTGACCGTATCTTCGCGACCGCCGGCGGTGTTCAAGCCAAATGATCCCTGGCCGCGGAGGGGCGCCGTAAGAAACCCGTTCTGCGGCGGAGTTACGGACCCCGGAACCAGTAGGCCCAGATCGACAAAGTGCCGGCCGTTTAGTGGAATCTCCTGAACTGTTCGTTGGTTAATCACGGTGCCCACGGACGTCGTTGCCGATTCGATTACCGGAGCGTCGGACGTGATTACGACTTGTTGAGAAAGCTCGCCGACGTGCAACTGGAAGTTTTGCACTAACGTGCGGGCAACTTCCACTGCCAGCGCTGCCACAGCTCCCGCTTGAAATCCACGCGCCTGGACTTCGACACGGTAGGTTCCGACCGGGAGGGCGGCAATCTGATAATTGCCATCACTATCTGTCTGTGTAGTGCGTTCCAATGAAGTTGCCTGATCGCGCACAATAATGGTTGCGTTGGGAATGACTGCCCCGGCGGGATCTGTGACCGTGCCACGCAATACCGCCGTCGATTGTGCCAGCACGGGCAGACTTACCATTAAGAACATTGCAGCCGCGAGTACGACGATGAACGGACTGCTAACTCGGATCCGGATGCGCATGAATACCTCCTGAAGTTTTGAAAAGGGAGGGTCGTAGGTGGCGGCTGATTTGCTCGATTGAGCCGTCGCGAGAGGGAAAGATTTGTATGAGGCGCTTGTAATCACCAGGCCTCCTTTGTGTTGCAGGAATGTGATCCCGGTTATCGCATTGATGGTTTTTATTAGTGCGAGCAAAATTAGTGCCGCGATTTTTAAAGAGGAAGATCTGGTTTTTGCTGGAGAAACTCTGCAGGAATCGCTGGATAAACCAGCTGCGAATCCAAAATTTCAAATGGTTATCCAAAAGCTCGTACCTTGGACAACTTAAATTGGAAATTTCAGATTGGAGATCTTGGATAATTTCAGATCAAATAGTGATTACCGGTTGGAAGGCAGCGTGAAAAATCGGCGGTCCGTCACCTCTGATGTTTGACTATCACGCTGGCAAGTCGGTTCGCTTTCCCGGGTTTGGCCCAAAGCGATTATTACAGGTGGCGTTACGGAAGTTTTAGCTTCTGGCGCTGTTCAAAAAAACTGGCCCACGCATCGCCGTCTTTCTTGAGCAGGGCGGGAACGTTTTTGACTGTAAAGTCGGAAATCTTCACGCCCTGCTCAATTTGTTTCCATGTGAGCGGCATTGAAACTGTAGCTTTGGGTTTCGCCCTGGCAGTGAAGACCGACGCCAGACTTTTGCCGCGCGCATTTTGCATCCAATCAACGTAAACCTGATCTCTCTTTCGGTTCGCAATGGTCCGCTCGACGGTGGCGATCTTTGGCGCCCGACTCGCAACCTCTGCCGCCAGCAGCCGCGAAAACTCCGCCACACTTTCGTACTTATTCGACGGCTTCAGCGGCAGATAGATGTGTATCCCTGAAGAGCCGGACGTCTTGGGAAACGCATTCAGGCCCACCGCGTCGCAAACCTCCTTGGTAATCAACGCCACCTGGAGCACGTTTTCCCAGGGAGCCTTTTTTGGGTCGAGGTCGATGGCGATCCAATCGGGCTTATCGAGATTCGTGGTCGTCGAATGCCAGGGATGCTGCTCAATCGTTCCCAGGTTCACGAAATGCAGGAGAGAAGCCGTGGTCGTATAAACAGCATAGTCGAGTTCTCTCCCCACCTGATTTGTCAGCCGGACTGTCTTGATAAAGCCGGGCGCGCTCTCCAGATCCTGTTGAAAAAACATCGGAGCATTAATACCGCGGGGCCAGCGCTGCAGTATCGCCGGACGGTTTTTCAGGAAGGGCATTATGTGAGAGCTGATCTGCAAATAGTAGCTAAGCAAATCAAACTTGGTGATCTTCTCGTCCGGCCAATAGACGCGTTCGAGACTTGTCAGAGATACCGGCTGCCCTTCGACATCCAGGATCAGATTGCCTTTAGGGTGTTTGAGTTTGAGAAACTCAGCAACAGAAATCGCCGCGCCTTGCTTAGCGGGCGTGCGTTTCACGCCAGACTGTTTTTGCGAACCTGCTTTCGGATTTGCCATGTTGGATTCGTCTTCTGTTGAGACGTAATTATATGTTGGGGATTGCTCGTAAAGTTATCTAAAAAGTATTTGATTTGCAAAACGCCCGTGTCACCTTTAATGCATAAGGCTTTGTAAACTTGTAAAGCAAATGGAAGTTGAGGTAGGTGGATTCAAGTTTGAAGTGCAACTCAGCTATCAGAACCGGAGGCGGTAGCGACCGGCCAAGGAGTCAACTTTACCGGTGGAGTATTTCATCGCTGAGCGCGGTCAATTAAGTACTAACAACTACGGTTGAGTCCCTGGCCGGTCGCTACCACCACCCCAGCTGGGCTGCGGGCTTCCCCGGTCCGCTTCCGGTTCTGATAGGATTAATGCCAATGTTGGTCGACTGTTACTGTCTCGCGTCTCAATGATGGTGAAGAGTCCGCGAGCTGTTGCCCT
>DASXSC010000134.1:0-5294 GCA_036506215.1 Pyrinomonadaceae bacterium | reverse complement strand
GCCACCGATCCGCTGCCGGTTCGCGTAGACTGCCGCCTGCTGCTCCCGCTTGCCCGCCCATTTCTGGCGTCCGCGATCGGGTTCGGCGATGTAGGACCGTACCTCGAACTCCCGCGCCGAGACCAGCGCGTCCCCGGAGTGGTAGCCCTTATCCGCCACCAGCTCTTCCACGCCTTTCGCGTTCACCTTGAACTTGCCATCCGCAGTTGGCTCCGGGATCTCTTCCGCAACCGCTTCCCCCGCTGCTGGCAGCGTCTCGCCCACCGAGCTGGTGTCGCCCACCGCTCCGCCGTGCGCGGTCACCGTCACGATCGCACCGGTGTCCATGTCCACCGCATGCTCGGCTTTGTAGGCCAGCGCAGTACGGCCATCCTTCCTGCGCGTGATCTCGGCCTCCGCATCGTGCGGATTCACCCACTCCGCATTGCTCGCCTTTTTCTTGCGCCGCCGGTCCATGCGCCGCAAAGCCGCTTCCTCATCTGCCTCCACCCCTGCGGCTTCCGCTAAACGCTTCAGGTACTCGGTGTAGCTCTCCTCGGTGTCGCGCCGCACGATCGACTTCATCGCCGCATTCGCCTCCAGCGTCGTCGCGTCAATGCCGATCGTCTTGCCCTTCAGCAATCCTGCACGCGTCACTTGCCGCAACACCCAGCCAAAGATTTCCTGATGCGTGGCCTCGTCCAGCAGCCGACGCGTGCGCGAGATAGTCACATGGTCCGCTGGCGGCTCATCCAGTCCGATTCGCAGAAACTCCCGCAAGCACAATGAATCCGCTACCCTCCACGCAATTCCGCGCTCGCTCTCGATCCCTTCGAAAAACCCGATCAGCATCACCCGGAAGTAGATCCCCGGCGCCAGCGACGGACGCCCCAGCTTCTCGTGATAGAACTTCTGGCAACCTGCTTCGCAGAACTCATCGAAGCCCGCCTGATCCAACAACTCGTTCAGCCGCCGATAAAAAGGATGGCCCGGAGCTTCCGCCAGATCCCCGCGGTACCAAAGCTCCTCTTGCCGCTGACGCTGCCTCCGCGTTCCCATCGCCATGGCAAGACACTACCTTGAATCATCCGCGACGCAAAGTGATTAAAGCGACTTTAGACACGGGCTTCTAGGTTTCTAGCAAAGCATATGGCTCGGATTTGTCAAATGCAGGTCTCAAATTCTGCGTGGTTGGGTCGCGAATTCTTCATGAGGTTTGGGTCGCAGATTTTGCGTGTGCCTCTAGGCAAAAAGCCCGAGGTGATCGGGCTTTTCGTCGAGGGTTGGCCCAACGGGCGAGTGCTAATACGGGCATTGTCCTATGATGAGTTCCCAACCCCGACCTGACCATGGGAGCATTGGCTCAGTTTGTGACGATACTGTCGTCCGGTTTGTTTGCAGGTGCGGCAGTTTACATAACCCTTGTAGAGCATCCTGCCAGAATGGAGTGTGGCACCGAAGTCGCCACCACAGAATTCCGCCCGAGCTATCGCCGCGCAGCTTTCATGCAGGTTTCGCTAGCACTGCTGGGCTTTGTTTGCTCGATCATAGCCTGGGTTGCCGAGGGCAACCGGGCTTGGCTTCTCGGCGGCGTGCTCTTGGTGGGGGTCATTCCCTTCACGCTCGTGGTGATCCGTTCAACGAATAACCAGCTCCTTGACCCGGCGCTTGACAAGAAGTCGGAGCAAGCCCGACAGCTCTTACTGAAATGGGGCCGACTTCACGAGGTACGCACGATTATGAGTCTCCTTTCACTCGCGGTCTTTTTATATTTGATCATCGAGAGATAGTTTGGCCTTGCGATGGGAATACCGCCGCCAGGATTTTTTAGGAGGCTTGGTGGACGAAAATTGCTTGGAACACAAGAAGAAAAGGCGCGCCGAAAGCGCACCTTGTCTTCACCCAGGATCGCTTCAGGCGGCTCTTTCTGCAGCGATTTTGTAGGCAATGGAAGTATGAACGTCGAAGGTCCGGATCTCGGGCTCGGCCTCAAGGAGGTGCCGCACGGTCTCGTGGATCTTCTGATATTGTTCACGTTGGTATCGCTCAGCATCTTCTTGTTTATTCCAAAAGCTCAGAGCCAAAACACGATTGAGGTCGGCGTGCGAGATGAGCACAACCTCGTCCACGAAGCCGTGTTGTTTCTTCAGGATTGGCACGGCTTTTTCATCGATGGTGTCTGCAAGCTCTTTCGACTTTCCCGATTTGCTAGTCATTTCAACTATGCGTGTGAACATGTGCGCTCCTTTCGTTGGTTGGAGGGTGAAAGGAAGCCCGCCGCAGGCGCGGCGGCGGAAAGATTTTATAGGCGTCTCAAGAGTAGGGTATGCTCGCTCGGGCCGATATTCAAGGCCTCGGGGCGAATACCGCACTCTAGCATGTTACGTGAAGAATCGCGTTGGTGTCGTCGGGGTCTTGCTGCAACACCTCGATTGCTTTAATCGTCGGCAGAATCAGCAGCTTGACCTTATGGCGCTCGGCCTCGCGCTGCACTTCCGGCATTATCGGCAAGTTGCCGTGTGCGCCGGTGCCGATCACAAGTTGCCTACATTTCCAGGGTATCTTTTCCTCGACGGACAGGGGCGTGTGGCCAAACTCTTCGCGGAATCTCTTGGAAGGCTTTTTCTTGCGCTTGCTGATTTCGCCGCGGTTAATCTGGGGCTTCACGCGCTCGTGAGAGCTGAGAAGGCAGACCAGCACTGCTCGACGTTCTTGCCGCCGCAGTGCGGGTACTTGATCTTCTCTTGCCTCTCATGGTCAGCGATTGTCATTAGTTTCGAAAAAGTTTTCTTGCAGGCACTACAGAAGAATTCGTAGTGGGGTACGAACCTCCGAAACTTCAGATAGTGATGATCTAAATTGTAGGCCTGCCGCTCGGGCAGGTTCAACATGGGGTTAGGTCACGAATTTTGCGTGGTCAGGTCTCGGATTTCTCAGGAGGTTTGGGTCGCAGATTTTGCGTGTGACCTGGAGCAAAAAAGCCCGATTTAGTCGGGCTCTTGGGATGGGGAGGCGCGCTGTGAAAAGCGACGTTAGGCGCCCATACCCTCGTCCATCCAGCGCTTGAACAGCGCCAAATCTTCCTTCGACCAAGGCTCGTCGCAAGGCATGCTTCCGTCTTCGAAGGTCGCGTAAATCTCCTTCGCTTTCTCTTTGACCTCGGCATAGGAAGCAAGGTCGAGCCCAAAGCCCTTCATTGTCTCGACATCGGGATCGTCTCGGAAGAGCGGCCGGATATCGGCCGCGAAACTTAGAGGAGCCATAGGATTCTCCAGTCGAGGAATTGCGAGAATCTCGCGATTGTCCGCGCCGTGCTTGGGCGAAGTCAACAAAAATGGAGCCTTGTTGCGCAAATTGCAACAGCGGGCCTGGGTTGGCTTCTATCGAGCAGCTCAGGCCCTATTACCTTCGGACAGCTCTGGCCTTTACACTCATGGCCTTTGACCGACTGTAAGCGAGCCGCTACCTTCAGACTTGCTCACACAACGCTAACTTTTGGGGAGTTTTATGCATTCTGAACCTAGCCGTAGTCTGTATTCCATTTTGATTTCGATTCTGTTCGTTGTTGCTCTGTTCGCGGGCTGTTCACATAAGCCTACTGACGTCGAGATCGCGAGCGAGGTGCAGAACAAAATCAATGCAGACTTCAATATTCCCACGAAACAGATAAGCGTGGGCGACACTAACGGCGTCGTGACACTCTCCGGGAACGTGAACAGCGACATGGAACGGATCGCCGCGGCGAACGATGCCTCTCAAGTAGAGGGCGTCAAAACGGTCGTGAACAACCTGCAGGTGGCACCTGCTGCGGCAAGTGCACCGGCGCAGCCGTCGCCGATGTCATCGCCAGTTCCCCGTCAGCGGACAAGACCCTCTAGGCCGGAGGTTGTCAGAACAAGGACAACCGTGGTGACCATTCCCGAAGGCACGTCGCTGTCGGTTCGCCTCATTGATTCGATCGATTCAGACAAGAATAAGGTTGGAGACAAGTTCCGGGCATCCTTGGAATCGCCCATCCTCGCCGAGGGTAGAGTCATCGTTCCCAAGGACGCGGATATTGATGGCGAAATAGCATCGCTCAACAGCGCCGGGCACTTTACGGGGCGTTCGGAGATCGCCTTGGCGCTAACAAGGTTGAGCTTTAACGGCAAAACATACGAGATTGAAACAGACCAATACAAGAAGGAGGGAGCCTCTCGCGGGAAGCGGACGGCGGAAACCGTGGGCGGCGGAGCGGCGGTAGGAGCGCTGATCGGCGGACTCACCGGCGGAGGAAAGGGCGCCGCCATTGGGGCCGGCATAGGCGCAGGTGCCGGCACCGGCGTGCAGGCGGTGACCAAAGGCCAGCAAATACGCTTGTCTTCGGAAACGCTACTGGAATTCCGTCTGAATGCACCGGTAACGGTCGAACCTTCCGCCAGCAGCCGAAACGCGGGACGGGCGAGAGTTGAGTAAGGACCTCGAAAATTGAGCGTTAAACAGTGCCGGACATCGGGTCCTCGTCAGGCTGCCTGTTTGCGAAAAGCTGCGACTGCCTCCTCGTCATTTCCGTACACTCTGAATACGGCATCTAGACTGGTGCATCGCAGCGTATCGTATACATGCGTGTTGGGGGAGACCAGCTTCAGTTCGCCACCGCGGTTCCTTGCCGCAACAAAGAGTCCAACGAGGACACCGATTCCTCCGCTGTCGATGTGATCTACTCCCTGCAGGTTGACGACAATTTGCGGGGTTCCTGTCAAAACAGGTTCCGGATTCGTTCGTGCAAGGCGGCACCTTCATCCCCGAAGACGATACGTCCTTCGCAGTGCAGGATGATCACATGACCTGATATCTGGGTCTGCACTCTTAACACCATATGCTTTTCCCCACTTCAACCAATTCGGCACGTCCTGGCAATTTGCGAGTTCTCCCGCCGTGTGGCTATTTGTACGCTCATTCTTGTACCAGCCACTCGAGGGCATCTTCCCGCGTTTTAAACCGCGGGAATTCTCGCTGAGAAAAGGTCTTAAGCGCCTTGTAGAAGACTTCCGGCAAACTTTCGGCACCCACCATCGCTGACTTCTTCACGTACGGTCGATCAAATACTGCAACTTCCTTGATGCGGGTGACCGAATCGCGGCTGAAGTGCGCTCCCGTCAGATCGCTCAAGATAAGCACTGATTTGCGCGGCTGCGCGGTCACGATGCGCTGTACTGCACCTACTATGTTGCTCACCTCCTCGGCGCGACAGTGGGATAGATCGACAAGGAGGACTTGCTGGCCGTGATGGCGCGTAAAGTGCACGCGACCCATAACGGGTTCCTCTGAGATTG
>DASXSC010000133.1:0-38511 GCA_036506215.1 Pyrinomonadaceae bacterium | reverse complement strand
TCAACACGATTTTCGGTGCTTTCACGTTCCAACGAATGTGTTGTTCCATTATTGTTCCCCCGGTTCGGAGCGGAAAGCTTGAAAGCAGCGCAGAAACTACATTTGACGAGTACTTCGAGCATAAGCCGCGTCAGCCATTCGCAAAGGCTGTGTCACCTGGGTAGTGGGTCAGTTTAGCGTTGCGAGGTCGGATTCTTTGGAGAACCGTGCGCGGTAGCGCCGGATGCTAAACTCAACTTCAACGCACGCCATGCAGAACCGAGCGCGGTAGCGCCGGATGCTAAAGTCAACTTCAAGGCACGCCATGCAGAACCGAGCGCGGTAGCGCCGGATGCTAGAGTCAACTTTGGCATAGTAATTATACGAGGATTGGCGGAAGAGACTTGTTACAGGCAGCACCTATTAATTTCCAGCCTTCGCTTGTGCGGATGCCGCCACTGGGCAAATGTTTGAAGTTGACTTTAGCATCCGGCGCTACCGCGCACGGTTCTGCATCAGTACGCCAAAGTTGACTCTAGCATCCGGCGCTACCGCGCACGGTTCTGCATCAGTACGCCAAAGTTGACTTTAGCATCCGGCGCTACCGCGCACAGTTCTGCATGGCGTGCCTTGAAGTCGATTCTAGCATCCGGCGCTACCGCGCTCGGTTCTGCATGGCGTGCCTTGAAGTCGATTCTAGCATCCGGCGCTACCGCGCACGGTTCTGCATGGCGTGCGTCTCTTATTTATCAAACTGACCTCTACATCATCGCCGGATGAAATGAACGTTCGTGCCGAGATGTGCTACTCTATCTTCTCCCTCAAAACTTGACTCAGTCTTCAGGAGGTATTATGGCAGACGACAAGGAAAAACAATGCAAAAATCCGCCCTGTACTTGTCCGGCACAACCCGGCGGCAAATACTGCAGCGCCTCATGCGAGGGCACCGGCGACACAATTGAGATTGATTGCGATTGTGGTCACCCGGAGTGTGGTGGAAATTTCTAACAGCTTGCGATTACGGTGAGTGAGACGAATGGCGGAACCGCGAGCGGTAGGACCGGATGCTCGGTCAACCCTTTCTATTGTGTCGGATTACCTCGTTGGGATTATTGAAGTGACAAGTTGATTGCAGCATCCGGTCGCTACCGCTCACGGTTCTGCAAAACTCGGCCATGCGAGCTTTTCTGACAGGCGAGGGGCGCATCTGGCGCCCTTTTTCTGCGTCGACAAAAGCAACGCGAGCCCGCCTTCCCGACCTGAAGACCGAGAAACAGATTCCGTAAATCCAACCTTCAAGGCCTTTCAAGCACGAATTAACAACTCAAGTTGGTCAGCTCCACGTCGGCGCGCGGGCTGCCCCCGCTGTTGGCTAGCGAAGAAAAAAGGAAAACTAGTCTGCCTTCCGTGCCAGGTCCAAAAACCGCGCGGCGAGTTTTGGTCCGGTACCGGCGTCTTCGTGTTTGAAGAACAGAAACGTTTCTTTCCAATCCTGACTGCAAATGCGTTGGTGCCACTCGGCAAGATTCTCCTCCGAGTAATTTACACGACGTAACCGCAAGTAGCCCCAGTCAGCAGTCTTGTCGATATGGGTGGTGGGCATGTCGTCAGTATCAGAAACGACAAGCGGGCGGTTCTGGCTGCGTAGTAGATTCAGAACATCGTCATCAAACCAGGTGGGATGGCGAAATTCGAAGGCCGCACGCGCTGACTGCGGCAGTTGCGCGAGAAATGTTTCCAATCGCGGCAGATCCTTCTTCATGTTTGGTGGAAGCTGGTAAAGCACTACCCCCAGTTGATCGCTCAGGACTGAAGCTGTTTCCAGAAAATACTTCGTCTCTTCTTCAGTCTCTTTCAGTCTCTTAAAATGCGTGATACGTTGCGGCGCCTTGAGCGAAAAGCGAAAAGTGTTCGGCACCTGTTCCTTCCAGTTTTCAAGCATGCTCGGTTGCGGCATGCGATAGAAGGTGGCATTGATCTCCACCGTGCTGAGCCGTTCGGAATAGAAACGAAGCATCTCTTTCGCCGGAATCTTTTCCGGGTAGAAGTTTCCCTTCCATTCTTTGTAGCTGTAGCCGCTGGTGCCGACGTAGATGTTCATTTACGAAGATTTAAGGAGGATAGCCCATCGTGCTCGCTCAAGCCTTGAGTTGCTCCGATAAACGCATAGCGCGAACACACCCGCAATCAGTGTTCCCAGAGCGGCAACCGTTGCTGCTCCATAATAGATTGTTTCAAGAACTTCTTTCCAACTCATTTCGCTGAGAAGTTTGCTGGCAAGTTGTTGTGGGGTCAAGCAAATTTGTGGTACACAAGGCTGCTACAAATTACAACAACTTTTGCTGCCGTCAACGCTAGGGGTATGTCGTCAACCACTACAAACATCGAATCCCTGCAGCAGGAAGATCGAATCTTCCCACCGCCGCCGACTTTTGCCGAGAAGGCCCAGATCAAGTCAATGGCAGAACTGGAGCGCTTGCGCGCCGAGGCGACCGCTGACCCGGAAGGCTTCTGGGGACGCATGGCGGAAGAGCTTCACTGGTTTAAGAAGTGGGATACGGTCTTGCACTGGCAAGCGCCACATGCCGAATGGTTTGTTGGCGCCAAAATCAATATCTCGTACAACTGCCTCGACCGCCATCTGACCACATGGCGACGCAATAAGGCGGCACTGATCTGGGAAGGAGAGCCTGGCGATCAACGCACGCTCACCTATCAACAACTCCATTCCGAAGTTTGCAAGTTCGCAAACGTGCTCAAGCGCTTTGGAATCGAAAAAGGGGATCGCGTCGCTCTCTACATGCCGTTGATTCCCGAGCTGGCGATCGCAATGCTCGCCTGCGCACGTATTGGCGCAACGCACTCCGTCATCTTCGGCGGTTTTTCCAGCACGGCTTTGATCGACCGCATAAACGATGCGAGCTGCAAACTCGTAGTGACCGCCGACGGCGGCTGGCGACGCGGCAGTGAAGTTAAACTAAAGGCCGCGGTCGACGAAGCGTTGAAAGAAACGCCTTCCGTGAAAAACTGCATCGTCGTACGTCGCACGGGTTTGCCAATCAGTATGGAAGCGGGCCGTGATCACTGGTGGCACGAATCGATGGCCATCGTCAACGCGGAATGCCCGGCTGCGGAGTTAGACAGTGAACATCCCCTTTACATTCTTTACACCTCGGGCACGACCGGAAAGCCGAAAGGCATTCTCCATACGACCGCGGGTTATCTTTTGCAGACGCACCTCACAACCAAATGGATCTTCGATATCAAGGACGAAGATCTTTATTGGTGTACTGCCGACATTGGCTGGGTAACCGGTCACAGCTACGTCGTCTACGGTCCTCTTTCAAATGGCGCGACCGTTTTGATGTATGAGGGCGCGCCAAACTTTCCGGAGCCAGATCGCTTCTGGGACATCATCGAGCGGCACCGCGTCAACATTCTCTACACCGCTCCGACTGCGATTCGGGCCTTCATAAAGTGGGGCGAGCAGTGGCCGCTCAAACATGATCTTTCGAGCCTCCGTCTGTTGGGTACCGTCGGCGAGCCCATCAATCCGGAAGCCTGGATGTGGTATCACAAGCTGATCGGGCGCGAGGTTTGTCCGATAGTTGACACGTGGTGGCAGACCGAGACGGGCGCAATCATGATTACGCCGCTGCCCGGCGCCACGCCTACTAAACCAGGATCCGCTACCAAACCATTTCCGGGGATTGAAGCCGATGTCATGACACGCGACGGTAAACCTGTCGGCGCAAACGAGGGTGGTTATCTTGTGATCAAGCGTCCCTGGCCCTCGATGTTGCGAACAATCTGGGGTGACGATGAACGCTATCGGCAACAGTACTGGTCGCAGATTGAAAATATTTACTTTGCCGGCGACGGAGCGCGGCGCGACAAAGATGGCTACTTTTGGATCATGGGCCGCATTGACGACGTCATCAACGTGAGCGGTCACCGGCTGGGCACGGCCGAGGTGGAAAGTGCGCTGGTTTCGCACGAGGCTGTGGCTGAAGCTGCCGTAGTCGCCCGTCCTGATGACTTGAAAGGATCCGCGATAGTGGCCTTCGTGACCCTGGAGGGCTCGCACAGTCCCTCGCCGCAATTGAATGAAGAGTTGCGCGCGCATGTGACCAAAGAAATAGGCGCTCTGGCGCGCCCGGACGAAATACGATTCAGCGATGCCTTGCCAAAAACGAGGTCGGGAAAAATTATGCGCCGGCTATTGCGCGAGATTGCCACCAGCGGCACAGTCGCTGGCGATGTCACCACCCTCGAAGACTTTTCGGTTCTGGAAAGACTGAGGACTGAGGAAGAATAGTCCCAAGTTTAGGTTTCGAATTCCGAGTTTCGGGCTAAACAAGCAGATCGTTACTTCGTTCTGCCTCTCTCAGTGCGTTAAACTGAGCCGTTAGTCAAATGTAGACCCTCGAACTCGGGACTAGAAACTGGTAAGACGCTGCGACTTTTGATCGTAAACGTTATAAACTGCCGCCCCTCTTGTCCGACAAGGAGTTTGAATTATGGCTCGCCAGATAGATGCAGAGATTCGTTCGGGACCACGCTATTTAGTATCATTCGAAGTACGCGCTGAATGGGACGAACCGGGTGGCACACACGTATTGTCTGAGGGCACAACGGAAAATGTGGGCCCGGAAGGCACGCTCGTTCACCTGCCGCGAAGGTTGCCTGACGTTGGCAGTCGCGTGCGCCTGGAAGTGCAGGGTGAGGATGGAAAGAAGCTACAGGTAATAGCGGAAGTGTTGCGCATTGAGCGCAACCCGGGCCATCCGCTCGCGGCCCTACAACTTCTTGGTGAGACGGATGAATGGAAGGGATTGATATGGGAGCCGGCGGCGCCGCGCGTGACTGCACCGCCGCCTCCACCCATTGAAGAAGAAGACGACGAAGACGGTGACGAGGAGGACGAGCTAGCTCACTGAAAAGAAGTCTTGTGATGACCACCCCGACATGACATTGCCTGATCATGAGCGACGCAGGTTTCCCCGGTACTACGTCAGGAGCCGATTGACGCTGGCGATCGAAGACGAGACTCTGAAGGAATCGATCGGACTCGGCGAACCCTCCGATATCAGTCTTGGTGGCCTGCGGGTATGTGACCTACCGGCATGTCCAAATGTGAGAGTTGGTGACCGACTTGGGCTATTGCTGGTGGACCAGGAAGATGCTTTATCTTTGCATGGCGAGGTCGTCCATCACGCTACTCCAGATACTTTTGGCGTTGAATTTCGCAGCATCTCTCCCCTTCAGCAACTTGCGGTTGGCGGAATAATCCGGCGGCTTCACAGCTAGCACAGTCACAATAGTGGGAAACTCGGAAAGCAAAGATGTCGCGCGCACAGCCGCCAGGGCAGCTGTGGAAGCATCCTGGCCGCAAACGCGTGCCGTCCTCCGCGTGATCCTTATTGTGCTCGCGGTCGCTGTAACGCTTTGGATAATCGTAAAATTAACAGGCGTTATACTATTGTTGATTCTATCGATCTTCTTCGCTTATTTCGTTGCCCCACTGGTCGAATTCCTGAGCCGCCCGATTCGTATTGCAGATCGAAAATTTGCCATTCCCCGCGCCGTGGCAATTGTCCTTTCCTACTTGATTCTCATCGCCGCAATCGTGATCGGAATCTATGTGCTGGCGCCGCGGCTGGGAAGCCAGTTCCCGGAGTTTGCCCAACAGGCGCGCGCTTACTGGACTGCGTTCGGCACGAAATTGCAGGGTTGGGTCGAATACTTTCGCTCGCATCAAATGCCCGGACCACTACTTGACGCGATCAACGGCGCCATTCCCAGCGTGATCGAAAAGGTAAGTCAGACCGTGAGCGGGGTATTGGCGAGTATCGCAGGCTGGGTAATCTATATTCCCTGGCTGGTTCTTATTCCGATCCTGAGCTTCTTCTTTCTGAAGGATGCGGAAACTTTTCGCCGCTCCGCTTTGCAGATGTTGCCGCGCGGACGATGGCGCTGGCGCGGTGACGAGTTTTTCCAGGACATCAACAGCACTCTCGCTGCCTACATTCGCGCTCAGCTCACCGCCTGCCTTTTTATCGGCGTGGTTTGTGCGCTCGGCTTCACCCTGCTGGGACTACCCAGTCCACTCGTTCTTGGCATTATCGCAGGTGTTTGCGAATTCGTTCCCCTGCTTGGACCTTTGCTGGTCGCGTTGTTAGCCGCAGTGGCGGCGGTGCTTCACGGCGGCCTCTTCTCGGCCTTCCTGGTGCTTTTATTCCTGGCCGTGCTGCGCGTTGCTCAGGACTATTTTGTGTATCCGCGTTTAATTGGCCAGGGAATACACTTGCATCCACTCGCGGTAATCTTCGCGATTCTCTCGGGGGCGGAACTGGCAGGCGTCGCCGGAATTTTTCTCGCGATTCCCGTGGTGGCTATCCTGACCGTCAGCTACCGGCACTGGCTCGAACATCGTGGCAGCGAAGGTCTTGCCGACCTTTTGGAACCGACGCCAGCAGAGGGTGTAGCCGAAGGGATGGCGGAAGGGGTGGTCGCCAACCATCTAAATCTTCCTCCTAAGGATCGGCGGGCTGGGCATCCCGACGCTGACACGACCCCGGCGGACATGGCGCGCGAGCGACCTGATCTTACGACTGGTGAATTGAAGATGCCGGTAGAGGATTAAGCGCGGTGAGGATAATGACGTCAGAAGGGGTTTCGAGAAGCTCCACTTTGCCGTCGCGATAGATGCCTTCCACTGTCTTGGGTTCGGTCGACATTCGTACTTCTTATACCACCCGAAAACCAGCACAGCAACTCAATTGATCCGAGCTGTAGTTCGCTAAATATTTACTTCTTGGGTCGGCTAATGAACCAGGTTCGACCCTTCAAGACCGGGTTTCTGACATTTCCATCAATTCGATGAAACGTTGGAAATGGTGCTCGGCATCGTGAGGGCCGGGCGCCGCTTCGGGATGATACTGCACCGAGATAATGGGAAGCGTTCTGTGACGCATGCCTTCGACGCAGCGATCGTTCAGGTTGAGGTGCGTTACTTCTACCTCGCCGGGAAGGCTATCGGCTGCCACCGCGAAACCGTGATTGTGTGAAGTGATTTCCACTCGGCCATCCTTTAAATCTTTCACCGGCTGGTTTCCGCCTCGATGACCGAAGACAAGTTTGAAGGTCTTCCCGCCAAACGCGCGGCCGAGCAACTGATGTCCAAAACAGATTCCGAAGGTCGGCACCTTTGCACTCAGGAGTTCCTTGATCTCCTCCACTTCCCTGTTCATCGAAGCCGGATCGCCGGGACCATTGGAAAGAAAAACTCCATCGGGATTCATGGCCACAACTTCCGAGGCCGCGGTCGAAGCCGGCACTACCGTAATCCGACAACCTAAACGCGACAACTCGCGCAGCGAATTGCGCTTGACGCCGAAATCGTAACAGACCACGTGGAAACGCTCATCACCTTGGGGCCTGACCTCATAGGGCCGTTTGGTCGTGACGACGCTCGCCAGCTCACGGTTTTCCATCGAAGGCGACTGGCGCGCTTTTTCAATCACGCTTTCCTCATTGAGATCGGTGGTAGAGATGCACGCGCGCATTGCCCCTTTGTCACGAATATGCCTCACCAGCGCTCGCGTATCAATGCCGTCAATCGCCACAATATTCCAGCGCTTTAGATAGGCATCGAGGGGTTCCTCCGCGCGCCAACTGGAAGCCACGCGGCTAGCCTCGCGGACAACAAAACCCTGGACCCACGGCTTCGACGACTCTTCATCCTCGCTGTTGACGCCGTAGTTGCCAATCAGCGGATAGGTCATGCAAACAATCTGTCCCGCGTATGACGGATCAGTGAGCACTTCCTGATAACCGGTCATCGAGGTGTTGAACACCATCTCGCCGACGCTCTCGCCTTCCGCAGCCCATGAGCGGCCACGAAAAGTGCGGCCGTCTTCCAGGGCCAAGATCGCTGGGATCAGATTTGTCATCGATCCAAATCCTTGTCCATTGTCCAGAGCTCAACGTCGAACGCGTTCCAGTAGTTCAAAGTTTCAGATTTTAGCTTGCCTGGTCTTCCCGGGAACAACTCTAAGGTTGAACTCTAAACTGTCTTTCGGACATTGAGCATTGAAGTTTTCTCAAAACTACTGGCTACTCTTAATAAACTGCTGCGCCTCATTGAGCCATCTTTTATCGGCGCGGTATTTATAAGCCGGCGCGGTCTTAACGGCCTCGATACAGGCTTGCATCGAGCTGGCCGCCTCGCGGCGATGGCCCAGACCGGCGTGCGCGCGGCCCATCAAATACAACGCTTCCGGATCAGACGGCCGCTGCTCAAGGAATCGTGCCAATGCATCGCGAGCGTCCTCAAACTGACCGGCGCCTATATAGGTCGTCCCAACTTCGCGCCAGATTTCATGTTGGCTATGTGCCGAATCGCGGGACACCACTTGTTCGAAGTTTTTCACGGCGTCAGCGAATCGTTTTTGCTGCAGCGCGATACGCCCGAGCTGATAGTGGGCATCGATCTCATCGTCGTCGATCTGAATGGCCCGTTCGAAACGTTCTCGCGCTGCATCGAGTTCGCCTCGTTGTTGATGAATCAGTCCAAGGTTGTAATGGGCCGAAGCATCAGCCGGATTCAGCGTTGCCGCCTCCAGATTTTGTTTGAACGATTCGCGCGCGCGTTGCGTGCGCGTGATTTCATTAAAGTATCCTCGCAGCAAAAGAAAAACCATTACCAGCAAAAACGGCGAGGCCAGAATCATGCCTATGATTGGAATCAATTTAGAAGCTGGAATGAGGAGCGTGCTGCTGATGACCACCACAATTGCGGACCGAAGCCACGATAGGCGAAATACGATGCGTATTCCGATAACCGCCCAGATAGAAAAAATCGCCAGTAAAGCCACCACCGACAGCATAGCGGCAACTAATCCTGGTCTTAATATTCCCTGTTCAATTAGGGGAAGGAGTTCGGGAGGAAGTTGACCGCGTTGCGTTAGCACAGTGTCGAACATCCGGTTAGCCAGCATCTGTTGCGCGCCAGTAACGGTTGCCACAATCGTCAGGATCGTTGCGCTCACGCTGGATGCGGTCAGGGCGTAAAACATCGTAGCAGCCAAAGGCGCATAGTCCTGCTGTAGTCGAAGCCGGAAACTCGCGCGGCGCTCAAACAAGTTGGATAAGAAGAGGGCCAGCGGACAAAAAACGAGTGCGATAATAACCAGCGAACCCGCGGACTGTAAGATCACAGAAAAGATGCTGGAGACGCTGCGAGGGTTAGACAGATACCCGAGATAGAGAAGAGTAATACAGAAGAAAAAGATCGCGTGTGCAATCAGGGCCACTAACGCAGCAGGCGCCAGCGTCGCGCGGTCGCGCACTTCTCGAAGGGCGCGCGCCGGCGCGTAAAAAATCATCAACAGCAGGCGTAACCAATCGAGTGTGTTCAAATCAAAGTTCTCAGATCTGTTCCGAATTATTCTTCCGGAGCTACGCCCGGCATCTCCTGAGGGCTCGGTTGGTATCCGGGAGGGGGCGGCATCAGGGGCGAGATGTTTTCATGATGGATGACGCTCGCCGCACTCAGCGGCCAATACCGAAACAGTGCCTTTCCATAAATGTACTTCTTGGGCACTAACCCCCAAATTCGCGAGTCGCTCGAATTGTCGCGATTGTCACCCATTACGAAATAGTAGTTTGCCCTGACAATCAGTGGTTCCTGGCTCTTGGGATTGAGATTCAGCTGCGGATCAAGGTACTTCTCATCGAGCACGCTGCCGTTTATGCGCACGATGCCATCCCGGACCTCCACCCTCTCTCCGGGCAAGCCGACCACACGTTTGATATAGCTCTTGGACGGATCATCCGGATACCAAAACACAACGATGTCGCCTCGCTCAATCTTTGGCGCCCAGCGATATTCGTCGTAGTAGATTAATTTGTTAACGAAAATTCGTTCGCCGTCGTGCAGTCGCGGCAGCATTGACGTACCTTCCACCTTCACTGGCTGCACAATAAAAACAACTACCAGCGCCGCGATCATCAGCGCAAACACCAGGTCGCGAAGAAGCAGACGGCCCTCAGCCCAAAGACTGTTTCGCGAGGCTGCTTCAGGCCGATGAACTTGAATGTCTTTGTCGTCGTTAATGTGAATACCGCCAAAGGGCGGCGGACGACGAGTTCTAATTCCTATCATGTTCCGACTGGCGCTCCCCCGCTTGTAAACTTAGATTCGTAAGAGTTCGAGAATATCAAAATCACTACCCCGAATAATAGTTGAGGTTAGCTTTCACTTAGTTGCTTGTCAAACAGTACAAGTTGCGCCACTTGTACGTTTTGCAACCGCCTGAAGTCCCACCATTGCAAAAGAAGGCTGAATGAGAGACGCGGTAACAGTTGACAGTCTTTGCTGGCCATCTCTATCATCGCTCCCTACAAGTTCGACTCGAAAATTCTCCCGCTGAGATTCGAACGGAGGCTGAAAGCCGTGATCAAACTAGACATTATCAACCGCGTGGCAGAAAAGACCGGAGTTCCCAAAATGAAAGCGGAGCAGGCCGTGGATGCTCTTTTTCATTCGATGAAAGAAGCGCTCACGCGCGGAGAACGAATTGAGCTGCGCGGTTTCGGCGTATTTGTCGTCAAACCACGGAAGCGCGGCGTGGGCCGGAATCCGAGAACCGGCGAAGAAGTGGCAATTCCCTCTGGTAAGACCATTCGTTTTAAACCAGGGAAAGACTTGCAGGTTAGCGAAGACGGTGGAGCCGAAGCTGAACGCAATTCGCAAGATTAGAGTTTCGCAAAGCTTAATATTGGTGAGTGAGTTCCTGAGGCCAGAGATCGTGGACGATGATTATCCACACTCTGGCCTCTGATATCGAAAAGGCTGCCATGTCAGAATCCGTTCAAGTAGTTTCACCCTTTGCGCGCTCCCGAGAACTGACGTCAACGCGGCGAGCTGCCGGTCCCAGCACTCGCGAGTGGATAAAACACTCATCCCTTTTTCTGCTCACCTTCATCACTGCAACCTTTGCCGGGATTGTGATAGCCGCTCCCGGCGTAAACCCGCCGCCGCCCGTTGTTTCTGGCATCATTGGCTATGTCTTATATATACCAGAGTACTACGGAAGGATCGTTGGCGAGCTGCTCTTGTTAACTATCGCTAATCCCAGTCTTCTCAGATCGGGATTAACTTTTTCCACGGCGCTGCTGACGATACTTACGGCCCATGAGATGGGCCACTATCTCGCTTGCCGCTATTACGGCGTTAGCGCCACATTGCCTTTCTTCATCCCCGCCCCGCCGCTGTTCCTGGCCGGGACTTTTGGCGCGTTCATTAAGATGAAGTCACCTATTCCCTCACGCCGCTCGCTCTTTGATATTGGTCTGGCAGGACCGCTGGCAGGCTTTGTTGCACTGCTACCAATCTCCCTGGCGGGATTGTTGACGCTGCAAGCGGCGCCCCCGCAGAGCGGTCCCGGCGTCATAATATTTAATGACCCGCTGCTGTTTAAGATAATCGCGACGCTCACCGGCGCCCAACTCACCGACGCGCTCCCAAATCCGTTCTATATGGCGGCGTGGATTGGACTACTAGTAACGAGTCTGAACCTGATGCCGGTAGGTCAACTCGATGGCGGACACGGAACGTTCGCTATATTCGGGCAGCGCGCGCACCGGTTAATCGGACGGCTGGCCTTTGTGACGGTCGCTGTGACTTCTGTTTTAGGATTCATCTGGCATGGCAGCCCTAGCGGTTTTCTTTACACAGTACTCCTGGCAGTGATGTTGAAGGTGCGTCATCCGGCGCCTGATGAGATGGAACCGTTGGGCCGCGGCCGCATGGTTGTGGCCATCGTTACCGTGATCGTTTTCATGCTCTCCTTCATTCCCTTTCCGATTACGCTGAGTTAGGACTCGGGAGCAAGCCTTTGATCTCTCGTACGACGCGATTCACTTCATGCTGATCGGCCAGCGCGATCATGAAAAACTTGTAGCCTTCGTGGAAGCAGATGACGCCGTTCGCAAATAACCAGACGCCGCCAAGAAATGGATTACCGCCCACCAGCCAACTTACCGGTGCGCCTGCGATGCTTCCAGGTTGAAGAATCTGCGCGAACATCGCCGCCCCCGCGGCGCAACTAACAGCTCCCAATAAGGGTGCGCCAACATACTTGGTGATGTTGCGCTGAAACTCCACGCGTTTGCGCTCGGCTTCATCAAGTTGTCCTGCGGCAATCAGTTCTTCCTGTTTCCGCACGTAGTCATCGAACTTTTCGCTCAACTTTCGCGCGCCAAAAATGGGCAACGCGGAGTGGGTTAGCCAGTGTGGATGCGCGCCAAGCAATACCGCGTCAATACCGGGCAAAGCCGCGCCCATCCGCACACCCATTACTAGAGAAAATGAAACCAGAGCCGCCTTCCCGGGGTTCTCCTTGATCCACTCACGAGCTTTCAGTACACCGGCAGTAGCGGCGGTTGAAGCCCGCGTTACTTTCGCGCTCGTGTCATAAAACTGCGAGGCACGGTCGTAATAAGTCTTCGCATCATCAAATGCCTTTTTGCCGGCACCGCCCGCCGCCTGGCGAATAGCCTTGCCCGCTTTTTGCGCCCCGCGCACAGCTTCATCCCCCGCTCGCCTTGCTGTATCTGCAAGGTCGCCATTGTCGGCCAAGCGGTCAGCTTCAGAACGCAACCTCTCTGCCCCTGACGTTATCGTTTCCGCGCCGCGTTTGGCCGCTTCGCCGGCGACGCGGGAGCCCTCGTCCACCAGGTCCGAGATTGCGTACTTCTCATCCAACTCGCGGGCCTTTCGGCGTACGGTCTTTTGCCACTCGTTAATTTTTTCCTTGTAATCAGCCATAGCAACACATCCTGGAAAACAGAAGACAGGGGTTGGGAGGTCGGATATTGGCTTCGCTCGCCAAGCGCTTGAGCTCAGAATAGCCGGGTTTCCCCCACCCGACCTCTGGATGCCTGACCCCTGAACCGTAGTACGTCTCGGACTGCCGTTCGGTTCATCGTATCATCAGATTCTCATTTTATTAGACCATTGGTCTTGCGCGGCCACTGGCTTCATGCTAAAGTCCGGCTATTGAGTAATTGTCCGCGCAACCCAGCAACTCGCCTCGTTATCGAGCCAGACAATAGCTGAAGAAGTTCCAGACCTCGGGCAGTTCATCAGAGTTTCCTTCCATTACCAGACACTATCCAGCGAGTGGGCCACCAGGGGGAGTAAGACCTTCGCATACTCAATTGAACTTTGAAGCGTTTAGCCCAGATTCGTCATGTGTGACGCCATGAGAGACCCCCAATGAGTGAAATCGACAAGAAACCAAAGACCGTCCGCCGCGCACAAGACTTAACCTCCGCAGATCGAGCCACGATTATCCATCAACTCGAGCTTGCTTCCAGTCTGAGTGAGCGGATCGTTGCGCAGTTTGCAGAGCAGTCCACGGTGATGGACATTCGCCGCCGTCGCTTTGTCTATCGGGCCGGCGAACAGGCGGATGCTTTGTATGCCATTGTGAAAGGGCGCATCAAGCTCTGCCGCATTGAGCCCCACACTGATCGTGAAGCGGTTATTGACATTCTGCCGCAAGGCTCCCTGTTCGGTGAATCGGCGCTTTACTCAACAGCCGGTCGCCGCGAAAACTGGGCCGTCGCCTACGAGGCCAGCACACTAATGAAGATTCCCGCGGACCAGTTTAAGTTGGCGATGGCTGAAGAACCGTCGCTTCATGATTATACTTTTCGTCTCATTGGCCATCGGCTGGAACATGCCGAACAACGTCTCGCTGATTTTGCACTCAACGCAATTCCGGCACGGCTTGATAGATTGCTCGCGGACTTTTCCCACCGTTATGGCGTACTTGAATCAGCCGGCGTATTAATCGACATTCCCTTGCCTCACCGGGAAATCGCCTCGATCGTAGGATCCACGCGTGAAAGCGTCACCGTTCGCTTGAATGCAATGCGTCGTGAGGGTACGATCGAATTCGTTAATCGACGAATTCTGGTCAAGCGCCCGGAGTGGCTGTTGCGCCCAGTTAACGAGGTCCCACTGGTTAACTAAACGCGCGTCCTATTGGTCATGAAAAAGTGTCCCACCTGCAACAAACCTGTCGAGTGGCAGGATAATCCCTTTCGGCCGTTTTGTTCTGAACGCTGCAAGCTTGTCGATTTTAGCAAGTGGGTGAGTGAAGAGTATCGCGTGCCTGGCAAACCTGCCCCTGCGGAAGATATTGAGAACGGGGAAGATGATCGGGATTCAAAGTCAAGTAGTTCAGCCTTCATTTTTTAGTTTGCTGCTTCGATACATGGCAACCTAACGTTGGAACTGTGAACTACGGGCTGGATAGCGATGCTTGTTTTGAAGACCGAACTCTCAACTGCGGGCTAGACAGCGACGATGGTGATCTTATTCTTATCGGCCAGCGCGATCATTTCCTTTCGATCAAACATCAGTGTCTTGCCGGCACTAAGACAGATACAAGTAGCGCCCGCTTCAATCATGGTTTCGATGGTCGGCACCCCGACGACCGGCACATCAAATCTCATGTCCTGATCGGGCTTTGACAGCTTTAATACCGTCAGCGGCCCGCTGGTAAGTTTTATTTTCTTCCGCGCTTCCTTCCCTCGCATAAGCTCACCGGCCCGCCTGATGGTTGCGTCGGTGCCTTCCATAGCTTCAATAGCCACACAAGCCTTGCCCCGCACCACAATCGTCTGACCCAGGTCAAGCTGCGCCATTTCCCGCGCGATCTCGAGTCCGTATTCAATGTCGGTACGTTCGGCGGCGTTTGGCTTGCGCTGAGTCAGTGTCCCTGCAGCGGGTAGCTGATCCTGAAGAAAGCAGGTCGAGTCGACCAGGTCGATGCCTTCGCTGGCAAGTTCCGCCGCAATGGCTCCGATCAGCGAGTTAGTATTGCGGCGAGGCAGTTTGAGCAGCATTTTCAACATGCGAGCGTCTGGCACCGCGCCACTAAAAATTTGTACGTGCTTTACCTGTCCCGCCATGATTGCCTTTTCCACTCCCTCGCCTTTGAAGAAGCGAATCATCTTGCCAAGCTGGCCAACGCCGACCCAGGTAAGTCGCTCAACTTCCTGCTCAATCCTCGGATCCGTTTCTTCTCGAATGGCAGCAACTGACAGCGAAACACCTGCTTGCCGCGCCCCTTCGACAACCATGAAAGGAAACCGACCGTTGCCTGCGATTAAACCGTAACGCATTAGAAAAGGATGAAGGATGACGAATTTCGGAGGGATGAAGGATGAAGGATGAAGGATGAAGAATCAGCAATAACAAATGACAAATGACGAATGGAAAATGAAAAATGGCACGCCGCTTCGCTCACTTGCTGCAAGTTTCTATCCCGACTTTTTTTCATCCTTCCGCCTTCATCCTTCCGCCTTATTTAATGACGCCCCGCCTGGATGACTCGATAAACTCGACCAGCGAGTCGACTTCCGCTGATTCTTTAAGCTCGTCCTTGATTCTCTCCAGGGCCTGAGAAGTGTTTAGTTTGGCGGAAAGAAGAAAATGAAACGCACGATGCAGGACGCGAATCGCCGGCGCCGGATAACCGCGCCGTTTCATTCCGGTGGTATTCAAACCATAACAGTGCGCATGATTTCCTACGGTGAGTGCAAATGGCAACGCATCTTTCACCACCACTGAGTAGCCACCAATGTATGCCTCCCTGCCGACACGGCAAAATTGATGTACACCGGAGTAAGCTCCAATGTTCGCGTTGTCTTGAATGATTACGTGTCCAGCGAGCGTCGCCGCATTCGCCATGATCACGCCGTTTCCGATAATGCAGTCATGGGCGACGTGGGCTTGCGCCATGAGCAAGCAGTCGTCGCCAATCTGCGTCAACATTCCCCCACCCGCGGTGCCACGATGGATTGTTACAAACTCTCGGATCACGTTGCGCCGGCCGAGGCGCGTTTCGGAAGGTTCGCCCTTGTATTTCAAATCCTGCGCGGGAAGACCGATGGAAACGAAAGGAAACACCCGCGTGTCCTGCCCGATTACTGTGCGACCGTCAATGACCACGTGCGATTCGAGACGAACACCGTCCTGCAACTCCACGTCGTCGCCGACAATTGAGAAAGGACCGATAAAGCAACCTGCTCCAATCCGGGCGCGCGGGCTGACAACGGCACTGGGATGAACGTTAGTAGGCTTGGTGGCTACAGACATGAACAAATAGGGTAAGAGGGGCAGGGGTAAAGCGGAAAAAGCTGAGTTGCCTTTTGCTCTTTTCCCCTTACCCCTACACCTTTCCCTTCTTTTCTAAACCGCCGATGCGCGATCGGCAATCACGCTCATAATGTCGGCATCGGCAACGAGCTGTCCCTCGACTTTAGCTTCGCCTCGCATGCGCTGAACACGCGACCCAATGCGCAGGGCAGTTACTTCCAGCGTCAGCGTATCTCCCGGCACTACCGGGCGGCGAAACCGCGCCTCTTTAATGCCGGTGAACAGAACGAGTTTCTCGTCGCGGTTTTCAATTTCACGCAGGGCAAGCACTGCTCCCACCTGCGCCAGCGCTTCAACGACAAGCACGCCCGGCATCACCGGCGCCCCGGGAAAGTGTCCCTGAAAGAAAGACTCGTTGATGCTGACTTGTTTAATGCCGACGATTCTTACTCGGGGAACCAACTCTATGATTCGATCCACGAGGAGAAACGGAAAACGATGTGGCAGCAGCTTCTGTATGGCCTGTGAATCGAGAATGGTTTCCATGACGAATAAAGAGGCGCGGGACGCGGAACCAAACTGCCGCATCGCCGCGCCTTAAATGAGAAGTTTCCGGCTTGAAGTTACTGTGGCGGCGTTCCCGGCGACACGGCTGCAGTCGCCGGATTTTTGCTGTTGAAGTCGTTAATGAAAGCCCGGGTGATATCCAGCGTATCCGCGGCGTAGACCAGCGGTACCTGGCTGCCATCAATGATCACGTTGATGTTATGCCCCTTGGCATAAACCTCCAGCGCTTTGCCGATGTCATCCTGCAGCGGTGTAAACATTTCCTTGCGACGTCGATCGTAAGCGGCCTGAGCGTCTTCGCCTTTGCGCTGAAATTCTTTCTTCAGCTGATCCAGTTGGTCCTGTTTCGTTTGCAGTGTTTTAGGATCGGCAACGGCCGCCGTCTTGGTAACGTCGTCGGTAAGCGCTTGAATTCTTTGCTGCATCCCCTGCAGTTCCGTCTGACGCGGTTGGAATTCGCGGTTCAAGGTAGTCACCAAATTATTGAATCGGGCGATACCGGTTTTGGCGTCGAGAAACGCATCCGAGTAGATCAGGGCGATCTTACTTTCGGGCACTGTCGCCGACGTTCCCGGAGTCTGCGTCGGGGCACCAGCGGCTGGTCTCGTCTGCGCCAATAAAGGTGAAACAGCGATGGCCAGGACAAAGGCAAAGGCGGCTATTAATCGATCTATCTTCATAACTTTCTTGTATTGCTCCTTCAAAAATAAAAGGCGGCTGGTCAACTCTCTTAGTTGTTCAGACCACCGTAGTGGTTGGCTCTGGATGATCAAAAGGTGCGACCGACGCTGAAGCGAGGAGTCCACTTTTTCTCATTAAATGCGAACGGAACTCCATTGATGAATTGGTCTTTCCGAGCATTGGGATTATACGCAAAGATCAAGCGAAAAGGCACGTTGATGACCGGTACTTGGACGCGAACTTCCATTCCCAGGCTCGCTCGATAGTCTCCAAGCTTCGAAAAGATGCTCTGCGAGATGCGAACGGCGGTATTGGTTTGCGCCTGGCCGCGCAGGAATACCTTCTGGAAGCCAAACGGCAACCCGTTAGTATCGACCACCCCCAGGCGAGTGGCGTTGTCGAGCTCCGTGGTGGTAACCAAACGCGTGTCACGCAGAACCAGCCCGGGAACCCCGCTTTCGACGCCTACAAACGCAAGATCTGTATCCGCAGTGCAGGCGGCCAGAGCGGACAAGCTTGCGAAGACCGCACCACCGCTGGCTCTGGGGCACTTTATGAAACCAACTGAGGTCAGAAACGGCTGGTCAGGAAGAAAATTGCTATCGAAGAACTGATCCTTACTACTTCGGATGTTGAATGCGGAGCCTATGTCAGCGAAGGCAGCCAACCCGACTGTGTTGCCTATAACCGGAATGCGGTATTCAAAGTTGCCAAGCAACTGTGTATCAGCGCCAATCGCATTAAAGGAACTCGATATCTGTGCGACATTTGTGCCACTCCTGCCGGTAAAGGTGCCGATGAGGGCAGCCGAATCGGGAATGCCCACTATTCTCTCAGGGGTTCCTGAGGCATTAGCTGCTACAACGACAGCCTTTGACGTAATAAACGTATCGACTGGAGCGAACGGCGTGATGGAACGAACGCTATAGCCGCGAATATCGGTTTCGCCACCGAGGAAGTAGCGTTCGTAGATGGGCACGCCATCAACAAAGGCCAGTGAATTTGTGTTCCTGACTTTGGCGGAAGTAGCAAAACTGCCGACGGTGCCGGCGATGATACGAAAACCAAAAACCTCCGGATGTTCCGACTTCTTCCGCCGGACCGGGAAAAACTGCGTGTAGGAAAGTGTCGGCTGGTAAGTGCGGACATCTCCGCCCAGCCCAGCCAGGGCAACCTGAACCGCTAGCTCCCGGCCGGTTGTCGGATCGACACTGGCATTACGAGTGTCGTAAGCAAAACTGAGGGTGCCCCGACTGGTGATGATGCCGGGCTGGCAGTAAACAACCGGAATGAATTTCGGGTTGTCTGAGACCGTGCTACTCCCTCCCGAGCCGCACGTGGTTCCCTGGTTGACTGCGGGATCCTCAACGCTCGAGGTCGAAAACTGATACGAGGCTCCCACGCGCGAAAACTGAGTGAAGCGACGCTTGCGATAAAACTCGGACAGTGGCGCACTCGCGAAAAGAGAGCCACCGAAGGATGTGCGCGTGAAAAGGTTCTCTTCGCTCACATTCAGGAAATCGAAAGTCGATCCCGAAAGTCCCTGCTGCGCTTCGATATTCTGGGAGAGAAATGTTCCCTCCCCGAAAAACTTCTGGGTGTAACCAAATAACGAGAAACCTGCCGTAATCGGCCGATTTTTGATGTAAGGCTCCGTAAAAGAGAACTGGAGATATTTCTGCCGGTTGCCTGCGGAAAGGTTAAGCGACAGGATTTCACCGCGGCCCAACAAGTTGTTGGTTGAATACTCGAGCCCAAAGAACGATCCGCCAATACCCGAAAGACCGCCGTTGAAGGAGATCTGTTGCCGGCCGCGTTCTGACACTTTCAGATTAATATCAACCTGTGCCTCTTCTTCGTTAGTCTTGAAATCAGCGTCCTTATCTTTGTCGATGGGATCAAAGTAACCGAGCTGATTGAGTTTGATAATCGAGTATTCCCAGTTTGTCTGGTTATAGATGTCGCCTTCGTTGAGCAACACTTCCCGACGCAGAACGTTGTCGCGGGTAAAGGTGTTGCCGATGAACTCGAGACGACGCAATGAAAACTGTTTACCTTCCTCGATGGTTATCAGGAAGTCAACGACGCCTTCGTCGGGCTTTTGCGGATTGTCTTTAAAGGTCGGTGTTGGTTCGGCCGTGTACTCGATAAAACCCTGCGCGCCGTAGTATTTCTTCAGATTCTCAAATAAGGCCTTGCCGATCCTTTCTCCATTTGCGATATCCCCCTTGTTGAGCCCGATGATGGCTCTAATCGTGTCTTCGGAAAAAATGGAGTTACCTTCGATCTTCATCTCGCCAATGCGATAAATCCGACCCTCATTAATGGGCACTATAACGCGCAGTCCTTCATCAACCGAGGAAAGAAACGGAAGCGGAAGAATGGGAAATCCTGTACGCCTGGGCCCGACGCTTTCAACTCTCGGCTCACCATGGCGGGCCTGCAGGTAACCCTTCGAGCGCATATAATTGTCGACGTGTCGCAGGTCGAAATCCAGTTTCTCGCGATCGAGTATGTCCTGTCCCTTAAAGCGAGTGATCAGACCAGCCTCTTTAACATACTTCATGGCGCCACGAAGTTTTCCGTCACTAAAAACATTGTTACCTTCAAACTGAATCTCAACGACGCGTACCCTTTCACCTTCATTGATAACGAAAGTGAGAGCCGTCGACG
The DNA here is from genome assembly GCA_036506215.1 of Pyrinomonadaceae bacterium. GTDB lineage: Bacteria > Acidobacteriota > Blastocatellia > Pyrinomonadales > Pyrinomonadaceae > PSRF01. Next base: position 18,431 of record DASXSC010000133.1, on the reverse strand, counting down.
TGGCCGAAACCTCATCACGTCTTTCCTCGATTGTCGCGTTGGGATGACCGTGAGCGGCAAGCAGTTCCTTCAGAACGCGGGTCGCATTCCGGACCTTCACGGGATCGTAGATGCTTTCCTTGGAAACGCCCACGCGCCTTTCGCGAAAGGCTTTAAGCACATCTGACTCGGGAACGCTTTTAAGGCCCTCAAACTGCAAATCACGAATGATAGGCAATTCTTTAACCTCAAATATAACGTTAATCCCTCCGCGCGACCCTTCTTCCGTCAGAACACGGGTAAAGGTCTTATCAAAGAATCCGAGTCCCAGAATTGTCTGAAGATCGCGCTGGACTTGTTGTTCGCTAAAGGGGTCGCCAGGACGGGTCTGGACGTAATAAAGGATGTCGTCTTCCCGAAGACGTCGATTACCGGTGATGTCGACTGATTCGACCAGGCGTTGACCCTGCTGCGCATTGACCGGGCGCGGTGCGGAGATGGAATGCAGCAGGACGAGTCCGCTCACAAGTATGAGCAAAAGCCCGCGATATAAGTGCATAAGCGCCTTTTCCCTCAGAGGTTCTTACCGGATCTCGGATACTTCGGGGAGTTAAAAATGGGCTATAAATTTATCTTGTCGAAATATAAGGCAAAAACCAGCTAACGGCCTGCGTCCAGCAACTCAAAGACTGTTTGGAACGCTTTGATTCCTAAGTGCGACGGTCTCGTTGCCAACGCTTCTTAAAGCTTGTCCAGCAAAGTCGCGCATTATACCGAACCAGCGCCGTAAAAGTAAAAAGGCAAAAGGAAAACGGGGCTAATTAGGATATTGCCCGGTTCTCGCCTTTGCCCTTATTCCTTCGGCCTCTTGGACTCAGACGCAATATTTAGAACGTTCAGTGGATTAGAAGAGCATCGTCCGGTGCTTCAACGCCAACCGGGCGGTAGTTTAGGTCATCCCCATCAAGGAACACTTCGATTAACGAGGCATCACCCAAGTGCCCCTGAATCAGCGCCTCAGACAAAGGATCTTCAACATACTTTTGCAGCGCGCGACGCAATGGTCGAGCCCCATAGGAGCGATCAGCGCAGGTCTTCTCGACGATCCATTGCTTCGCTTCGTCGGTCAGCCTAACTTCAAATCCGTGCCTTAACATTGTCTTGTTAATCTGTTCGACCTGGAGCTGGATAACATCAAGCAGCTCATGAGTAAACAGTTCATCAAAAATAATTATTTCATCGAGACGATTAATGAATTCCGGGTTGAAGGTCTGGCGCACCGCCGACATCACCATTTCTTCCATCTTTTCTCGCGACGCGTCGTTTGTTCCCTGGAAGCCCATCGTAGCCTTCTTCTGAATGAAGCGAGCGCCGATGTTCGAAGTCATGATGATGATGGCGTTCTTGAAATCCACGGCGTTGCCGAGAGCGTCAGTTAGAAGTCCATCCTCAAAAACCTGAAGCAGGACATTGAAAATGTCAGGGTGCGCCTTTTCGATTTCATCAAACAGCAAGACGGAATACGGCGCTCGTTTGATCCGTTCGGTTAACTGCCCACCCTCTTCGTGCCCGACATATCCCGGAGGAGAGCCAATCAGCTTCGAAACGGAGTGCTTCTCCATGAACTCCGACATGTCGAAGCGAATCATGGAGCGCTCGCTGCCAAACAGCACTTGGGCTAATGAACGTGCAACTTCGGTTTTACCCACGCCCGTGGGCCCGAGAAAAAGGAACGAGCCAACGGGCCGCATGGGATTCTTCAAACCGGCTCGCGATCGGCGTATGGCTCGCGCCAGCGCCGATATGGCTGGGCGTTGTGAAACTACGCGCTCATGAAGTTCCAGTTCGATCCGCAAGAGCTTTTGGGTCTCGCCTTCTTTAAGCGAAGTTACCGGGATGCCCGTCCAGCGAGCTATTACTTCTTCGACGTCATCACGCGTTACTTCCGCGGAAACGAGATCATCGTCATCGCTGGTCTCGTTGATAAGAGATCCTATTCCCGAACCATGGCCTGCTTCCTGCGACCACTCGTTTATCTGGCTCCAATCGGACAGGTTCCCCTGTTCGCGTCGAATGCGCAGTTTCACGCGCGCACCGGCTTCATCAATCACGTCTATTGCTTTATCAGGCAGGAAACGGTCCGGAATGTAACGATGAGACTGGTAAACAGCTGCTTCCAGCGCTTCGTCGGTGTACCGAACCTGATGAAAACTTTCGTAGCGCTCGCGCACGCCGGCCAGAATTTCGACAGCCTCTTCTTCCGTCGGCGGCGGGACTTTGACGGCCTGAAAGCGTCGCTCAAGCGAGCGATCCTTTTCAATCGACTTGCGAAACTCCGCTGGCGTGGTAGCACCGATGCACTGGATTTCTCCGCGCGAAAGAGCCGGCTTCAAAATGTTTGCGGCATCCAACGAGCCTTCGGCGGAACCGGCGCCAACTAAAGTGTGAAGCTCGTCAATAAAAACTATGTACTGCGGATTCTCAACCAACTCCCGCATGATCTGTTTCAAGCGTTCTTCAAACTGTCCGCGGTATTTGGTGCCGGCAACTATCAATGAAAGATCGAGTGAAAGAATGCGCTTGTTCTCCAGAAACGAGGGAACGTCTCCACGCACGATTCTCTGCGCCAGACCTTCAACGATGGCAGTCTTTCCTACGCCCGGCTCGCCAATCAACACCGGGTTATTCTTGGTGCGGCGGCAAAGTATCTGAACCACTCTCTCAATCTCGGCCTCGCGACCGATTAGCGGATCAAGCTTGTCGTTGGAGGCATCATCAGTCAGGTCGCGCGAAAACTCGACTAAATGCGGAGTGTCCTTCTTCTGTGAGCCGCGCGAGTCCGTTCCCGACTGCCGCGCAATCTCATCACGCACCGCATTCAAGCGCAGACCTCTTTCGTACAGAATTTCGGCCGCCATGGAACGGTCTTCTCTGAGCAGTCCGAGCAGAAGATGTTCAGTGCCAATGTGCCGGTGCTGGAGTCGATCGCTTTCTTCATGAGCGTAGGCGAGCACTCGCTTGGTTTCAGGAGCCAGGGGCAGCTCAACAGAAGTGGAGATTTTTTCGCGTAGGAGCGTCCGGCCTTCAATTTCTTTACGGATTGATTCAATTGACACTTGCGCGCGCGGGAAAAACCGACCGGTCAACGTTTTATCCTCGCGCATCAGTCCCAGCAGCAGATGTTCCGGTTCGATCGCCGGAGCACCAAACTGTGATGCTTCGTAACGTGCAAAGAAAATTACACGGCGGGCTTTTTCGGTATAGCGTTCGAACATTCGTTTTATCTTCGAATTAGGCTTTTATGATTACCATGCCGGGCTAAGGACTCAGCTCGCCCGGCAACTGCGGCGCATTATAACCTATCAGTGAGAGTGCCAAAAGGCTTGCATGGTTTCCCAGTAAGAAAAGTTGTAACCGGGAAGTTATTTCAGTTGCCGTTTCGTTCGCATTGATTACGGTGGCGACACATTGCGGCCGCCAGGCAGAATTTGATCGTTCTGGCCAGTTTAACCAGTCCTTTCAGAGGTAACAAAGCCTACCATCCCGCAAAACAAGCGTGCGATCGCAAAGCGCCGCGAGGGCGCGGTTGTGCGTGGCTAGAACGACCAAAGCCCGGTTGTCTCTGGCATATGAAACCAGTGAACGCGCAATCTCATCTCCAATGGCTGTATCGAGATTACCGGTAGGCTCGTCAGCCAACACCAGTGCAGGCCGCGTAATCAAGGCCCTACAAACAGCCACTCGCTGTTGCTCGCCGCCTGAAAGCTGTCCCACGAGAGAATCTGAAACACGGCCGCCCAGGCCAAAATCAGTAAGCATGTGGGTGGCATGGCGCCTGGCCTGTTGGCGGTTGGTTCTGGTGATTAGCAGGGGCAAACTGACGTTTTCCGCCGCAGTAAGGTCGATCAGAAGATTATGAAACTGAAAGACGAAACCCACTTGCCTGTTTCGAAAACGCGCCAGTGCCGAAGAAGTTGCGCGCTCGATCGCAAACTGGCCGGCGAGGATGCTTCCATGATCCGCGACTTCAAGCCCTGCCAACAAATGTAACAAAGTTGATTTGCCGGCGCCCGACGCTCCCACGATTGCTACCGCTTCGCCGGGAACTGCAGAAAACGAAGCGCCGCGGAGGACTTCAATTCGCTCCCCGGCTGGCGAGGAAAAGCTTTTTCGAAGATCGGAAACGATTAGTTCCATGTTTTAGAACAGAGTTCAATCTTAAATCTGAGATCTCAGATCTGAGATCTCAGATCTCAAATACTCAGATCTCAAGTCTCAAAACTCGGATTTGAAATTGAGACTATCCTGTGAAACTCAGACTATCCTGCGTCGCGCAGCATCTCCGCGGGTCGGATGCGGGCCGCCGCGAGCGCAGGGTAGACCGTGGCAACAATACTGAGCACGAATGCCACCAGCGCGGCTAGAGCCATGTCGCGAAAATGTAAATTCAAAGGTACGTTGCTGATGGAATAGACGTCAGCCGGCAAACTAATGAGCTGATACCGATTTGCGATGAGAATCGCGATTGCTCCAAGCGCAAAGCCGGCCGTCGCACCCAGCACGCCTACTATCGCACCCTCGATCACGAAGATGCTCATGATGCTTCCAGGTGTGGCGCCTATTGTGTTAAGGATGGCAATCTCCCGGCGTCGCTCCATGACAATCAGAATCAGCGTGGTGGTGATGTTGAATGCAGCAATCAGGATTATTAGAGCAATGATAATGATGCCAATGCGACGCTCAAACGCGAGTGCGGTAAACAGCGGACGATTGGCCTCCTGCCAATCAACTGTGGTGTAGGAAGCCCCGATCAATTCCCTAACTTTTGCCGTCGTTTGCTTGACGTCGTAAATATCTCTCACCTGTACGCTGATTACAGAGGCTGCGTGGGCGTTACCAGAAAAAGCTGCCGCGGTGTCGAGTGGCAGGTAGATCCAGGTTGAGTCGTATTCGAATAATCCCGAGCGAAAAATTCCCGCTACGCGAACATGTCGCTTGCTTCCACTGGACGACGAAAAACCAGGACCTGCAGCAATAATCTGGGCCGCATTTCCCACATTGAGTCCGCTTCGCGCGGCCAGCTCAGCACCCAGCACGACGGCGGGAAAGTCTTGCTCTTGCCTGCCCTCCTCAAAAACATGATCGACCGACCCGGTGATGAGCGAGCGCGCGATTTCAACTGTCGCCTGGCCGGATTTTCCATCGATCCCGCGCAGCACTGCGTAAGCCGATCCTTTTGGACCGATGATCATGGCGCCGTCATAAGTAGTTCCCGACGCGCTAGTCACACCTTCGACCTTCGCAACCCGCGACGCGATGTCCTCGTAGTCCGGCATCGGTTGACCATCGCTGCGCATCACCGTGAGGTGGGCTGTGCCGCGCAGTATTTTGTCGCGCATCTCATCGCGAAAGCCGCCCGCCAGTGCAAGCGCCACGATCAGCGCCGCCACTCCAACCGCGATTCCGACCACCGCGATGAACGCAGTAACCCGCGCCAGGCGTCGCTTTTGACGCGAACGCAGATGACGAAGAGCCAGGAAGATTTCGTAAGGCATTGTCTACATTTGGGACCGGTGCTCCGTAGTTTGAGCTTTTGTACTTTGAGCTTTGTACTTTGTACTTTGTACTTAGGCGTTGGGCTTAGCTCTAGATTTGAAATTTCAAATCTGATACCTGATCTCCGACTTCTGACCTTCTGACCTCTGATCTCACGAGCTGATCGGAGGACACTTTTTTGTGTCTTCCGGCCTGTTCTCCGGCAGCAATCTTTCCAAGTTTGGTGAATCTGTGGCGCCAGGTTCCTGACGCGGTCGTATTTCGTAAATCGTATCCGTCACCCGGCGAAAACTAAAACGCTCCTGAAGACCGACTATTGCCGGAATCTCATCTCGTTGCCACCCACACGGCAGCCACCAGCGCCGGTCGGCATCGAGAAATACCCGCCGATTTTCCTTCAGATAGTTTTCAATCAACGGCACGAAATCGTCCCCGGGCCAACCGCCACCCGTCCCGATTGTTTTCCAGTCGCCTGCCCCTATCGCCTTCCAGTAAGTCACGGCAATTGTCTGGGAGCCGGAGATCATGACGGCATCGCGGGGCAGCTTTGCGAGCTGATGGCGATACTCCTTGCTCATTGCTCGTCGTGCGATGAATTGCTGGCTGGCCGGCCGGATCAAGAGACTGAATATGAAGGCCAGCATCAGCACCGCAGCAACGCAGGTCCCGAAAGCAAGTCGGGCGCTGCCCACTCGCCGGGTAAGAATTCGCAGCAGAAAGTTCGCCGACACCGGAGCTATTGCAGGCAACCCAGTCAAGAAGTAGCGCCAGTTAACCGCAGTGCTGTAGTTGAGATACAGCATCAGATCAGCTAATAAGCCCGTCGCTCCTAATAGCAGTAACGGCGACAGTTTTCGCTCGCGCCACTCATTCCATAAAGCGAATGGAAGCGATACCAGCAGCAGCGGCGCAGCAACAAAGAAGTAAGCGAAATACGGCCGGATGTTATGCAACGTAACTGGATGTCGCGACGTTTCCTGGCGCAATGATTCACGCCAGCCAAACCAAACCCAGCGATAGTGCGCGTCTGTGATGAACCAATATGCAAACCAGCCGCCGGCGCACAGAAAAAAGATCAAACACGAGAATGCGACTATGAGAACTTGACGGCGTCGAAATTTCCAACCACAAACGAAGGGAGCCACTATCAACCAGGGCAAATAAAACCCAATCGTCTCCCGGAGGTTGACGCCTAAACCCAGCAATGCCGCGCCTAGGAGCACTTGCCAAACGCGCTCTTGTCGCACTCCTCGATAGTGGACTATCAAAGCGACGCCTAAAAGAAGCAGAGACGGAACATCCGTCATCACCTGCCCGCTGTAAAGCACAAACACCGGCGAGAAAACAAGGAACAGCGCCGCCAGGGTCGCGCTATGAATAGAGCGGGAAAAATCGCGCGCCAGGACCCAACAAGCAATCACCGCGAGCGGCGCTTGCGCCACAACAGCGTATTTAAAAAGTAGGTAGGCGTGTTCCGGTTGAACATTGAAGAGCGCGTGGGCCAGCCGGTAGAGAGCATAATTTTCGAAGATAAACAGATTCCGACCAAGAGCCATTGAAGACGGATAACCGGCCAATGACAGCATTGTGTAGTCCATGCCATCCCAATCGCCAATGAAAGGATCGACGAAATAAAGGACCAGCAGGAGCCCAGTGAGGGCCGGCACAAGCCACCAGGGCCATGCTCGCCAGAATGAGACCGACGATGAGGCAGGGCTTGCTACCGCCACGGTTGCTGGGCGTTTGGAGAGTCTTTCAGACGTTACCGGCGTGTTTATCGTTGGGTGTGCCTGGTTCAACGAGTTGAGTTTCGACCGCAGGTTCCGGTCTCTTTACCATCTTTACACGATTACCCTGCGCATTGTACTCAACTTCATCCATGATGTTGTAGATGAGCAGCACTCCGCGCCCGGAAGACTTAAATAGATTAGCCGGATCGCGCGGATCGGGTATCGTCTGCACGTCGAAGCCTTCTCCTTCATCTTCAATCGTGAAACAGGCTTCTTTGGGAGAGAGCTCGGCGCCAACGCGCACGAGCTTTGTCGGATCGTTTTTGTTTCCGTGCTTGACGGCATTAACGAACGCTTCATCGAGCGCAATGAACAAATTAGATCTTTCAGGCGCAATCAAACCCAGTTTGGCAACGCGCTCGAGCAGGTACTGCAGCACACCGTTCATCAGGGCAAGATCGCTGGGCAGCTCAAATTCGATTTTCTCGTGAGTGTGGGAAAGCAAACTGGGATCGTCCACGTAGCGCAGCTTGTAAGCCAGGGTTTGTTCAACTATCTCGCGCAACTCGTCTTTGTTGTAGGGGAGCCGAAGATAATTAGCCGCAACCATCTTGAAGGCCTTCACGATGACGGGCTCCACTGGGTTTGCGCTGACTGGCGTCAGCAGGCACCGACGATGCAGTTCACGTTCTGGTTTGCCGTTTGACTCTATGAGTGATTGATCGTTTGCGTGAGGGTCTTCTTCGGTAAGGTCACTGATGATGACATCAAATTGGTCCAGATCGTTGCGGCTGAGTGCTTCGTCACGATCACCGGTCACCACGGCCTCATAGCCAAGGCTGCCGAGCACGTTTTCCAGTATGGCACGCAGATCATCGTTATTGTCGACGATGAGAATCCTACGTTTCTGCATCCCACTCCAATCTGGCAGTGATAGTTAAGGGAGAGGTGGAAGCACCTGAATATTGGCGCTTGCCGCTTTCAACAGCACTTTACGATATTTCGGAGTGCTGCGTTCGAAATATATCACGTAAGCGACGGCCGACCGAAGACGGACGACGGCTGGCGACAGGCGATTTTACCAATTGTCCGAGTCGCCGGCGGTCGCTGGTCTCAGGTCTCCGGTCACCGGTCTTCGGTCACTCTTTCCCGTGTTACACTCGCGCCCTATCCTAGATGGCCAAACACGGCAAACTTCAGGTAGCGCTTGAATACGCAGTTGCACGGGCAATTCTCTCGGGCCTCGGACTGCTGCCGCGTTCCCTCGCCCTGGCTATTGGTCTATCAATTGGACGCCTGGCTTATCATCTGCCCGGAAACCTGCGGCGCACGGGCCGGCGTAATCTCGAGATTGCCTTTCCCGAAATGGCTGAGGCGGATCGAAAACTCCTGCTGCGTGGCTGCTTTGCGAGTCTTGGCAGGCTTCTCGGTGAGTTTAGTCAACTACCGCGCGCTACTCCCGAGAAACTCCGCAAGCTCATCGAATACGACGAAGTTGGTCTGGCCCACCTGAGAGAAGCGGAGAGAAATAAGCGAGGGGTTATTTTCTTAACCGGACATTTGGGCGCTTGGGAACTGCACAGCTTCGGTTGGTCAGCACTCGAGTATCCTCTCAGTTTCCTCGTTCGCCCGCTCGACAACCCACGCATAGAAGAGATGATCGAGCGCGTCAGGACGCGCTTTGGCAATCGCGCGATAGACAAACAGAGTGCAGCCCGGCAGTCGCTGCGGGTGTTGCGTGAAGGTGGCACGCTCGGCGTCCTTTCGGATCTGAATACACAAACGCGCGAAGGAGTTTTTGTTCCCTTCTTTGGAAAACTCGCCTGCACCACTGCCGGCATCGCCACCCTCGCTTTGAAGACTGATGCCGTGGTAATCCCAACCTGCGCCGTTTGGGACAAAAAACGAAAGCGCTATTTTTTTCACGGCGATCCTCCAGTGGAGTTGGTGCGAACTGGCGATCAGACTAAAGACATCGAGGTAAACACAGCTCGCTTCGCGGCGGCGGTTGAGCGCATGGTCCGTCTCTATCCGGACCAGTGGCTTTGGATTCATAAACGCTGGAAGACAAGACCGCCTGGAGAGCCGGATCTTTACCAGTAAGGCGCACGCAGCGGTAGGAAGCGGCATTTTTCCACGCAGCGGTAGGAAGAAGCAATTTTCCATTTTTCATTTGACATTTCAAGAAAAAATAATAGCGCCCGCGGTAAAGGCGGAGCCTTACCGCACTGTGCGGCGGCATAGCCGCAGGCGCGCGATGTGTTGCACTTCCAAGTTGAATCCACCAATGGCAAATGAAAAATGTCAAATGAAAAATGGAAAATGCTTCTTCCTAACTCGGCGTGGAAAATGCCGCTTCCTGCCTGCCCGGTGTCCACTGCCCGCTATCCTCAGCTATACTCCTCTTCTGCTCACTGAACCCCATGCAAGCTTCTGCCGAACAAGAGTTCAAAGGTGCGCGTTCCGCCGATGAGACGATCGCGCGCGCTTACAAGTTTGCCGATTTGTCGCCCTATCCGCCGAAGAAGCGATTTCTGATTCGCGCCGCGGACCTCGCGTTTTTTCTGTTGATTAAGTTGATTGGGCGAACAATTCGCTGGCACGTGGAGGGTTGGGAAAACTGGGAAGCAGCATCGGGCGACGGTCGAGTTCCTATCTACACCTTCTGGCATAACCGTGTGTTTCTCGCAACTTACTTCTGGCAGAAGCGCCGCATCGTTGTGATGACATCGCAGAGTTTCGACGGCGAATACATCGCCAGGTTCATTCAAAGATTCGGTTACGGAGCGGCGCGCGGTTCAAGTACGCGTGGCGCTGTAGGAGCAATTATCGAGATGGCCCGGCTGATGCGTGCCGGATCACCGACGGGATTCACAATCGACGGTCCGAAAGGTCCACGCTACGTCGCCAAGATGGGGGCAGTGCTGCTCGCAAAGAAGACCGGACAGCCAATACTGCCATTTACAATTAGCGCGCGACATTGGGAAGCAAAACGAAGCTGGGACGGTTTCCAGGTGCCTTTACCCTTCGCACGTGCGCGAGTTGACATCGCGCCGCCAATCTACGTCCCTGCCGATACCGACGATCAGGGACTCGAGACGAAACGTGACGAGTTGCAAGCAGCACTCGATACAATCAACCGTCGCGGTGAGGTTTGGGCGGATCGATAGCCGAAGGCGTATCTATTGGCCGCGGATTTTCGCGGATCTTGCAAATCTGAAAAACCATTTGCGAGCTTCGAACTTGGTCTTTAGATCCGATCCGCGTTAATCGACGTAAAGCCGTGGCTGATTTTCTATGACGCCGAATTCTCAAAAAAACCCGCAAGACCCGCAGTTTCGCGCCGGCTACGTCGCCCTCGTGGGCCGGCCGAATGCCGGTAAGTCGACGTTGCTAAATCAGCTTGTCGGCCAGAAGATTGCAGCAGTTTCCGACAAACCACAGACGACGCGTTTCAAGATTCAAGGCGTCATTACCAATCCCGAAGGCCAAATCGTTTTAGTTGACACCCCCGGCGTCCATAAGCCGGGCTACGAAATGAACCGGCGCATGATGGCGACAGTTCAGGATGCCCTGCTCGGCGTGGATCTCGTCTGCCTCATTCGCGATGCGTTAGTTTCCACCGGGAGTGGTGATAGGTTTGTGCTCGAACTGGTGCAGCGATCAGAGAAGCCGGCCCTGCTCCTCCTCAACAAGATAGATAAACTCAAAGACAAGAGTGCGCTATTGCCGCTTATCGAGTGGTATAGAAAAGAATATGAGTGGCGCGAAATTATCCCTATCTCCGCCTTGCGCGGCAACGTCATTGATATTTTGCCAAACGAGATGATCAAACACCTGCCGGAAGGTGAACCACTCTTTGGCCAAGATGAGCTGACTGACCAATCGGTGCGCACAATGGTGGCGGAGATTGTGCGGGAGAAAATTCTGCAGATCACGCAGGAAGAGATTCCCTATGTGACTGCGGTCGTGACGGAAAAATGGGAAGAGGTACGCGAAGACTTTACGCGTATCCATTGCGCAATTTTTGTGGAACGACCTTCACAGAAGAAAATCGTGATCGGCAAAGGAGCAGCGCGTTTGAAAGAGATTGGCATCCAGGCGCGACAGGACATTGAAGGTCTACTTGGCCATCGCTGCCATCTGGAACTGTTCGTGAAAGTTGAAAAGGATTGGCGTGACAAGGAAACACTGTTGGACGATCTCGGCATCCGCCAGGGATAGAAGCAAAGGTTTAGCCGTGGATTAGCGCAGATGGACGCGAATCACGAGGAAAAAGGTAAACGATTTGGGCAGACGCTTTTTCAGATTCTTTTTCAGATCTGTTTAAATCCGCGAAAATCCGCCGCTGATTCTCGCTCTCAACGTGCTTCCGTTTTTGGTTTTTTATTGAGCACCGCGCGCGCAACAGCCAGGATGGCAACGGCACGCGGCGACTCGCCCGTGAAACCTTTCGGCAGATCAGCCGCACGATTGAAATCTTCCTGGGCAAACGCGGTGAAGAGGCCGGTTAGGTCGAAACTGTCGACGTTGAAATTATTTGTCATTGCGCCTTCCTTAAACACGACGCGCATCGTCAACTCGCCATCTTCGCCGCTGAATCCGCTTAATGAGTTTGCCGCCTTGATAACTTCGCTCATCATCTCCCAGGCGCGCGCGCTATCAACTTTTTGAAACTGGGTAACGACTGCGACCATCGTTCGCACTCGATCGGGCGAACTCTGGTCAATGCGACGCGCCTCAGCGCTCGCCATGTCAAGCACCTGAGCTGCGCGATCGGGTTCGGTTTTCGCGAGCAAACGTCCGACTTCTGTCAGCCCCCAGGCCCGCTGCACATTCGTGAGCTCTTGCATTCGCGCGAATCGCAACGCCTCGTCCGGCTTCTTGTCGTCGATTGCCTGATGCATCGCGTCGAACACCAGAAACGTGTAGAGCTGTTTGCGAACATCCGAGTCCTCGATTTTATCTGCCAGCTGTCGCGCCCGTTCATAGTCCTTGCCCGAAGCTGCCATCGCTGCCTGAAAGTAGACTCGGTCGCGCTCATCCGGCGTCTTGGCGCGCTGCAGCCGGTCAAGCGCATCCTGCACGCGATCCTTGTTCGGATCTTCGGGAACAATTCCACGCGTAAAAAGCGGGTCGTCCATCTGGCGCATCCGCTCCGGCACCTCGTTAGCCAACATGGCCAGACGTGCGCGCAAAGCAGCTGATTGATCGTTCCCAAATTTCTCGAAGAGCGGAAGCATTCGCGCAATGACAACGAAAGACCCCGGCCGTCCGGACGACGACAAGTCTGGATCAATCACCGGACCTAGAAGCACAGTCGCCGCGGTGCGAAAAAAAGCATTTCGCAACGCAGGCGAAATATCCTCTCGCGGAGCGTTTTTGTCGCTCCAGCGCCGCGTGTGACTGTTACCGTCCGGGCGGACAGTAATGTACATGTACGGCGTGAAGATGTAGGAGGACAGCAGCGAGATCTGGTTGGCATCTGAGACTGGATCACTTATGGCGCGACCAAGTAGCGCAAGGTAACGCTGATCAGCAGCGGCCGGGTTGTTCTCGTGCAGGACATCCAGAATGTTCATGCCGAGAGTGTTCACAGGATAGAGCGCCGGGTCAGCGAATTGAAGCGCACGCTCGACGTCTCCGTCGTCGAGCAGTTGGCGCGCCAAACTCAAGCGCTGGGTCATTGCCTGCGGCGGATCATCAGGATTGATGCGTGGTGTGCCCGGGCTGGTCGGCTGCGCGGCAGCGTTCTCCACTTCCTGTTTTCTTGCGTCTTCCAGCTTAAGAAGAAACCCTTCACCAAGTTCGCGGTCGTGCCGGGCGGCCATGCGCAAGACCTCGCGACGCAAGCTCGGCTGCTGGCGGCGGACCGTAGTGCCACGCGCGTTTAGTCGCGAGCGACGTTCCTCTTCAGAGAGACGAGCATTCTCCTCGTCGGCAGATTCCGCCGAATCCCACGCCCGTTTGAACAACGCGCGCGCGTTCTCACGATCGGTATCCCAAAGCGCATCGGCTGCACGAGCCTGCACCCGAGCACGCAACGCGAGGTCACGAAAGCTACGTGATTCATCGGCGAGCGACGTTAAGAGTGAACTAGCCATTGTCCGGCGCGCTTCAGCGAGCGGGTCAGCTTCGGCGCTCACTTTCTTTGCCGCTGGTTTTTTGGTTTTTGCGGCGGGAGCCTGGGCGCTGCTCATGATTTGAAGCGCAAAGAGGCACATCACCGTGCTGGCAATTCTGGCGTAATAAGTCATGACCGCTCCTGTTCTTTCGAATACCGGCCGCATTCTACGCCCTTTGTCAGGCACCCCTCAACGATTTACTGGGCGGCTATACACTAACGCTCACCTAAACCCAGCAAAGCAGTACTGTGCAGTTTGAATGCCACCGCCAGTGCGAAAGTTCCGGGCCCATGAGGTCATCAGTACCACCCCGCGGTAGAGCCTCTTATGAAACTCAGTGTGGCACTTCAAAGTTGATGCTAACTAACCAGCGGGGGTAAACCACACCTTCCTGACCTGAGAGGTTTTCAAATTGAGTGACTTCTTTTCTGGTTGAAAGTTTCAATCATGGCGCCGTCTCGCAACTTAAATCATCTCTCAGGTCGGGAAGGGCGGTTTACTCCCGCTGATCCGTTACCACACAAGTCCGACAAATGAGTTTCGACACAAGATCGGTAGCGGGTGGGTCTCCACTCGGGATTTTCAATTTGCAGGTAAGGTCTTTGACCTCCGATGCGCGGCAAGTCTCCGACTTGCCGGCGACCTTTCTAAAATTCTTTAAGGTCTCCGACCTTTGAGACTCCGGTCAAAGATCGGAAAACTGGGGTACGGTCTTCGGTAAGTCGAAGACTTATCGCGCATCGGAGGTCAAAGACTTCTCACCGCTTCACCCAACCCTTTCTGAGCAAGTTCGGTGCGCGGACCGATCTATCTGGGGCGACCCACCGGCTACCGCCTGGTGGTACTTGACCTCATCGCACCAGATGTTGCTAATGTGCGCATCGTTCAAACTGCATCAGTAACAGTCTTTGCGTTACACCTCGGCTAAAAACTAAACTTTGCCGGACTAACATAACTAAAAACTTTTGCGAAACAGATAAGACATCTTCACAAAAAATGTCCGGCCATTACGGCGGAACCCTGGTTCAAGTTGGCCGGAAAATGGATTGAACCCGCGCCGATTCAGATCATCGTTATAACCAACATAAAAAGCGGTTCCTGGATTTGGCGTGTAGCCGAGCAGGAACTGACCTTTAATATTCGAGGCTATCGAATCAAAATCGACGCGTCCGCGCGCGAACAGGAACCGGCTGAACTGATAAGTGGAGCGTAGCGAGACGATGTTTTCATCAAACGCCACCAGGCCGGTGTCATAGCGCTTCAATCTCTCCTTGGTGAAATTGAGCGTGGCGCTCAAGGCAGCGGTTGGCTGAAAAGTGATTCCTCCATCAATGTGCAGGAAGTCTCCGGGCCCGGGGTCTTGAGGCGCATTGCAAACTGCCGGCGGATTATTTCCGGTGCACAGGCCATTCGCCCTGGCAGTCCGCGCCGCAATAGCGCTCGGGCTGACGCGTGGAAACTTTGGTCCGGCGCCGAAATCAAAATCGAAATCTCCCCAACGACGGTTTACGAAGACGTTGAAATTGTATTTCTTGCTCGGCGCCGAGCCCGCAAAAAAGTAAAGTCCGCGATTCGAAGTTGAGCGTTCGTTGTCCTCGCCTGCAAAGGTGCAGGTGTTATTGACGACACAGTTTGAACCAGGCTGACGCTTGGGCCCAAACTCACTTTCAAACACGCGCTCGTAACCCTTGTCGCTGCCAACACCAAAATAAGTCTCTCTCTTAAAGCTAAACTGGACTTGCGTTTCGTTGTTGGCGTTTTGCGAACGTGCCTGCCAGTCGAAGTTTGCCGAGAAATCCGTATACACTCGCCAGGAAATCAAGCGCGCCTTGGGCTTTGGCTCTGAGTTGTAGCGAATGAACCAATTTGGGTTGTTGGTATTATTGCGACGGTTAAAGCCTACGTCTGCGCGATAGTAACGAGTGCGCCCGACCATTGAAAACTCGTGGCCAAAATGCCGGCCATTCTGGTTGTAGTCCACGGCATAGATGAAGCCATTCTCTTTTCGGTCGAGAATTTTTCCTTGTTCAGGGAAGAAGAACGGACGGCGAGAATGAGTGCCCAGCGCTTGCCAGCTGAAAGTGGTTTGCTTGTTGACGCGGAACCGCCCGTCAAACCCTGCCAGTTCATTGTAGGTATCGACAAATCTTCTATGAGTTCCCAGGAAACCGATGAAGGAATCTGACGTGCCAATGTCGCGCTTCAATCGGAGTATTCCTACCGAGGCATTCTTGTCGAGCAGTCGGGGATTTGCCGTGGGTCGCTCGTCTTCATTGAAGTTACCGGGACCGTTGTCGGAAGCGAGCAACAAGCCGAGCGTGTTGCGACCAACTTTTCCAGTCAGCTTCACGGCAGAGTCGGGATCAATGATCGCGCGGGTGTGAACCGCGGCAATCTGCGTCCGAAAGATATCGATACCTTCAAGGAAGAATGGTCGCTTCTCTTCGAAGAAAATTGGGAAGCGCTGATTGGCGGTCACGACCAACTGGTCAGACTCAACCTGCGCGAAATCAGGATTGATAGCGAAGTCGAGCGTGACTTGCGGCGTCAAGCTGTATTTTCCAGTTAGGCCTGGATCAAACTTTATTGGTTCGTTGACAAACCTTCCACCCTGGGCGATCTGGGCGGTGGTTATCGGGGCCTTGCGCTTGCCGGTCTCGGATAGCGTGAGACTGGGAATCAATTCCAGTGTGCGTTCCCTCGAAATGCCTTCGAGACCGGTGATATGGCCAGCCTGACTTAGCAGACCTGACTGGTCTTTGGATATCGGCATCCACGAATCTTGTTCTCCGTTAACGTGCTTTATCTGGCGCAGAAGGTGGAGGCCCCACAGCTTATCTTTGCCGGCTTCATAGCGGAGCGATTTGAAGGGAATGGCCACTTCGACGGTGTAGCCATCGGTTGTCACCATTCCCTTGGATTCCATTACGATATCGACGCTGAAGTCGTCGTTGCCGCCCTCGGTTAGAAATCCATCCTGCTGGATGCCCAACGGATTAAAGAAGAGTTCGTAAGCGCGACGCTTGTCGTTGAAAGTGTCGAGTAAGAGTCCAACCGAATCGTCATCAAAAATTGAATCGCGCTTCGCAACGGACGCGCGGACTTTAGAGGGATCGTCATAGGCGCGAAAGGCAAAATAGATAAAGCGCGAATCATATCCAACAAACACTTCTGTACGCGCCGAGGCCGGAGAAGAGTCGCTGGGACGCCACTGATAAAAATCCTTGAAGACTGGCGCCGACTTCCAGACGTCGTCGTCCAACTTGCCATCGATCACCGGCGGCTTCGCGAACAGTAGCAGCTTGACGGGGTTCGCTTTTTCCAGAGGAACAACACTACTGGGTTTGCCCGTTCCAGGTTTTGCTGCGGGAGCCGACTCGGCCGTTTTAACAGAACCTGATGAGCTTGCCGGACTCGGAGTCGCTGAAGCAGTGGTGAGCGGAGCAGCTTCGGTCTTATCTGTAGCTGCTGGTAATGACGGCTTTGACGACGTAGATTGGGCCCGCGCCATTGGCGAGAAAAAACAGAGTATGGCAACGGGAAAAACGAGGCGTTTCATTGTTGTCGAGAGTCTCCCTGCTCGTCCCAAAATCGAAACAACGGTTACATTGATTAAGGACGCTACCAGGAGTGCGGGTGTTAACCCCGCGGTGAAATTGAAAAGAGTCAGCCGCTCTACGTTGCAACCGTACCTCGCAAAGGCCGGATTAGACTCGCCAGCTAAATGAAACTTGCTTCGACCCCTCTTACGTTGCGCGATAATCGGGAATTAGTCGTCACCCTGGCTTTGCGGCTTCCCTGCTTTGGCTGTGGTCGCTTCCGGCGCCTCGCCGGTTTGTTGTAGTCTGAATCTTGAACGCTCGACAATTGATAAGGCTTGTTTAGAACACACAAGATGGCATTGGATTTAACGCCATATCGCGACGAAAGTTGCAGAAACTTGCTCCGTGATTTCGGAGAAATTCCAGGTTTTCGGAGTCGATGATTTGATCACAGAGAAATCAAGTCTTAATGAAAAATTACGCAACAGTATTTTCATGCGTGCGTGCCGTCGCGAGGCTGTTCCCTACACGCCGATCTGGTTGATGCGCCAGGCCGGACGGTACATGCAGGAGTATCGCGACGTGCGCGCGCGCCAGAGTTTTCTGGAGTTGTGCAAGACTCCTTCTCTTGCGGCAGAAGTTACGGTCACGGCAGCGGAACGGCTGGGAGTGGACGCCGCAATTATTTTTGCCGACATCCTTTTGATTATCGAACCGATGGGCCTCAAACTAGAATTCAGCAAAGGCGAAGGACCAGTGATTCACAATCCGGCGCGCTCCGCTACGGATGTCGATCGCTTACGTGAGGTTGAGGATGTGGAAGCACTGAGCTTTGTCTTCGACGCTATTCGCGAAACGCGCCGCACGCTCCGTAGCGATCTTCCCTTGATTGGATTTGCCGGCGCGCCTTTTACGCTGGCCTCTTACATTGTTGAAGGTGGGGCCTCTAAAAACTACGTTCACACGAAGTCGCTGATGTATAACGATAGCGGCGCCTGGCATGCAATGATGTCGCTGATCTCACGCGGACTGATTAAGTATCTCAACGCACAGATCGAGGCAGGCGCTCAGGCGTTGCAGTTGTTTGATTCCTGGGTTGGAGCTCTAGGTCCTGACGACTATCGTGAATACGTGCTGCCGCATACACGCAACGTAATCAGAGGCGTGACACCGGGAGTTCCCGTCATTCACTTTGGCACTGGAACTTCCGCTCTTCTGGAATTGATGCGTGAAGCGGGCGGCGACGTCATCGGGTTGGATTGGCGCGTGCGCCTGGATGAGGGCTGGCAACGGATCGGCCATGATGTTGGCGTGATGGGCAACCTCGATCCGGTGGCGCTCTTTGCCAATCGCGAGCATCTGCGCGCGCAGGCCAAATTGATACTTGACCAGGCCGGCGGACGGCCCGGGCACATCTTCAACCTGGGACATGGCATCCTTCCCGAGACGCCGGTCGAGAATGTGATCGCACTAATTGACGCTGTGCATGAGATGAGCCG
>DASXSC010000132.1:0-7018 GCA_036506215.1 Pyrinomonadaceae bacterium | reverse complement strand
TTAATCTCCAGTGGGGCCCCAAGAAAGGCGTCCTGGAAGGTTTGTCACTGCGTCTGCGCTACGCGGTTGTGCAGCAGTTTGGAGGAAACGTCGACAACCTCACCGATTTCCGCGCGATTTTTAACTACGTGATCAAGTTCTGACAAGCTGAGTAACACGTAGGGACTTCGGTCACATCCTGCCACTCTTGTGATTAACCACCACATGTTGAAAAGGAAGTCCCCACATGAACTATCTCACTAACGCCCTCAGGGAGCATCAGGAGCTCGCGGTCTTCTTAACCCTGGCCATCGGCTTCTTCATTGGCCGCCTTAGGATCGGGACATTCAGCCTGGGCACGGCCGTAGGCACGCTACTCGCGGGAGTCGCGATCGGGCAACTGAACATCCAGGTTCCTGCCGTGGTAAAGTATGTCTTCTTTGATCTTTTTCTCTTCACTACCGGTTACAAGGTGGGACCACAGTTCTTCCGCGCGCTGAAGAAGGACGCATTACCGCAGCTTGCCATCACGGTCGTCCTCTGCGTCACGTGCCTGCTCGCCGCGTTTATCGCTGCGAAACTCCTCGGTTACGATGTGGGCACTGCGGCTGGTATGCTTGCCGGCGCGTTCACGGAATCGACCGTCATCGGAACTGCAAGCGATGCTATCGGTCGCATCACTACCATATCGGACGCGGAGAAAACGAGCCTAGTCAATAACATCCCGGTCGCCTACGCCGTCACTTATCTAATCGGCACGGCGTTTATCGTCTGGTTTCTCCCGAACATGGGTCCGAAGTTGATGCGCGTTGATCTGAAGGAGGAAGCCCGAAAACTTCGTGCGAAGATTGCGGCCTCTGGCGCTGGCGAGCCAGAGGCGCTGTCAGCCTATCAGGCGCTGGCGGTTCGCGCATACCAGGTTTCAAACCCGGATTTGATCAATCGGAACGTGGGCGAACTGGAGGCGCGTCCCAAACAAGCTCGCGTTTTCATCTCGCGGATTCGCAGGGAAGGCAAGATCATCGAGCCCGAACCAGATACGGTCGTTCGCGAGGGTGACATCATCGCGGTCCTGACGCGCTCGGAACTGCTGACGGCCCGCGGGGAAGAGATTGGTGCCGAAGTGGATGACAAGGAACTCCTGAATTTTCCGATCGAGTTCCTCGACGTGGTGGTCACCAACAAGTCTCTCGTGGGCAAAACCATTGTAGAACTGGCTGGTACGGATTTCGCGCGGGGTGTCTTTTTGAAGAAGCTGACCAGGGTTGGCGAGCCGATGCCTTTCTCTCCCGCGACGCGGATAGAGCGAGGCGATGTCATGACTCTGGTCGGAGCTACGCGCGACGTCGAACGGGCCGCCAAAAACCTCGGGTACGCCGACCGGCAAACGGTGATGACGGACATGATCTTCGTCGGTTTGGGCATCGTTCTGGGCGGCTTGGTGGGATTGCTTTCCATCACAATCGGCGGCCTGCCGCTCACCCTCACCGCCAGTGGGGGGGCGTTGATCATGGGTCTGATGTTCGGCTGGCTGCGCGCGGTTCACCCGACATTCGGTCGAATCCCAGGGTCCGCGATGTGGATCTTCGATACCGTGGGTTTAACCGTCTTCATGGCGTGCGTGGGGCTTGCCGCAGGGCCGAGCTTTTTCTCGGGGCTTCAAAAGTCGGGAATCAGTCTGGTCTTCGTCGGTCTTGTGATTGCGGTTCTTCCGCACACCATCTCCATCTTATTCGGTCGCTATGTGTTGAAGATGAACCCTGTCATCGTCCTGGGGGCTTGTTCCGGCGCGGGGACGATCACCGCTGCGCTTCGCGCGATTCAGGAAGAGGCGCAAAGCGACCTCCCCGCTCTCGGCTATACCGTGCCCTATGCCATTGGCAATATTCTGCTTACGGCATGGGGTCCGGTCTTGGTAGCCATGATGTCGTAGGCCACCCCGCGGCAGCAGCCTGTGGGCGGGCCCTCGCCATTTCTACCTGTATTTTTGTGGGCGTGGTGAATGCAGAGGGCAGTGGATCCCAATGACGATCAAGTGGCGCTCGAAATGGGCAACAGCCCCAAAGTGGTCGAAGATCACTAGTTTGAAATTGTCACTGAGCGGCCAGCGGGCGAATGCTGGTCAATCAAACCGCTCCCCAAAAGGCGACCGGAAGATCGTTGCGATGTCGTGAGTCATCACGTAGTTTTAGTCGGATCGCGCTTCCAGCTAAGATGAGTTCCCATGACTCCGTTCTTGTCGGTTACCGCGAGGGCCGCGAGCGGATCGGACGGAATAATTCCTCACATATCTCGTTAGGCAATTCTTCGCGTCGCGTGAGAACGACGACTTTATTCTTTGTGTCTTCAGTGCTCCTTCTCGCTGGCTGTGCATCCGATCGCTCGTCAGAGCAGCACCCATCTCGGCGGAGCTTCTTCGATTCTCCAGACGTTAGCAGTCTTCATTAGCTCGATTCCGGAGATCCGCAGCGCGGCCTCACGTAATGGACATTCACCCATGGACCTAGATGGTCGCGGTCAATTCGAAACAGATTCCACGTGCGCATAAGGCCAACGTCTATTGGAAACCTATGCGCCCAAGGCTACGAGGAGCAATGGTTCGACGCATTCTGATACAGCCCTTCGATCACACTAGACGCCTGCCGTTGCCAATGAAATGGCTCAAGGTCGCTTCAGTTGACGCTCATCAAGATCTCTTCCATCGCTTGGCGAATGACATTTAACGGACTAAGCTTAATCCCATGCCATTCGAAAAGTTCGATCTTGAGACCCTCGACAAGGAGCGGCGCAAAGCGATCGCCAAATCGATTCGTACGATCAGCGTTGAAGAACTAAAGAAGCTTGGAGGAGAGCTGTTTCGTTACGCCGATGACCCATGGCGGGAAACTTTCTTCCGATTCATTGCGGAAAACGCCGGCGCCACCTTTCATCACGCGGTCACTAGCGACGGCGTCAACATTCTTTACTGCCGCGATCAAGACAAAGGCATGTGGTTCCTGCCCGGGAGCGGCATGGGGCCATTGCAGGCGAGAGGCCGACAAATCATGAAGGAGATGATCACGGGAACCCATTGAGCACCTGAGCGGCTTTCCGTTTCCGCTGGCTTACCACAGCCCACCAAACAGCAGCGCACGTCGCAGATTAGATCGACACCGCTTATCTTTGCACGGTCGCACTTCGTATGCGTGGATGCGAATGTATGGCGGAGGGGGGAGCCGTTGCCTTGCAGCGCTTGGCTAGCTCAAACGCTCCACCTTTCTCGCTAGATCAAGGGCGAGGTGCCGCTGCATTACGGTCCGTGTCTCGGGATTGGCGGCGAGATACCTCTGCAGCGTTCCAACCTGCCAACGCATTGCGCGGACTCTTTCCACTGTCACTGCATCCACGTCCGAAGGGACGCCACTAAAGATGAGGGCGGAGCCTACGATGTCACCAGCAATCAGTTCGCCGAGGACGCGTCCGTCTCTCGTCACCCGCACTTTCCCGCCAACGATGAGCAAGATGGTATCGGGAAGTTTACCGCTCTCTATCAGCCGCTCTCCAGTCTCCGATGTGACCCAAGAGCCAAGGCTCAGAACCTGCAAGACCTTCCGTGGAGGTAAATCCTCGAAGACAAGCCGTCGAATGTTTTCCTCCTCGGGCGTCAGTTTGACTGGACGGCGCTCGATGAAAAGACGCCATGATTGCAGCAGATTGATCGCCGCAAACACGATACTCCAACTGAGCGGCGCCCACAGCGTTGCCGGCTGTAGCACGAAATACGGGATCGAGATGAGCGAGGCTCCCACCGCGAACAAACGCAACCACAGAATGTCGCGAACGCTGTAAGCCACCACCAGGAGAACGTTTGCAACGTGGATGAAATAGTTTGGAGAGAAGGAGTTCATGGTTATTTCCTCTGTTTGCTCAGGTCGCAACACCAGGCATGGATCGGGTTGTCCTAATCACAGCGAAGCTCTCACCGGATACTCAGCGAGCGCAAGGAGAATCGAGCCCACATGCTAAGTTGCCCGCGCGCCGTGTCCGCTCCTCGGGATTCCCGAGTCGTCTCAGGCAGTGACGTTCATGGGCTGAAAATCACCCGAAGTCGCACACTCTTGCCGTTAGGCAAGCGCGTCATTACAACGTGACTGCTTGCGTAAGTTGGAAGTGCATCTTGCTTCTTGGCTGAACGACGAACGGGCCGACGGTGATGGTTCCAGCCCGCTTCCCGCGCACCGTCGTCGGTGAGCCCGGTTCGAAGCTATTCGTCTTTACTGCAATATCGCGTCCGTTCACGGAAATCGACGTAAGGTCCAGAGTTAGGCGCTTAGACCCGCGCGGAAGAGCCCCGGACGACTGAATTTCTACTAACGCTTTTGTTCCAGCTTTCACTTGAACCTTTCCATTAACAACGACATCCTGGTCTACCTGCGCCCTGAAGGTTCTACCCACCCGATCCGTCGAGGAGATGGAACTGAGGGTCCTTACCGTAATCGTTGTTCCAGCCGGGATCGTAGCTGCATTTAAAGATGAAGCCGTATAGCAGGCGCAGGTTATAGCGATAACCGCAATGAATTTGTCTCGTATCATGTCAGTTTAAAGAATTGATGGTTGAATTGTACAAGTAGGGAATCCTTTCAAAGCTGATTCCTCAGCAGTAAGCAATTACAAAGGCTTGGCGCCGAAACGTCAAGACAAATACCAGACCTACTCGGCTGGGACAGTTCGCTTCGCATTGCTTTCCGACGATTTCACACAGCGAAAGCCGAGATGATTCGTGCCGGTGTTGACCTCGCCTTTGCCACGCGTGCCGACGATGTAGCGCGAGCAATATTGAGCGTTGCAGAGAAATGAGCCGCCGCGATGGACACGCTTTTTCTCGTTAGGCTCAGCAGGATCGAACGGCGAATCGGCGCCTTTCGGATTGTTCGCGACCCCCCCTTTGTCTGCCAGTGTCTTGTAATAATCAGGGCGATACCAATCGCTGCACCATTCCCAGATGTTGCCGGCCATGTCGTAAAGACCGTAACCGTTCGGCGGAAACGATCTCACAGGCGCAATGCCGGCATACCCATCTTCAACGGCGTCTTTCACTGGAAACTTTCCCTGCCACGTGTTCGCCATCCATTTCCCACCGGGACGAAATTCATCACCCCACACGTATGTTTTTCCGGATAATCCGCCGCGCGCAGCAAATTCGAATTCCGCTTCAGTCGGCAAACGTTTGCCCGCCCATTTCGCGTACGCTTCCGCGTCCGGATAAGCGATTTGAACGACCGGATATTTTTCCTTCCCTTTGATATCGCTCTCTGGTCCGAGCGGATGCCGCCAGTTCGCGCCTTTAACGTAACTCCACCATTGGTAATGATCCGTGAGCGCGACCTCGTGATCAGTCGGTGCGAACACAACGCTGCCCGCGACAAGGTTTTCGGCGGGCGCAGTGGGAAACTCTTCTTTCGTTGGGGTGCGCTCCGCGATCGTGACATAACCGGTCGCCCTAACGAATCGCTCAAACTCTTCGTTAGTCACTGCCGTTGCATCCATCCAGAACCCATCAACGCGAACACGGTGAACCGGTCCCGCGTCGTTCGACGCCATCGGCATCTCGTCCGTGCCATGGCCATTCGTCGAGGCACCCATCGAGAATTCGCCGCCCGGAATCCAGACCATCCCCTCCGGCGCTGTGCCCGGCGGGGGCGTCTTGTTCGGAATTGTCGGCACGAACGTCAAGGACTCGGGCGTCTCCGCGTGAGCGATAACTACCCAGAGACAAATGAAAACTGCAACGGATCCACGCATATTGGCAGGAGGAAACACTAACAAGGACAGGAGACTTGGCTTATTGCAATTAATCTTCGGCTATTGCTGCGGCATCTTCCTCGTCCTCGATGTCCTTCTTGTCTTTGGCGCTGAGGGCAAAAGGTTTCACATCAACCGTAATTTTCTTAATTGTTCCAGTAAACTTGTTGTCCCTTTCTTTATAATCATTCGATACCGGTGTTTCATTGTCCATCCCTACATCAACTCCTTCATCACCTGAATACGCGTAGGGCTGCGTCTTTGGGACTTTGCCTTCAGTGACTTTCTGGCCATCGACATACAAAATGGATTGCCCACCGGCCCCTGGCTTACCGCCGTCAAATACAAACTCGTACTTAAGCGTATGTTTTCCGGCGGCAATGGGTTTGGATGACGCAATGTTAGTGTGTTCAAGTCCAAAAAAGTTATATTCGTGATGAAGCTTGCCGGCCTTCATATAGAGGGTCCATCCGCCAAAGCGGCCGGCCTGGCAAATGATAACCCCATCGCCGCTGTCATTCGGTACCTCGACGTCGGCTGTTATACTGAAAGAGCGGTTTTTTGTATTGATAAACGCATTTTCCATTATGCCGATCATACCCGGATAAAGCGTCAGTGAAGTGCGATTGCCCATCAGGTCCGGTCTCCCTGCTATGGCGGCATTAAATCGTTCCACCCTGCGGTCATCAATAGGCAGCACATGATATTGTTCTGCCACCTTCATGAAGAGGTCCTGCATTTCCTTGAGTTTCTCAGGGTTCTTTGCCGCAAGATTGTTCGCCTCACTGAAATCTTCATCCACGTTATACAGTTCCCAAACATCATCCTTTAGTGGTGGCAGTTGTGCCATCAGCCAGGGAATGGAATGCCGTGTGCATGCCACCCAGCCATCATGAAAAATGGCGCGGTTACCAAACATCTCGAAGTATTGGGTTGTATGCCGGTCCTTAGCTTTGGCATCGTCAAAAGTATAAACCATTGATGGCCCATCGAACGGAAGCTGTTCAGTGCCATTCACCATCTTTGGAAAAGGCAAACCGACTGCCTCTAATACAGTAGGTGCAATATCTACCACGTGACTGAACTGTGGACGGATCTGACCTTTAGCTTTGATTCGTTCGGGCCAGTGCATTACCATCCCGTTACGCGTGCCTCCCCAGTGGGAAGCAACCTGCTTGGTCCATTGGAAAGGAGTATCCAGGGCATGCGCCCAGCCAATAGCATAGTGCGGGAAAGTATCCGGGCTTCCCCAGTCATC
>DASXSC010000131.1:0-18074 GCA_036506215.1 Pyrinomonadaceae bacterium | reverse complement strand
CACCTATTAATTTCCAGCCTTCGCTTGTGCGGATGTTGCCACTGGGCAAATATTTGAAGTTGACTTTAGCATCCGGCGCCACCGCGCTCGGGTTCTGTATCACTACGCCAAAGTTGACTTTAGCATCCGGCGCTACCGCGCACGGTTCTGCATGGCGTGCGTTGAAGTTGACTCCAGCATCCGGCGCTACCGCGCACGGTTCTCCAAAGAATCCGACCTCGCAACGCTAAACTGACCCACTACCCAGGTGACACAGCCTTTGCGAATGGCTGACGCGGGCTTATGCTCGAAGTACTCGTCAAATGTAGTTTCTGCGCTGCTTTCAAGCTTTCCGCTCCGAACCGGGGGAACAATAATGGAACAACACATTCGTTGGAACGTGAAAGCACCGAAAATCGTGTTGATTAATCAGCCAGTTCATCTACTTTAGTCGCAATAGGGAATTCAAATACAATGAAATCATGGATGTTCATGATCCTTATCCTGCTTGCATTCACTGCGCGAATCGCTGCGCAAGGCTCAAGCAGCGTAAGCGTGCCGATGACTTTCAACGGGTCGATGCCAGTGGTCGAAGTGATGCTTAATGGTCAAGGCCCGTTTCACTTCACCATTGACACTGGCGCGCAAATGAAGGCTGCCGTTGACTCTTCCATCGTGGCTCAATTGAAACTTCAACCCAGCGGCCAGGTCAGAGGCGGCGATCCTTCAGGACGCAACGCGCGAATGTTTGATCTCGTAGCGCTCGATTCGCTTTCGTTAGGCGGCATGGAGTTTCGCAACGTGACCGCGATTTTGCGGGAAGCGGGCAGGGGACCCAGCCGTCCCGGTGTAAATGGAATATTGGGGTTTGGTTTATTTAGCGACTACTTGTTGACGCTGGACTATCCGGGCAAACAGCTGCGGCTCGCGCGCGGCGAATTGCCGGCGGCGAATGGTAGTTACATTTTGCCGTTTGAGAATCCGCACGTCATTCCCGTCGTTGAAATCAGCCTCGGCAATTCAAAATTGAAAGCGCACCTCGATTCCGGAAACATGGTCGGCAGTTTCATTCTGCCAACGGCGTTGGTGGATAAACTGACCCTGGCGACGCCGGCGATCACAGTCGGCCGCGCGCGTACGGTGAGTAACGAGGTCGAAATCAAAGAGGCGCGCCTCAACGACAACATCAAGTTGGGCAGCTTTGAGTTTAAGCAGCCGACCATTACTTTTCCTGCGATCGCTGATGAAGTAAACATCGGACTGAAAGTCTTGCGCGAATTCAGTCTCACATTTGATCAGAAGAACAAAAGGGTTAAGTTGGTGCGGAAGGTACCGACGGTGTGAGATCGCGATCAGAAATTTCTTCGTCTCAAGTTAAAACCAAATCTAGACAATGTCTCCGCGGCTTCATGCGGGTAGCCGCGGCACCGAACGCGGTACGTAAAGAAGACTAAGGGACGATCTCTTAGCCTCTACAAAGCCGAGGCTGCGACGTTTTCTAGGGCAAGCCTGAACGAAGCAGATAGCAAGGCAACTTCTGACGCGTGGGAATTGGTTCCTTTTCTTTCCCCGGTGACAGCATCAAGAGGGGTGTACGACATATTGTCCCGGTGGGGCTCATCTGTTCAAGGTATAGAAGGTCAGCAAGTCGTGCATCGCAGTCCATATCGCGCGTTAGAGCGAGGTGCCTTACCGCTTTTTCCTGGAGAATGCGCTCCCGAATTAACCTCATGCAAGAGTTCTCATAGCGGACAAGGCTGTAGTGCCTCACCGTTCTATGGTTAAGCCATTTCGTTGTACGAAGAATTAGATTTTGCCGACACAAGCCACTCGCCAGCTCCGTGCCAAGATCATAAGCGACCACTATCACGGTCACCCTCCTCTGCTTAGGTTGCTTATCTACATTTTCGTCTTGACGATCGCATACGTCACCAATGCCGTTACCATCAGTATCTGTTTGATCTGCATTGGCAATAGCGGGACAGTTATCCTCCGCATTTGAAATCCCATCACCATCGGCATCTATGCTCGTGGCTGCCTTAGCCGCTTCATTGAAAGTCATCTCCTCGTGGTCCAGTGGGCTCTCTTTCGGAGGAGTTGGCGATGGGCTCGCGGATGGAGTACCCCGGAATGCGTACACGTTACCGCTGCTGAAAGGTTGTAATTCCTTGTCAACGAAGTCCAGTCCAAGGAAGATAAATGAAGCCAACAAAAATACCGCGGCGTTTGTCATATTAAGTTGACAATCCTTCGATTTTTCAGGTCGGCCTTTGCGTCGTCCTGTGAACCCTCCAGGATGGAGTACCAATAAGAAACAGTGTTAATAAAGTTCGCGCCATGCTGGCGCAGGGGAGAAATCTAAAGTCTGAACGACGAAGTGATGCGTTTCTTGCGATTCTAGCGGCAGGTGCCCCTCTTCACAATTCACTATTCACTATTGGCTATTTACGATTTACTATTCCTTCGTGGAACAAAATCAACGCGAATTCCTGGCCGAGATCGAAGAATTAGTCGATCAGATTTTTGCAGACCTGGATGAGTTGCGTGACGCGCAAGCCGGCGGCCAGGCAAGCGGCAAGGGGCGGCAGGCTCGCCAGTTGATTGATCAAATCTTCAGGCGCGTGCATAGCGTAAAAGGCTCTGCGGCTTCATGCGGGCTCGTGGTAGTAAGCCAGATTGCGCATGAGTTTGAGAATTTGCTGGATCAAGTTCGCGCCGGGCGAGTTCCCGTCAACTCCGCCATAGTGGACACGTGTGAAAGCGCCACGGAAGCTCTCACCGAGAGTTTGAGTCTTGCTGCATCGGGGATCGTGGAACCGTCGCGACGGGCTCTTTTTGAACGACTGCAGGCGGCTGCGCGAAGTAAAACCGGTGGAACCCTCGCTTCGCCGGGCGATACGGAAGCCGTTCTCAAAAACGTGCCTCTTGAAATCCGGCAATCGTTAACGCAGCCTGAGAAGGAACGTTTGCTTAAAATCGTCGCGGAAGGAAGGCCGCTTTTTGTTGTCGCCACCAGCTTCGATGTTGGAAATTTCGATGCGCAGTTTTTCCTGTTGAAAGAGAAGCTATCGGAGTTTGGGGAACTGATTTCAACCTCGCCAGCGGCGGATGATCAGCACCCCGACCGGATCAATTTCCGTATTCTCTACGCGAGCGATGCCAACCTTCAGGACACCAGGGCGGCGGTTGCAGAAGTGTCTGAGGTTGTTTTCAAGGAGATTGCCGGCGCCGCAGGCGAGTCTGGGTTTTCCGGTGAAGAAAAGCGATCCGAACGTGTCTCCACTCCAGCTTCTGTTCCGCATTCACTGGCGCCGCTCTCAAATTTCGTTCGCATAGACCTGGATACACTTGACCGGCTGATCTCCACCACCCACGAACTCCTGGTTACAACCTTGACCAGGCTCGACTCGGCACTCAGCAAACAACAATTAACCGCGCCTGCTCGGCAAGACCTAAACGAGCAGATTAGAACTTCTTTCATGAATGTCGAAGACGAACTGATCAACCTGCGCATGGTTTCGCTGGGACCTATGCTCCAACGTGCCA
Organism: Pyrinomonadaceae bacterium; assembly: GCA_036506215.1. GTDB lineage: Bacteria > Acidobacteriota > Blastocatellia > Pyrinomonadales > Pyrinomonadaceae > PSRF01. The sequence goes on along the minus strand of DASXSC010000131.1, from coordinate 14,549 downwards.
TGCGTGCCGGTCGCGCCGCAGCACGTTTAGCCGGCCGCGAAATCGACTTTGAAATTGTTGGCGGCAATCTTCGTCTCGACAAGTTACTGACCGACGTTATCGGCAATCCCCTGATCCACCTCGTGCGCAACGCCGTAGACCACGGGATCGAGAGTCCGGAGGAGCGTCTTCAGGGAGGCAAGAAAGCGCGTGGCACTGTGCGCATAGAAGCAATCAGCGAAGGCAGTCAATCGTGGCTGCGCGTCGCCGATGACGGCCGCGGCATCGATCCTCTTCTCATCTCAGAAGCAGCACTGAGACTGGGGATCCTAGCGGAGGATTCCGCGCTCGATTTTGAGGGCAGCCTGCGGTTGATCTTTCGCCCGGGATTTACAACTCTGACCTCCGCGTCGGATATTTCCGGTCGCGGTGTGGGCCTCGATGTAGTGGAGACTGCGGTTGAGCAGGTTGGCGGCGAGCTTCGAGTTTCCAGCAAACCCGGCCACGGGACGACGTTTGAAATTCGCCTGCCCGTTACGTTTGGCCTCGTCGCAGCTAACGTGGTTGTCTCAGCAGGCAATCGCTATTGCATCCCCGCCGGGCAAACTCTGGGCATCGATGCTATCGATGCCGTCGATGGTTCATCTGGCGCTGATCGGTTACCACAAGTTTCCATGCGCGATCTTCTTGGACAACCTGACGAACCTGAAGATTTGAGCAGTCAATTACATCTGATCACGTGCCAGTTTAAGGATGCGCGGGCCGGCATGAGCAACCAGAAAACAAAGTGTGTTGGCATTGTGGTTGACCATGTGGACGGCCCGCAGGAGGTGCTGGTGAGGAACCTGGGACGTCATGCGGGACGCTGGTATGGAATTGCCGGAGCGACGGAATTAAGAGATGGAACGGTCGCGCTGGTACTTGATCTTCCGCGCCTGCTGGCAGCGGATTTGGGCAGTTCAAATAAGTAGGTCGCGAGGTGTAATATCTTAGCGTTACTTATTGAGTACCCGACTTGGTTGTGTCTCGGTTTTCCTATCCTCAATCAAGCCCAATCCATTTTCGGATGCATCGTGTGCCATTGCGTGGCGCGTTCATATGCCAGCGCCACTCGCAGCGGCGCACCCTCGTCGTAGAGTCCACCCGTGAACATGATTGATTGCGGCAGGCCTTTGGGAAATCCGCAGGGCACCGCCACGGCCGGGTGGCCAGTGAGATTTGTGATAAGCAAACTAAGACTTCCCGGTGCGGGTGAAACAAAGACGTCCCACTTCGACATTAGTTCATCCATCTGCTGCATCAGTAAGCGGCGCGCGCGTTGGGCCCTGATGTATTCAACCGCGGGGATAAAACGTGAGCTACGAAACGTGTTGGGCCAATCACCTGGCTCCTGTCCGGAAAGCTGGTTGACCCGTCCATCGCGGGTAATGTCGTCGAACGCGGTTGCCGCTTCCGCGACCAGAATGATGCGCAACGCCGCGACAGAAAACTTCGGCATTTCAATTGGGTGCAGTTTTGCGCCAGCACTTTTCAACGCGTCAAGAGCTTGCTGGTAGATGGCCTTTCGTTCTGCGTCTTGTTGCTGGTCAAACTCGGTTTTGAGGTAGCCAATTCTCATGGTGGCAATGGGTCGCGCGGCGTCCCAGTTGAAGGGCACATCGCCGACAGTCAGGTCTCTTCCGTCGGGACCATAAATCCCGTTGAGCGCAGCGGCGCAATCCTCAACCCCCCGGCAAATCGGCCCAATCTTATCCATCGTCCAACTCAAACCCATCGCGCCATAGCGGCTGACTCGTCCATATGTGGGCCGCAATCCAGCAACGCCACAACGTGACGATGGGCTAATGATTGAGCCAAGCGTTTCGGTGCCGATTGAGAAGCCAACGAGGCCCGCCGCGGTCGCTGAAGCTGGGCCGGCTGACGATCCGCTCGACCCGATCTTGTCTTCTTCAACTTGCCACGGATTGCGTGTTACGCCGGCGAACCAGCGGCCCCCTTGCGCGAGTGCGCCCATCGAAAGTTTCCCTAATAGCACTGCCCCCGCATCACGCAAACGTTCCACCACCGTTGAGTCGTACTCGATAACCTGATCGCGATATGGTTCTGCTCCCCAGGTGGTGCGAATTCCTTTCGTAGCGAAGAGGTCTTTGGCGCCCCAGGGGATACCGTGTAGTGGTCCGCGATACTTGCCTGTCTTGATTTCTCGTTCGGCTTCGGCCGCCTGCATCAGCGCAACATCTTCGGTGAGCGTCACCACGCAATTGAGTTTCGGACCATACTTCTTCAGACGCGCCAGATACATCTTCGTCAGTTCAACAGGAGAAACTTTGCGCGTGCGTACCAACTCGGCGAGTTGCGAGAGCGTAGCGAAAGCCAGGTCTTCGATCGAACTAAAAGGAGCAGTGGCAACCTTGCTCAGTTTGAATTTGACCGGTTTGACGTTAGCAGCCCCGCGGGACTGCCACGCTGGGGACTCCGCGCTGAACCTTTTGCCGGGTAGGGCGGGATGAAACAAAGTGGCCGGCTCAGTGTCGAGCGGGATTTCGATCTTTCGAAGAGTTTCATATCTGTCGAGGTTTGTACTCGCATTCTGGAGTGCCATTGCCTCCTGGGCATCGGAAAGCTCAATCCCGATAAGCTTTTCGGCTTGCCGTAGCATGTCTTTTGTCACCCGCAAAGGCGCCGGAGTTGGCGACGGCGTCGCGCCTGGAGAGGGCGTCTGCAAGGGGGTGGGCGTTGGGCTCTGCGCCCGCGCGTCTGTCATATTCAGATGGGGACCAGCAACGGCCGCGACCCCAAGCGCGGGAACGAGTTTTACGAACGTACGCCGGTTGAAGTTTTGGGCCTCAGATCCCGACCGTAATTCTTCAACCCCGTTTTTCTTCAGCTTGGATTCTTTCATCATGTCTCCTGCTGACTAAGGCTTCGTCATTCCCTGTCCGCCCGCCAATATCGGGCTCCCGTATTTCATTTGGAGTAGTCTCGCAGTGCCATCGCGCTGAACAATAAGAATGTAAAGATTGTCAAACTCCTCTTCCGGAATGATCGGTAATTGCGGTCCTCCAAGCGACGCAATTATTTCCGGAACAGTATTGTTGTGACCTGCGATGAAGATCACCTGGCCCAGGTTCTGCGAGCGAATCTGCTTCACTAACTCAGATGTTTTCTTCGCGTCAACCCGCGTAACCGGGATGCGAAGTCTATCTGCAAGCGGCTTTACAGTTTGCTGAGTGCGTTTGAATTGCGTCGCGTAAATTGCGGAGATGCCGGTGTTGCCGAACATCCTCGCCAGCTCCTGAGCGCGCGCGAGGCCTGCTGGACTGAGATCAGGGTCTTTGTTTTCAGGTGCAACAACCTTCTTCTCCGCATGCCGCACAAGAATGACGGTCGTGGAAGATTGAACGGTGTAGTTAGGGGCCGCCGAGAATGACGTAGCGCTTAGCAATGTGAGCAGCACGAAACAAAAAATTGTGACCTGAGTATAGCGACCGGTATTTTGTTTTTTCATTATTGTTATTCGCTGACGTGCTGAGCACTCAAGCAGTTTAGAGTTCAAGCTTTAGCTTGCAAAGCAAAGCCGAAGCCTAAAGGCTGAACTCTGAACTTCCGGCTTCAGCCTTGAAGTGGCCGCCTAAGATACCATTTGGAAGCTTCAGGATGAAGGGTTCTTGGGTCACCTTGGGTTAACGTTCCGCGCCTCGGAGGGCCGGATGCAAAGCGCAGTCGAAGGTGCTAATCTATTCCGAAGAGCCTATTACGAAAGCCACGCCAGCAAGGCCACGCCGCCTATCGTGTTTTTACCTGAAAGAGGTGAAAAGAGTTGGGTCAGCCAGTGATAACTGATTTATCTGAAGTCATCGCCGAAAATTTTGGCGCGAACGCAACTTACGTTGAAGGACTGCTCAGCCGCTTCCGCAGCAATCCGGAGTTAGTCGATGAGTCCTGGCGCGCCTACTTCATGGAGCTACTGGGAAATGGTGAGGGGACTTCCGCTTCGCGGGCCACGAGCTCACCGGCTGTGGCCGGAACGGAGGATGCACGCTCGGCCGATAACGGGCGACGTGATGTCACTGCTGCGGACGCGCAGACAGGAGCGGCTAAGGCGGTCGCCAGAACAAAGGCCGGCACGACATCTGCCCCCGAAACAAAACAGCCTGCTCCGGTTCCTACTGAAGACATCGAAGCCATTCCCATTCGCGGCGCCGCCCTCAAGATTGTTGAGAACATGGAGACGAGTCTTTCAGTTCCTACCGCCACTTCCCAACGACGCATACCGGTAAAACTGCTGGACGAGAACCGCCGGATTATCAACAAACATCTACAGGAAAACGGCCGTGGGAAGGCTTCCTACACGCATTTGATTGCGTGGGCTTTGCTACGTGCGCTGGACGAATTTCCGCAGCTAAACGATGGGTACGGCTTGGTGGACGAGAGTCCGGCGCGTCTGCGGCGTGCAAACATCAACCTCGGTGTCGCCATCGACACAACAAAAAAGGATGGCACGCGTACGCTGCTGGTTCCAAACATCAAGAACGCTAATAAGCTTCGCTTCTCAGAATTCCTCACCGCATATGACGACGTGGTAAAGCGTGCTCGCGAAGGAAAACTTCAGATCGCCGACTTCCAGGGAACAACGATCTCACTTACAAACCCTGGAACGATTGGAACGGTTTCGTCGACGCCGCGCTTGATGGCCGGCCAGTCCGTCATCATCGCCACCGGCGCCATTGAATACCCGGCGGAGTATCAGGCGATGGCGCCCGAAACTTTGTCGCAGCTCGGAATCAGCAAAGCAATAACAATCAGCAGCACTTATGACCATCGAATAATTCAGGGCGCGGAGTCGGGCGCGTTTCTCGCCCGCGTGCATGAGCTCCTCGTTGGCAAGTCAAGGTTCTACGACAATGCCTTTGTTGACCTCGGCATTGCTCATGTCCCCTTACGCTGGAATATCGATCACAACCGTGCGTTGCTGCCCGGCGATCAGGTGCGCGATCAGGCAGCGAAGGAGGCAGGTGTCATTGAGCTGATCAACTCCTATCGCGTCCGCGGCCATTTGATTGCCGATATCGATCCGCTGCACGCCATGCCGGTCCTCTATCATCCGGAACTCGATATCGAAACTTATGGTCTGACGATCTGGGACCTCGATCGCGAATTCATAACCGGCGGACTGGCGGGCACCAAAGTCGCCACGCTGCGCGCAATACTCGACATTCTTCACCGCGCCTATTGCGGGAAAGTTGGCATCGAATATCGACACATCCAAAGCAAGGAAGAGAAACTTTGGATTCGTGAGCAAATACGCCGCGAGTTTGTTAACCCTGAGCCGGTTCCAGTCGACATTAAGAAGCAACTCTTATGGAAACTGATCTCGGCCGAGCAGTTTGAACGCTTTCTGCACACGAAGTACCTGGGACAGAAAAGATTCTCGCTTGAAGGTTGCGAGACGATCATCCCGTTGCTTGATCAACTCATCGAAGGTGGCGCAACGCGCGGCGTGGAAGACATCACGATGGGGATGGCGCATCGCGGCCGCCTCAACGTGCTGGCAAATGTTATTGGACATTTCTGCGAACGCATCTTCGCGTCATTTGAAGGCTCTGTGCATCCGTCGTTTCCTGCCGACGAAGGTGACGTCAAATACCATCAGGGCGCTGTCGGCGAACGCGAAACAGCTAACGGCAGGCACGTTAAATTGACGCTTTCGCCTAATCCCAGTCATCTCGAAGCTGTCGATCCAATTGTTGAGGGAATGGTGCGCGCCAGACAAGACGAATTGAAGGACGGCGTTGGCATACCGCGCGAACTGGTGATTGATCGCGCGTTGCCGGTGCTACTTCATGGAGATGCCGCATTTGCCGGTCAGGGCATCGTAATGGAGACGCTCAATCTCGCCAATCTGAAGGGCTATCGTACCGGCGGCACTATTCATATCATCATCAACAATCAGATTGGATTTACAACTTCGCCGGAAGCCGGACGCTCAACGATCTACTCGACCGACGTGGCCCGTATGACGCAGTTGCCGATCTTTCATATCAATGGTGACGATCCCGAAGCTGCTTATCGGGCGCTGCAAATCGCACTGGATTACCGGCAGCAGTTTAATAAAGACGTGGTGCTGGACCTGGTCGGTTTCCGCAAGTTGGGCCATAACGAGACGGATGAGCCCAGCTATACGCAGCCGTTGATGTACGCGCGCGTGAAAGCGCACCCCGGCGTGCGCACGATCTATTCGCAGCGTCTGATCAAGGAAGGCGTTATCACCGAGACAGAGTTAGATGAACTGATCGCGGAGCGCGTTCGGCGTTACGAAGATGCGCTCGCGCGTGCCAAGCAAGTGGCTTCCAAAAAGGACCCTAGCTTAATTACTCCGGACGTTGAAGAGCTGGATGGATCAACTGTCGTGGAAACTCCCGTTAGTGCGGAAACAATCAAGGTTATCGCCGAGAAGATCGCCATTGTGCCGGAAGGCTTCAACATTAATCCCAAGATGGTTGGCCAACTCGCGCGACGCGCGAAAATGGGCGCAGGCCAGTTGCCCATCGACTGGGCTTTCGCGGAAGCGGTTGCCTTCGGATCGCTGGTCCTCGAAGGCAGTCGCGTACGTTTGAGTGGGCAGGATTCGGGACGGGGCACGTTTAGCCAGCGGCATGCGGTTTTGTATGACACGCAGACGGGTAAATCGTGGGCGCCACTATCTGAACTGCGAGCCCCAGCCGCACCAAGCGCGCGTTTCGAAGTTTTTGACAGCTCACTTTCTGAAGAAGGCGTGCTGGGCTTCGAGTATGGCTACACCGTTGTGGCTCGCGAGGCATTGGTGTTGTGGGAGGCCCAGTTTGGTGACTTCGTCAACGGTGCGCAGAGCATCATCGATCAATACATCGCGGCATCTGAAGACAAGTGGCGTCAGACTTCGCGCCTGACATTGCTGTTGCCACACGGATACGAGGGCCAGGGGCCGGAACATTCCAGCGCGCGCCTGGAGCGTTTTCTACAACTATGCGCCGAGAACAATCTGCAGGTTTGTTATCCGACTACGCCGGCGCAATATTTCCATCTCTTGCGCCGGCAAGTCAGGCCGGGCATGGAGCGTCCGCTAGTGGTGATTACGCCGAAGAGCTTGCTGCGTCTCCCGGCCGCCGCATCTGCACTTGACGATTTCACCAGCGGCGGCTTCCAACCCTTGATTGACGACCGTGAGATGAAGAATTCCGAGGCCGTAAACCGCGTCGTTCTTTGCAGTGGCAAGGTCTACTACGATCTGGTTGAAGCGCGAAAGAAGTCAGGCAGCGAAAACGTTGCCATAGTCAGGTTGGAGCAGTTTTATCCATTCCCGCTGAAGCTGCTGCGCGAAGTTTTGGCTAAGTATCCCGTCGCGCGACAACTCGTTTGGGCGCAGGAAGAACCAAAGAATATGGGCGGCTGGACGTTTGTGGAGCAGCGGCTGGAAAACCTATTGCCGGCTTGCGAGCGCCCAATCTATGTCGGTCGCTCCCCATCGGCGAGCCCGGCCACTGGCTCATATGCAATCCACCTGGCGGAGCAGGCACGACTGGTAGCGGAAGCACTGGCGATCACTGCGTAGTCTTATAGCGCTAACCGATAAGGATCAAAGCTCACCACAAAACGCGGGTTTCGCTAGCGCCGGTTACGGAACGGCTCCGGAGGAGCCAAATGTTTATAGCCATGCGGGTGACTGGTTTCCTGCGCTCCGTAGGAGCGCAACAAGGAAACACTCGGCTCCTACAGAGCGGGACATCAGACTAGAGGCTTGGACGATAAACATTTCGCCTTGACGAGGCGAGGAGCGGGATTTGAAACTAATTCTGGCGTTACTAATCGCTACATTTCTCTTCGCTCTTGTTGGCTCGCGCAACGCGCGTTCAACCGCCGGGCCTCCTTCGAGCTTCAACCAACAGCTGCGGCTGCCTGAAGAGAAGCATCTCAGAAATCTCAAACAGCTGACGTTCGGCGGCGAGAACGCGGAAGCCTATTTTTCATCTGATGGCAAACAACTGATCTTTCAATCAACGCGCGACGGCCGCGAGTGTGATCAGATCTACACCATGGACGTTAACGGCGGAAATGCGCGCTTGATTTCCACCGGCGATGGTCGCACCACCTGCTCATACTTTTTTCCGAATGGCCGCCGCGTTCTCTACTCTTCCACGCATCTGGGCGGCAGCCAGTGTCCGCCGCGACCCGATTTTTCGAAAGGCTACGTCTGGGCTGTCTATCCGACGTTTGATATTTTCACAGCTCGGCCCGATGGTTCCGATCTAAAACAGTTAACGAGTACGGCCGGTTACGATGCGGAAACAACTATCTCAAAAGATGGGAAGCTCGTATTTACTTCGATGCGTGATGGCGACTTGGACATTTACACGATGGACTCGAACGGCAAAGACGTTCGCCGCCTGACGAATGAACTTGGGTATGACGGCGGTCCTTTCTGGTCGTCTGATGGGAAACAGATTGTTTACAGGGCCTATCACCCGCAAACGGAAAAAGAGAAGGCCGATTATCTTGGGCTACTAAAACAAAACCTAATTCGTCCGACCACGCTGGAAATCTGGGTGATGAATGCCGACGGATCTGATAAACGCCAGGTGACACACAATGGCAAGGCTAACTTCGGTCCTTATTTTTTCCCCGACGGCAAGCGCGTGATCTTTGCTTCCAACATGGATGATCCCAAAGGGCGGAACTTCGATCTCTACCAAATCAACGTAGACGGCACGGGACTCGAGCGCATCACTTTCAATGAAACCTTCGACGGCTTTCCGATGTTCTCGCCCGATGGCACGAAGCTGGTCTTTGCGTCGAATCGGAACGCAAAAACGCGCGGCGACACCAATGTGTTCATCGCGGACTGGGTGGAGTAAACTGCTGCTTTCCTGGCAGAGATATTTTTCACTACACTATCCCGCCAAATCCTGAGTGTCATAACTCAGAAGTTACGATTCCTCGCCTGACAGAACTAAGGAGAAATCTCACATGAATAAGCCAATCCCAGCACCGACGTTTCACAATATTCGTCCACCAAATTGCAACTACACTTACTTCGAGGACATCGGGAACCACCCTTTTCTGCCGTTAGCGACCACCTTTCAACTGGTGAATGCAGGATGGCTGGCGGACCTGGCCCTGCTTGCCTACGCCAACGAACCAACTATCCAACGGAAGCTGGACCGTTCCGGTCTCACTCACGCTGGTTTTGTCATGAAATTCTTCAGCCGCGACAGCACACAGTGTTTCGTCATCCACAACGACATTTTCGTCGTGCTCTCCATGCGCGGCACGGAGATCGATAACTTCTGGGGCGCCTTTGATGATTGGCTGCGCAACCTCGAGTTCGAGCCAGTGCCGGACGACTCACGCGGTCTTGTACACGAAGGGTTTATGAAGGACATCGACGAGATGTGGAATGACACAAACGGCGTGCAAGGTCTTAAAGGCTACCTGCAACAGCTTTTGGCAGACGGAACGCGCGTGTTCTGGATCACTGGCCACAGTCTGGGTGCGGCTTTAGCCACACTCGCTGCAGAGCGGGCCGTGCGCGACGGTGGACTTAAGGTCCGCGGCGTTTACACCTACGGATCACCGCGGGTAGGTGATATTCAGTTCAAACAACACTACGAGGCGCTCGGCCTGAATGCCAACACGTATCGATTTGTCCATGGCATAGACGTGGCGCAGAAGCTTTTCCCCGGCAAAGCCTACACGCATGTCGGTCAACTCAAGTTCATCGACGAGAACGGCCAACTACGCCCGAATGTAACGGAAGACGTTGCGTTACCCGAACCCACGGGAACACAGGCCGTGGCGCTGCGACTGTATCGTGTATTCGGCCAGGCCAGTGCATATGTAGCAAATGCACTTGGACTAACCATCCCCGCACCGATCGCAGATCACGCGCCTATCTACTATGCTAGCTACATTTGGAACAACCAATGATCACGAAGGACCAACATGAATCTCCGGCAGTGCCGGGCGACTTTTCTCCTGCTCGCTTGCGCGTAGCAACGAGCGTTTTCTTATTTTGAGGTTCTTATGAAAGACAAATTGCTGCCGCGGATTTGGCTTCTGGTCGCCTTAGTTATCGCAATTTCTCTCGCTGCCGGCGGCCAACAAACTCGCACACAACTCACGCCCAGCGTCGAGCGCCTGCGCGCGCACATTGAATATCTGGCTTCAGATAAGTTAGAAGGACGCCGCACGGGAACCGCAGGCGCCAATCTGGCTGCGGAATATATCGCCCGCGAGTTTTCGCGCTACGGTTTGCGACGCAGCATCGGCTACGACACGCCTGGGATGTCCCGCTTTGAGGCCGATTCTCCCGGACGTTATCTTCAGCAGTTTCCCTACGTCGCCGGCGTTGCGCTTGGTAAAGCTGACGAGTTGTCCTTTTCGCTAGGAGGGAATACTTCTCCAACCAACCTGCGGGTCGGCGATGACTGGATGCCACTTGGTCTTTCAGCAAACAGGCAACTCGAAAGGGTGCCGGTGTCCTTCGTGGGTTTTGGCATCACATCGTCCGAGTTGAAATACGACGACTATGCAGGAGCGAATGCCGCGCAAAAAATTGCCGTTGCCCTTGCAGGCACACCCGACGGCGATAATCCCCACGGACAGTTTGCGCGCTATGAAGATGTGCGCTGGAAGGCGATTGCGGCACGAACCGCCGGAGCCAGGGCCTTGGTCGTCGTCGCGCGCGAGGAAAACTTTAAAGACGATCGACTTTCTCAACTGCGTTACGACAACAGCGCCGGTGATGCTGGACTTCCGGTTATTGTTATCTCGCGGGCTGTGGCTGCAAAGCTTCTTGCGCTGCCAGATACGGGCTCACTCAGCTCCCTGGAAAACGATGTTCGCCGAGTTTCACTTAACAAAATTACACCACCGGCCGGATCGACGCTTGAGAAGGAAAGTTTCTTACTGCCGGCGCCCAGCAGTCTGCTTTCACTCACAACCGATGTCGTCCGCCGTGAAGTTTCGGCTTCAAACATCGTTGGCATTCTCGATGGTTCCGATCCAACTCTCAAAAGCGAAGTGATCGTGATCGGCGCCCACTACGATCACCTCGGCCGTGGCGGTGAAGGAAGCTTGGCGCCGAAGGAAGGCGAGATACATCATGGCGCTGACGATAACGCCTCGGGCGTCGCCGGCGTGCTTGAGCTCGCGCGTTTGTTCACTTCTCAAACTCTCAGGCCACGACGGACGATCGTATTTATGGCTTTCAGCGGCGAAGAAGAAGGCTTGCTGGGTTCGAATTATTACGTCAATCATCCAATCGTGCCGCTAGCAAACACAATTGCCATGATCAACATGGACATGATCGGGCGGATGAAAGATGACAAACTGATTGTCGGTGGAGTGGGCACGGCGACTGATTGGCGTCAGGTTATAGCTGACGCGAATGCTCCGGAAAGAATTCACGTAGCCACCATGCCGCAATCCCCGCGAGACATGCCCAGAGCGTCACGCTCAACCGTAGGCACGGGAGTTCCGATAGTAGTCGGGGCCAACGCAAGGCCGATCGTAAGCCTGGGTTTCGAGAAACCTTTCAACCTGACCCTCAACGAAGACGGTTTCGGTCCGAGCGATCACTCATCCTTCTACGCCAAACAAATTCCGGTGTTGTTCTTCTGGACCGGTACACACGAGGATTATCACAAGCCTTCCGACACTGCAGACAAGATCAACTACCCAGACGAAAGACGGATACTCAATCTTGTCGCGCGTGTGATTTACGAGATCGACACCAGCGACAAGCGGCCGGCGTATACCGTAGCCAGGAGCGAGTCGACCGGACGCTCTACCGGTTTTCGCGTCTATCTCGGCACGATTCCCAATTATGCGGATTCAAGTGATGGACTGCTGCTTGACGGCGTACGCGATGATTCGCCCGCAGCGAAGGCCGGGATCAAGGCTGGAGACAGGATTGTGAAATTGGCTGGCCGCGAAGTGCGAAACGTTTACGATTACACGTACGCCCTCGGAGAGATGAAGGCCGGGCAAGAGTATGAAGTTGAATTGTTGCGGGGCGCCGAGCGAATGACACTTAAGATCACGCCCGCAGCAAGGAAGTAAAAGAACGACCGGAAACGGACGACGTCGACCGTAATAAAAAACGACTGGAGACGGACGACGGGCGACCGTAGATAAACTTCTTCACAGTCGCCGGTCATCCGTCGCCGGTCGCCGGTCTCTTTTTTACCAGCGCGGTTCGCGCTCGTAACCACCTCGATCGCCGCCGCGATCGCGATCGCGATCCCCACCGCCGCCGCCATAACCACCGCCGCGTCCGCCACCGTAACCACCGCCCCGTCCACCCCGATCGGCTCTCGGCTTGGCTTCGTTGACCGTAAGATTACGACCGCCAAAGTCTTTGCCATTAAACTGCTCGATGGCTGCCGCAGCCTCTTCCGCAGTTGCCATTTCCACAAACGCAAAACCGCGTGAACGTCCGGTATCGCGATCTTCGATCACCGAAGCCGACTCCACCGTACCGACCGCCGCGAATGCCTCGCGCAGCTCCTCGCTCGTTGTGCGAAACGAGAGGTTTCCCACATAAAGTTTCGTACCCATCTCTTTTCTATCCTTTGAATCGTTTGAAGCGCGGGCAGGAATGAAATCCCGAGACTCAAGCGGGGAGCGACTTGACCTCTACAGGCGAAACGCGACGAGCCCGGTGCTCTAAACTGCGAGAGCGGCTTCCAACAAGTTGACAATGCCTAACTCTCTCCTCAGCCGAACGCGGGTCGCTTCACGAACACGGACAGGCGCAGTCACCACTGATGCGCGAGAGCAGGAAACATCTGACGGCGCTAAGTATGCCTCAGGCTGAGTTTGGAGTTCAAGCTCCGGTCAACGGTCAGGTGGTCAGTAATCCGTCGTCCGCTGTTCTCTGGAAAAAGGTGTCTTTTTAGCAACAACTGCCCAAACAAACTATTCCACTGACGACGAGCAACTGACCGTTTTGTCTTGCGTGATTGCTTGTGTCCAGCGGCTTGGAATATATTGCTTCCCACTCAAGTCTATTCATTCGCGAAAGGTCTTATTTCAATATGTCTAAATCTGTTCCTATCACCGTCGCGCACGGCGACGGCATCGGGCCGGAGATAATGGCGGCAACCCTGCATATTCTCAAAGAAGCCGGCGCTAACCTCGAAATAGAAACAATAGACATCGGCGAGAAAGTTTATCTGGCCGGCAATAGCTCGGGTATAGAGCCGAGCGCCTGGGAATCCCTGCGTCGGACAAAAGTTTTTCTTAAAGCCCCGATTACCACGCCCCAGGGCGGCGGCTATAAAAGTCTGAACGTTACCGTTCGCAAAACGCTCGGCCTTTTCGCCAACGTTCGGCCCTGTGTTTCCTATCACCCATTCATCGAGACCAAACATCCGGTGATGGACGTGGTGATCGTTCGTGAAAACGAAGAGGATTTGTACGCCGGCATCGAGCACCGCCAAACCGAACAGGTGTTTCAATGTCTGAAGCTAATCTCGCGGCCGGGTTCGGAAAAGATTGTGCGCCATGCCTTTGAATATGCGCGCCGGAACAGTCGCAAGAAGGTCACGTGCTTCACGAAAGACAACATCATGAAGCTTACTGACGGCCTGTTTCACAGGGTATTTGACGAGGTTGCGACGGAATATCCAGACATTGAAAACGAACATTGGATTGTGGACATCGGGGCCGCAAAACTAGCCGATACACCCGAAGTTTTCGACGTGATCGTCATGCCAAATCTATATGGCGACATACTTTCCGATGTAGCCGCGCAGATTGCCGGCTCTGTCGGACTTGCTGGTTCGGCAAACATCGGCGAGCACGTATCGATGTTTGAAGCGATCCACGGTTCGGCGCCACGTCGCGCCGGGCAAAATCTGGCGAATCCTTCAGGCCTCCTGCTGGGCGCAGTAATGATGCTCGTGCACATCGGCGAAACAGCGGTTGCGGAGCGCGTCCATAATGCCTGGCTGCGAACCATTGAGGACGGAGTTCACACCTACGATATCTATGAAGAGGGTAAGAGCAAGGAAAAGGTTGGCACTAAGGAATTCGCCGAGGCCGTGGCCCAACGTGTAGGACAGACGCCACAAACTCTGAAATCAGCGAAATACAAATCAGGCGAGGAACTGCCGCCCGTTGCCACAGCAGGCGAGCTAACACAAACGCGAGCAAAGAAAGATCTCGTCGGGGTTGATGTGTTCCTAGACTGGACCAAAGGTTCCCCCAATGATCTCGGCGAGGCGCTAAGCAAGCTTAATGGTGACGGCACAAAGCTTGAGATGATGAGCAATCGCGGCGTAAAAGTTTGGCCCGGCGGTCATAAAGAAACTTTCTGCTCAGACCATTGGCGCTGCCGTTTCCTGGCCGAATCGGAAACTGGCGCCGTATCTCATCCACAAATAATCTCGCTTCTCAAACGCTTCGCAGATGCGGGATTCGACTTTATTAAGACCGAAAATCTTTACAACTTTGACGGCGAGCGGGGATATTCACTTGATCAGGGAGCATAAGGCAAGGATGAAGGCGGAAGGCGGAAGGCGGAAGGA
>DASXSC010000130.1:0-14930 GCA_036506215.1 Pyrinomonadaceae bacterium | reverse complement strand
CAATACGAGGTCAGCTATTTTGCCTTTTTCGACCGTGCCGAGCGATTTCTCCATGTCGAAATAGTTCGCCGGGTTGATGGTGGCGGTTCGCAGCGCCTCGGCGGGCGTCAGTCCGGCCTGGACCAACAGGGCGAGTTCGTCGTGCAGGCTGAAACCGGGAAAGACATAAGGGTTGGCCGTGTCCGTGCCAGCGATGATCCGAACGCCCGCTCGGTTCATCAACCTGGTCACCTCAAGCTGTTTTTGAAAGACTTTCTTTGCCTGCGCGTTAAATTCTAGAGTGTGTTCTTTCCAGCCGTAAGCGTCTTCCCAAAATTGCTGCTTCAGGAAGTCGGGGATGTATTTGATTCGCGGATCATTGCGGAAGTCCGCATCACCGCTAAACGCTACCGCCCGAAGCACAGTTAGCGTAGGGCACATCCACGTCCCATTCCTGACGAAGCGGCCGAAGAGCGCCATAGCTTTCTTCTCGTCAAAGCTATCGAGCGCCGCGGCCTGTTCGATCATCGCCGTGTCTTGGCGAATACCCTCCGCGTGAAGTTTCTCCTCATTTTCCTTCCTCAGTTCTGCCTCCTTCGCCGAGCACGCTACGAGCACTCCCATCAGATGCTCGATGCTCTTTTGTCCGGCGTCGGAGGCTTCGGCGGCGCTCACAAATTCGGGCACATGTCCGGCGAAGACCATGTGCTGGTGCTTCGCTTCGTCAGCAATCGCAAAATACGCGTCGCGAGGGACCATGCTATAAACCTTGATGAAGTCGGCCCCCATCTCCCTGGCCTTGAGGACTGCTTTTCTCCCTTCATCGGCGTTGCTGACCGCAATCGTACAAGGCTTGCAGAAGGGGTACGGTCCATCTATCAGGATGCCAGCCGCGAATATGTGCGGGCCGATTGTCGTCCCCGCCGCGATCTCCGCGCGCCACTGTTTGATCGGAGGCAGTGGCGAGAACATATCGCGCACGCCGGTGATGCCGTTAGCAATGAAAAGCGGAAAGAAAACTTCCTTGTTCCACTCGTGTACATGCATATCCCACAAGCCGGGGATTAGATACTTGCCCGTAGCGTCAATCACCTGTGCGCCTTGCGGCACTTTGATTTTTCCCACCCTGCCGAGCGCAATAATATGCTCGCCTTCGATCATCACGGTCATATCGGATTTGGCCCGTCCGCTCGTGACATCAATCACTGTGACGTGCGTCAAAACGAGCGGACGCGATGGCGAAGTTGTTATTGTTTGCGCCAACGGCAACCTGGGTAAGAGAAGAATCAAAAGTAGTGCCAGTATTTTTCCCATCTGTTCCCCAGCCTCTATAAACGAGAAGATGTCTAACGATGCGCTTCAGCGGCTCGCCCACGCAACTACCGATGAAGGCCGCTGACCGGCGAGTCCGCTGCAAGCGCTTATAGGTGTGGTCTTGTAGATTTCTGCAAGCTTTCGCCGCTTTTGTCAGACTAACCTTACAAGCTCTTCAGCACTTTTTCTTCGAGCGATGGCAAATCAAAGTCGCTGTTGAACAAATCGTCAACGCTCAGTTTGTCGTGTTCAAGTAAATATTTCACCAGCATGTAATATTTGAAGTACTGGTACCCGCTCCTCTCCTGCGGCTTCTCTTTCCACATCTTCACGCCCGCTTCATAACTCAGGGTTGAGCCGCCAGCCACGTATTCCGCGTATCCTTCTTTCTTCCAGTTGGGCATTGTGAGATTTCGCCAATATCCGAACCTCTTGCGGATTAGGAGGTGAGTGGTCTCGTGAGCAATTACGCCACTCAAGCTGCGCTCGTTATTTGCCACAGCCTTTCGGAACACCAGGTCCTGATCAAGATTAGCTTTATTAATAAAGACATTCGTGGTGGGAAGAACGGGGTAACCTTTACCAAATGAGTTGCCGCCGATATACATGCTCAGCAATGAGTACAAACTAAAGCCATTCGTTAGGAAAATGTTCGGCTTAACTTGCTGACTGCGGATTTCTGACGCAGCCAGCCTGGCCTCAACCTTATCAAGAACGGCGTAGATGTTTTGGCCGAGGGGTTCCCTGGAATACACGTTAAAGTTCTTGTAGGAAGTCTCGTGTGCGAATAGAACCTGCGGAAAACTCAGCAGCAGGACATAGGCTACAACAATAGAAAAAACCAGATAGCGCAGCGTTTGATAGGCGCGGCTCTTGGCTTTGGCGACTCTGCATCGCCGGTAGGCATTAAGAGTAGAAGATAGTGCGTCCTTCATTGCGTTTCCTTCTTTGTCATTTTGCGTTTTACGGCGTTCGTATCGTCCCTGTCCAGCCTTTAGTCCGAAGGTAACTCTCATTGTTTTACCCTCTCCGCTTCGGAGAACAACAAACGGCGAGAGACACATTTGCAGCATAGTACGCCGATGTGGACAATTATGCCGCAATTGTCCCCGAAAAAATGCCTTTTGTGGAATCAGTTAGGTGTTCGAGACTAGTTGAGGTTCTTCGATAGCTGCGGCGGCGGTGGAGTTCTTCGTCGCGATTTCAGCGAGCAGTTTTTCAGTTTCCATTACGAAGGCTTCGACGATGTCTTCCCCGGCAACTTTGCGCATGGGCACGCCATCCTTGAAAATCATGCCGACGCCGCGGCCGAAAGTGACGCCGAGTTGCGAGTCGTGGGCCTCGCCTGGGCCGTTAACCGCGCAGCCCATAATCGAAAGGTGAAGTGGCTCTTCAACGTGGGCAAGGCGGCGCTCAATCTCGGTCACAATCTCTACGAAGTTGTCGACATCGAGGCGGCCGCAGGTGGGACAAGCAACCACCGTCACACCGCGGGTACGCAGTCCCAGCGACTTAACAATCTCCCAGGCGACGCGCACTTCCTCTTGCGGTTCCGCGGCCAGCGAAACGCGAATCGTGTCGCCGATACCTTCATGCAGGAGAATGCCCAGGCCGATTGACGACTTGATGGTGCCGCCGAAGGCTGTGCCTGCTTCAGTCACGCCGAGGTGAAAAGGATAGTCGACCTTCTCGGCCAACAAACGATAAGCGGCGACTGTGCGATGCACGTCAGACGCCTTTAGCGAGATGATCGTGTCAGTGAAGCCCAGGTCTTCCAGGATCTGGATGTGTCGCATGGCAGACTCAACCATCGCCTCGGGAGTCGCCGTGCCATACTTCTTCAATAGATCTTTTTCCAGCGATCCGCCATTGACACCAATGCGAATCGGCACCTCCTGTACCTGTGCTGCGCGCACCACTTCAACAATTCGTTCATGCTTGCCAATGTTTCCGGGATTGAGCCGTAGCTTGTCGATCCCGGCTTCCAGAGCAAGTAACGCAAGCTTGTAGTGAAAGTGAATGTCGGCCACCAGGGGAACATCCGGCACTCGCTTACGAATCTCCTTCAAAGCAATCGCCGCGTCATTGTCGGGCACCGCCAGTCGCACAATCTCACAGCCCGCTCGCACCATTTCTTCAATCTGGGCCACGGTGGCGCCGACGTCAGCGGTGTCTGTCTTGGTCATAGACTGGACCACGACCGGTGCGCCGCCGCCAATCTGAACATGCTTAACTTTAACTGCTTTCGACTTTCGCATATTTCTTTCTGTTTCTAATTTGGCTGTCCTCTATCAGGTAGCGAGGGGTCGATTGACACCGCAGCGAGAATTATCAACTGGTCGCTACCACCACCCCAACCGGGCTGCCCGGCTGGGGACCCCGGTCCGGTTCCGGTTCTGATGAACAACTCGGAATTCCATACCCGAAACTCCCAAGTCTATTTCCCCGGCGTCGCTGCTGCGGGCGGGTTACTCCCACCACGCCAGATCGATGCCTGTTTCAAAAGGTCGTTGGTGATTACAAACACCATCAAAAGTATGACCATGACAAAGCCAACTTGCTGAATTCTGTCGCGCACGCGCATTGAGAGTTTCAAGCCGACCATTGCCAACACGGCTTCAATCAAAAGGAGGAAGATCGCTCCGCCATCCAGCACCGGGATCGGTAACAGGTTGAAAATCCCAAGATTCAGGCTCAGGAAAGCAAGCGTGGTAAAAAATCCGCCCCAACCGAATCGCTCGACCGCCGACCCCGCCGCCTTATAAATTCCGACCGGGCCAGACAAAGTATTGCGCGCCGACCGCTGCCCGGCAAAAAACTGTCCGAGGGCTTTACCGGTAAGACGCAGGATTTCAAGATTGTTTTCAAACGCGTATCTCGCTGCGCCTGTCAGGCCTACTCGATTCAAAGGAATATCTTCCGCGGGTCCAAATCCAAGGCGTTCTTTTCCATCCGGTAGCTTTCGTGCAGTCGCGGTGATATCCATCTGACGGCCGTCGCGTTTGACGGTCATGGTTATGGGTTGTCCCTTGTGCTCGCTGATGAATTGCGTCACCTGTTCGGCACTGCGGACTGGTTGACCACCAATTGCTAGAATCCGATCGCCGGGTTGGAGACCTGCCTCGGATGCCGGTGAATTGGGCGTAACCTCACGAACAATTACCGGCACGTCGCCGTAGTCTGGAAGGAAATCCAGGAAGCCGGCAGTTTCCCCATCTTCGGTACGCGCCACGGGCGTGATCGTCAAAGGAATTTGTTGGCCATTGCGCTCCACCACAACGGGCAAAGGCTGGCCTGGCGACAACAACGCATCGCCGCGAATCGTGTCCCACTTGGGATGCTCCATGCCATTAAAGGAAATGATTCTATCGCCGCGTTGCAGCCCGGCTGCCTCGGAAGCGCCGCCGCTCGCCATGCTGCTTACGACTGGAGCCGGCGTCGCGGGCACGCCATACATCAAAGCGCCGGCAAGAGGAATCGTTAGAGCTGTTAATACATTCATCACCGGCCCGGCCAGTGCTACCAAAATTCGCTGCCAGCGTGGACGTAGATCGAATCTTTCCTCAGGCGGAATATCTGAGGAGCCCTCACCCTCAAGGGGCGCATTTGATTCATCACCACCGAGCTTGACGTAGCCACCCAGAGGAATAGCGGAGACGCGATAGTCGGTTTGTCCCCACTTCTTTCCAAAGAGGCGCGGTCCAAAACCCACTGAAAAAGTTTCAACGCGAATTTTGAATAGCTTTGCAACTAGGAAGTGCCCAAACTCGTGAATGACAACAGCGGATCCCAGGATAAATATGAAGGCCAGTGGATATATCAGATAACTCATCTATAAAAGTCTCTTTCTTATCACGCGGTAAATAGCCAATGTGACGCCAGGTTTAGAGTCGGAATCCAACCGGGTTGCCGTAATCGAGTTTACTTGGCGACTTCGGGCGCGTCAAACTGCCCTTTTGATGGGGTATGGCGTTGGTTTCGCTAATCTTTGAATTTCACTGGCCGCGGAAAGGCGTGCCTGTTTGTCCGCCGCGAGTATTGCAGCAAGGGTGGAGGCGGGTTGAGGATGATGATGATCCATTACGGCTTCGATAACGAGGGGGATATCAGTCAGGCTGATGCGCTCGTCAATGAATGCCTGGACAGCTTCTTCGTTGGCGGCATTCATTGCGGTAGGCAATGTTCCGCCCTGGTGCAACGCGCGATAAGCAAGCGCAATACAGGGAAAACGATCAAGATCCGGCGTCTCGAAATGGAGCGCGGATAGGGCAGTCAGATCGAGTGGCGGTAGCTCACATCCATATCGGTCGGGATAGGTAAGGGCATACTGAATCGCGTGGCGCATATCGGTAATCCCCATCTGCGCGATTACGGAACCGTCGACCAGCTCGATCATCGAATGCACCACCGACTCCGGATGGACCACAATCCCGATTTGGTCGGGCGAGAAACCAAAAAGCCAGTGGGCTTCAATCACCTCAAGGCCCTTATTCATCAAGGTCGCTGAGTCGATAGTAATTTTTGCGCCCATGTTCCAGGTCGGGTGACGAAGCGCTTCGGAAACCGTTGACTCATGCATTTCCGCCTTCGTCTTAGTGCGAAAGGGTCCTCCCGAAGCTGTCAGAATTATTCGCCGAACTTCTGATCGCTTCTCTCCGCGAAGACATTGGTGCAGCGCATTATGTTCCGAGTCAACCGGCAACAACTCGGCGCCTGAGGCTTGCGCGGCCTGAGTCATTAACTCACCGGCCATCACCAGCGTTTCTTTATTCGCAAGCGCCACTCGCTTGCCGGCTTCAAGGGCGCGCAGTGTTGGCACAAAGCCGACGGCGCCGACCGTGGCAGAGACTACGCAGTCGGCCTGTGGATGCGTGGCGACTGCGATCAACCCTGGTTCACCCACGATGATGCGTGGCAAATCAATGTCTCTCTCGAACAACTTAGCGCGCAGGTCGTGCGCGGCCTCTTCGGTCTCGACGGAGACAAGTTCCGGCAGGTGCTTCGCTATTTGATCGGCGAGGGTTTCGACATTATGTCCAGCACCCAGTGCGACGACGCGAAAACCTTCGCCGCCAAACGATTCAACAACGCGCAATGTGTTGCAGCCGATCGAGCCGGTGGAGCCGAGTATTGCAATCCCTTTCGGATTTGTTTTCGTGCTCATATTAAGCTGCTAACTTCAGGAACAACTTGCGGGACTCGTAGGGGTTGAGCAGGTCGATAGTTTCTCCAACCTCATTCCTGTAGGACGCGTCGATCACACGCCATTGCCGGTTATTTCGATACATCAACTCAACTGCCGCATTTACGGTCTTTCGTTCACCGATCACCTTCAGATTCAAGGTCGCAGTGCCGTCGCCGTTACTGACATTGATGTTGCCTGTAACAAACGTGCCGAATTCTTTTACCTCACCAATGTCCTGCTTTAGCCGTTCACTGTTCTTAAGAAAGTCCTCGGCCGTTTTGGCAGCGTCACTGTTAGCAATGTGATAGACCGCAAAGCCCACGATTCCGCCGACGAAGATTACAACTATTAAACCCAGCACAATCACAATAGATGCCACGATGATGATTATTTTTTTCGTAGTCATTTTTACGGAAGACGCGCAACGAAATAGAAGTAAGCAAAATAGTAGATGAGCGGCGCGTTGAAGAGCAAGCTATCCAACCGATCGAGTGCGCCGCCGTGCCCGGGCAATATTT
Source organism: Pyrinomonadaceae bacterium (assembly GCA_036506215.1). Lineage (GTDB taxonomy): Bacteria > Acidobacteriota > Blastocatellia > Pyrinomonadales > Pyrinomonadaceae > PSRF01. The sequence goes on along the minus strand of DASXSC010000130.1, from coordinate 7,934 downwards.
TGGCTGCGTCTTTGGCGCCCGCGCCGCGTTTGAGGGCGCTCTCCGTCAAGTCTCCGAGTATTCCCAGCACACTCATTACGGCTGCCAGCGGAAGCGCCCACTTCAATGGCAGTTCCTTGAAGAACCAGAAATGAGAGACTGCGGCTAACCCCAGGGCTGCAAGCACTCCACCAGCTACACCCTCCCAGGTTTTTCCCGGACTAATCGCAGATGCGAGTTTGTGTTTCCCGATTGCTCTGCCCACGTAATAAGCACCGGTGTCGGCTCCCATGAGCACGAGGAAAAAGAAAGACAGCAGGTGCGCTGAGAGTCGTTCCTCAAATCCTGTTCGCAGCGCCACCAGATGCCCACCAAGCAGAACCACGTAAAGCACGCCGAGGATTGTGGCTCCCGAGGAGGCGATCATTTTGTCAAAAGGCGTGCCGCGCAGAGTCGCCGCCACTAGAGTGCCGATAATCAACACCAGGAGAATCAGGACAATAGTTTGCACGTCCAGTGGAATCTTAGTTGGGTCGGGAGTTGCGAAGCAGAAGATTGTGAAAAGCGCCGCGCCCCCCAAAAACCCTGCCGCAACGTCTGGCTTCATTTCTTTTTTTCTTGCCAGAACATAAAACTCGTAGAGCCCGAAAAGCATTGCGCCTGCAGCGAGGGCGATAAAGAGTGGCTCCAGCCACGGAATCAAAATTGACGCGATTAGAATCGGCAGGAAGACAACGGCGGTGATGATGCGCGACATTCGGAAGTGTCAGGTACCGGGTTTTCGTAGGGTTTGATTTTTGGTTTTTGGTCTTTGGTCTTTGATCTTTGCTGAGATCTAAGCCTCACTTCGCATTCGCCACCAGCTTCAACCCGCCAAAGCGACGGTCGCGACGCTGATAGTCGACTATCGCTTCCAGCAAATGCACTCGACGAAAGTCGGGCCACAGTGTGTCCGTCACGTAGATCTCGCTATAAGCCGCTTGCCAGAGCAGGAAGTTGGAAATACGCAACTCACCACTGGTACGCACCAGCAAATCCAGATCGGGCATCGTGCGAGTGTAGAGCTCGTTGGCTACACGCTCTTCCGTTAATTCATCCGGGGCATTGCCTTCATCAAGCAAACGGCGAACAGCGGCGCGGCAGGCATCGATGATTTCGGCGCGGCCGCCATAGTTTAGCGCCACCGCCAAAACCATTCCGGTGTTTTTTGCGGTGCGTTCGGTAGCCTTCTCAATTTCGCTGCGCACATTTTTGGCCAGCGCGCCGGTGCGGCCGATGGTTTGAAAGCGAATGTTTTGCTTGTCAATTTCGTCCAACTCGAGACGCAGGTAGCGACGCAGCATGCGCATCAGGGCGTCAATCTCATAGCGCGGGCGTTTCCAGTTTTCAGTGGAAAACGCATACAGCGTCAAAGCTCCGAGTCCTAAGCGCGCACCGGTATCAACCGCAGCACGGACCGCTTCAACGCCGGCTCGATGCCCGGCGATGCGAGGCTGGCCCCGTTGCGCGGCCCAGCGCCCGTTGCCATCCATGATGATCGCAACGTGCCGTGGCAAGCGGTCCCAGACAATCAGCGCGAGCAACCTCTCCTCGCGTGTTCCCGCCTTAACTAGTCCAGTGAAATCAGAAAGCATAACAATGTCATGGTGCTGATTCTTATCTTATCAGCAAACCACTATTCATAGCGCACTGAAACGAGGGTCAGTCCAGAAGCAGGCGCCGTCGCCCCGGCGAGGGAGCGGTCGCCCTCGTTTATCGCGCGCTCGATGAGCTGCGCCTCCATTTCACCGCGGCCAACAGCCAGCAAGCTGCCTGCTATCGACCTCACCATGTAGCGAAGGAAGCCGTCAGCGGTCGTCGTCATTTCGATGATATGACAGCCGGCGCGATCATCCCACCGCCTGTTAATACTAAGACACGTAATTGTACGGGTTTTGGTTTCGGAGTCGGATTGCGCCGACGAAAAAGCAGTCCAATCGTGCTTGCCCATGAACAACGCGGCACCCTCTTTCATCCGCTCAAGATCAAGAGCGCGCGCTTCGTGATGAGCGTAACGAAGCCAGAAGGGCGATATGACTGGCCCGTTAACGACACGATAAACATAGGTTTTCTCCAACGCCGAGTAGCGAGCATGAAATTCGTCGTCGACAACTTTAGTTTCCATAACGCGCACATCTTTGCCAACATTTCCATTAATCGCGGCTCGAAGTTTTTCCGGAGTTATCTGCTTTTGCAGATTAACATTCGCAACCTGGCCCTCCGCGTGGACGCCGGCATCGGTCCTGCCTGATCCATGTACTACTACCTCGCGACCTTCAATCTGGGAAAGAGCCGCGGTCAGCTCACCCTGCACGGTGCGCAGCTCGCCCTGCGTCTGCCAGCCGTGAAAGTCTGTACCGTCGTATTGAATGGTGAGCTTTACATTCATGCTGGTGCAGAATTAAAAACCGATGAATGGAAGATCAGACCATTTGTCATTTGCCATTTGCCATTTGTCATTGGTAGGGCAACTCAGCTATCAGGCCCGAAGCGGTAGCGACGGCGCGTGTAACATTCCTAATCAGAACCGGAAGCGGACCGGGGTCCCCAGCCGGGCAGCCCGGCTGGGGTGGTGGTAGCGACCGGCCAGGGACTCAAACCGTGGTTGTCAATACTTGAGTGACCGCGATCAGAGATTGAAATTCTCGACTGGTAAAGTTGACTCCTTGGCCGGTCGCTACCGCTTCCGGTTTGCGATTGTTACACGTAGCGACCGCCAGGGACTCAACCGTGGTTGTCAATACTTGAGTGACCGCGATCAGAGATTGAAATTCTCGACTGGTAAAGTTGACTCCTTGGCCGGTCGCTACCGCTTCCGGTTCTGATTCGAGCAGTTTCACGCGCCGTCGCTGTCACTTCGGGTCTGATAGCTGAGTTGCACTTGAAACTTGAATCCACCAATGACAAATGAAAAATGGCAAATGACAAATGGAAAATCTGCTCTTGCTTTTTGCCTACTGCCTTCAGCCTTCTGCTTTCCTGCTGCCAGGCTTGATGGCCGGCTCGCCTCGTTTGCAAGACTCACAAACAGCAGGATCAACCGGCGGCACATCAACTGTGGCCAGCGCAATGCGGCGCACGCCGACCTCGGCTTTACCCGACGAGCGATCGATTATCGATGCTGCAGCCTCTACCTTTGCACCCTCAGCCTGCAAGGCCGCGACAGTCTCCCGTGTAGAGCCACCGGTTGTAATGACGTCCTCAACTACCAAAACTCTTTCGCCCGGTGAAACCGAGAAACCTCGTCGCAAAACCATTTTGCCGTTTTCGCGCTCGGTCCAAATGAAGCGAGCGCCAAGCGCGCGTGCTACCTCATGACCAATTATCAGGCCGCCAATCGCCGGTGAGGCGACGGTCTGAATGCTTCCATCCTGAAAATGTTTGGCTATGCTCTGGCCGAGGTTTTCCGCCTCGCGTGGATGCTGCAACACGAGCGCGCATTGTAAGTAGACCGCGCTATGCAACCCGCTGCTCAACACGAAGTGTCCTTCAAGCAGTGCTCCAGTTTCTTTAAACTTCTTTATTACGTCTTCTGATCGCAAACTCTTATTCCCATCCTGGCGGCGCTGTCGTGTTACAATCGCCGCGCGATGCCGCCCTTTACGAATCTAGTTTCTGATTCCACTCTTGTCCAGGAAACCATCGAGCTGTTGCGCGTTTCCGGTGGCCGCGCTAACGCTTCCGCGATCGTCGACGCAGTTTTCAAAGTATCTCACATAGACGAAGAGTTGGCGGGCCTGCTGGTTGGCGATCTCGTAAAGGACGACCGGCGGTTCAAAATCATTGATGGCAAGACAATCGAACTGCAAGCCTATGACTGCGAATCGCGACTGCTTGACGAATTGGATTTTGTCGTAGTCGATATTGAAGCGACCGGCGCCAAGATGCCTCCGAATCGCATTATCGAACTCGGCGCCTATCGCATTCGTAGCGGTCAGATAGTAGATAGCTTTACGACGTTGGTGAATCCCGAGATTTTGATCCCCCGCTTCGTCGTGGCTTTAACCAACATTACGAATGAGATGGTCAAGCAGGCGCCGCTCTTTGCCGAAGTTGCCCCCAGGTGGTTGGAGTTTGTCGAGGATGCTGTGCTGATCGCCCATAACGCACCCTTCGACACGAATTTCCTCAATCACGAAATTTCGCGCGTCTATCCCGGGCACCGAATGATGAATCCGCATCTTTGCACGGTCACGCTGTCGCGACGTGCTGTGCCCGGACTGGCGAACTACCGACTGGAGACTGTCGCCGATCATTTTTCAATTCCCATCTTTGATCGCCACCGCGCCGGCAGCGACGCACTCGCTACGGCGGAGGTTTTCCTGAAAATCCTGGCCCGCCTCGAGGAACATGGCGTCCGGGACCTGGCTGCGGCCCGGACCTTCGAGTCACCGTCAGCTAAGGAAGAATTAAGCGCCGAGTCGCTTCTCTTGCCGCTCGTTTCCGGGTTCTAGGTTGTCTTCCCTACCCCGTCTGGATTTTCCCTTCAACAGGTTTCGCACCACGTAAAAGGCAATAATCAAGACAATAAGACCGAGACCAATCCATGGGTAATACCTCGCCAGAATCTCCTTCGCCTGCGCGCCGTAACGAATTGCAAAATAGCCTTCCAGTGAGAATCGAAACATGCGCCCAACGATGATAGCGAGCGTAAAGCGCATCACGCTGAAACGAAACACGCCGGCGGTTATTACAAACAACTTAAAGGGAAACGGCGGCGGCATTAGAGAAGCCACCAGGACCGAAAGTACGTCGTAGCGGTCGATCAGATCCTTTACTCTTTTCTGCTTCGCCGGCGAAAACTTTCGCAGCGCCCGGCTACCAGCGCGGCGCGAGATGTAATAGAGAATCAGACAGCCAATCGTGGAGCCTGCCGTCGCCAGCAAGGCATAGAAAATCATCAAGCGCGGGTGAGCCAGGGTTAGCAGTATCATCAGCGCATCTGCACTGCTTGGCAGGGGCACAAAAGTTGAATCAAGCAGTGCCACTGCAAACAGACCAAAGGGGCCCAGGGCAACAAAATAATCCGAGAGGCGCGTGAGCTTGGTAGTGATTTTGGGAAATAGTTTCAAGTGAAAGTGCCTTTCCGGGCTTGCCTAAATTTCAATATCTCAATTAACACTTGCATCTTAGTCAGCATCTGGCTCTCCATCTATTGGCCTGGGGTTGCGCCGATTAACAATTGAGTAAACGAGTAAGATCAGAAACACGGCAGCCGCAACGATACTAAGAACAACCAGGCCATTATCTCTAAGAAACGTCAGCACGCGTCTGCCATAAAAAACCGCCAGAATCCCTTCCACGTAATAGCGAACGGACCGCGCGATCATGACCGTAACCAAAAACCTCCAGCGTGGATACTCCAGAGTGCCGGCCGTGGCCACAAAAATCTTGAATGGCATTGGCGGAGGCAGCACTGCCGGAATCGCAATTGCCAGAAAGCCGTAACGCGCATAGGCGCGTTCGACTCGCTCGATGTTTTCTCGCTTAAAACGTCGCCGCAATAACGCCTGGCCTCCGCGTCGCATGATCGTATAGAGAAGCAGGCAGCCAATTACCGATCCAATCGCAGCAAACAGTGGAAAATAAAACACGGCGCTCGGCTGCTTGAAACATCGGCCTACGACCAGATAGTCGTTAATTTCCGGCAGTGATAGTAGCGACGAATCAAGCGCGCCAATGGCGATCATCGCCGGGGCGGCATAGTAGATCGGCAAAGCGATCACATATCGCTCGAGCCAATGGCCTATTGACCTTAACCAATCAAACATACTGATAAGTTATAAGTACTGAGCTATGAGTGGTGATTAGACAAAAGCTTTTCTCACCACGCGATCATGGTCGACCCGATCTGAACACACTTCGCTCTGGAAGTCACAACCGAGAGTCCTCGACAGCAGTCGTAGGTCACGCGACAGCGTAACGCATCACTCGTATAACTCATCACCGATTAGTTTGAAGAATTTTATTTGGCGGGGGCAAAGATGGAGGGCGTGTCGTAGGTAACGCCGACTGTGAAACCACTATCGTGCGTGAAGCGGGTGAGTCCCTTGATGCCGGCGAAATCAAATCGCAGTCCGGAGGCGCGAATCTGCATGCCGAGGCGAGCTTCCGCTTGCGATTCGGTGCCCAGCGGGCCGTCTCCAGGTCTCGTGTTGGCACGACCATTAACTTCACCAGCGATGCTGAACTGTTTATTCAAATGAAAAATTCCAGCCGCGCCATACGTCAGGACATCGTTTTGGGAAAACAACTGCGTAGGTGCAGTCAAAATTGCAACTCCAAGATTGCCGAAAGTGTTGAACCTTCCATTACGACCAAACTTCTTCCCAACCAATATCGACCCGTACGCGTTCGTCTGATTAAGTCCGATGCCGCGGGCCTGATTCGAGCTAGGGAGTCCCACACCCACGCGAAAACCCAGGGACGGTCCGCGCCTGCTTTCACTTCGCAGTTTGAACTTGGTCCAAAGGATGAAATCCCCAGTGTCGTTTGTCGAATTGGCTCCCGGGGCCAGCGATAAAGGAATAGCCGAAACTCCGCGCGAGTTTATGCTTAGAAAATTCTGCGCCACGCCTTCGATCTGAAACTCCACGTTCGGGGCAAAACCGATAGTGACACCGATGACCCCGACGCGCGTGAGATCACCGGTCAAGCCGGAGGCCGGAAACTTTGCGCCTTGCAGGAAATCCAAGCCAGTTTCAATCCGCAGACTTCCCTGCGGAATGATGTCAACATCTTCGGTGATCAGCGGCCGTTGCTGTGCACGCGTTGACTGAGTCAGAGCCAAAAGGAAGAGCAACGCGACAGCGGCGCAAAAGTGTTGGTGGTTTCGAGAAGGCATCGTTTTGTTAGGCATGTTCGGCGATGATTGTAGTGTGCAGTCAACTGTAACGCAAACTGTTAGTCTGCGGGGTGTCTTAATTTGAAATTCTCTGTGCCCCCTTTGTGCCCTCCGTGTCTCAGTGGTGAGTACTTGCTTAAAATTTATTCACCACAGAGGCACAGAGGTTTCACAGAGAAAGCAAAAATTGGGACACCACCGTTTGCGGAACGCGAAAGTTTGTCATGCGGCGCCAAAGCAGGTACTTCATCGCAAGCGGAAAGTTTGCGTCACGCCGGACCTGGGTTCCGCAACCGCTCAAATAAGTTCAAATACGAGTAGTGGGTGAGTTTGATAAATAAGAGACGAACGCCATGCAGAACCGAGCGCGGTAGCGCCGGATGCTAGTGTCAATTTCAGCGTAATGATGCAGAACCGTGCGCGGTAGCGCCGGATGCTAAAGTCAACTTTGGCGTAGTGATTATACGAGGATTGGCGGAAGAGACTTGTTACATACCACCTATTAATTTCCAGCCTTCGCTTGTGCGGATGCTGCCACTGGGCAAATGTTTGACGTTGACTTTAGCATCCGGCGCTACCGCGCACGGTTCTGCATCATTGCGCCAAAGTTGACTTTAGCATCCGGCGCTACCGCGCACGGTTCTGCATCATTACGCTGAAATTGACTCTAGCATCCGGCGCTACCGCGCTCGGTTCTGCATGGCGTGCGTCTCTTATTTATCAAACTGACCTACTACCGGGAGGTTGGTACCCATTGAATTTGCCCCGTTTAGTGTTTAGCCCCAAACGGGGTTGCGTCGCGCGGAAACGACCTCGGCACAACCGCGTTGCGGTTGGTTGCGTTTCATCACATTTGTTTCCAACGTAGCCGCTAACGCGGCAACGTTGGGCTGTGGGACGTAACCGCTTCGCGGTAAGCAGAGACATTCGGTTCAGAAACTGAATTTCAATATCGATAGTTGCAAATGCAAACTTTCCAACTACTGAGAAGAAGCCTCACTTATTACTGGCGGACCAATCTGGCTGTTGTATTCGGTGTGGCAACAGCCGTTGCGGTGCTCTCCGGAGCGTT
>DASXSC010000129.1:0-7249 GCA_036506215.1 Pyrinomonadaceae bacterium | reverse complement strand
CCCATTCGGAAATTCACGGGTCAAAGCGTGTTTGCCGCTCTCCGTGACTTATCGCAGCTTGCCACGTCCTTCATCGCCTATTGGCACCAAGGCATCCATGATGCGCTCTTTGTAGCTTGATCAATCTGTTCAGTCCCGCGGGCGCGGGACCGAGATTTGTATGATAACTGAAACTCTCTCATCGTCATCCGACGATGCTTGATTTCAGACTCAGCTCTTAAAGTTGTATTTTCTTACTACCCTGTATGTAGATGTCAAAGAACCAGCCGTTCACGCGCATTTCAGTCGACAAAAAAACTCAATCTTGAATCCCACTTGAACTCGGACTGACGCGCCATAACGTGGCGGCGTCAGCTCCGAGAAATCATGCCGGGACAAAATTGAGTTCCAATTTGCAGTCCCAAAATGTACGTAGAACGCACTCCGGATTAGAGGAGTCCCGCTTCCCGCGGGATCATTAAAATAACAGTAGATGAACGGACAGTCAACTGCTTTCGCGCAATTTTACAGGGATTTCTCTTCGGCGCATCACGTTGATGTAAAATCCCTTATGCGGAGATGCCTCCCTGCGTTCGGCTGGCTTGGCGAATTGTTGGAACTCGCCGCGCTCTGCCCGCCGTCCACTTCGAAGTCAGGAAAATCAGGGCGAGAATAATCGCCGCCCAGCAAGTATCTAACTAGCGCCTACGAGATGTATTCCTGCGACTTCGAAGGCACGCTCCAGTTCTTTATCCACCTAGGCCGAACGTTTGCACTAAAGGCTTACCCCTATCTCTGAAGGTCCAGAAGGATGGAAGCGACGGTCAAGATTATTTCTTTGGAGAGTTCCGGATAGATCGGGAGAGAGAGACAGTGCCGGCACAGGCTTTCGGTGACCGGCAGATCGCCCGGTTTGTAACTGAGATGCGCGTAAGCCTTTTGCAAGTGAACCGGCACAGGATAGTGGACGCCAGTCTCGATGCCGGCGTCATTCAAGGCAGAGCGTACCCGGTCGCGTTCTGAAGTTTCAACAACATAACAATGCCATACGCATTCTGAATCGGAAACGTCTGCAGGCAACTTGTATGCCGAATTCTTAAGTAATTCGGTGTAGTATGCCGCGCGATCAGCACGCGCTACATTCCATGCATCGAGTCGCTTTAGCTTAATGGCGAGCACTGCCGCTTGGAAGCTGTCCATCCGGTAGTTGTAACCGATCTCATCATGCAGGTATTTCTGACTCTGTGCATGGTCGCGCAGGGAGCGCGCACGCTGTGCAATAGATGCATCATTGGTGACTAAAGCTCCGCCTTCGCCGTAGGCGCCGAGGTTCTTGCTCGGATAAAAACTAAAACACGCAAGTTTTCCGAATTGGCCAACCCGCTTGCCGCGATAGCGTGCTCCATGCGCTTGCGCGGCGTCTTCGATAACCGGTAACCCATGTCGATCAGCAATCGTCTTGATACAATCCATATCAGCGGGCATGCCATAGACATGGACCGGGATAATTGCTTTGGTGTGGCGGGTGATCGCGGCTTCAAGCTTCCCGGGGCACATCGTTCGACGCACAGGGTCGATATCTACAAAAACTGGTTTCGCGCCGACATAGCTAATCGCCCAGGCAGTTGCTATGAAAGTCAACCCAACCGTAATCACTTCATCTCCCGGCCTGATATCGAGACAGCGCAGGGCAAGATGGAGGGCGCTCGTACCACTGTTCAGGCTTACGCAATGATCGACTCCACAGTAGGCTGCAAATTTCTTCTCGAAATCTGATGTGGCTGGTCCTTGGGCAAATCTGGCCGATTCACAGATTTCCCCCAACGCCGTCAACACTTCCGTGCGAATGCCGTCGTATTGAGCTTGAAGATTCAAGTACGGCACGCGATCCATATCAGCCGTGTTCAAATTGAAGAATATATTCCAAGGTGTCAAAACAGGTGACGACATCGAATGATGGATCTCGCAGTCGGTAACGTCGAGACCAAGCTGAAGAATCTCTCCATGCCACCCGGCGTCCGCAGCCGACAGCAAGAAGTGTTTTGTTCGGCGAAGGTCGATTCCTCCGACTTGGCAAAGGGACTTCGGGGAAATCAAATCGACCGTAAAGAGGTCCCGCATGCCGAAGAAAAAGTCGTTGCTGCGCGGAATGTGAGAAGGCCGACGGAGCGGATCCAAAGGCGAAGAACCGTCGCAAAGGGCCGGACGAGTCGCCGAGCACGGACGTTGGAGCAGTGGTCAACTAACGGTGACCGGCCAAACTCTGCCCATAGATCGTTGAATGGCCGTGAGCGCCCATAAGATCCGTTCTGCGCCGGCCATGACTATTGTGCCGGTTCGGCACGTGAACCTGGAGATTATTGAGTTCCTGTAGCAACCGCAACTTTGTCGAGGATCCGGGTATGGTCCGAATCATAAAGGCGGAACTCGTATGTGCGGCCGGGTCGGATCCAATTTGCAGGGGCCGAGCCCCGGCGGGCGATCGCGAACAGTGACTCTTCTTGTCCATCGATGGAAACGAAGATTTTTCCCGGAGCAGCCTTCGCCGTATTCCAGGAGATGATCGTCTTTCCCATACTATCGGTGACAGGGACAGGTTTAGGGGAGGCCGTGATCGTAGCCGCAGCTTTGGTGACGAAAACGATACCTGAGGTGATAAGCAGACTTTTGAACTTTGACATTCGATGATCCGCTTTGCTGCCCATGGCGATACTGGCGGCGCCTTGTTCGTCCACTAATTCCTTAACGAAACCGACCATCCCATAGGAATGAGAGGGAAAAGGTACCTTTATTTTCTTGCTTAGACGTCGCGGTAGCATCGAGCGAATGCGATCCAGCGTCGGAACCTTTGGATGGAATTTTCTGCCATCCGGAAAATCATCCATGTAGCCTGTGCCCCAATCCTCAATCGCATACAAACCACCCGGCTTAAGATGATGGTCGAACACGTGCCAGAACGCTGCTCTAGTCAGTTCGCCGATGTGCGAGGCATCGTCGATGATGAGGTCAAATCCTTCCGGCGCAGTCCTATTAGCTACCTAAGAGAGAAATGCTTTATTCTTCTGGCTGCCCTCGAAGAGCTGGATGCGTTCTTCGGGCATGAAGTGCCGCGGCAGCTTGCGATCAATGCCAATAATCGTGCCACGAGGAAAATAGTCACGCCACAATTGTAGGGAGCCACCCCGATAAACACCAATCTCCAAGAGCTTGATCTCCTTATCGACCCATGGCGTCAGAACCGGATCGTAAGCCTCCAGGTAATGGAGCTAGATTTTGTCGGTCTCATAGCAGCCCAGATCTAATTGTTTGCTGCGCACGGCGCTCGCTACAGAATCAGACTTCAACCCGAATGCTTCCAACCAGTTGGAAGGTAATCGCATTTCTTTCGACGTCCCCCTGCGCCGTGGGTGGCCACTGTAGTTCAGTGTGCCGGTGCGACCACCAGGGGAAGTTCTTTTTGCGACCCTTGCAGCGGTACCCTCGTAACGGCGACGGAGGCGAGCAGCTTTGAGCGATCCTCATCGTAAAGGCGAAACTCGTAAGTAGAACCTATCTGAATCCAATTCGCGGTGGCTATTCCCTGGCGTCCAGCTGCAAAAAGTGCTTCCTGCTGTCCGTTGATGGAGACGTAAACTTTCCCAGGACTGCCATTAGCAGTGCTCCAGAGAATCGTTGTTCGGCCCATCCCTTGACCGACAGGCACCGGATTGGGAAAGGCGCTGAGGTCGAGAATAGCGTTGCTTTTTAGGACGCAAAAGGCGCGCTCATCATAATTTGGATCGGCCGGTGTTGAATTGCTCGTGTTACCAATTGTGGTGTACGCCAAAATGTTCCAACCCGAACGCTCGATTAATCGCTTTAACCCTTCATCTGAGAAAATCCAAAAGTTAGTGCTGTCGTTGTTGCATTCCTGCGGCCCAAGCAAATATGCTATCGGTGCTTGCGAAATAGATTGGCCGTTGTCCGTTTGCCGAGCTATGCGCGTGCTGAGGAAGCAATATCTCGCGATCGCAGCGAGCTTCTCCAGCACGAAGAAAGGATTTTTTAAATGATAGAGAACTCCAAGGAGAAAGATGGCGTCGTATTTTTCCCCAGACAGGGTGAATTGAGAGTCCAAATCAACTGTTCGGATTGTAACATTTGAGTGCAGAGCTTCCTTAAGAATCCGCGCGCCCTCCAGGTGATTAAAATTGGTGGGTTCATTGTCGATTAAATCGACCGATAGGCCCATCTTTTCCAAAAAAAATGCGAGGTCGCCGTCCGCGGCTCCAATATCCGCGATTTTCCCATGCCGACCTCGGCATAACTGCAACAAATCAAGCCCGGCACTCGCCAAAAGCTGCTCTACGACGCCGACATTTCGCAAAGTGTGGTAGGGATACCAGAATGGCTTGGGCCGGTGCGACAATTTGATTTCCCAAAAATTACGCTCAGTTTTTATTGCGACTTGACGAAGCGGAGACTTAGTGCGTTCACAAGTTTTTCGTTGCCGTTTGGAGTCGAGAAGGGCGGCACAGTCGCGTTGTGTGCGATTGCGGGCTGTGCGCGGAAGGCAGTCAAAAAATCGGCGGAACGCTTCCGACTGCGTTGTTCCGGAGGCGTTACCGTGCCCAACGGCAAAAAGCTGCTTCAGTGTCACGCCATAATCTGGCGCCGCGAACGGCTAGCGACAGATGGACGTAGCCGAATGTTTTTGTAGTACCACACCCTACAGGCAGCCGGTTGTGCCTAGGGAAGAGTGTGAATGGTCACTTTACATTCGTAGCATCTTCCCAGCGAATGGCCGCGCGAAGCAGTTCGCCCAGGGAGCTGACTCCGAATTTTTCTTTTGCGCGCGCGCAGTAAGCTTGCACCGTTTTTAGACTCAGGTGGAGGTCGTCCGCGATCTCTGAAGTCGTCCGCCCCTGGCCGAGGAGCCGGAATATTTCCAATTCACGATCGCTTAACCGTTCTACAGGAGAAGCCTCTGCGGTTTTGGGAGAAGCGCTGAGTCGGCGGGCCATTGTATTAACGACCCGTTCACTCACGTAAACACTGCCGTCCACCACCCGGCGGATGCAAGTTAGGACGCTCTTGGTGGTCTCTCGTTTCATTACATAACCGCGTGCTCCAGCTCGGAGCGCCCGCTCCGCATACAACGCCTCGTCATGCATTGAGAGGACAATTAATGCAACCAGCGGGAATTGATTGTCCAGATTCTTGACTAGTTCCAATCCGGATTCGTTTTTCAGAGAGATATCGATAAGGGCGACATCCGGCCGTGTTTTTGCAATGCCGTTGACAGCTCCAGCCCAATCTTCCGCTTCGCCACAGACTATGAGGTCGGTCTGGCCATTGATCAGGTTAGTAAGCCCCTCACGGACCAGCGGATGATCGTCGACCAAAAAAATCCGACGCTTGCGCGGCACTGTGATAGAAGGGCTGGAGCTCATATCGCAAAATCAAATTCGCTCTCGCTCGGAATCTTTACCTTGCAAGTCGCAACCGTTCCACTGCCGCCATTTCGCTGGACGCTCAACGCTGCGTCGATCAGCGCCGCGCCGTGGCGCATTAAGCGAAGTCCCAGCCCTTTTGAATTTGACGGCCTATCCGGGAACCCAACTCCATCATCTATGATCGCGAGAGTAAGTTCGGGACCATCCATAGTAACGCGAATATCAATATTCTCAGCTGCAGCGTGTTTTGCGGCGTTCGTGGCCGCCTCCTGAGCAATCCGGTAGAGTTGCGTAGCAACGGCAGAATCGCGTAGTGGAATTGACTCTTCCCCGTGAAAAATGCAGTGGATCGCGAATCGCTCGCTTATGTTCTCCGCCAGACCTTCCAGGGCTACACTTAAGCCGTCCGCTTCGAGTTCCGGCGAAAAGAAACCCCGGGCCAAATTACGGGTGAGATCAATCCCTTCCTCGACGTAGCGCACAAGCTTCTCGGCCTCGGTTACCTCTGGCGCAGATTTTGTGGCGAGTTTCTCCTTTAATACTTGAGCCGCCAAAGCGGTCCCTGTCAGGTGTTGCCCGAGCCTATCGTGCAAGTCCTGTCCCAAACGCCGTCGTTCACGGTCTGCCACTTGCGCGATTTCCCGGTCCAGCCGCCGGCGCTCAGCCATTTCGCGCTGCAGAGCTGCTGTCCGTTCCTGAACGCGTCGATCCAGCTCGCCGACGAGTATCCGTAGCTTGGATAAGACTCCAGCAAACAGGGCATAGGATACAAAGGCCATTCCCGCATTCCAGAAACCGAGAGCAGGGATTCCGGCGGCAACGTCTGACAGCATCGATACTGCAATGCTGATAACGGCAATTCCCAGACCCATGAAGAAGGTGCCAAACCAGGCTGCTAAAGAAATGGGCAGAAGATAGAAGAGGAGCAGCGGGCGCTCGTATCCAGTCAGATAATCCACGTATCCTACGACGCCGACGAGAAGAAGACACGTGATGACCAAGGCCTTCCAACGGGATAAAAAGCGAAAAAGGCTGTGTGCGTTGGCTCTAATCTTACGAAGTTCAATCCCACTTGGAGCCTTCCTCATCGGGAATTTGATCAATCGAGAGCGCACAACCGGGGAAAGACTAATCAGAAATTTAAGCGTGTTTGAAGGGGCTCAGTCATAGCCGCGATTTTGCTTCTCAAGAGTCCGAATAAGCCGTTGAGCTTCCTTGCAGGTTTTGTCCAGGGCGGCCACATATTGCGTCCGCTGTTGAAATTCGGTCTCGAGTGCATCCGCTGCAGCAGGCGATAGTTCAGTCGACTGCGGTGTTATTTCCAATTCAGCTGAAAGTCTTATTGCTTGCTCAATCAGCGCCGGATCGGTATCCGGATCGTCAGCGACAAAATCATCAGGGACGTTAGAACTATTAATCCGTTGTCCAAGCGGTTCAAGGCATTTGCCTGTGTAAGGTTCCTGGAGGAAATCGAGCAATGAACGCATCGCCGGTTCCGGATTACTGATCAAGTCCGCATATCGCACGCGATAAACTACCTCCGGTCCATAGGCTTCCTCAGCTTTGATGCACGCCTTGACAGTCCGAAGCCAATACTTGTATGCCTTTTCTTCATTAGGAACTAACTGAATCCCCGCTACCCGATGAAAATTGAGCATCGAACGCACGACAGCGCGGACGTCACGGCAGATGTGGACGAAGAGAGCATCAGGAAACAGCCTGCGTAAACCACAGATGTGGTGAGAATACTCGGGTGTTCCATCGACCCAACGACCTTTAGGTTCCGAACCTTTAATCGTTGCCTGGCGTTTTCTCTCTAGGTCCTTGCGGTGGCG
>DASXSC010000128.1:0-4542 GCA_036506215.1 Pyrinomonadaceae bacterium | reverse complement strand
GCGTCATTGTGGGTGCGACCGTTAAGTTGATCGATGAGACGACTAACAATGAGCGCACCGCGACAACCGACTCGGACGGTCGCTATAACTTTAATGCTGTTAGTCCCGGAACCTACAAAGTTAGCGTCGCGGCCAAGGGCTTCAAGACCACGGTGGTGACTGATGTAACTGCTGAGGTTTCAAAAGTGGCCACCGTGAACATTACTCTTGAAGTTGGAGATGTGACGGTGACGGTCGAAGTTGCGGCGGGCGTCGAGGCGCAATTACAGACAACCGACGCCAGCGTCGGCAGCGTGTTTGACGAAATTCGCATGAAACGGCTGCCTAACATCAATCGCCAAACCAACTCGCTTTTCGCCTTGCAGCCTGCCACAACTCAGGGAGGCGAATTCGCCGGATCTCGTCGGGATCAATCCACGATAACCCTCGACGGCGTGGACGTTTCCGACAACGTGATAGGACAGACGTTTCGCACGATTGTACCGGTGCCGATCGATGCGGTGGAAGAGTTCCGCGGCCAGACTGCCAACGCCAACGCCACCTTCGGCCGATCGGCCGGCGGTCAACTCGCGCTGGTGACCAAGAGCGGCACCAATCAATGGCATGGCAGTGCGTATTTCTATCATCAGGACAACGCTCTGGCCGCCAACTCCTGGACCAACAACCGGCTCGGCATCAAGCGGCCATTCTTGCTTGATAATCGATTCGGCGGAACCTTTGGTGGACCCATCTTCAAGAATAAGACTTTCTTCTTCTTGAACTATGAAGGACGCCGCAATCCGAATTCAGCCACGGTGACTCGCTTCGTACCTACTGACAGCCTCAAGGCAGGCACGCTGCGTTTCCGCGACGCCAGCGGCGCCATCCAGACGATAAGTCAGAGCGCGATCTCGGCGCTGGACCCGCGCGGGCTCGGAGTGAATCCGAAAGTGCTCGAATACATGCGGCTCTTTCCGGCGCCCAACGACTTCACTCAAGGAGACGGTCTCAACACGGCGGGTTTCGTATTCTCCGCTCCGTTGACTAATCGCGATGACATCAGCCTGGCCAGGCTGGATCACCGCGTCAACGACAAGTGGAGCGCGATGGCCAAGTTCACAGCCAATCGAAATATCTCCACCAACGCCGGCCAGGTGGACATTTCAAGAAGGATAGCCACTGGGATCAGCCCCAGCCGCCCCCGCAATGCGGTAGCGCAGATTACAGGTGTGCTTAACCCTCATCTGACCAACGTGGCAAGCTTCAGTTGGCTTCACGATCGGCTGGACTTCGCGATCATCTCGCCGATACCGTTTGTGGGTTTGAATGCGGCTATCAATCTCGGGAGCGGTACGATCGATGATATCATCGACGTGGATACTCAGCGCGCGCGGCATCAGTTCCGCACGCTGAATATCTATCAGTGGTCGGACAATCTGACCTGGGTGAAGAGCGCGCATACGATCCAAGCCGGCGGCAACCTCCGGCGCATTCGCTCGGTCGATTTTCGTGATGACAAGGTGGTCGGGTCGATCACGACGCCCGTGGCGGATGTTGGCATCGTCGGGAGCTTCATCTCCATCCCGACTTCGCAGCGGCCATCCTTTATACAATCGGCCGACGTGAGTCGTTACAATCAGTTTTATGCCAGCCTTCTAGGTATGATCAGCCAGGTTCCCGCGCTGATCACGCGTGATGCCGATCTCAAGCTGCAACCGTTGGGCACGGGACTGCTGACTCGATCCACGCTGAAGGCTTGGGAGTTTTATGGCGTAGATACTTGGCGCTGGAAACCCTCATTGACCATTACCTATGGGCTGACTTACAACTGGCAAGAGCCGCCGGTAGAAGATTCCGGCAAGCAGACGGTGATCACGTACAAAGACACCGGCAAGCTCGTGGACTTCAAGGATTACATCCAAACTAAACTGGCGGCGGCCAATGCGGGGCAGATCTTCAACCCGGACATTGCTTATGTGCCGCTCAAGAACGCAGGCCGAAGCACTGCTTTCAACACCGATTACGGGGATATTTCGCCACGCTTCTCGTTGGCTTGGAATCCGTCGTTTAAGAGCGGCTGGCTCGGGCGTATGTTCGGCGACCGCAAGACGGTTATTCGTGGCGGCTACTCGCTGGCGTTCGACCGCACCAACACCGTGCAGACGATCATCATTCCGACGCTCGGTGTCGGGTTTGCCCAGACGGTAAATGTGACGGGTCCGAAGAACGCGGCGGGGCAGCCCTTCCGAATTGGAATCGACGGTCCAATCCCGCTTCCGACGGCGCCGGCGCAGATTTCTTCACCGGTCGTCCCCGGCAAACCGTTTGGCGAAACCCTTTCGTTCTCCGTTGACCCGAACATCAAGGTCCCTCGCAATCACGTGGTCGACTTCACGATTCAACGTGAGCTTCCATGGCGGCTGCTTGTCGAAATTGGCTACATCGGCCGCTTCGCTCGTGACCTTTACGATGATGGCAACCTCAACTCGGTGCCGTTCATGATGAAGGATCCAAAATCGGGCCAGACCTTCGCCCAGGCCTTCGACGCTGTAGCGGCGGTGCTTCGCGCCAACGCGACGGCCACTCCGCCTCCACAGCCGTATTTCGAGAACTTCTACGGCGCCGGTTCAACGGCGTCCATCGCGAAGGCCCAAGCCAGCGCGTTCATCAACGGCAATCTGAGCACTCTCACTCAACAGTATCTGGATTTCCTCGGCGGTCCGGTGTTGATCAATCAACAATCCCTCGACCTCCTGGTCAGGGTCTCGCAAGCAATCTCTAACTACCATGGGATGATCATCACTGTGCACAAGCGATTCTCCCAGGGCCTCTCCCTCGATGCGAACTACACGCTTTCGAAGTCGCTTGATCAATCGGCGAATCTCACGCAAAACAACGTGGCTGAGTTTCAGTCGAGTTTCTTTCCCGACATTAGCTACTCACCCTCGCTGTTTGACATTCGCCATTTGTTCAATGCAAACGGGAGCTATGATCTACCATTTGGCAGAAACCACGCTCTGAGCTTCAGCAACAGGGCGCTCGACAAGTTCATCAGCGGCTGGTTCATGGCGGGAATCTTCACCGCGCAAAGCGGACTTCCCCTGACGGTGGCCCAGAGCGCGGAGGCTTTCGGCGCCAGCTCAGTTTTTGGCGCAACCGCTGGAGCGATCCCAACTTCGCGCGTCGCTACTGGGTTGAATTCTAGCATCACAGGATCGGGCGGCGTTGGCACTAACGCAAACCCGGCCAACAAAGGAACCGGGCTCAACCTTTTTGCTGATCCCGAGGCGGCATTTAACGCCTTTCGCCGGATTCGGCTGGCGGACGACCGGCGCGAAGGTCGCGGCGTTCTTCGCGGTCTGAGCCGGTGGTCGTTTGATTGGTCGGTTGGCAAGGAGACGAAGATCACCGAGAGAGTGAAGTTCAGCTTGAGCTTCGACTTCTTCAACGTTTTCAATCACGTGATCTTCAATGATCCAGGGAGCCTCAGCTTGCAAAACAAAGCCGCCTTCGGCGTCATCACGTCGCAGAACAACACGCCGCGACGAATTCAAGTCGGCGCTAGAATTGACTTCTAAGCACGCTGGACAGGGATAGGCAGTCGCTGCCTATCCCTCCTTCATCTTCAGGCACCAGTGAATACCAAACGTTGTCTCTTGCTCATCGTCGCTGCGTCAGCTTGTTTGGCAGCCGGTCAATCCGGAGAGTTTTGGCAGAAGGAGTACAAGCAATGGTCGGAGCGAGAATGCCGTAAGCTTCTGGAGAACTCGCCGTGGGCGCAGACTTACACCCTGAGTCAGACGCTGATTGAGCCCGTTCAAAGGGGAAGCACAGTGCCCGGTCGCGAGCAGCGGCCGAGAATTGATTACCAGGTGCAATTTCGCTCTGCGCTTCCAATTCGCCAGGCGCTGGTTAGGCTCCAGCAGATCAGCGCGCAGTATGAAAGGCTGGCGCCCGAACACCAGCGCTCCTTTGACCAGCAGGCACAGAGGCTCTTGTCCGGACGCTTTTTAGAGACCGTGGTTGTGCACGTGACCTTCAGTTCGAATTCCCAGTCTTATGACCGGGAACTGGCCTCCTACTGGCAAGTACAGACTGTCGAGACTCTAAAGAATTCTGTCTTCGTGATCACCCACCAAGGGGACAAGGTGCCATTGTCGCGGTATGCAGTTTCCGGTGGCGGTCGAGAATTTCAACTTGTGTTTCCGCGTGAATACAAAGGTGCCCCGCTGGTTGGGCCCGAGGACAAAGCGTTTAGATTGGAGTTTACCCATCCGCGCATTGGCGTGCCCAGTGAGACTCGAGTTTTGCTTGAATTCAAAGTTGAAAAGATGGTGATACAGGGGACGGTCGTCTATTGAGTTTCGACCGTTGCTAGGGCGCGTTCGGCGACTTCCCGATCAACGGGCTGTACGGTCCGCATTTCTTGCAGACTGACATAAGCCTGGTCAAGCGGACCTACGTCAGGGAACGCGCCAACTTCGAGTTCCGGTGATCGCGTTCAATGTGTTCAACCATCCAAACTTCGTCTACGGCGGGAACAAGTTTGACAGCTCGAGCTTT
>DASXSC010000127.1:0-4883 GCA_036506215.1 Pyrinomonadaceae bacterium | reverse complement strand
GCATCCACCGGGCCAGCGTAAGACGGGTATGTGCAGCTCTTTTAGCGCAGCGATGACATCGTTACGAAGGCCGCGTGTATTCGGGATTTTTGAATCTTCGCCCACCCACAGCCCTTCATAGATCAAACGACCGAGGTGTTCGGCAAACTGCCCGTAGATATTGGGGTTGATGACTGCGCCAGGTTCCTTGGTACGAATTATCAACGACGCCTTGTTCGGTGCCCAATTTTGGCCTCGCGCGCTAGGCACGATCAATGTGGATGCGAAACATATCGCGAAACCAACAAAGCAGGTTACGGATCGGCTGTTCAGAAATCTTCGTTGACCATGCATTGAGGTCATGTCTTCTCGATCACCTTTCACTCACCGACCTGATGATAGAGCGAACGCATACGCAGCATTAAACGATTCTCGGCCTGACGTCGGGACGGTAGTGTACACCCTTTTGTGTGGTGCTCAAACAAAGCGGCCACGAACCTAAGAACTCGCTGCTAATTCTTCTGGAGCGGTAGAGACGAGGCGTGATGGCCGTCGCCAGAGCGCCGCAGCAACGTTTACCTCGGCAGTCAAGGTTGGGCGACTCCACAATGGATCATCACCTGCCCGCGGCCTACAAGTCGAACGGTCAAGTGAAAAGCTAACATTGCTGTTCGAGCAGTCGTAGCGACTGACACTGATCAGTTTGTTCTTGCCGGTACTGATATGACGATTACTTTGATACTGGCCCAGACGGCGTGGCGTCAGCAGACTCAAGAGACAGGACACTAGCGCGGCGCGGTGTCGGGCTTTCGCACCTCAGTAATGCCCTGCCAATCGTCTGTCCGGAAGGGAACTGCCGGCAGTCCGGCCCCATTGTAAAGAGTGGCTATTGGGAACGACTGCCAGGCGTAACGCGCGGCTTGCGGTTCCCTAACCATTGAAGACGAGACCACGATGGTGTCGCCCTCTATCCTCGCATCAGCCCAATACCATTTGCGGTCTATCCCGGCAATGGAAAATTCCCCGAGCTTGCCGCCTTTAGTTACCAAACCTCCATCGACGTGGTCGAAATGGAGCTTAAGCGCAGCTGCGAGCCGCTCAACTGATTTGAAGGTCGGTCCCTGGTAAGGAATTTTTTTGCCGTAGTGCTGGGCCAGTGCGCACAGCGCCAGTCGTTCTCCAACGATCTTTTTGTCCTGTGGATGAATATTGTCAGGATCGCCAGTATCGATCGCCACTGCCAACCCGGAGTTAGGAACGACGCGAACGGCGATGGCTTGTGCCTCGCGCAACTCCGCCCAGGTGGCTTCAGCGGGCTGATCCTGGTGATGCATAAAAGCCGGAAGGCTGACGATATAGAAAGGAAGGTCACCCTGAGCGAACAGCCTACGCCAGTCTACAATCATTGCCGGCAGCAAAGTCCGATACTGAAAGGCACGCTCGCTGTTTGCTTCGCCTTGATACCAGAGGAAGCCGGTGATTGCGAGTGGAGCAATTGGTTCGATCATCCCTTTATATAAAACCGAAGGCATAGTCGGCCAATTCTCGAAGCTCAACGGCAGCGGATGAGGGGGGCGTCCGTCAACGCTGACTGATCCTTTCCATTCGCCGGCCAGCGGAATTTCAGTACCGTCGCCCAGTACCAGACGAAGCGCGTCAGGCTTAGTCATAAATCCGCCGTTAGTCTTGGTCTTGAAGACTCGAATGGTGACGATATTCTTGCCGGGTTGCAACACTCCTTCCGGCAACAGGTACACCCTTGGGTTCTCAACCCAGGCGCTGGCACCAACCCAAGTACCATTCACGTATGTCGTGTCCATTCTTTCGATGACGCCGAGATACATCATCGCCTTCCCAAGTGGCAATGGGTTCGGCAACGTGATTTCTTTGCGGAACCAAGCAACACTCGGATCTTTGGCGACGCCTAATTCCGCAAAGGCTCCGGGAAGATGGACGATCTTCCAAGCGGAATCGTCCAGATCGACCGCGGCCCAACCCTTCTCCTTTAAGCCAATATCGTAGTCATCGTACCAATGCATGATGTAGTTGCCATATTCCGGTACACCTGTACCTTTCAAGCGTTCCAATTCGGCCAATTGCGGATCGAAATCCTTCAGCCGATGAAGCGTCTCCGCACTGGTCCAGGTTTCCGCCGGCGTACCGCCGACGCAATCCTGAATTAGTCCAATGGGTACGTGCACATCTTCCTGTAATCGCCGAGCAAAGAAATAAGCAACCGCCGATAACCCGCCGCCTTCAGCTGCTGTCTGCGGGGAGGTGATTTTCCAGGAGCCTTGCGGAACCGCCGTGTGCGAATATGAAGCGTGTTGAGAGACGATGTAGAAACGAATTTCGGAATGGTTAGCTGCTTTGATTTCCTCTGCGCCGTTCAGCGCCGCGCCCAAGGGGAGTTGCATGTTGGACTGTCCGCCACACAGCCAAATGTCCCCCACCAGGACTTCGTGGAACTCGATGGTCTTCGTTCCAACAATCTTAAGGGCGTAAGGCCCACCGGGTGCGGGTGGTTCGATCATGACCTCCCAACGACCGTCCGCTCCCGTTACCGTCTTCGCCGTGTTGCCTCCAATTTCCACTTGGACCACTTGGCCGGGCTGGGACCATCCCCAAATCCTATTTGTCTTACCGCGCTGCAGCACCATGTTGTCGCCAAACATTGGGCTAACAAACGGTAAGGATGGTTTGTCTGCGGCCAACGCAGTGCTCAATGACAGGAAGGCAAGAATAAAAATGCAGAATGATTTAGCGCGCCTGCCGCGAGTATGCATTAGTGAGCTATTCATTGGAGGCTTTCTCTGCTCCGCTTCAGGTTCTATTTCAAATTTTTTTGGCATAACCCTGTGCTCTCCTTTTCACTTCTCGTCCAATTTTCGACGAATGAAAAAAACCTTTCGTGCCTTAGGGCACTCAATCGGCCTGTTGGCGTTTGGACGTTCTGGCAGTCGGTGAGTCACTTCACCGGTTCCCCGTCTTGTGGTATGAAGCTCGGTTCAGTTGTCCTCTAACCCCGTCGCGCGCAGGCGGCGAGTATGAAATATCGATTGGAAACGCGCAACTCCAAGTTGCAAATCCAACTCTGCAACGTTCTCAAACCTTTCAAACACTACGCCCAGTCTTTTCTCAGCGAAGCCGCATTGAGCCAAGGCTAATCAGTTAGCAATCTCGTTGGTAGAAGAGCCAAGTCAGGTCCAGGCGAAAAGAGTGGGGTTTCCGTTACCTCTTTGTATCGCGCTGGCTTTTAGGTCATGCTTTTTGCCCTAACTTGATTCTTGCGTCGTAAGAGGTTGGCCAATTCACGCTGTGATGCGCTAAAGTCACGTGGAACTATTGGTGGGCTTATTTACAAGGCGAACCAGGTATCGCCACTCTGGCTCTGAGTTTTCTTAGCTAGTCGGAAGATTGACGGGTTCACCGTAAGATCAACCGCATACTGCGTCGTTCTGTCTATACTGCTTATTAAGAAATCATGAGACGGATAGATCTAAAAAATGCTCAAGTGGCAACTACTAGCGCGCTACGAGACATCAATCGCCAGCTCGTTCTGAATCATGTGCGCGAACGTGGCCCAATCTCGCGGGCTGAGATTGCACGGGCTACGAGTATGCAGCGCTCCACAGTCTCAGAGATTGTTGACGCGCTGATTGTCGAAGGCATGATTGAAGCAGTCGGTAAAGGGGAATCAACCGGTGGGCGTTGTCCCGAGTTGCTCAGGTTGCATGCGGACGGAGCAGCGGCGATCGGTATCGATATCTCCCCTACACGGACAACCGTCGCGACGGGTGATATTGCCGGCCGCGTTTTGGATTTCATGGAATTTCCTACTGATCCGGACTTTGAAAAAACTATCTCACGCGCTATCGATTGTGTTATCGAGCTAACCCGGAATGGTACCGAGCGTATCGAAGGTGTCGGCGTGATGGTGGCAGGACTGGTCAATCCGGAAAAGGGGACGATACTTTACCTTCCCTGCTTCAAGTGGCGTAACCTCAATGTAGTGGATCGTATCGTTTCAGCGACGGGTTTGAAAGTTGCGATCGACAACGATGCGAATGGAGCAGCACTTGCTGAACTTTGGTTTGGCCAGCCTGAAGTGCGCGAGGCTCGGGACTTTATCATGGTCTTTGTGCATGAAGGATTGGGAGCGGGAATTGTCTTTGATAGACAGGTTTATCGAGGAGCGGGCGGAGCGGCGGGTGAGTTCGGCCACATGATCATCGGCAGGGAGGCTCCCACGGCGTGTTCATGCGGCAGCTTCGATTGTTGGGAGGCATTTGCTTCCGGCCGAGCAGCAGTCGCGCGCTATGGCCAACTAATCGGGCAGAGAATTGACTTGTCTCAGTTGTCCTTCCGGCAATTGATCGATCGTGCGATCACCGGAGAGGTCAATGCTCAAGAAGCCTTAATCGAGACGGCTCGAAACCTGAGCATTGGAATTTCCAATCTTATTGTCGGACTTAGTCCGGAAATGATTGTTATTGGTGGTCCAATCACGCGTGCCTGGCCGCTGGTGGCTGGGGTGTTTCGCGAAACGGTGGAAAGAGGCGTCAGGCGCGGATTGCCTTTGGCTAGTATCATCGCTTCCACGCTAGGAGAATCGACCACCTTGATGGGCGCTTTTAGTCTGGTGCTCTCTCCGAAGTTTACCTACGAGCCGGCCGCGTGAGGTTCCGAAAACTCATGGTAATCAATAGCGCTTCGCCAGCGCATCTAGTGCGGAGCGTGTCGGCCAATCGCAGAGGAGATTGGCGCCGATTAAAGGTTTCGGAGTCACTGTTTCTTAGATTGGCCAAGCGGCGCGGAGTACCACATTTGACTGCCCTGAAAAGCAACGCTAATATGCCGCCGTGTTACTGGCTACTCTTAGAGTCAGTTTCTTCGCGGACCTA
>DASXSC010000126.1:0-28852 GCA_036506215.1 Pyrinomonadaceae bacterium | reverse complement strand
TACGGGCGGCAAGGTGCCGATCTCGACGGGTGGTGGATCGCAGCCCCAGTGGCGCGGGGACGGGCGGGAGCTTTACTACTACACACCTGACCGAAAACTGATGGCAGTGGAAGTAAGCGGTGAGGGTTCGACTTTTAAAGTCGGCGCCCCTTGGCCACTGTTTAATATTCGCATCGGCGGCGCCGGCATCGATCAAGGCTTCCCGGGCAATGGATATTACGCGGCGAACCGCGACGGCAAGCGCTTTCTCGTCGCCTCATCGGCCGAAGCCCCGGAGCGCCAGCAGATCAACGTCGTCGTGAACTGGACGGCGGACTTGAAGCAGTGATGATTGCCGCAGGCACAAAACTCGGACGTTACGAAATCCGCGCGAAGATTCAAGAAAAGCAATACGGAAGCTGAGAGCTTGCGCCCAAGGAAATGACTATTGCTACGGGCACAAAGCTTGGACCATACGAAATTCTTACTGAGGCGATGACGATTGCCGCCGGCACAAAACTCGGTCGTTACGAAATCCGCTCGCAGCTTGGGTCGGGCGGCATGGGTGAGGTTTATCTCGCTCGTGACACGCAACTCGGTCGAGATGTGGCAGTGAAAGTTCTGCCTGCAAGCTTCTCTGCGAATAGAGATCGCCTGCACCGGTTCGAACAAGAAGCCTGCGCCGCGAGTGCACTGAACCATCCAAACATTCTCGTAGTGCATGACATCGGCGCCCACGATGGTGCTCCTTACGTCGTGTCAGAACTGTTGGAAGGCGAAACACTGCGCAAGCGCATCGCTGGCACGCCATTGGCCCAGCGGCGCGCGATTGATTATGCGTTGCAGATCGCCAATGGCCTGGCGGCTGCTCATGAGAAAGGAATCGTTCATCGCGATCTCAAGCCTGACAACATCTTCGTCACTAATGACGGCCGCGTGAAGATTCTCGACTTTGGTTTGGCAAAGCTGAAGCAACTCGACGGTAACCAACCTCAAACAGACATACCGACGCGGCGAGTGGACACTGATCCTGGCGTCGTCATGGGCACAGTCGGTTACATGTCACCTGAACAGTTAAAAGGGCGCCCGGTCGATCATCGTTCAGACATCTTTTCGTTTGGCGCGATTCTTTACGAGATGCTTTCGGGCCGGCGCGCTTTTCATGGCGAATCGGCCGCCGAGACAATGAGCGCGATCTTGAAAGAAGACCCGCCTGAGTTATCTGACACGAACAAGACTGTTTCACCAGCGTTGGAACGGCTCGTAAACCACTGCCTCGAAAAGAATCCGGAAGCACGCTTTCATTCGGCGCGCGATCTCGCGTTTGCTCTGGAAGCGCTCTCCGGTGCGGCGCCCACTTCCGCTCAGATTGGGGCAATACCCGAGCCCGCAATAAAGTGGACCAGAAGCCGCGAGCGCGCCGCATTCATTGTTGTAGGCAGTTTGTTTCTTCTCTCAACGTTTGCCTTTGCGTTTCTGTACTTTCGGCCGCGAACTACGGAGACGGCGACGGTCGCCACACGCTTCCTCCTATATCCACCCGAAAAGACCACTTATGCCGGCTCCTTCGCCGTCTCTCCTGACGGGCGGCGCATAGCCTTTCGGGTCAACTCTGAGGGCGCTCGCAGCTTGGCGCAGGTGGCATGGGTGAAGTCTATCGCGCGCGGGACACGCAATTGGGCCGCGACGTTGCTATCAAAGTTCTTCCTCCCACTTTCTCAGCCGATCAAGATCGACTACGCCGGTTCGAACAGGAAGCTTGTGCCGCCGGTGCTCTCAATCATCCAAACATCCTCATAGTTCACGATATCAGTGCACATGATGGGTCGCCCTACGTGGTTTCAGAACTATTGGAGGGTGAGACGCTGCGTAAGCGAATAGGGGGAACTCCATTAGCGCAACGGCGCGCGATTGAATATGCATTGCAGATCGTGCAGGGCCTTGCAGCAGCACACGAGAAAGGAATCATCCATCGCGATCTCAACCACCAACCCGATCACGGTTGTGGTGAACTGGACGGCAGGTTTGAAGCGATAAACAATTGCTCCGCGGCTATGCCGCCGCACAGTGCGGTAAGGCTCCGCCTTACCGTAGACAGCTTTTTAATCTGGGAGGCTACGCCTCCGATTCATTACCGATTCATGAGGCAGAGCCTCATGAAAGAAATAATATCGGACGCCGGAAAGGCAGAGCCTTTCCGCACTGTGCGGCGGCATAGCCGCAGGCGTTTGTCAGTGATCTGCGTGGCGGACGGGGTTTGCTACTTTTTGGCAAAGCGTGCGGGCACGGCTCTCGTTGGCTGAAGGGCTCAGAACCGTGATTTAAGTTTCCTGATAAATCTCTTCGTGGGGCTTCGGCAACGCTTCATCAAGACGTTTTGTCCTGACATAGTCCGAAACGTGGTCGCCATACCGTTCAACAAAGCTTTCGCGGTAGTCTGTTCCGCGGATAATCCCTCTGCACTTGCGAGCCCCGCAATGACAGACAAAGTCGTCCATGCGCTCGTTGTAAAACGTAGCGTAGTCGATCGTAATCTCTTCGCCGGCTCTTATCTTGCGGCGCGCCACCAGATTCAATCCTTGGAGCCAGGCGTTTGGATCGCAGGAATGATTGATGGGCTTCCATTGTTCAGGATCCGGACTCCAACTTACAAAGACCTCATCGGTCAACGGGTAGGCGTATTCTGAGAACCACTGTTGCTGTTCTGCATTCCAGTTTTTCCGGACATGCGTTTCACTTACTATCACGTGTGGCTGTTCTTCGTGTACGTCAATCAGGTCTCCGGTTTTGATGTGCTCCAGAGCATACATTCCGTAGCGACTCATGCCGTCCAGAGCCAAGTGCCAATTTTTGTGCGTGCGCTGCTGGCGTTTCAGGGCGGCCCGGATAATTTTTTCGAAGAACTCGCGATGGCCCCAGGGCTCATGCATCAGGATGAGATCGGCGCTGCCGGCTTCCTCCAGCGGATAAGCGACGTCGCAGTTGGGATTGATCTCCAGCATGAAGAGCTCGCCCTGCTGGTTCATGCGAATGTCGCAGCGGCCGTAGCCGGCGCCGTTCAACCCAATGAATAGTTTGCGCGACATGTCCTCCAGGCGTTCGGCCAGTTCATCATCTTCAACCTGGATGCAGGTCATCGCTTCGTAATCTTTCCATTTGAGATCGAAATGTTTGAACGACTCGCCGCGCGGAAAGAGAAACTCGACCGGCCGGTAAGCGAAAGGCTGGGACTCATCGTCGGCGTTCTCAACAACCAGGACGCTAAACTCCCGCCCATCGATGAACTCTTCGATCATCGTAGCCCCGAATGCCTCGATCATTTTCTCGGCTTGTTCCTGCAAAGCTGCCGTCGTCAGAACTCGCGAATCTTTGGTCAAACCGATGCTGCTGTAGCTATTCGGATGTTTGGTGATGAGGGGAAACCTGAGCGTTTTAGAGGCCAATTCGATACCCTGGCGGTCCCTCGCCAAAACGTAGGCGGGGGCTTTGATGCCCCAGAAATGGCAGACCTTTTTCATCGTCTCGCGCGACGGTTCGTAGAAGTTTGACGTCGCGCCCGTAAAGGCCATGCCCAGGCGTTCCAGCGTCTGAGCCACTTCGATGCCGGCGCGATCTTCGTCCCAGGCGCCGTCACACAAGTTGATGAAGACGTCAAAACCGCGACGGGAGAGCTCGACGATCTGGCGCACACCTTTAGCCTTGTCGATGTAAGCAGTCTCACATTCGTGGCCTTCAAGATGTCGAATCACGTCGGACTGCGGATCGTAATCCTTCATAGGGCTGTCAGAGTTTTCGTAAGACGGATCAAGGATGCATATCTTCACAGTGGCTCCTCAAGCTGCAGTTGTCGCACACCTATCACTCAACACTGCGCACTGTACTCGATCAACGCGACGCTGAAAACATCTAATTCGCGAGGCCAACGTTTTATATTTAGGGTGTTCCGCGAATTTCGATCTGCGATGACCCCTGCCGGAACGTTATTCTCTTAGCAGGTTCGCGCTACCTGGGGATTGGGAGGCTTGGCGCGGGTCAGCCAAGATTCTTGCATCGTGGGTCGATGAATACGGAACCGGGAGCAGTAGCGACCGGTTCAACTTCACCTAGAGACTGCCGACACTTAGAGGAAAGTGATCGAGCCGAGCGCTAGTGCGAGTGTCATCCGGTCGTTATTGCTCCCGGATGCAACTTTGCTTTTCCCACGCGGACGGGTTGATCCAGCCAAGCGCTGGTGCGAGTGTCACCGGTCGCTACCGCTCGCGGTTCCGACTTTGCCTTGCGTTGATGCCCTTATTTTGGGAGATCAATCTGGAGCACGTCGACGAGCCTGGTTCGCCTGTTCGCCGGCACCTTGATCGTTACGGCATCCGCTGAGTAGGTATATTCGACCGTCTTTCCGTCGCCGAGAAGCTTCACGCTCTTCGGCTTCCCGACACCGTTGAGCGTCACAGTTGCATCTTCCGCTGCGAGCATGTCGTCATCATAAGAGCCGCCTTCCTTAAACCTGGGAAGCAGGAAAAGGTAACGGGTTGCAGCCGCCGCCGTGGCCGGCACTGAAGCCGATTCTGCTGCAGGCAAGGGATGCGTTTCGCGCACCGATGAGCCGTTAGTTCTCATCCAACGTTCAACCACAGCCATGTTGCCATAGATTTCGGGCGTAAACTCACCCGATGCCATTGGACCGACGCCGAGTAAATAGTTGATGCCCAATGAACGCGCGGTTACAAATTGTCCGAGGACAAAACCATTCGCCCGAAAGCGCGCCCCTGCTACATGCGGCCACGAGCTGGTCCAGGTGTTGCAAAATTCCGCCCATCCTGTCGCAATCTTGTCTGTCGTGAGACGGCGTTCGTACGTTAGAAAGTCGCCCTTTCCATGCAAACGCGGATTGATAACAATGCCGGGTTGCAAATCACGAATCCGTTCGACTGTGATCACATTGTTGCCGCCGGGAATGTTTGGCCGCCCATCAAACCATAGCAAGTCGATCTTGCCGTAGCGTGTCAGTAACTCCTCGACTTGCCCTTTCACCATCGCCGCGTATGCCGCCTGATGCGCAGCTTTCTCAGCCTCGCTCTTTTGCGAAACTCGCGGCTGCAAATCAGGCCCCAGCGGCGGAAGCAAAGGATTCTTGCGGGCCCCGCCGCCGTAGAGAAAGTTCATGAATTCGCGATCGAAGTACCAGTCGGGAGGCGAGTAGTACAAACCAACCTTCAAGCCATTGCGGCGGGCCGCCTCCACATAAGGCTTCAATAAATCGCGTCCGCCCATATAGTTTTTTGTGTTGAAGTTTCCATACGCACTCGGCCAGAGGGCGAAACCCTCGTGATGTCGTGCGGTTAGCACTACATATTTAAAGCCGGCAGCTTTGGCCGCCTTCAACCATTTGTCCGGATCGTAGTTGCTGGGGTTGAAGTCTGGCGCCATAGCCCAATACTGATTGGGAGTAATCGAGTTGGGTTTGCCATCAAGATTGTAGTCGCCTTCGCGAATGACGCGCTCTCGTTCCGCGGCATTCAATTCCTTGTTTGCCAGAGCGCGACCGGGAATCATGGGCCAGGAGATGTTTATGGCCTTGACGGAGGCGATCCCCCAGTGAATGAAGAGGCCGAGGCCGGCGTCGGGAAACCACTGCGCCGCAGGGTGGCTTGTGTGCGCAGCTTCTTTTGCCGGTTCGACGCCAATCGTTGTGTGTTCCGCCTTCACCGTGGCCTTATCATCATCCGGCTTTGCCGCCGGCGTGGCTGATTGCTGCTGGGCCGACACCAGGACTGCGGCGAATAAGATCGTCGCCATCACGACGCAAAGATAAAACCAGGAGACATGTTTTGCTAGCTTCATAGTTTTAATTGGCCTGCTAAAGATAACGCCTGGAGCGCCGGAGTCGTGTCTAAGCACGCAGCCTTTCAAGTTTTTTATTGACAGCGTCGCGACTGGTACTATCATACTTCTCAGAACCCCCATAACTAAATTCCCTGCAAGTCACCGGTGACCTGCGCCTTTCAACTCCATTGAAGTGATTAAGGCGCGTAACCGCATCTGTTGGCGGGCGCCCAACGCCGCCAATGAAAGGAGCACTATGAAAACGACAGCTCGGATCAAATTGCTCGTGATAATTGCTCTTACGCTTGCAGTCACTGCCTCGCTACTCGTTGCCGGGAGTGTGGGCGCGCAGAATCGGCCGCGGCCGTCCCAGAATCCGCGGCCCCAGGAGCCGCCATCTTCGTTCATGCCTGTTGTCGAAGAGCCTTTCGAGGTAGTGAGGGCGCGTGACAAAGCAAACAAGGCGAGTGTCATGACTGCTGCCCGGCGCCGGCTTGAAGAGCGCTACGATCTGACACCGCATGCGGATCCAAATGTGAAAATGACGCGCGGCAAGCCAATTCCTGTCGGGCCAACAGCGCGGCTGAAGAAGGGTGTGACCTGGGAGCAACTGGGTCGCATGTCGCCAGACGAGATCCGTTCCCGTGGCGTCTTTCCATATCTGCCGCTGCCGCACGTCAACCATCCGGTTGGCGGCATGGTCTTCCCGCCGATGCACATTAAGCTGCAGCCGCGGCTGGAACGTTTTGACATGGATTTTGATATCCCCGAAAACTTCCTGCCCGAGTTTCCGCCGGCGATCTTTCTGACAACGCGCCCCGACCTCGGCGACGTTTCCCGGGGACAACTGGTCACAGTTAATAACTTCTACGAGCTATTCAACGGCATTCTCAACCCAAAACAACTTGATGGGCTGCGTTTGCTCGTTACCCAGTTTCCGCAACAACAATTCAACGCCACTGCCGATCGCAAAACCGAACGGAATGATGGCATGCAGGGCGTGGCCTGTTTCGATTGCCACGTCAACGGCCACACCAATGGCGCGTTTCATCTCGTAGGTGACATACGTCCGCAGGAGAATCGTCGCCGTATCGAAACTCCAAGCTTGCGTGGCGTGAACATTCAAAGGCTGTTCGGATCGCAGCGCGCGTTGAAGTCGGTAGAAGACTTTACTGAGTTTGAACAACGGGCAGCTTACTTCGACGGTGATCCAGTCGCTGCTACGAAGAAAGGAGTCAACATTCCCGATCGCGGGCATCAGGTGCATGAGATGTCGGAATTTCAGGAGATTATGGATTTTCCGCCCGCGCCGAAGCTGAACGTCCTCGGTCGACTTGATCGCAAAAAAGCAACGCCGGAGGAAATACGCGGCGAAGATCTGTTTTTCGGCAAGGCAAACTGCTCGCAGTGTCACACGCCGCCGTTTTACACGGACAACCTGATGCACGATTTGATGGTTGAGCGTTTCTACACGCCGCGCATGGAAGGTGGCATGATGGTCACGAAGCAAGGTCCGATCAAAACCTTCCCTTTGCGAGGCATCAAAGAGTCGCCACCGTATTTGCACGATGGGCGCCTGCTTACACTCGAGGACACTGTGGAATTCTTTAACCTTGTGCTGGAGCTTGGCCTGGCCCCGCAGGAGAAGAGCGATCTGGTTTCATTCCTGCGCATACTGTAGAACAAACTCAAGGTTGCACCCCGCGGCTACCCTGGTAATCGATTCGATTCGTTAATGACAATTCGCCGACCCTCGATGGGTCGGCGTTCTTTTCTTCGTTATGACTTTCAACCTTATCGACGTGGTCCTCGTCGTGATCGTTCTGCTAAGCGTTCTTAACGGCTGGCGACGCGGCTTCATCCTGGGCGTACTCGATCTGTTGGGCTGGGCTCTGGTGCTGCTTGCAGGCCTGCGGTTTTATCAACCGTTGGCCAAGTGGCTCGGCCCGCGCGTTGATTGGTGGTCGGAAGTTTGGGACCGCCCTGTTGCGTTTATTCTGATCGCAATCGGAATGATTGTGGCTGTTCAACTTCTCGGCAAGGCGCTGCTCCGGCACTTGTCCGAACGTACTCACGAGCGGTCATTCAATCGCCTGCTTGGTGTTCTGCCCGGTTTGGCAAACGGCTTGATCACGGCGGCACTGGTTTCGGCAGTGCTGCTTGCGCTACCGCTGAACGAAGGGTTGCGCGAACGTGCTCGCGAAAGCGCGGCAGTAAACCGTCTCGCCGTTTACGCCGAACAATTGGAAGCCGCGCTTCATCCTGTTTTCGCCGAGGCAGTCGCGGAAACGCTCAACCTGCTTACGGTTCAACCGGATTCACACGAGAGCGTCACGCTTTCTTACAAGGTCGCGAATGCGCGCGCTCGACCGGACCTGGAAGCGAGAATGTTGGAACTTGTTAACAACGAAAGAATGGCCGCTGGGTTGAAGCCGCTCGCGCCGGATCCGGAACTCACGGAGGTCGCGCGGCGACACTCAGCGGATATGTTTGCGCGCGGCTACTTTGCACACGACACTCCGGAGGGCAAAGACCCATTCGATCGCCTTCGCCAAGCAAACGTGCGTTTTCTCACTGCCGGAGAAAACCTCGCTCTCGCGCCGACTGTCCCGGTCGCGCACAACGGTCTAATGCATTCACCAGGCCATCGCGCCAACATCCTGTACCCACAATTCGGGCGCGTCGGCATCGGCATCATGGACGGCGGCATCCGCGGCCTGATGGTGTCACAGGAGTTTCGTGATTAATGCGACGCTTTGACCACTCGGCAGGAGAACAGCAAACGTGCCTACGGCGATATCCCTAACTCGTCCAGCGAAGCAAGCAGCTCGGCTGCATCGCCATAGACGCGGAACGCCCCGGCTCGGGTCAGCTCGTCTTCGCCGTAGCCACCACTTAACAGACCAATGGAAAGCATTCGTGCCCGGCGTGCTGCCAGCAGATCCCAGACTGCGTCGCCTACCACGTAGCAGTCGTCAACCGGCACTCCCAGTCGCTGTTGACAGTTGAGAAACAAGTCAGGAGCGGGCTTGGCCCGCAGCACGTCGCCGCGCTCGACCACAATCGTTTCGCTGCCAACGCCCAGGGCCGCTAACGAAGCATCAATCTCGGGACGTCGACCAGAAGTGGCAATGCCGTGCGGAATGCCAGCCTCGCGCAGAAAGCGCAATAGCTCCAGCGCGCCCGGCAACACGCGGCGCTCCGGCAGAAACTCGTGAAACAATTCTCCGTGTCGATCCTGAAGCGCTTCAGCCTCCGCCGGCGTGATCTCGCGACCCATTTCGCGGGCGACGGCGCGAGTAAAGAGGCCGCCACTCATGCCGATGCGCCGGTGAATGCGCCAACCATCGATCGCCATGCCCGCCTCCGCCAGGGCTCGCTGCCACGAGAAGACGTGTGCATAAACGGTGTCGATCAGAGTTCCGTCCAGATCGAAGATCAGTGCCGTCATGATGAATTAAAATCTCCTTGAGTAATTTGAGTTTACCCCTGTCGCTATCACGCACTCAGAAACTGTCTTTGTAGATCGTGCCGCAAGAAGCTTCTCGATCGTGCTGCAAAGATATGGCTGCTTCTACAGGAATCGACGATAGTGGTGAGCGGCAACTCCCTGGAGTGCGGCGGCCTGGCGCCGCTTTGGCCCATCCCTCGAGGCCGCGAACTTTACGTACTGGGCCAGTTTTGATAAATAGGAGGCACAGTGCCATGCAGAACCGAGCGCGGTAGCGCCGGATGCTAGAGTCAACTTCAGCGTAATGATGCAGAACCGAGCGCGGTAGCGCCGGATGCTAAAGTTCAACTTCAACGCAAGCCATGCAGAACCGAGCGCGGTAGCGCCGGATGCTAGAGTCAACTTCAGCGTAATGATCATACGAGGATTGGCGGAGAAGACGGGTCACAGACAGCAAATTGCTAGTGAATTCCAGCATTCGCCTTGTGTTGCATGCCGTCAGCCCGGCAAATGTTTGAAGTTGATCCCATCCCCTAACGCCAAACTGACCCACTACCGACTTTATCGCGGTGCCAGGCCGCCGCACGCCAGCCAGTTGACCCTCACATCCCCAGCTCGGCTCGCGTCTGTAACAAACGCAGTATCCCACCGCGCGAAATGAAACCTTCGACATGGCCATCCTTCACCACGGGCAACTGATTAACATCCTCCCTGGACATGATCTCCATCGCTTCCATGACCGGCGTGTCGGGAGTAACTGAGAGCAGTTGATCCAGAGGTCGCATTACCTGAGTGACTGTCGTATAAGGCCAGCGCGCGCGGTCCATTTCTTTGATCTCTTGCGGTGTAATGATCCCTTCGATGTCGGGCCCGTTATGGACGAGGAAACACCGTTTTCCGCTTCGCAGCAGATGTTCGTTCACAAACGTCTGGAGATTCTCGTGACCGTCAACCTCGAGACAATCGTGCTCCACCAGGTCCGCAACACGCACGCCGCGCAACATCTGGCTAATCTCCACCTCCGCTCTGCTCGCGCGTGCCGCTTCCAGCAGGAACCAGCCGATGAAAGATATCCAAAGCCCTCCGAGCCCGGCGCCGTGGAAGAACCGCCAAAGCCCTAAGAGAATGAAGCCGAAAGCGACGATCTGGCCGACTCGCGCCGCAATTCGCGTAGCGCGCACTCCGTCCCCCGTGGCCCACCAGATGATGCCGCGCAAAACGCGCCCGCCGTCGAGCGGAAAACCGGGGACCAGGTTGAAGATCGCAAGCGTGATGTTGATATACCCGAGCCACATTAGCATCGCTTGCAGTGGTGTTTCGGGGTTCGCGCCCAACGGCCAACCTAGTGCCGCGGCCAACGCCAGGCAAAGGACGCCGATCAGCGCGCTCGATATAGGGCCGGCGATGGCCATCCAGAACTCAGTCGAGGCCGTGTCCGATTCTCGTTCCATCTGCGCCACACCGCCAAGCGCAAACAAGGTTATCGCCCGTACCGGCAGGTGGCGCGCTTTGGCTACGGCGGAATGAGACAACTCGTGCGCGACGATCGAGGCAAAGAAAAGGAGACTGGTAGCAATCGCAGTGGTCCAGATCACGCCTTCGCCCCATTCCGGATTAAGGGCGTGGAACTCGCCTACCAGCGACAGTGTGATAAGTAGGGCGATGATAAACCAACTGTAATGGAGACCGATCTCTATCCCTGCGATGCGCCCCAGCTTTATCTGCGCTTTCATGATTTCCTTTCACGCGAGGTTGAATGGCAACGAGGACCCGTTTTCTGCCCACTGCCCACTGCTCACCGCTCACTGCTCACCGCTCACCGCTCACCGCTCACTCGTATTGGTTTCCCTAAACGCTAGCCTGTGAACATGAATTGTGCAAGAAAGAGTTTATGCCCTGAAGAGATCCACTCCGAGCGGAAACTAGACGCCCACGCCAAAATGGTAAATCGCTAATTCAGGTTTGAAGTGCAAGAGGTTGCTGTTTGTCCCTTCGTCCCCAGAAGCGACAAGTTGCAGTCAAGGAAGCTTGCTTCAGCCCGGAGGGCTCGCAGATAGTAGCCGGTGGTCGCAGCAAAGCGTAGACCACCGGATCCTCGCGACAAGAAGATGGGCACCCCGAAGGGGTGCAAGAGACTGGTCGCTTCACAAGAGATATCTCTCGTGGTACTCAATTCCAGCGCTCCTAAGTAATTCCTTTAGCTCATCAACAAATGACCGCTTCGCTTGGTGAACTTCCTGTTGGAGATGTGTCTGGCACCCTTCTGGGGTGCTGATCTTCTCTTACCATGATCCGGTGGTCTTCGCTTCGCTGCGACCACCGGCTACTATCTGCGAGCCCTCCGGGCTGAAGCGCTTTTGCTGATTGGGAGTTTGCGCGTCTTCTGGGACGAAGTGACAGACAGAGTTGTGTTGCACGTCAAACTTGAATCCACCAATCGTAAATGGTCAACAGCAAGCGACAACTGGTGCAATTCATTTGTCGCTTTGGGCAGGGAATGCGCGGCCTTCTTTATTAGGCCCACCTCTTTTCAGTGGGCCCAGACTGACGCCTTCAACGCCCACTCGCTGCCCGCGTACTTACGCGCCAATTCCTCTGCCGTCGGGCTCAACACAGTGTGATCGTTCGTTGCCTTGTAGCGACTCACGCCCCGCCAATAGATCGCCTCTGGAGCGGCAAGCGTTTCCGGATAGTGTGCGACTACACTCGCGTACTTCTCCTCCGCATCGGCCCACTGCTTGTGCATGAAGCCGACTCTCGCCAGCCCCAATTCCAACTTGGCACGGAATTCTGCCTTAGGAAGATAGCCCTCAAGGCGCCATCGCTCCTTTCCTTCCGAATCCAGAATCAGAATTGTGGGCGTCCACAACGCATCGAAGCGGTGGAACCAGGCAGGATGTGCTTTGATGTGAGCTTCGACAGGAATGAAATTCTCATTGATGAAGGATGAGACTTCATCGTCTGCGTAGGACTCGGCCTCCAGCCGAGCGCAGGCGACTCACGCCGGCGCGGCGCTGAAATCGAGTAACAAAGACTTCTTCCCGGCTTTCGCTTCCGCGAGTGCCGCGTCAACATCTTTTTTCCATTCGACAGCCATGACTTTTCACCTCTCTATGATCGTTTCTGCTTATTCTCGCTCTGCGGAGAGTTATAGACAATGGAAGGCGGAAGCAGTGAGCAGGCCAGATAGCAAAACCTGCTCAGTCTTGAGTGGTAATCTCATATCGGTAAGTTGCGCTCAGAGCTAGTATCGCGGCGATGGCCAGTACCCCTGGCGAAGGTCGGATTCTTTGGAGAACCGAGCGCGGTAGCGCCGGATGCTAAAGTCAACTTCAAACACAGGTTGCACATCCGCGCAAGCGAACGCTGGAAATTAATAGGTTGCTGCCTGTAATAAGTCTCTTCCGCCAACCCTCGTATAATCATACGCTGAAATTGACTCTAGCATCCGGCGCTACCGCGCTCGGTTCTGCATCGCGTGCGTCTCTTATTTATCAAACTGACCCCCACTACCGATATTGCAGCAGGGCGCCAGACTTAAACGTAGCCTGCTCGTTGCCCGCAAGGAACCAACCGCGCTGGTGGAAATTGGCGGTCGTGTCCGACGGGTTGAATGTGTTCAGGTTAAAGAAATCAAACTTCTGCGGAAAGATCGAGAGGCTAATGGTTAGCCGGTTATTGCGGTTAGCAATGTAATCAACG
This sequence comes from Pyrinomonadaceae bacterium, assembly GCA_036506215.1. Lineage (GTDB taxonomy): Bacteria > Acidobacteriota > Blastocatellia > Pyrinomonadales > Pyrinomonadaceae > PSRF01. The sequence continues at coordinate 15,897 of DASXSC010000126.1, read as the reverse complement.
CGCGAGAAGGAGTCGAAGCTTTCGCGTTGGATGTCGCGTTGGCGCTCGTCCAAATTTTCCAGGCTCGGCACGTTCGTGCGTACGAAGCGGTATTCGAGACTCTGAAAAAAGAAGAGCTTGTCTTTTTTGATTGGCCGGAGGATCAGAAGATAGATAGAAAAAGCTGTCGATTTAGCGACGCGAGTTTCGCTTTAGTCTTACGGGCTGTCGAAGGCTTCTGGCTCTTTGCGTTTTGCCCTTGGAGAGGCGTGATTTCTTTTCGCTGTGATGCGCTTCCATCGCAGGTTTCGCCCTTCGAGCCTTTGCGACTTTGGGAGTTCGATCTACGACTTTTGCCTTTCGAGCTTCCGCAACTTTTGCCGGGCGAGCGTCGCCCATTGAAGCAGCGATGAATTCCTCGTGAGGCCGGGCGCCATCGACAAACGCGAAGACGTGATAGTGATCGCGGTTCTCGCGCAAGACCTCAATGCGCCCTTCATTTTTTAGCCGGGCGAGCTCGGACATCACCTGCGACTGCTCCGCCGCAGTCATGTAGCGGTAAAGGATATCGAATGCCAGGCCCGTCGAGTGTGGCGGCGTTTCGATGCGCGTCGCATTCGGGTTCGAATGACTCAGTTCAAGTTGATACTCGTCCGGGCGAACCAGCGAGGTTACTGGCAGCGGCCGGTTAAACTTCTCGTGGTAGGAGGCAGCAACTTCCTCCAAAACCTTCAGCGCTTCCGGGCGCAGCGAGCTGAGCATACGCACCTTCATTTGCAGACGCGCGTCGGCGTCGGTGATGTCAAACGTGTTGCCGCCCAACTTTCCTGGTTTCTCCACCGCCAATTGCTCTAGAGATTCGTAGCCGGCGAAAAGTTGTTGGCGTGTTTTTGGGTTTCCGTAATAGCGATCGAGCGCCGCTTTCTCATCCCGACTCAGCTTTGATGACTTTTGTAGTCCGGCAATTTGCGTTTGCAGCCTGGCGCGTTGCGCACGCTCGCGTCGTTTCAGGCCGGCAAGCTCCTGCTTCAAACTCGCAATCTGTTTGTCGACCCCCGTCGCCGACGCACTGAGCCGGTCATATTGCTGCTGCAGCCCTGCTTCGTTGAAAAGACTTATGCTCTTACCATTTTCATAGCGCGTGAACGGCTGCTTATCGGCCTTTCCGCCGACGCCGAAGAGTATGTAGTTTTCGCTAACGGGCTGGAGTTGGACGAGCTCGCCACGGCGAATCATGGCGGCGAGATCCACAAAGTCCTGCGGCGTTCCGACGTGATGCTCTTTCACTTCCGCAACCTGAGTAGCAAGAAAACGTCGCGTGTCGCTGTAATGGCGCAGTTGCGCAGGCGTTTCGACTACGGCCTGTTTCCCAACCGGCTCGCTGCGATCTTCCTTGACCTTCTCGGCGGCAAGTGCCCAGGGATTTATTTCAGACGCCAGCGCAGTGGCCGGAAACATATCGGTCAAACTACGCAGGTTGCCAGACACGCGCCGTTTCCACGCGGGGGCAACCAACGCCGCGACGACTATGAAAAATATTAAGTTTCCGGTCAGGAGTATGAGGGAGGTTCTTCTTAATTTCACTTCTGCTTCCCCTGTTCGTGCAAATTAATAACTCGGGTACTGCCAGCGACTACTGCATGAACGGTCGGGGTTGCGGCATGCCTAATAGAGATGCTGAGGGCTTCGAAAAGTATGCTTGTTGTCCAGGTTCAAAAGGAGAAAATTGTAGACCGGAAGCGTGAGCAAGATGAGAGCGAACAGGAGAACCGGAGACTCGTAAGGTGAGTAGAGTTTAGCCAGGCGCTTCAAAAAGGGAAAAGGCGTCGAAATCAGCCGCGGATTAACGCGGATACCCGCGGATCGGAAAATAAATGTGAGGGTTGGTCCCAGGCTCATTTGAATCTATAGCTGACGTCGTCTCGGAAAGCAGCAACCTCGTGAATCGCGCGTTCCTGAGACCATCCCACATGTTTTTGCGCAATGCATGCCGCGGCCTCAACCGCTTCCAGTCCACAGGTTGAATTCAAACCGACCATCGTGCGCCGAAGCAAACAATCGGAGAGTGTCTCGGCCAGCTCATGCTTAAATGCAAAAATCACTTCGGCCGCGATCGCGCCAGTCTCGGAGTCAAAGGCTGCGGCGAGCGAACGGTCTTCGTCGACCAAATCAAGAACGAGCGAAGCGCGAGTACCATAGATTCGCAGCAGGCGATCGTTTGTTGCCACAGGCAAAGCCGAACGCTTTTTGAAGTCTTCGCAGAAAACGCCGAAGTCGGGAGTGTCAGCGCCGGGCAACGGCACGCGAGCAGTGGCGCATTCGATGGAGTGCCGAGCATTGCGGGCTAGACGCCCGCGATCCCCGGTTAATTGTAGCTGCTTCATGACCAGGTTGACCGTTTGCTCCGCGAGACTACGATACGTCGTCAGCTTGCCGCCAACGATGGAAAATAGGTTGACGATCTGCGGGTGGCGGCGGATGAAATGTTTCCGCGTAATGCTCTGTTCGTCCTTGTCGGCCGTAAACGGCAGCGGTCGTATGCCCGAGTAGGTATAGAGAATGTGCTCGCGAGTTAGTTGTGCTTTCGGAATCGCCCGGTTCGTTTCACGAAGCAGATAGTCGATCTCTTCAGTAGCGATCCGTACATTGTCGAGGTCGCCATCGTAGCGAATATCAGTGGTGCCGATTAGATAATTTCGATTCCAGGGAATGACGAAGAAGGGACGCCGGTCAGCTTCAGCTTCGACATAGACAGCGGTCTCCGGAGCGCCGACAAATGGAGCAACGATAATGTGACTGCCCTTCGTGCCGCCAATCAAACGCGGCGAGTTTCCAGCGCCTTCGCTGAGGACTTGATCAACCCAGGGGCCAGCGGCGTTGATTACGATGCGCGTTCTCGCTGATTCTCCGCCTGAGCCCTCCCTAACCGTCGGGCTACTGCCCCGGGCTTCGCGCGTGAATTGAACACTGCAAACCTCACCCGCTTCGACGTTGAGTTTATCGAAGTGAGCGTAAGTGGCAACGGTGGCGCCATGCGCGAGTGCAGACAGCGCGTTCTCGACCATAAGCCGTTCGGCAAATTCCACCTGGGCGTCAAAATAAACTGCCGCGCCTAACAGCCCTTCGCGATTGAGCTCAGGCGCGTGCTGCAAAGTCTCCGTTCGGGACAGCATGCGATGATGGGGAAGCGTCTTATCAAACGACAAGGCGTCGTAAGCAATCATTCCTACCCTAACAGTCCAGCGACCGCGGCGGGCCTGTTTGTAAATTGGTACCAGGATCGGAAGCGGACGAACCAGGTGTGGAGCAATAGTCATTAGGCACTCTCGTTCGCGCAGCGACTCGCGCACGAGTCGAAACTCGCCGTGTTCGAGGTAGCGCAAACCGCCGTGAATGAGCCGCGTCGACCAACTCGATGTGCCGCCTCCGATGTCGCCCTTGTCCAGTAGCAGCACTTTGAGCCCACGCATCGCCGCATCTCGCGCGATACCGGCGCCGTTAATTCCGGCTCCGATCACAACTACGTCAAACTGGATGCCTTCGCTCGTCATTCCGGGAATCGAAAGAGAACCAGGGTACTAAGCCGCGTATCAACGCGGATACGCGCGGATCAGAAATTGAAGTATAACCATTAACGAGGAACACAGCGCGACCCGTGCGTCCGGCATAATGGCAAATAAGAAATGGAAAATGGAAGATCTTCTGCTTTCCTTCGAAGCTCATCACTCATCCACGCACCATATAGTGCCAATCCTGCACCTTCTCGGGCAAAGCTCTCTACCACAAGATTCGATAGTTGATTTCTTTGCGAAGAAATTCAACCTTAGGTCTCTCAATAAATGGTGGAACGTAGAGTTAATGCCGAGGTATTGGTCCGTATTCATTGACTCACCCATGCGTGAATTTGAAACTTTGCGTCTTCGCCGCAGAGACTCTTCAAGATTCACACCGCCTTGAGAAACCTCAAGTCCTCATTGAGAAATAATTGAACCTTCGTTTGTTTCGATTCTGGGCCATATGGTTCGAACTTCTGCTGCAGTTGAATATCGCGGGCATGCGCCTTGCTCCTGGTCTCAGTAAGCAAGTTGAGCCCTTAGCAAACAGACCATGACAGACAAGAATGTCTGTCCCACTAGGCAGTTGAATACAAAAGGAGCGTAGCTATGCGTTCTACCCGGCGTACCACCTGGCGTTTCGGCCGATCCATCCCTTCCACTATTCTTTTTCTCTTCCTGACATTCTTAACCACAACAATTGTTGCGCGTGCTGCTGATAACGATCCTGAAGACGGCGATGATTACGACGTCAAGGCGCGGGTGGTGCGCATTAGCTTGATCACGGGCGAGGTAAACCTCAAACGGAACGGCAACACCGATTGGGAGCGCGCGCGGCTCAATTTCGCGCTGGTCGAGGGCGACACTATCGCAACCGACGCGGAAGCGCGGGTTGAGATTCAAATTGATGCGCGCAACTTTGTGCGGCTCGGCGCAAACTCAGTTTTGAAAATCGTTACCCTGCGCGATGAGGGGGTGGCCCTTAGTGTGATTGAAGGCACGGCGTCGGTGCGCCTGGCAAAGTTTGATCGCGAGCATGAGTATTTCGAAGTTGACGCACCCCGGACCACGCTGGCCGCGGAGAAGACGGGCCTCTATCGCATCGACGTTTCGCGCGAGGGCCGGGTGCGGCTAAGCGCTCGCGACGGAGGGCGCGCGCGCATTTATTCCGAAACCTCCGGCTTTACTTTGCGCGACGGGCGCACCGCCGAACTAATCTATGAAGGCGCGAATGCCGGCGATTGGGAATTTGTCGCGGCCAACGTCTCTGACTCATGGGACAACTGGGTTAACGATCGCGAGCGCTACCTGGCCCAACGTCTTCGTTATGACGTCCAGTACTACGATAACTACCTCTGGGGCGCCGAAGATCTCGACGCTTATGGCAATTGGATATATACAGACGACTACGGCTGGATCTGGCGACCGCATACGACTGCAATCAACAACTACTACAACTGGGCGCCCTATCGTTATGGCGGCTGGGTCTGGGTTTCACCTTATGGCTGGACCTGGGTAGGCAATGAGCCCTGGGGTTGGGCCCCTTATCACTATGGCCGCTGGGTCTTTTACAACAACTACTGGGCGTGGTGTCCGCGAGGCAGATACTACCGGCGCCGTAGTTGGTGGCGGCCCGCGCTAGTAGCGTTTCACATTTCGTTTGGCAATAACATTTGCTGGTATCCGCTCCACTATCATCAACGCGATCCTCGTTCGCGTCACTACCAGGCATCTGATCGATTGCGACCGTTGCGTGCGGATGAGATTGCTCGTCTGCAGCGTGTCAATCCAGCGTTCTATCGTGCGGTAACTACTCTGCCGGCGAAGGACTTTGGCTCTGATGGCGCCAGAGGGCGAGTCGCGGACGACGTGCTCGCGCGGCGGGCTATCAATGCGGAACCGCTGCGCACGGATCTGCCAGTCCGGCCTGCGCAAGCGCCAGGTGATCGCGGAATCGCAGGCGACCGAACAGACCGCGTTACCATCGCGCGTCCAGCCAGAGTTGCTCCTCCCAGAGAACTGAGCGATAGACCAACGGGGGCTGCCGCAAGGATTCCCGGCGTTGAACTAGATAACGAACTGCGTCGCACCCGAATCCTGAATGGACGCGAGGCGCGTCCTGATTTTCCAGCTCTTACTGGCGGCGCGCGGGGAACAGTTGAAACGCGTCCCACTGGCGCAGTGGCGCGTCCTGCGCGCCCGGGTCGGGACATTGATCCGGGCGTCGATCCTCGTAACGATGGTGGTCGTGATGTAAATCGAGCGCCGGATTCAGGTGAGTTTCCGGCGCGACCTGAGCGGGCGCGTCCAAGGGAAGACGTGCCTGCCAGACCGGAATCAAATCAAACCGAGCGGACGCCAGTGCGAGCGCCGGTAAGGCCTCCCTCAAATCCGTCAAGTGAAGAGGGTTCGCCGAGTGATCGTCCGGCGCGACCTGAGCGAAACGACAGGCCAGCAAGAGATCGCAACGATCGGATGGATCAACCGGCGCGACCTGATTCCTCAGAACCACCGGCGAGAGTGGAAAGACCTGAGCGCCAGGAGCGGGCTGAACCTCCACGGCGAACGGAAGCACCGGCGCCAAGGCCAGAGCCACCGGCCCGATACGAACCGCCAGAGCGAAATGATCCCCCTCCGCGTTACGAGCCACCATCGCGCAACGATCCACCGCCACGCAATGATCCACCGCCGCGCAACGATCCGCCGCCCCGCAACGATCCCCCTTCGCGCAATGATCCACCGCCGCGCAACGATCCGCCGCCGCGCAATGATCCCCCTCCGCGCAATGATCCGCCGCCACGCAATGATCCGCCGCCACGCGACGATCCGCCAGCGCGCAATGATCCCCCTCCGCGCAACGATCCACCGCCGCGCAGCGATCCGCCTCCGCAACGATCTGAGCCGAGCGGGGACCATGACCGCACTCCGGCCAAGGTCAAAGATCCGCGGTAGAAACGTGTTCAATCACGTTTCGAGCAATTTCCTTACTAGGAGCGCGGGCGTCTCGCCCGCAAATGAGCGCGAAGCGCGAACGAAGCCTGGCGAGACACTGTGCAAACAATTCGAAAAGCTTCGCGCCTGTGCACGGCGGGCGAGACGCCCGCGGTCCCAGCAATAAGACAAGTTGTAATGCGAGAGGAAGGGATAACAAGCGGAAGGTAAGAGAGGTTCAGATGAAAGTCGCAGGGTTGTTTTCACATCACGTTACGCACACGGCATTGCGCCGGGTGGCACTGGCTTTGATCGTGTTCGCCATTGCGGGCGCGGGCGCCGTTCGCGCGCAGACGATAAATCCCGATCTCAGGCCGGATATGCGCCGTGCGCTCGCGGCGCAACCACAGTTGGGCGTGAACAAAGCAACGGCGAGGCCTAACGGGTATGTGCCGGCGAGAACGGAACGATTGGAAGCTCGGCCTGGCTCTTCATCGGGCACACGCAAGGATGGGTCGCCTTTGCTTTCCACACCTCATCCAGCGGCGGCGTTGAACGTAGCAGCAACGTCCGCAATCCAGCTGGGCACACCCCTAACTCAGATTCTCCATACATCGCAGTTGAGTTTGAGTTCGTCCGCGGGTACTGACGAGCAGTTTGTCGATCGCAATGGCGATCTGATCGCCGACGAGCGGACCACGTTTGATTCCTCAGCTGGCTCATTCGATATTGCGGTCGGCCGGTCAGGAGCGCGGTATGAAGTTTTTTCCGGGATCCTCGACCATGCACTGGTCGGGGTGCTGGTGGTCGCCCTGGACACTAACGGCGACTACCAACTTGATAGTTCTACCCCCATTAACCTGCGGACTGCTTTCGCGCTGCGTTCGGCGGCGGCGGTCGTAGCCGGCACATCTAAGGCCGGCCGCGAATTTGTAGTCATTTCATCCAGCGGTTTTTTCAATGAGGCTAATCCAAACGATCCGAACAACGAGCCTTCCCCCGGAGTAATATTGCTCGTGCGCGATCCCAGTACCGGAGGTTTCGACGATACACGCTCACGCGAGCTGGTTCGCGTGGGAGACAATCGCCTCTTTAATGCCAATGCGCTTGCGCTGCTGCCGAACAATGATCTGCTCGTCGCGGATTTCCATTCCGACGAGCTGCGGATCATCCGCGATACCGACGGCGACGGCATGCCGGACACGCTCGCCACAACCCCTTACTACTCCTATCGCTTTTCAAACGATGCGCCTCTCGATGTGGCAGTTAATTCTCGCGGCGTGGTTTTTTCATATTCTGTCGGCAACGATACAGTCATGCTCGCGCTTTACGATGACAACGCTGATGGTCGTGCCGACCGAGACGAGGTCTGCGTAGAAGGTCTCTCCATCGACAATAATCTTTTTCTCCACGGCTTGACTGTGGACGGCCCCGGAAGCGTCTACGTTATCGAAGATGCATCAGGACCGGCCGATGGCGCCGGCGGCAATGGGGGAACTCCGCGCATCGATGCCTTTCCTGACAGATTCCAGGACGGTTTCCTGAGCAGTGGCTCGATTTTTACCCTGGCTGATGATGCGGTTAATCAGGCGTTAACCGGCCTGGCGTTTGGAGCGCTGCCGCCGAACAGGAGCGACGATCCGCAATTCTTTGTAAGCCAACATTACCGTGATTTTCTAAATCGTGAACCGGATCTGAGTGGACTCGCGTTTTGGGTAAACGAGATTACTTCATGTGGCACCAACGGGCAGTGTATTCAGGTTAAGCGCATTAATGTTTCCGCAGCGTTCTTCCTTTCGATCGAGTTTCAGGAAACCGGCTATTTGGTCTACAGATTTTACAAAGCGGCTTACGGCAACTTACCCGGCGCGCCGGTGCCTTTAAGACTTAATGAATTTCTTCCCGACACGCAACAGATCGGACAGGACGTCGTAGTAGGCGCTCTCAATTGGCAGGCAAAGCTCGAGGAGAACAAGCAGGCTTTTGCTGCGGCTTTCGTCACACGCTCGCGGTTTACGTCGGCCTATGCGACGACGCTGACGCCGGCGCAGTTTGTTGACGCGCTCTACGCGAATGCGGGCGTAGTGTCGCCGCCGTCAGCAGAGCGCAACGCAGCCATCAATGAATTTGGCGGTGCCGGTAACACTGCTGACGCCGCCGCTCGGGGACGCGCATTGCGACGCGTTGCGGAAAACTCGACGCTCGGCCAACAGGAATTCAACCGGGCGTTTGTGTTGATGCAATACTTCGGTTACCTGAGGCGAAATCCAAACGACGCTCCGGAGCCCGGACTCAATTTCGACGGCTACAATTTCTGGCTGAACAAATTGAATCAATTCAACGGAAACTTCGAACAGGCCGAAATGGTAAAGGCGTTCATTACCTCGGGCGAGTATCGTCAAAGATTTGGGCCATAGTCAATTCAGTGGGGGCAAGCCCACCTTCCTGACCTGAGAGGTTCTCTCAGGGTCAGCTGATCTCACCTTGAGAGCCTTTCAAGCAGGATCAGAGCTGAACTCGAATCAGCTCTAGGATTAGGAAGGCGGGCTTGCCCCGCTGTTTGATGGCACGCAACACTTAATCAATTTGAGAACAGGCTTTGCTCGTTTGTCCGCGGGGTATGTAAATCAAATAGATTTGGGGTCAACGGTCAGGCGAGGAAGAGTGCGGGGTTGGCCGTCAATCTCAGAAACCGCTTCGCCGATTTGGTGCGCCCCCATCTTGCGATAAAAGCCTTCGGCGTTTGGGTCTGAGAGAATCTCAACTGCGGAAACATTTTCTTTGGCCGCGCGCTGCATGGCATGGAGAAACAGTTCCTTCCCCACACCGGTGCCAATGTGTGCAGGCGCCACCCACATATGATCCAACTCCGCTTTCTCGTGACGAATAATCAAAGCATAGAAGCCAAGCAGCTCGCCTTCGCGTTCGGCGACGTACACTTCGTTGATAGCGATGAAATCTGGGGAAATAGTCAGGTCGTCTTGCCAGTGTTTGACCCAATGTTCCGGATAGCCCCAATGTCGTTTGGCATCGTGGGCAATCGTAGTCAGTATCGCGGCGTCTTCAGGTGATGCTCGTCTTATATTCAAGCTTGTGTGGAATCCTCGCCGCATTTGGTGGCTACCGCAGTTGAACATCAGAACCGAGAGCGGTAGCGACCGGCCGAGCACTCAATTTGAAAGATTAGCTGACACAGTGTAACAAGCGTCGTCGCTAACGCTTTCGGTTGGCATAACTGATTCATTAACGTTGGCCGTCGGGCCGGTCGCTACCGCAGTTGAATATCAGAACCGAGAGCGGTAGCGACCGGCCGAGCACTCAATTTGAAAGATTAGCTAACACAGTGTAACAAGCGTCGTCGCTAACGCTTTCGGTTGGCATAACTGATTCATTAACGTTGGCCGTCGGGCCGGTCGCTACCGCTTCCGGTTCTGATATTGGCTACGGCTTACGGTTCTGATTGGCAGTTATTGCCTTGCTCAGTTTTTGCACCAGATCGCGAGTTTGAACGGCAAACTCGCCTTTAGGTTCCAGCCGCAAATACTCCTGATATTCGGCAAGAGCGCGCTCCTGCTGATTTATCTTTAGTAATATATTTCCAGCCAGCAAGTGAGCTTCCGCAAAATCCGGTTTCAACTGTAGCGTGCGGCCGATAGCCGGGCCGGCCTTCGCAATGTTACCCAGGTCCCAGTGGAGACGCGCCAGCGTAAAGTAACCATGCCAGGATTTATCGTCGAGCTTGAGTCCGTCGAGCAAAGTTTTTTCAGCTTCATCGTAGCGTTTCTGACGCCAGTAGACCTCGCCCAAAAAGAGGATAGCGGCGGCGCTGCCAGCCTTCAGCTCCACTGCCCGCTGAAAAGCAGCCTCAGCTTTCTTCCATTCCCGCGTATCCATCAAAGCCGTTCCCAGCAGGAGGTGCGCCTCATAAAAGCCGGGATACAAATCGATTGCCTTCTGCAAGTGGCCAACACCTTCTTCGTAACTCTTCTTGCCGAGCGCTGCGCGCCCGCGAATCAATTCTTCGCGGGCCCCAGCGGGCGCTCGGGCATCGATAACATCGACCAAGGTGTTGGGGAAAGAATTTTCAGGAGTTAATTCAAAAACCAGGAATGCGCGAAACATTACTTGCAAGTCGGCATCCTGTTGCGCCGGCCGAAAGCCGGGCGCGTTACATATCACCCGGTAGTAACCGCGTTGAAGGTTTGGGAAGCGAAAGCGGCCGGTGCTGTCGGTGTCGATTTGATCGACCAGGCCACCACCAAATCTTTCGAGCCTGATGGGAATCCTGTTTGCCGGCAGACCAGTCGCAGCGAGTTTCACCTGCCCAACGACCTCGAATGAATTGGGCGAAGCTGTTGAGTAAGTATCGCGCTCGCGCTGGGCAAGAAGGGGCGAGCTGATTACCAGCGCAAAGATGATGGCCAGTGGGTAGCGATGAAGGCGGAACACTTGAGTGCCCAAAAATATCTAGACCGTGTTGTTGCTTAAGAGAAGCTACTCCGGAAAACGCGGTCTGATGAAAAACTAAGCCGGGCGGATGAATGGTCCGCCCGGCAAAGGTTGGTGTCCAGGGCCTGAGGTCAGTGAGTGTATTTCAATCCAAACTGAATCAGGCGTGCCGGAACAGCGGTCCCCGTAATCCTGGTAAACGACGACAGTGTGCCGATGTTAACCGATGACGGAGTAGTAAAGATTGGATGGTTGAACGCATTGAAGACATCCATGCGGAACTGGAACGAATGTGATTCTGCGATTGAGAACGACCTCATGAGCGAGATGTCCCAGTTTTGCTGATAAGGCGCGCGCCACGCGTTTCGAGGCGCCGTACCCCAACCCGTGATCGATGCCCCAGCGCTGTTCGGAAGGTTTGGCGACGTACCGAAGCACTCCGGTCGCAAGTAGTGATCAAGCCGCTGCTGCAGAGTACCGCGGGTATAAGCGTCCGCAATCCTGCTACAGAGGAATTGAGCCGTGCCGCCGGCGGTGCCAAACAAGCCGCCGCTGGTGCTATCGGTTATCGAGAAGGGCAGGCCCTTTTGATAGGTGACGATCCCGCTTACGGTCCAACCCCTTAGAACTGGATTGTCCATAAAGCTGTTCTTCATTACTGGAATATCGTAAGAATAACTTACGACGAGGCGGTGTGGGCGATCAAAGTCGCCACGCGCTTTATTCTGCGCGGGGTTGGATTGATCGTTATAGATGTTGCCACCATTCTGGCCGGCGCGAGTTGCATTCAACTCGTCCGTGCTCAACGAACCGCTGACATTGTCTTCGGTCTTTGACCAGGTGTAAGCACCCTGAAAATAGAGACCGCGATGCAGTCGTCGCGACAGCGTCGTTTGCCATGAACTGTAGTTTGCAAATCCGATATTGCCCGAGTATCGTGAGCCGCGCTTTCGCGAGAGACCGACGATCTGGTGACGCAGCTCCTCATTGTTTACTGTGTTGGTGGTAATCGTGTAGGAAACGCCGTTCATGTCACGAACCGTGATCGGGCTCGCGGGACTTGCCAACTTGGCAATAAACGGATCCCAGATGCCGATGCCGCCAAGGTAGTGTGACCCTACGTAGCCGGTCTCGATAGCCCAGCCACCTTTTAGTTGACGCTGTACGGTGATGTTCCATTGCTGGGTGTACGGCGTGAAAGCATCAAGCGGCGCACTGGTAAACGACGCCAAGTTGATCGAGCAATCGGTAGCGGAGCCGCCGTAGTTGAGGCATTGCTGACCGGCGGCGTTGACGAAGATCGGAGCCACGCCCGGATCGTTGATGTCCAGCGGTCCGGAGCCGCTGACGCGCCGCAGTCCCGCAAAGAAGGTTGCGGTAGGAATAAACGCGGTGGCCACGATCGACGGTGGCGGCTGTCCCGCGAGCGGGTTCGCTAGTTGCAGGGTAGTTGGGATCGGGCGATTCTCAAGTGGCTGGACTGTAAACGGCGCCGCAAGAGAATTCTGCAGGATGTTCTGGTTGGAAAGGCGCTGGTAGTAGATACCGTAGCCGCCACGCAGAACCGTTGTCTGGTCGCCGTTGATATCCCACGCAAAGCCGATGCGCGGCGCGAAGTTGTTATCGTCGCGGCAGCGTTCCAACGCGCAGGGGCGAACGCCAGGGGTACCCTTGAACCCACCCAGATTAACCTTCTCCGGGAACAAGAACGGATTCAAACCGCGCGCCGCCAACGACGGATCAAATATGCCGGCGCGGTAAAGTTTGTCACGGCCGAAGCTCATGGCTTCCCAACGCAGGCCGACGTTGAAGGTCAGCCGCGGAGTGTAGCGGTAATCGTCCTGGATGAACGCCGCGAAGTCAGTGGCTATGAAGTTTCGTGCCGGATCGCCAAAGGCTGATTGCAGGGCCGTTGGCGCACCGCGCAGGAAGTTCTGAAACGCAGAGAAAGCATTGCCCGTTCCAGTAGTGCTGCCAAAGGTCAGCGAACCGCGAACCGCAAAGTTGTTGAAGCGATTCAACTGATATTGAACGGCTTCACCACCCATGCGCAGGCTGTGCTTGCCCGCAATCATTGAAAAGGTGTCGACGATGTTATAGGTATTAGAGGTAGTCCCGCGATCGTCATTGACGCCGGTGCCTAACGAGAATAGCCCCGTGATCGAGACTCGATACAGTCCGGTGAACTGCCCGTTAGGCTGGGCACCCACGTCGGCCGCCAAATGCGTGTCGGTGGGAATGTTGCCAAACAGGAATCGGCTGTAGCCCAGGCGCAGCTCGTTAATCTTAGTTGCACTGAAGAGGTGGGTTTCAGTTATCGCCAGATAACGATTCCACTGAAAATCATTGCGCGGGTTGGGCAAGCTGGTATCGGTGCCAAAGGGCCTAACTACGAAACCTTCATCCCAGAACCAGGTGCCGGTGATTTTGTCTTTATCACCGCGGAAGCTGCGGTCGTAACTGATCGTGTACTGATTGTCCCTGAATGGTCCGACGGTCGAGAACGAGCAATTAAATGTGCCGGTAGCGCCGCCGGTCACGCCTCCGCAGCCACCCTGGCCCACGCGGGGCACCAGATACTGCCCGTTAAAGCGAGTATCCTTGATGTTAAGGATGTTGACGGCTACCGGATCTATCTGCGCCGCCGTCAGACCGAAGGCCGGAGCGAGAAGAGCGGCGGACGTAGTGCCATCGGAGTTGGTCGGAAATGCCTGCACGATTGGCGATGCGCTCGAGCCATTCGGATCGATGCCGTTGCGCGCCCGCACGCCCTGATAGTTAAAGAACCAGAAGCCGCCGACTTTAGGAATCGGCCCACTGGCACTGCCGCCGAAAACGTTTTGCAGCAAGCGGCCACGCTTTGTGCCGTTCTGGTTGAAGAACCACTCGTTAGCATTGAGGGCGTCGTTGCGATGCTGCCAGTAAAGGTCCCAATGAAAGTTTTTCGTGCCGGTCTTGGTTACCAGACCGAGCGCGCCGCCACCCTTGCTGCCCTGAGTTGCGTCGTAGAGCGAGGTGGCGACCTTCATTTCCTGAAGCGTGTTGGGATTCGGCAAGGGCACAGTGTCGAAGTGGGCGAGGTTAAAATCATTCACGTTAATGCCATTGAGCGTAACGCTGTTGTTGCTGGTACGCTGTCCATTCACACTAACATCCGCAGTTCCACGTCCCGCTGTTCGCACATCCGCAACCTCGCCAGTGACGCCAGTGGAAAGAGAGAGCAAGAACAAAAAGTTAGGCGAAGCGAGTGGCAGAGACCGTATCGTCTGGCCCTCCAGGGATTGGCCGGTAATCGCACTTTCCGTATTGATCAAAGTAGGCGTTGCCTCGACGTTCACGGTTTCTTCAATGCGACCGGTCTCAAGAACAACGTCCTGCCGGGCCGTTTCCGTGATCCTCACAGATACACCTGACACCACGGCCTTCTTGAAATTTGTGGCCGTGACCTGTAGTCGATAAGCTCCGGGCGGCAACAGCGTGGCGCCGAAACGGCCCTCGTCATCGGTGGTAACCGCGCGCGCCGACTGCCCGGTGAGTTCACTAATGATGTCAACTGTGGCGCCCTTGACAAGTGCACCGCTCTGGTCGGTCACCACACCTGTGATGCCTCCGGTTTGCGACCCTTGAGAATAGGCTGATGCCACAAAAAGAAAACTCAGGATTAACCCGCTTGCTAGCAAGCGCAAAACGCTTCGCATAACAACTCCTCCTTCTTTTTACTAGATAACCCTTTTTAGAAAACGACGTCTGTTGATTGGTGCCTTGGAAATGACCCTGGTCCCTCTTCGAATAAGGAAACCGATGTTGGGCAAAAAACAGGCAAGCAACATTCCAGTGAGGAAAGATAAAGCTTATTGGCAAAAACCTGCCATTTTGACGACTTCCGGTAGCAGCCTTTCAAGCGCCGCTTTCAAATCATGGATTTTTTGGGTTTTTGTTCAAATTCTTGGATTCCATTGCTCGTTCAGGAGAGTCGCGGAGAGCGTTAAACGATTCGCGAAGTCTCACCCTTATTTAATCGCGGATAGTCGTAACGGAGTTAGTGCTCGTGGACGGCCGAAACCAATCAGACGGCGGTGAGGAAAAACTGGAGACCTTGTGGAATGAATCCCGAGACAATCTGTAAACGACAGCGCTCAGGATGTACTCAGGGACAACTCAGGACGAGGCTGCCTCGCTGGTTTCCGCCGGCGCTGCCTCATCATGATGCTCCGTCGTGTAAAGACGAAGGATGTCCTGTCCCTGGCGTGATCGCGGATCGATCGTGCGAATGTGCTTGCGACCCTGCATCTCCCAAATCGCGGTCACCACTCCATCCTTCTCTACGGCGTGATAAGAGATATCTTCCGTAGCAGCTTCAGGCACCGGATTTTCGTTTGCTGCGTCAGTGGTGCCCTCAGCGGGCGCGGTTTCGTTCTCAGACATTTTTACGGTATTACTCCTCTCAGGACTTCTCGGCTTGTCTTGTTGGTTTAAGGGATTGTTGCACACGGCGCGCGAACATGTCTATCAGACAGACAAGAGGGTAGTCGGTCAGTGATAAATAATGAGGCGCAGGCCATGCAGAACCGAGCCCGGTAGCGCCGGATGCTAAAGTCAACTATTGCGTAGTGATGCAGAACCGAGCGCGGTAGCGCCGGATGCTAGAGCCAACTATGGCGTAGTGATGCAGAACCGTGCGCGGTAGCGCCGGATGCTAGAGTCAGCTTTGGCATAGTGATCGTACGAGGATTGGCGGAAGAGACTCGCCACAGGCAGCAATTTGCTAATTAATTCCAGTGTCCGCTTGTGCGGATGTTGCAACCGATCAAATGTGTGAAGTTGACTTTAGCATCCGGCGCTACCGCGCACGGTTCTCCAAAGCAATCTGACCTCCCGACGCCCAACCGAGCCACTGCTGACAAGACAGGTGTCGGACAAGGGCCGGTTTTACCTTCGCCTATGGCTTCCAAGTGCAGCCTCAACCGCCTTGTGAGGAGCAACA
>DASXSC010000125.1:0-26692 GCA_036506215.1 Pyrinomonadaceae bacterium | reverse complement strand
GTTCTGCAAAACTCGGCCATGCGACGTTAGAGCATTGCCGGAACGATCGAAAAATCGTGGGTTGACCGTAGCATCCGGTCGCTACCGCTCGCGGTTCTGCAAAACTCGGCCATGCGACGTTAGGGCATTGCCGGCACGATCGAAAAATCGTGCGTTGAGCGTAGCATCCGGTCGCTACCGCTCGCGGTTCTGCACCTCGGCACATTAACCGTATGACTTCGTTCGGATTATTGAAGTGACAGGTTGATCGTAGCATCCGGTCGCTACCGCTCACGGTTCCGCAACTCGGCACACTCACCGTATTACCTTGTTGACATTAATTGTAGTGACAAGTTGACCCTAGCATCCGATCGCTACCCACGCGGTGGTATTAACCGCATGGGACCGCATCAAGCGCTCAATCCTAAAACAACAACTTCACTCCAAACTGAATATGTCTCGGATCGCGCGCGGAAGTTATGCGACCGAACGTCGGCGAGCCCAGGAAATTGTCAGGCAGATTGAAGTTGGGGTGATTAAAGAGATTGAAAAACTCAGCACGCAGTTGCAGGTTCAGCCCTTCTGAAAAACTTGTGTTCTTGAGCAACGACACATTCACGTTTTGATATCCAGGACCATCCAGAATATTTCTTCCGGCATTGCCAAAACTGCCCGGAGCCGGGAAGGCGAAAGCGCTGGTGTTGAACCAACGCTCGGGCGAGCGACTATCCAGATGTGGATTTCCAACAACGTTGGGACGGTCGTTCGCGCCGAAGCCGAGAATGGACCGCCCCGTGCCGCTATTATCGATATCAGGCAAGAGAGCCACGGTGTAGGGTCGCCCGGTTTGAAAAGTGAGAATACCGAAGCTTTGCCAGCCGCTCAGGACTGAGGAAAGCCATCCCGCGTCCCCGAGATACTTTCGCCCCTTGCCGAACGGCAGATCATACGAATAGCTGACAGACAAGCGATGGCGAACGTCGAAATTCGAACGGCCGCGTTCAGCCGTCGCGTTGTAGCTATTCTGGGGAAAGTTTGGATCGCCCGCGCTGCTGAAGAAGTTTGAAGCGTCGTCGATCGATTTCGACCACGTGTACGACACCAGTGAGGTGAGGCCGCGAAAGAGGCGTTGCTGGAACCGTGCCTGCAGGCTGTTGTAATTCGAATTTGCACGCGACTCGAGCAGGTCGATATCGTCGAACCGCGGATCCGGTCGCGGCACGAAAGGCAGCGCCCGGGGCAGGGCGGTGGGTTGCGGTTGGTTTATATCGCGCGCCGTCAATAGCTTCGTTCCTTTGGAACCGACATAGGCGACTTCCAGAACACTGTTATTGCCGAGCTGTTGCTGGAGGTTGAAATTCCAGTGCTGCATATAGGCGGTGCGGAGGTCACGCTGAATTGCGAGCGCTGAGTCAGGCAACGGAAAAGGGAAGAAAGCGGGAAACGGATTGTCCAGGGTTAAAGGCAAGCCCGGCAGCGAGAAGAAGATGTTGTTGTCGAAGTATGGTGAATTGAAGTAGAGCGCCTCACCCGGTGCCAGAGGCGATTGATCGTAATAAACGCCGTAACCGGCGCGCAGCACCGTCCGTTCATTTCTGCCCAGCGTCCATGCAAATCCGACTCGCGGTGCGAAGTTGTTCTTGTCCGCGACAAACCCGCCACGCGGGACGCCGTTAGTTCCAACGCGCACCAGGCTGCGCGAAGCAACGTCGAAAACGTTAGCGCGGTCCGCGGCATCAACCGGCGGCGAATTGTATTCGTAACGCAGACCCGCGTTAAGGGTCAGGCGCGGTTTGACGCGGAAGCTATCATTGAAAAACAAATTGTAGCTGTGCGTGCGAAGGTGTTGCGCGTTATCGACCCGAGCTACGCTGGTGAGCAAAGGAAAGCCGAGTAACAAATCTGCAAGCGCGTTGCCGGAGATTTGCGCGAAGGGCGAAAACTGCAGGCGGCCACGCGATTCGACATCGCGGAAGGCATTCTGTTGTGCAAAACGAAGGTCGGCGCCGAGTTTAATCAGATGACCGCCGTGAACGTAGCTAGCGGTATCGAGAATTTGGTAGACGTTGGTCACGCTGTCCTGAGGGTTGTTGCCTTCATCGCCCAGCGGTGAAAGGCCCGTCACCGTAATGAAGCTCAAGCCCGCATCCCGCGGGTTCTGAGAGATCACCGGCAGTCCAACGTCGGGATTGCGCCGGCTGGCCTCCTGCGTTACTGAGGAGGCTACACGACTCAAAGCCACGCGCGTCTCATTCACCAGATTCGGAGTCAACACGTAGGTGAGCGCAGCCATTACGTTTTGGCTGCGTCGTTTTACGGTGTCGCCAAACCCCGGCACGAGCGCGAGGTTTGGACCGGTAAAAGGCTCGAACAAATTGCGATCCCCAAAGCTGTAACGGAAGGTCAGGTCTGCCTTCTGACCAAAGCGCTGATCGAGTCGCGCGTCAAAGCTGTCGTTGCGATCACGTTGCGTGGGCGAAGAGACAAAATTCTGTAGCGGGACGTTGCGATTTGGCAGCGGATAAAGAGCCGCAATGGCGCGCCCCACCGAATTGATGCGCAGCGTCGGAATAACGCCGCCGGAGAATGGTTGGCCGGTGAAAGGGTCAATCGGAATCCCAAAGAGGCTTTGAGAAAAGTCGCCCGCACGTTCCTGCGCGGTTGGTACATTGGTGATCCGGGTGATGCCTTCCCGCGCACGCGTGCCTTCATAATCTCCGAAGAAAAATGTGCGATCGCGCTTTATTGGTCCACCCAGGGAACCGCCGAACTGGTTACGCAGGTATTTTGGTTTGGGCTCGCCGGAAGGGGCGAAGAAGTTTCGCGCGTCAAGCGCACCGTTGCGGTAAAACTCAAAAAGCGACCCGTGAAAGTCGTTGCTGCCTGACTTAAGAACTACATTGACCTGCGCTCCCGGGCCGCGACCGAAGGCTGCGTCGTAGCTACTGGTCAGCATTTCAAACTCATGGATGGCATCGACGGGTGGGCGCACGCCGAAAGTGTTCAGCTTTGGATCGAGGTTGTAGACGCCATCAAGCAGAAAGTTGTTGGCGTCTTCGCGGGCGCCGTTGACGCTGAAAGCGAAATCACCACGCAGGGAACCCGCCGAACCTTGCGCCGCGGGAACGGCTCCAGGAACAAGCAGGGTTAATTCGTAAAAGTTTCGCCCGTCGAGTGGCAAACCAACGACCTGTCGGTTTTCTATGACAGTACCAATGGAGGAAGAGTCTTTTTTCAAGTCGGTTGGAGCAGCAGTAATCATGGAAGGGTCAGTCGCAACCTGGCCGACCACCAGTGAGGCATCAACTCTCAGTTCTTGATTTACGTTGAGCACAATGTCCTGCGAGAAAGTTTCGAAACCTGCCGCCGAGACTCTGAGTGTGAAGGTACCCGGCGGGAGCGAAGAAACTGCATAATCGCCGGCCGCATTAGTGACGCTCGTCCGCTGTTCATTGGTCTCTTTGCTGCTCAGGGTTATAGAGGCCGCAGGAATGACCGCTTTGTTTGGGTCCGTAACCGTGCCACGGATTGATCCTCGATAGGTCTGCGCGTCAATTGACGAAGCCAGCAACAGCAACAGGATCAGGGGAAAAAGTTTTCGGTGGGTCAACATCAGGTTCCCTCGTTACATATTTTTGGAGTAAAAACGAAATTCCGGGCTCAGCATTATGACTAAATCCTTTTTGAAATTCTTCTGAAAACAAGCAGGGGATTGAACAACGCAATCCGTGTTTTGTCTATCAAAGTCGAAAACTTAACTGTTAGAATGCGTCAGTCATTAAAACGCCTACAAGCTGATTATGGTTTCACAGTAATTAAGGATCGACGATCTTTTCGCTCGTTCACCGTCAGTTTGATGTCCGATAAGCTTTATAGCTTGTCGCTGTGTCACGACAACTATAAAGTTTATCGGATACTTCTAGTAATCCAGTCTGTTACGTTTGGAGGCCCACCTGATGCTCTGGATCATTTTTGCTTTCGGCGCCGCGCTCTTATGGGGATTGTATGGACCTGCACTACATCGTGGACAGGTTGAGTTAGGAAGCCCGATGCGCGCCTTGCTCTGCGTCGGAGTTGCTTACTTTTTGATCGGAGTTTTAGTTCCCGTGGCGACCCTTTCTTATCAGGGTGAACTGAATGGCTTTACGATGAAAGGGTCTTTGGCGGCGACGCTGGGAGGCGCACTGGGAGCAGCCGGGGCCGTGTGCATAATCTTCGCCTTCAAGACCGGAGGGCTCCCGACGTATGTAATGCCACTTGTTTTCGGAGGCGCGCCGCTCGTGAACGTGCTTTTTTCGATGTGGCTGCACCCGCCGAAAACGTCGCCAAATCCGTTGCTTTATTTAGGCTTTGTCCTGGCGGCAACCGGAGCCGGATTAGTTCTGTATTTCAAACCTTCGTCGTAACCCGAGGCTTGATGGTTTTCTCTGTGCCCCCTCTGCGTTCTCTGTGAACACAGAGGTTGCACAGAGAGGAAGCCAAACTCGGCCACTGTCCCATAGGAAGAGCTGATAACTGGGATAAGGAGATCGGATCATGAAGAACATCGGCAGCAAAACTTTAATGACGTCTGTAATCATTTTTCTGGTTTTATCCGGGGAGATCGCAGCACAGGTTGGAGGCAATTGGCCGCAGTGGCGCGGGCCAAATCGCGATGGCATATCCCAGGAGACAGGACTGCTAAAGCAATGGCCTGCCGAAGGCCCTCCGCTGGCGTGGAAAACTACCGGCGCCGGAGCTGGTTACTCCTCACTCGCGGTCGTCAATGGTCGGATTTATACGATGGGCTTGCTTGGGGATCGTGAATACGTCATTGCCTTTGATGTCGCAACCGGGAAACAAGCATGGGCTACGGCGCACGGCGGGGCGTTTCGCGACGATCACGGTGATGGCCCGCGAGGAACTCCCACGGTAGACGGCAATAACCTTTATGCTTTGGGCGGTGACGGCGACCTCTCGTGTCTGGATACGCGTACGGGACGCATCACCTGGACAATGAACATCCTGCAAAAGTTTGGTGGCTCAAATCCCAACTGGGGAATCAGCGAGTCGCCGCTGGTAATTGGCGAGAAAGTGCTGGTCAATGCCGGAGGTCCCGGAGCTTCGGTTGTTGCACTTAACAAGAAAGACGGCTCACTGATTTGGAAGAGTCAGAGCGATCCAGCCGGCTACTCTTCAGCAATGCCGGTGAAGGTCAACAACGCCACGCAAGTAGTTTTCTTTACCCATCGTCGAGCATTCGGTCTCGACCTGACTAATGGAAAACTCTTATGGGAATATCCGCGCGCGTCTAACCATGTGGCCAACGTAGCTACGCCCGTCGTGCGCGGCAACCGTGTCTTCCTCTCTTCCGATTATGGCACTGGGGCAGGGCTGGTAGAGGTAAAGGCAGACGGTAGCGCGGCCGAGGTCTATTTCACAAAAGAGATGCGCAACCATCACAGCACCTCGATCCTGATAGGCGATTACCTTTATGGCTTTTCCAGCGGCATCCTGACGGCCATGCGTTTTGATACCGGAGAAGTTGCCTGGCGCGATCGCAGCGTGGGTAAGGGCTCACTCGCTTATGCCGATGGAAATCTATATGCGCTGAGTGAAAACGGCGTGGTCGGACTTTTCGAGGCGTCGCCGGTTGCGTACCGCGAAAAAGGACGCTTTCGCATTAAGCAAGGGTCTTTACCGACCTGGACTCATCCGGTGATCGCCGGTGGTCGACTCTACCTGCGCGACCAGGACACCATCTACGCTTACGATGTTCGCGAGAAGAAATAGCACTCAAGCTCAAAGACGAACATAGATAACGAGCGAGGGTAAACCACCCTTCCCAACCTGAGAGATGATTCAAGTTGTTAGTTTGCACCCTGGTTGAAGCCTTCAACCAGAAAAGACGTCACTCAATTTGAAAAACTCTCGGGTAGGGAAGGGTGGTTTACCCCCGCTTATCCGTCCCGGAACTGCGACTGATGGCCCTCGCGCCGGCGCCGATGCAGTAAAGATGCTGTGCGGTGCGGATAAATATCTGTCCATTAGAAATGGCCGGCGAACTTAGGCAGTAGTCATTAAATGCGTTCTCCGCCAGTACTTCAAACTTGGGACCAGCCTTAACGACTGTCGTCAGCCCGTCCTCACTAGTTACATAGATCTTGTCATCAGCCAGCACAGGTGACGAACTGTAAGTGCCTGATTTGATCCGTTGTGGGCCGTAAATCTCAGTTCCTGTCTTTGCATCGAGGCACCACACAATTCCGCGGTCGTTCACGATATAAAAGTACTTGCCATCGGTTACAGGCGTGGGAACATCGGGCCCGTTGGCTGTTGACCAGAGCAGGTGTGAGGTAGTGATGTCGCCCCGACCGCCGGCTTTCAGCGCGAGCAGCGGACGTACTCTCGTTGGTGCATAGATGATGTCATTGAAGATCACCGGCGAAGCTACTATGCGGTAGGAAGGATCATTGTCGGGATTGAGACCATTCGCGCGCCAAAGTTCCCTACCGGTCGCGGGATCGTGGCCGGTAACGCAATCGCCGCCAGTGATGACGATTTCGACCGTCTTGCCATAACGCAGGAGCCCGGGCGTTGTGTAGGCGTCAGGTGATTCACGGATGGCTGCGGTCGACCGCTCTACCTTCCACTGAGTTTTACCAGTCTTCTTGTCTATCCGCAGGATGTAAGAAGGATCGTCGGTCTTCATGCCGTGTAACACTTGGACGTAAAGCGAGTCGTCGTGTAAAAGTGGCGAAGACGCGTAACCCCAGTTCAGACCAAACGCACCGTAATCCTTCTGGATGTCTCGGGCCCACAACTCCTTGCCATCGAAGTCGAAGCCTTTAAGGATTCCGGTGCCCGTCATCACAAAAACGCTCTTGCCGTCTGTGACCGGAGAGGGCGACGACATGTTCTGCTTGCGCATCTTGACGTTGCCACTGCCAAGCAGTCTCTTCCAAACAAGATCGCCTTTGGCTCGGTCGACCGACCAAAGGTATAGATCGTTGCCATCAGCGACGTTCAGAAAGATGCGGTCGTTCCAGATAATGGGAGTGGAGCCACTCCAGCTAGGCAGCGCAAGCTTCCAGGTAATGTTCTCTTCGGCGGTCCAACGCCAGGGCAGATTCTTCTCACCGCTGACACCATTCAAGTTAGGCCCACGCCATTGCGGCCAGTTTTCAGCGTGAATAACTGAAGTCAGCAGTATTGCGACGGCAAAGAGTTGAGCGATACGAATGTGCATCTCTTTCCCTCCGATCTGGAAATTGGTTCAACTTAAATCAACAGCCGTGATCGTTTGGCGATCGCGCACGTAGAGCCTGGTCCCAACCAGTGTCGGCACTGTCCAGGCGAGATGCTTCATTAAACCAACCTTCGAGACGACCTTCAATCCTGCTGGTGAAACGGTTGCAAGCGCCAGGTTGCCGTCCTCGTCGAGGATAATCAGCTTCCCGTCGGCGTAAAGGAAACTGGTCTTGGGAAAACTGCGGTCCTGAAAGGCAATCTCCCCTGTTCGCACGTTTACTGCAGAGAAAAATGAGGGCCCAAAATCACCACTCGACGCGTAAATGTAATCCCCGATGCGAATGGCGGTACCGTGGTGAACCCGCAAACGCCGATGAAACCAGAGTTCTTCTACGGTTGTTTTCCCGTCTTTCCGGGTTAGCTTGAGAACGCGGCTTCCACCACTATAGGCAGACGAAAGAAACAGAAGATTGTCACCGCCCCAAACTGGTGTACTTATGTTAAGGCCCCACTCCGTAGCATGACCGTGAGACCAGAGTAGTTCACCGCTGTTCGGATCGACGCCGACTATCTCCTTTCCCATGAAAGCTACCATTTGGTCCTGACCGTCGACTTTGATAATGATCGGAGACGACGGAGACATATCGATGCTCAGATTTTTCCAGGCAATGCTACCGTCCTTTTGATTGAATGCAACAAGCGCTTGTCCCTGACCGCCAAGCGTCAGTATCACGGTGTTCTTGTAAGCCAATGGACTGCAGGAATACCCTCGGTCCATCTTTCTGCCGTTGTACTCTTTCCAGAGATCGTGGAACCAGCTGACCTTTCCGGTTCGCTTGTCGATGGCGTGAAGTTTTCCTGTAGCGCCTACTGCGAAGATAAGAGTTCCCGCCAGGAGCGGCGTGGAATGTGGTCCAAGACCTTCTCTGAAATTCATGCCCGCGGTGGGAGCTTCATACCTGTATTCCCAAATAGTCTTTCCTGTATCTGCAGCTAGCGCGATGACTATTTCCTGCTCACCCTGGCTGTACATCGTGTAGAGCGTGTTTCCGTCTACGATGATTGCAGAATGGCCTTCTCCCAGCGGGCGAGTCCAAAGTTGTTGTGGTCCCTTTTCCGGCCACGCGGCTGCCAGCCCCTTCGACTTCGCCACAAAGTTTCGTTCCGGACCACCCCACTGTGGCCACTCTGCCTGCGCGTTCGCTGTAACAAAGACAGACAGCAATATTATCAACGATAAGAAAACGAGCTTTCCGCTCTTACCCAGGAAGCTTGTCATTCTGAGCCTCCGTTTCTTTGAAGAACCAGGGCGAACGTCGCTGCATCCGACCGCCACACACCATCAAATTTTGAGTCGCTTCTAAACTATTCCGCTCGCAGCGCCGGCAACAAAGGTGAGCGCAACGTAGCCCAGGTGGCCAGCACGGATGCAGTCAATCCCGATATTAATACTCCCAACAGCAATAAGCCCAGCGATAGATTGGGAAGTTGCGCATGGCGTGAGAAGAATACTGGTGCGATAGCAAGCAGCGCACACACGCTTCCCGTAATAAGCCCAAAGAAAAGCAGCAAAGAATTTTCTGCGATCACCATGAGAGTGAAGTGCGAGGCGTTGTAACCTACGGCGCGCAACAGCGCCAGTTCGCGTCTTCGTTCCAACACGTTGCGCAACAAAACCGCCGCCATGCCGAGTGTGCCCAGAATCAGCCCAAGGCCGCCCAGCATCTGGAAGGTGGAGAGATAGGTATTTTCCACCCGATGAAAGCTTGCCAGCCGCTCCGAGGTCGCTTGAACGTCGAACCCGAAATCCGAGAGGCGGTCTTCCAGGGCTGCGGCAATCGCGCTCGACTGCTCAGGCGCGGGCGTGTCGAGCAGAAAGAGGCGGTAACCTTCCTGCTCGGGAAAAAGACGCAGGAAGTTTGATTCCGCCATCAGTAACTCGCTTTGAAACACGCTGTCGGCGAGGCTTCCGACCAGACGCAACCGAACTGGACTACCGTTGCTCTCGTCTAAAACCAGATCGTCACCGAGTTTGCGGTGAAGCACGTAGGTCATCGAATTTGCATCGACGATGACCGGGACCGCTCCGTCTGCAAACTCACGATTGAGGAGCAGCCAGGGGTTTTCCTTTTCCTCGCTGGTAACGGCAAGAGAATCTTGAAACACGAAGCGGTTGCTGCGCACGAAGTCGGCAGTAGGGGCGATGATTTTGGGGTTGCGCGGCTGATACAGATTCAGGCAGCTGGCATCATCGCCCGGCCGCACGCGGAAACGTGTAAATGTCACGCCCGCTAGCGAGGAATTAGCGTTGTCTGGCGTCAGGTTCAACGCCTCTCGTCCTTCGCTCGTGTTTGGATCGTGAACTACCGGCAGCAGAGACTCAGCCAACAACGGAAAGCCGCCGCTGCCTGATTTTCTATCGAGGGTTTGTGTACCTTCGCGGTGTCTGAAGGAATCGACCGCGACGATGATGAATGCAGCCGAGGCAATAAGTGCGATGCACAACACACTCCTGCCCGGACGAAAGGTCGCGTTTCTGAAACCGAGTCGTGTAACGGACCACCAACCCGAATTGGTGATCGTTCTTCCTGTTTCGCGCTTTAGCGATGCCGATTGATAGAAAAGAAAAGCGGCTAGCAACAGAGTCCCACTCCCAAAGAAACCGGCAACCTGATTTACCAGTTGCAATGCCGCAGCTACCAACAGGCCCAGGCCAACAACACCGAGCACTGTTCCTATTCGAGCCGACGAGAATCGTGGCCGGATACTCCTCGTTTTGTCGCCGCGCCTCTTAGTCTCGCTGTCGCTCCCAGTGGTTCCTGATAGGAGCGTGCGGGTCGATTCTTTTCCCAGGCCCCGCAAGGTCCAGACGACGCAGAGCGACGATGCGAGGATGCCACCGGCTGCGCCGAGCAAGAGTGAAACTTGCGAGATATGTAAGCGCAACATTCTTGTTCCAACCGCGTCGACCCACCAGGTTCGCAGGCCCGTTATCACAAACTCCCCGTAGCCTATAGCGCCGGCCAATCCGATCAGACTACCAATAAGGGCGAGCAATAAACCCTCCCCCAAGAACAACGCGCGAATTCTGGAACCTGGAAAGCCAACGGCTTGCAGCACGCCGATTTCTCGTAGACGCTGTTCGACCCCAAGCTTGAAGAACAGTGCTGCTAACAGAAGCGCGGAAATGACCAGAAAGAAACTGAAGTAGAGGAAATACTCGCCAAAGTCAGTAACGCCCTGCGACGCTTCAAGCCCCTGTGCGCGAACCGGAATGACTGTGAAGCCCATCGCTATCGGATCTAACGCAGCTCGCAGTCTCTGCTGATAAGCGGCGAGCGTTGTCTCAGCAGGCTGGTCACCGCTCGGCATGAAACGCAATGCAGTCAGCTTGCCAAATCGCGATTGCCAGAGCTCCTGCGCAGTTGCCAAACGAATAAAGGCTTTCGGTGTGGTGCGATACTCGTTCCAGTAGTCCTCATCCTGTTTGCGTATCCGCTTGAGGTCGACCGGAAAGGGTGGATCCCAATCGGCAAGGTGTTCCGACCCGGTGATGCCTGGATATTCGGGGACCAAATCTCTATCCCCAGCCAGGCCCGTGATGGGAACCACGGCTGCCAGTCGAAACGTAGTAGTTTTAGTTTCCAGGCGGCCACCTTCATGCCAAACATAGTACTGGAGAGAAACGCTGTCGCCCTGACGGGCGCCAAGGTCGCGAGCGGCCCACTCGTTGAGGATGATCTCGTCAGCGCTCCCGGTTTGTCCCAGCGGCTTTGTTCCAGAGGATCCAAGGGATTCAAGGCTTGCTTCATCCAGCCCGGTAACCAGCGAGTAAGGAATCGAGCGCTCAGCGGAACTGATACTGTTGGCGAGATATGAAAAAACCGGCAAGGAGCGAAGCGATAGACTGGTTGCAGTTTCGCTGGAGATCTTTGCGAGTGACGCGCTGATTATCTTGCTGTTGTGTTCGAGTGATATGTCCGGCTGCGATAATGGCTCGCCCACCAGCCGCAACTTGATGCCAAAGTCTTCCAGCGAGGTTCGCTCTTTCAAGATCTTGTCGAGCACTTCTCGCTTGGCGACGTTTGTAGCCGGATCAATCGCGTTGCGGTATCTATCCGAGACCAGGATTAGGTTGACCTTATCCGGTTGATCGATCTCCTTTTGCAGCAAAGTCAAGGGCACGAAGACGGCACGAACGGCGCCTTGCTGAGGTTGTAACGAAAACTCACCAAGCGCGTCACCAGCAAGAGTTTCACGCACAGTTAATCGTAGCGTGCTTCCGAGATCTTCTTTACGGCTGTGCAGTGACTCAACTGGAATGGCTGAAGGTTTCTCCACTCGCAACAGAATCGAATCACCCGCCGTCGTGCCCAGTTCGCGCGCGAGACCTTCGCTGAGAATTACCTCCCGATTGCGCGGCGTTTGCTTACCCTCCAGCTGGTGAAACATCCAGAACCGTTCATCGACACCGTAAACCTTAATCCCGGAGGCGACCCTCCTGCTCGGTTCCTGAGTAACCGTTCCTGCGAGCGCAATGAGCGGACAGGTGGCGTCGAAACCCGCTGCGGCAAACTGCGAATCGGTTTCAATGTCGTTGGCGAGCTGATCGCGGAAGAACCCGGCGGAGGTAATGACCCGATCTGTTTGCCCGAGTCTTTGCACGAACAGATCGCGCAAGCTGGCACGCACCGAATCACCTACGAGCAACGCTCCGGAGAGCACCGCAACGGCTGTTGCCACACCGAATACAACAGCCAGATTGGTCCGCCAGTAATAAGTGAGGCTTCTTCTCAGTAGTTGGAAAGTTTGCATTTGCAACTATCGATATTGAATTCAGGAACCTCTGATTAAGTGCTCCACTCCAAAGGGTTGACGCTTCCACTTGATCAGAATAAGAGACACACGCCATGCAGAACCGAGCGCGGTAGCGCCGGATGCTAGAGTCAATTTCAGCGTAATGATGCAGAACCGTGCGCGGTAGCGCCGGATGCTAAAGTCAACTTCAAACATTTGCCCAGTGGCAGCATCCGCACAAGCGGAGGCTGGAAATTAATAGGTGCTGCCTCTAACAAAGTCTCTTCCGCCAACCCTCGTATATTCACTACGCTAAAGTTAACCTTAGCATCCGGCGCTACCGCGCTCGGTTCTGCATAACGTGCGTTGAAGCTGACTTTAGCATCCGGCGCTACCGCGCTCGGTTCTGCATAGCGTGCGTTGAAGTTGACTCTAGCATCCGGCGCTACCGCGCTCGGTTCTGCATAACGTGCGTTGAAGTTGACATTAGCATCCGGCGCTACCGCGCACGGTTCTGCAAAGAATCCGACCTCCCACGTTAAACTGACCCACTACCCAACCTCCCGGAGTTGTTGATCGACCAGCTCATAACGCCTCGGAAGTCGGGCCGCAAGTTCTGCACTATGGGTCACGACAATAAGAATTGTCTCTTGTTGCTGATGCAGGTCAAGCAGCAGGGAAGCGACAACTTCCGCTGACTTGTGATCGAGATTGCCGGTTGGTTCGTCACATAGCAGTAGTTGCGGTTTAGTGATCAACGCACGGGCCAGCGCCACGCGCTGCTTTTCGCCCCCCGAGAGCTGCGCCGGCCGATGATCGACACGATCCGCGAGGCCAACCAGGCCAAGCAAGTTACGGGCCCGCTCTTCATTGTTCCCGTCTGATAGCGAAACCAACGTGGGAGTCAGCACATTCTCGAGCACCGAACACTGGGGCAGCAGACAGTGGTCCTGGAAGATGAAGCCGATCTCCTTGTTTCGGAATCCGGCAAGCTCTTTCTCTTTCAGTTGAAAAGGATTCTGACCATCGAGCGTGACCGTACCGCTGCTGGGTGGCTCAAGTGCGCCTATGATGTAAAGCAGCGTGCTCTTGCCGCTACCCGATGGGCCCATGATTGAGATCGCCTCACCGCGAGAGAGACAAAGCGAGACGTCGGAGACAATTCTGAGTGGCCCGCGGGGAGTCGGATACTCTTTGGAGACATTCTCAACTTTCAGCACAGAACCTCCGGAACAGCAGCAACTAACGAAGACGGATATCACACACGTCAGTCCGCGAAGCGGACGTTTGATAGTAGCCCAGCACTTCAGTGCTGGGAAAAGCACGAAATCAGGAATCAGTCCGTAGAACGGACGGCTGAAAGGTCGAGCCCGTTCGGCGGTCGAGAATCCTGCAATTCAGCCGTCCGCTTCACGGACTGCAAAACCATTTTTTTGTGCAAAGCCGTCTGATCATAACGAAATCTATTTCGCTGTCTCCTCATATCTGTGAAAATCCGTGTTTACCTGTGGCTGATGTTTGCTCGAAACACTTTCATAAGCTTCAAGCGCCTGGTCGGCCATCCGCGCCACGCTGTAATACTTCCGCACATTGTCAAAACCGTTCTGTCCAAGTTTCTGAGCGAGAGCCGGATCGCGCTCGATACGCAGAATTCCCGCAGCAAGACTCTCCGGGTCATCAGGGTCAACCAGTTCACCTCCCGCCGTGGTCTCGACAATTTCAGTGAATCCGCCGCGTCGCGGTTGCACCACCGGAACGCCGCAGGCCATCGCTTCAAGCAAAAACATTCCCTTCGGTTCGTCGTAAGTCGCCGGCACGGAGAGAACATCCAGCGTTTGCAGAAAGCCTATCTTCTCTTCACGATCAAGTACACCTCGATAATGAAACTCGTCGTCGAGACCGGCCTGCTTCATTTCCTGTTCAATGCTGCTCAAGTAAGTCTTATGTTCCGGCGCCAGATAGCCGGCGGCCTCCAGACGTGCATTCGGTAAAGCTCCGCGTCTGCGCATTCTGCGGTATGAATCGGCAAGCACGTGCAGACCCTTCTCAGGCGCAATGCGCGCGAAGAATCCGATAGTGAATGGCTCGGAGCGCGCGAGATTTTTTTGACGATAACCCTGGAGATTTATTCCCAGAGGTACAACGCGAATCTTCTCCGGCGGAATGTCCAGATACAGGGGCATGAACCGAGCGTAGTATTCGCTGACCGCAAGGAACGCATCGACGTATTTGATATTGGCGCGAATGAGTTCTTTGGATTCGCTGCGATATGGTTCCTGCAAACCTTCAAGGAAGAGATCTTCACCCTGCAGCGTGCAGCAGATTGGGCGCCCCAGGGCTTCCTTGATTGGCTTGGCCAGGCCGAGCAGGAGTGAATAAGGCAAACTAACAACGTCTGGCAGGCCCTCCTGCTTGAGCCATTCGAGCAATTTAAATATCTCTTTGTGTTGAAAGCCTTCATCGCCTTTTAACATTGACACGGTGAGTTCGCCGAGCATTTTCGGGCTGGTCGAAAGGGAACGACGTGATGCCAGATTCAACATCAATCTCGAATCCCACAAGCGATCGAGCCACTTGGGGGAGTTACGAAAGAACGGCACATACTGCTCGAGGTAAACGCTGATGCCACCGAAGAAGACTTTGTTTCCGCTTACATTTGGTTCATCGGTCAGCGTGGGCGTGTACACGGGCAACAGCGTTACTTCGTGACCGCGCGAGATGAGCTCTGCTGCAAGTGCGTTGTCGCGCAGACAGCTCCCGCAATACATCTGTCCAGCTCCGCCCGTAAGATAAAGAATTTTCATCGCCAATTCAGAGAGCGGCGTTTTCAAACGACAAGCG
This sequence comes from Pyrinomonadaceae bacterium, assembly GCA_036506215.1. GTDB lineage: Bacteria > Acidobacteriota > Blastocatellia > Pyrinomonadales > Pyrinomonadaceae > PSRF01. The sequence continues at coordinate 11,845 of DASXSC010000125.1, read as the reverse complement.
CACGCTGGAAAGCGCGGCGCGCGTAAAGGTGTTCGAATAGGTTGCCCTCGTGCGGCTGGTCCCAACTAATCTGACTCGTGGGCACAGCTCCGACGTTCAGGCGATCTACATGTGGGGAGGTAACAAGACGGCGAATTATCTGGGGATCGGAGGTGATTGCGGTAACGACAAGACTTGGCCCCAGCACTTCCGGAATTTGCTCTTGCGCTACTTTGACTACACTGGCAAAGGGAAACATAAATTCTCTATTCGCCATTCCATGCTCGGGACCCTCGCAGAGCACGATCGTCGGCAACAGATAAGAACATCCATCGAGTTTGACTAGTCGCGCCCCTTCACGATAGGACGCCGTGACCTCTCGTGCGCCGGGCGCGCTGAGACCCTGATCAATCAGCTGCGAAACGCGTTCTGCCACGTTTGGGTCGACGAAAGGCGCCAGTTGCGCCTGCGGATCATCAGCCGCTCGCGGGACAATCTTCGTCAGGCGTTCGGCTAATGCTTCACTAATCTCCTCCGCATGATCGGTGACCCAGATGCCTGATGCGTTGATACACGAACGCCCGCCATTATCTGCAATCGACCGAGTCATCATGTCAATGTATTTCTCCCAGTCATCAATGCAATCTTCGCCAATTACGATTTTGCTGAAGCCGGGACCATGGATTTCAACGCGCGGATCATTGCTCCAGAGACTGGTGGAAGCGGCGTCGCCGAAGAGCATGCTTCGCTGACATTGTCTGAGAATCTCACCGCTTCCGGTATGGTCGGTGGGATAGAAATTGAAAGCTTCGCGCGGTGCTCCAGCCCGGATGAACGACTGAATGATTCGGTAAGGACTCCAGGGCTCGGCGCTGCCGGGCTTGAGGACGAGAGGAATCTTCAAAGGTATGGACGGAATCCAGAGCGAATGAACGCCGGGGGAATTGTTTGGCAACACGACGCCAAGAGATTCAGTGCGCGGATAGAAACTCAAAGAGTGTCCCTCGATCTCGCCGAAGCCGCGGTCCAGTACCTGCCAATCAATATTCCTGGTGAGTCCATTGATCACTTTGCCGGCTTCAGAGAGTACGCCGTGAATCTTCGCCATATTCCTGCGCGCCAGCTCATGCGGCATGCCTGTGGTTGCTGAAATCTGTCGCACATAATCCTCGGGCGTTTGTGTGGTATCACCGAGAGGAAGTGTGTCCTTCAGAAAATGGTTGGCAGCGCGTCTGCAAATCTCTATAAGTTCAGCGGTGGAAAACGCTGCGAGCTGCTCCCGACCCGTCTTCTGATCTCGCAGATCACGTCGGATTAAGCCATTGTTAGCCTGACTGATTTCGACGAACAACTCGCGGGTTTGATGGTGTGGCACGCATGCGACATCGAGACTCCGGTAGGGTTCACCACGACGAAGAATTGGAATGTGAATCATAGGAAAATTTCGGATTTCGAATTTCGGATTGCGGATTTTGTAGCTTGGGTTTTGAATCTCGGATGTCGATCCCGCTATTAGGTTGTGATTGTCAGCTAAACGAAATTCGCAATTCGCAATTCGCAATCCGAAATTCCTAGTAAACTCCTTCTACCACATTGGCTTGTAATCGCGAGAATGGCCGGACGTTGCGCACTCCGTCCCACGGATAAAGTTCGCAAGGTGGTTCTCTCTCCGCCTCATCACGTTCGAGAAAACGCGGCATGAAGAATTCCCTGGTCAACGTCGTCAAACGAACTCGACCCGTTTCACCATAATCAACGACTGTGTTCGGATCGTCTGGATTAACTATTTCGATCATTGCTCGCGGCAATGGCGGATAATAGATGACCGCGAAATTGTCCTCTACCTGACGTGGTTTATGAACGGCAAGTCCCATTAGGGTATTGCCATAAGTTGGCGCAAAGTAAGCGCCTTCGAGTAATTCTTCAACCGCAAAACGATGAAACTGAGGCGTCATTTCCGTGCCGCCACAGAAAACGCCAGTGATGCCAAGCTTCTTGAGTGAAACCTTCTCGCAGAGTGCTTCCAAAAGTTTCGGCGTGGTGAACAGGCAACGGATGTTGTCGTGCGCGCGCAAGAGGGTTAACCCCTGTTCGATCACGTGCTGCTTATACTGTTCGGCCATTTTGGGCTGACCCATTTTAAGCAGCTTGATTACCCAACGCGGATCAAGATCAATCATGAAGCAAATGCCGCCACGGTACTGAACCAGATGTTCAACTGCCAGCCGCAACCGACGTGGGCCGGTCGGGCCAAGCGACAACCAGTCGGCGCCCTTCGGAAAATATTGATCGGGCAGAGTCGCGCTGAAGGCTTCATAGTCGAGACGAAAATCCTCTATGTTGATCCGAGACTTCGGAACTCCGGTGCTCCCTCCAGTCTCGAACGTATAGACAGGACGGCCGGCATAACCCTTTGGTACCCACCGCCGCACCGGACCACCGCGCAGCCACTCATCCTGGAAGGGGCCGAGCTGAGCGAGATCGTCATACGTCTGAATTCTGTCGCGTGGATTCCATCCGAGACCCGCCGCGTATTCCAGCCAAAATGGAGAGCCGGTAGTTGGGTCGAAGTGCCATTGAACGACCTCGCGAACCCAGGCGTCCAGGGCTTCCTGCGAGCGCTTGATTCTTGTTTGTAATGCTACTTCAGCGGTAGACATGGTTTCTATTAAAAGGCCAACGGGCCACAACCTCGCAGCTACGCTCACTGCGGGCGGGATGCCGGTGATCCCAGTGAGAAGCTTGCATCACCTGCGAGTGCGGCGCGAAGTGTCGTGGGAATCTCCGCCGGCTTACCATGCTGTAGCACCACGACAGTCATTGTTCCCTCAATCGCCAGTTCATCATCGGCGCCGAACACCTGATAGTCATAACGAATTGACGTGCGACCCAGTTTCCCGACCGCGAAGCGAAGTCGGAATTGGGCATCGAGTTCGATTACGCGGAAAAATCGGCACTCGACGTGCACGCGCGGAAAATCGTAACCCATGCTGCGGTTCATCGGCCATTCAATGCTACGCACCAGTTCGCTTTCAGCTTCCTCAACGAGCTCGAAGATACGCGGAAAGTGCAGACGGCCGGCCGCGTCTGAATCAGCCCAACGCAAACGTCGCTCAAGTTCTATGGAAGCAGGCATGTGGTTATGGACCTTTCTATGAGTCCTGATGGATTTAGGCTGGCTTGGTATTAACACGTCGCGCCGCCATCTTTGCCTTATCTTTCGATCTCTCGCTTGTCGCAGAATCTTTCCTTCCATTGGCTTCAGGTTCTTCAGCCCAGAAGATCCATTGCGCACCGTTTGTATGTTTCTCACGAGGGGAAAGAAGTCTGCGCTGTTCAAGCAGCGTGCGTGCACCGCGTTGCATATTTGCATATAAGCACTGCGTGACGTCGGTAAACTCCCAACCTTGACTCTTGAGTCCCGTCCTATTAAAAGCCCGCTCAATCTTCGAGCGCTTTCTTTCAAAAAGCGCGACCACCTGTTGGGCCATCTCGTCGCACAACCCTCTGAACTCGGCACATTCCGCAGCTTTAAACACTGGAAAGTTCGGCTCGTAGTAACGCTCGGTCGGGTACTTTTTCTCCCACTCCTGAGACTCGCGCAGAAGCTCGCTCTTCATCATGTCGTTAATGTGCGTGTGAACGCTGGGTGGGGAGAGGTCAAGCGCTGCCGCGAGCTGCGAGATCGTCTTTGGCTCGCGAGCCACGAGATTCAGGATGTCCTCTTTTGTTCCATTCGGTAGCAACTTCTTTTTCGTAATCTCAGCCCAGGGATCACTGTAGCCACCAGCCGCACCCGATACACATTCGCAGGGAAATTGTAGGCGTTTAAGCTCATCAGAATTAGACATTCTTACCCCTCTTTACAGATTCAATTTTAGGCTGTATCCTAAAACTACTTTTAGTTACCCCCTAAATATAGATTCCACCCCCGCGGATTAGCAAAAGTTATGTTGTTAATACCGTGCCGATTCTTCATCCAGGGAAGATGGCCGGCATGGTCTGAAGCAATAGATAAGGAGAGAACTCACCTGGACTCGCGTATTCATCATTAGTGCTGCCGCCGATCTGCCTGACAAAGCCGCAGCTACAGAACGACTGCTGCAAAATCAAGCGGACATTGGTAATGCGATCAAGCCTTATTACGGAGATGCCGCAGGTGACAAGCTCACCACGCTGCTGAAAGAACACATCACCACCGCCGCAGAAGTTGTTGCGGCCGCGAAGGCGAACGATAAAGCCAGGCTGGACGATGCGAACAAGCGCTGGTTTGCAAACGCTGATCAAATCGCCGATTTCCTGAGTGGCGCGAATCCGAAGAACTGGCCGGCTACTGAGATGAGATCAATGATGCGTGATCATTTGAACTTAACGACTTCTGAAGCGGTAGCACGCCTGAAGGGTGACTGGGCTGCGGACATTGCGGCCTACGATAAGGTCCATGAGCAGATTCTGAGGATGGCCGACATGCTCGCCGCCGGCATTGTCAATCAGCATTCTGCGAAATTTAAGTAGGCGAGAATTTCTTTTTATGGATGCGACGGTTCACGTGCGCAGATGTTAACCAATAGAAAGGAGTTGAAAATGGCAAGTCCTGCAAGTTTCAACGGACACCCAATCCATCCGATGATTATTCCATTCCCGATAGCTCTCTGGGTGTTTTCGCTGGTAGCGGATGTTATCTACCTGTGGAGGGGTAATCCAGTCTGGAGGGATTGGATCGCTTTCTATGCTTTGCTGGCCGGCATCATTGGCGCCGCAGCAGCAGCCATGCCGGGTCTGATTGATTGGCTCTCACTGACAGACAAAGCCGTTGTGAAGATAGCCAACTGGCATGCGCGCCTGAATGTGATTGCGCTCCTGGTCTTCGCAAGTAGTTTCTATTTACGCACCACCAGCGGGACGAGTCTGGTCAGCGGCAGCTACACGATTCCGGTAGCGCTCTCAGTGCTGGGTGTGGGGTTGATAACACTGTCAGGCTGGCTCGGTGGCGAGATGGTGTTCAAGCATGGAGTTGCGGTCAGCTCCGGTTCCGGTACGACTCCAGAGAGAGGTGGAACGGAGACGAAGGCGCGCGCTGCTTGATAACCGGGCAAGCTAGAGCATGACCTCTAAACTACTTTGTGGAAGAGCCGCTCAAGCAGTTTCAGAGTTCAACCTTCAGCTTGTGCCTTGCTACATCGGCAAGCTAAAGCTGTTCCCCGAACCGGCCTCCAGTCTTATGAGTTTTAATCAAGGAGAGTAAGAAAATGGGTATTCAAGAAAAGAGAATTAGTCCTTCCCTCCCTACTAACAAAAGTCAAAGCATTGGTGCTAAGGAACGCATCGGTATCGGAAGGTTGCGTAAACTGATTGTTCTGGCAATTGCCGTCGCAGCGGCTTTACTGATAATTGCTAGTCCCGCCGGTTCCCTCGTAGTTGCACTTCTCAGTTTCGACAAACAGATCGACGATAACGTTGTCCAGATGGTTAGTCAGGGCAGGCAAACGTTCCGCTTCGACACATTCGGCGATGAAGCCTTTTGGGGCGACATGCTCAAACTTCACCAGGCAATCGAAGGCACTCAGTTTGGCGGTGTAGGACCTGGCCTGAGTCCGAGCGCAGCCTTGGCCTTAGGTCTTAAAGTCGATGTGGATGCACTTCCAGCTGGCGTCGTCAAACAACTGAAACAAGGCAAGCTCGACCTGAATGATCCGGCCGTCACGCTTGTATTGCTTAGGCACAATGCAGTCTTGGGGGTCGAAGGGTTTTTCAACGAAGATAACGGTCTCCGGTCTGTTGGCATCACCTGCGCCCTGTGCCATTCCACAGTTGATAACTCGCTGACTACGGGCGTTGGGCAGCGGCTTGATGGCTGGGCCAACCGCGATCTCAACGTAGGAGAAATTGTTGCCCTGGCTCCAGACCTGAGTCCCTTCGCTAATCTCTTAGGGGTTGATCAAGGTACCGTCCGAACTGTACTGAGAAGCTGGGGTCCGGGAAAGTTTGACGCCGAGCTCATCCTCGATGGCAAAGCATTTAATCCGCAACAGATCTCCAATGGCGTGGTGACCGGTACGAACGTGCCGGCAGCTACGTTGATTCCGCCCGCTTTCGGTCTCGCCGGCGTGAACCTCCATACCTGGACCGGTTGGGGCTCAGTCACACACTGGAACGCCTTTGTATCCAACCTGGAAATGCACGGAAGGGGGACTTTTTTCGACCCTCGCCTGAACGATGCGGCGAAGTTTCCGATAGCCGCGGCGAATGGTTTCGGAAACGTACGGAATGCACCCGACCTAATCACTTCAAAGCTCGCCGCTCTTCACTTTTATCAGCTCGGCATCCCAGCGCCAAGACCGCTTGACGGGAGCTTTGATGTCGTCGCGGCAACCACAGGGCAGACGGTATTCAATGTGAAGGGTCAGTGCGCGGCCTGCCATGTTCCGCCATTGTTCAGCGAACCAGGCTGGAACATGCACCCGCCCGCACAAATCTGTGTTGACGATTTCCAAGCTAAGCGGTCGCCTGATGAACACTATCGTACATCGCCGTTACGGGGCCTCTGGACGCATCAAAGGGGTGGCTTCTTCCATGACGGTCGATTTGCAACTTTGCTGGACGTCGTTAACCACTACAACACGTGTTTCGGTCTGGGCCTGACGGCAGCGGAGAAAAGTGACTTGGTGGAATACCTGAAGTCGTTGTAAGCCTTCGGAATTAAGGCGTTGCGATGGAAAGACCGCCGCAGATGTTCTGGTAGAAATCTTCGCGTCGTGGGTCGAGTAATAGGGAACCGGGAGCGGTAGCAACCGGGTTATGCGTCGCAGCCAGTCCTGCTTGAATCAACCACTTCGCGGGGACTTGATTCTAAACTACTTTGTGGGGGGCGCTACTCAAGCAGTTCAGAGTTCAACCTTCAGGTTGTGCCTTGGTAAACCGGCAAGCTAAAGCTCGAACTCTAAACTACTTTGTGGAGGCACTAGCTCAAGCAGTTCAGAGTTCGTCACGAAGAGGGACCGTAGCATTATGGGAAACAAAGATCGAAGAAACGGTGACGAGAACATTCTGAAGGGATTTGCCGCAGGCCTGATCGGCGGTCTGATTGCCTCCTGGACCATGAACCGATTTCAGGAATTGTGGACCAGGCTAGCTAATAATGAGGATCGGAAACAGAGCGCGCAAGCCTCGCTCCAAAAAAGTCGGCGAGTAGAAAAGCAATCGAACAATGAAGAGCAGGACACGACCGTCCGGGCCGCCTCCGCAATCTCCGAAAGTCTCTTTCACCATAAGTTGACTGAAAGCGAAAAGAAGATCGCCGGCCCGGCTGTTCACTACAGTCTTGGCACGGCCGTGGGCGGACTATACGGCGCAGTGGCAGAAGTCGCCCCCGAAGTTACGGCAAGCGCAGGCCTACCTTTTGGCGCCGCCTTTTGGTTGCTGGTCGATGAAGGTGCAGTGCCATTGCTGGGCTTCTCGAAAGGTCCGATGGACTACCCGCTCTCGACGCATGTTTATGCACTCACTTCACACTTTGTTTACGGCCTGACCGTCGAAGTCACGAGACAAATCGTGCGCAAGATTCTCGGGGATCGCGGGCATCCCGCCCGCTCCGAGATACGTTAATGTCAACTCCCGATGCGGGCGCCTGCCCAAGTTAGCGGGCGGGACGCCCGCGGTCCCAGTGAAGAGCTTGAGTTGCAACCCCAGGTTGAGTACCGTTATTCGACCTCCAACTTAGTTTATGGCGGAGCATTGAATGAGCCTTCAAGAACCAGGACAGCAGAGTGAAGCATCGCTGCAACGAGCAAAGCCTGAAATCGTTTTAATTACCGGGGCATCGGCAGGTATCGGACGAGCAACAGCGAGGGCCTTTGCTCGTCAAAGAGCAGACATAGGATTGCTCGCGCGCGGGCGCGACGGCCTTGAAGCCACACAACGCGAGGTTGAATCTTTGGGCGGCAGGGCCATTGTACTGCCGGTTGATGTAGCTAACGCCGAGCAGGTCGAGCAGGCTGCGGAGATAGTGGAACGCGAATTTGGCCCCATCGACATCTGGATCAATAACGCAATGGTTTCCGTTTTCTCGCCAGTCAAATCAATGACGCCGGACGACTATAAGCGCGTAACGGAAGTAACTTATCTGGGAGTTGTTTATGGCACGCTCGCCGCGCTGAAACGAATGCTGCCGCGGGATCGTGGCGTAATTGTGCAAGTCGGCTCTGCCCTGGCTTATCGCGGTATTCCGCTACAGTCTGCTTATTGTGCTGCTAAGCACGCCATTCAGGGCTTCCAGGATTCGCTGCGTAGCGAGTTGATTCATGACAAATCAAGGGTGCGTGTGACGATGGTGCAACTTCCGGCAATGAATACTCCTCAATTCTCATGGGTTAAGTCTCGTCTTCCTCGTAAGCCACAGCCGGTACCGCCGATCTATCAGCCGGAGATAGGCGCTGAATCAGTCCTGTTTGCAGCGCATAACGATCGGCGCGAGATGTACGTGGGTTATCCAACAGTTGCAGCGATAGTCACGGACAAGCTCGCGCCTGGGTTTGCCGACCGCTACCTGGCTGAAAACGGCTACGATGCGCAACAGACCGATGAGCCCGTAGAAGCGGGCCGTCGAGACAACCTTTGGGAGCCGGTGCCGGGCGATCACGGTGCGCACGGCAGTTTTGGTGAGCGTGCCACCACATCGAGTCCGCAACTCTGGGCCAACATGAATCGTAAGTGGCTGGCGATGACGGGCGCAGGTGTTGCCGGACTGGCGCTCGGAGTTTTTTACAAACGCAAGCATTTAAGCGGGGAAGATCACTAGAACGCATGACCAGTATCGAATTCTTCTGCGACCTGGCATCGAAGACCACGCCATTCCCGCATTTTTGGGAGCACTGTGTCGGCAGCGATCACGCCCCAATGGCCTTAAGAGCCGATTGGCAAGGGCAATTGAAACGCTGCCATGAGGAACTGGGATTTCAATACGTGCGATTCCATGGCCTACTCTCAGATGACCTGGGCACACTCGCAAGACCTAAGCGAGACCTCATCTATTCCTTTTTCAATGTAGATCAGATTTTCGATTACCTCCTCTCCATAGGGATGAAGCCCTTTGTGGAGTTGAGCTTCATGCCGGAAGCGCTAGCCTCAGGCAGCAAGACAGTCTTTCATTACAAAGCGAATGTGACGCCTCCGAAAGACTACAGGCAATGGGCTACTTTCATCCGTAAGCTTATTACTCATCTCGTAGATCGCTACGGACTAAAGGAGCTGAGTCAGTGGTTTTTTGAGGTGTGGAACGAGCCAAACCTAAAATCCTTCTGGACAGGAGACCAGCGCGACTATTTCAAGTTATACCGTTACACAGTTGAAGCTATTAAAAGTGTTGACGATTCGCTAAGGGTAGGCGGCCCAGCGACGGCAAAGAGCGAGTGGATAGAAGATTTTGTCGATTTTTGCGAGAAAAAGAAAATAGCGGCCGATTTCATCAGTACACATCATTATCCTACCGATGGTTTCGAAAGCAATGTAAATTCTGAAATCCAACTCTTCAAAAGCCAGCGCGGAATCATGCGAGAAGTGGCCCAGGATACACGTCGTCGAGCGGGGGGCAAACCTGTCTACTATACCGAATGGAACTCTTCCTCCAATCCGCGAGACCCATTGCACGACGAGCCCTACGCCGCAGCGTTTGCCGCGTCAACCATAATTGAAGCGAAGGGCCTGGTGGCAGGCTACAGCTTCTGGACGTTTTCAGACATCTTCGAAGAGAAGTGTTTGCCTTCAGTTCCTTTCCATGGCGGCTTCGGTCTGCTCAACCTGCATGGGATTCCCAAACCAACTTATCGCGCCTTTGAACTTCTTCATTACCTGGGCACCGAGCAATTTCTGGTTGATGGCCTGCATGAAACTATTGACTGCTCGGTCATACGGAAAGATTCGACGCTGACAGTTTTGCTGACAAATCACACGACACCCGGTCATTCGATTGATACGGAAGCGATTAAGATAAGGCTGGATAGCGCCTCAGAACCTTTCGCTGCCCATATTCAACGTATTGATGCTACGCATGCGAACGCAAGAGCTTTATGGGAGCAGATGGGCCAACCTGAATATCTGACTGAGACGGAGGTTGAGCAACTACAAGAAGGGTCGTTGCTGGTGAAGGAAAAACAGTCCTGGAGTTACAACGACCGTGCGATGTTTTTGGAGATGAGTCTGGCGCCGCATGCGGTCGCGGCAATAACAATTGAATTTGCGCCGAACGAAGAATAACCCGAATCAGAACCGGGAGCGGTAGCGACCGGCCAGGGACTCAATCGTAGTTGTTAATACTTGAGTGACCGCGATCAGCGATTGAAATACTGCACCGGATAAAGTTGATTCCCTGGCCGGTCGCTACCACCACCGGTCCGCTTCCGGTTCTGATTAGGATAAACGCCATTGTTGGTCGACTGTTACAGTCTCGCGTCTCAATTATGCTGACGAGTCCGCGAGCTGTTGCACTTCAAAGTTGAATTCCGCGAATTTCAAGATGAAAGTACGAGAGCCATCATTAAGCGACGAAGATCTAGTGCAGCTTGAACGCGACACTTTCAAATACTTCGTGAATGAGATGAATCTCGAGAATGGCCTTGTTCCCGACAACACGCGCCAGGGAGCACCATGCTCTATCGCTGTCGTAGGATTCGCTCTCACGGTGTTCCCAATTGGTGTGGAGCGCGGCTATATCACTCGAGCCGAAGCGATAAAGCGCAGCCTGCTAAGCCTGCGTTTTTTCCATGACGGTCCACAGGGCGCTGAACCTGACGCGATCGGCTACAAAGGCTTCTATTATCACTTTCTTGACATGAAAGCGGGCAAGCGAGTCTGGAAGTCAGAGATTTCAACAATCGATACAACCTACCTGCTCGCCGGAGCGCTGACGGCCGCAATGTACTTCGACGGCGAAACAAAGGAAGAGCAGGAAATTCGCAGGCTGGCTGAAGCGCTATACAACCGGGCAGACTGGCATTGGGCGCAGAATGGAGGCCTCACAGTAACGCACGGATGGAAGCCTGAGACTGGTTTTATCAAATATCGATGGACCGGATATAGCGAGGCGTTAATCCTCTACGTGTTAGGTCTCGGATCGCCTACTTTTCCGTTGCCGGAAAAGAGCTATTCCGCGTTCACTAAAACATATCAGTGGAAGAAACTGTATGGACATGAATTTGTGTATGCCGGTCCGCTATTCATTCATCAGTTGTCGCACACCTGGGTAGATCTCCGTGGTATCCAGGACGACTACATGAGCCGCAAGGCAATCGATTATTTCGAGAACAGCCGGCGCGCTATTTATGCCCAGCAGGCCTATGCAATGCGCAATCCGAAAAAATTCGTAGGCTACGATCGTTTCTGCTGGGGAATCACCGCGAGTGATGGTCCGGGCCCCGCAGTTCTTCGAGTTAATGGTAGGAAGATCCGCATTTACGATTATATTGCGCGCGCCATTCCTTATGGTCCAGATGACGGCACGCTTGCGCCCTGGGCTGTCGCTGGATCGTTACCGTTTGCCCCTGAAGTGGTTCTGCCGTCTCTCCAACGCATCAACAAAGACCATCCGGAGATGACCAGCAAATACGGGTTTAAGTGCAGCTACAACCCAACCTTTACTTCAAGCGGTCGTAAAGGTAAGGGCTGGGTTTCGGCAGGGTACTATGGCCTCGATCAGGGTCCGATCGTCATGATGATTGAAAATTACAGATCCGGGTTTCTCTGGCGATTGATGCGGAAGTGTCCCTACATTGTTGCCGGCCTCCAGCGTGCGGGATTTTCGGGTGGGTGGTTGGGTCAATGAATTTGTAGACCGAAGTAGTTGACGCTGAGTATTCACGCGTGGCGCTACTGA
>DASXSC010000124.1:0-35971 GCA_036506215.1 Pyrinomonadaceae bacterium | reverse complement strand
TTTTCGCTTCAGCGTACGAAGCTATTCGTCGCATCGTCCCCTTCGACCGCGCTGCCTTCCTTTTTCATCAGCCGGAAAAGAAAACCCTGAAGCTCCTCTCTATGGACAGCGACACTGAATCTAAGTTCTTCCGTCTCGGAAAGGAATACGATCTGCAAGAGACCCGCATTTCGGCATGGGTTCTTGACCATCAACAGACGGTCGTGCGTGGCGATCTCGAAAAGGAACAGCAGTCCCCGGGCGACCAGCGGCTTGTCGCTGAAGGTATTCAGTCCTATTGCGTCGTACCACTCGTGGCGCTGGGCAACAGCATCGGCACGTTTACATTGTGGAGTGAGACAAGGAACCGGTACTCCGAGGCAGATGCCGAGTTGCTGCAGGAAGTCGTGAATCAGGTCGCATTAGCGATCGCAAACATGAGGTCGTATGAAGAGATCGCGACGTTGAAAGCAAGGCTCGAGAGAGAGAATGTCTATCTTCAGGAGGAGATTCGCACCGTCCATAACTTCGAGGAGATCGTGGGTAACGACCCAATGCTGCTTGAGCTTCTGCGACGAGTCGACCAGGTCGCCCCCACTGACTCCAGCGTGCTCATCTATGGAGAGACAGGGACGGGGAAGGAGCTGATCGCGCGGGCCATTCATGACCGCAGCACGCGCAAGAATCGTCCCCTGGTAAAGGTGAACTGTAGCGCCATCTCCGCGGGTTTGGTTGAGAGTGAACTGTTTGGGCATGTGAAGGGTGCCTTCACCGGCGCCTTTGAGCGGCGCATCGGCCGCTTCGAACTTGCCAATGGCGGGACACTTTTTCTTGATGAAGTCGGCGAACTGCCTTTGGAGACCCAGGTCAAGTTGCTTCGCGTTCTTCAGGAGCGCGAATTCGAGCCGGTCGGCAGCAACCGTTCCGTGCAGGTTGACGTGCGGATCATCGCCGCGACAAATCGAAACCTTCAGGAGTCAATCAGTGCCGGCAGTTTCCGCTCGGATCTCTATTATCGATTGAACGTCTTTCCGCTGGAAGTGCCCCCGTTGCGTGAACGTCGTTCCGATATTCCTCAGCTTGCGATGTTCTTCCTTTCTCGATATTCCAGGAATCTCGGCAAAAGGATGGAGGGCATCTCCGCGGCGGGCACTGATAAGCTCATCGGCTACTCCTGGCCCGGCAACATAAGAGAGCTGCAAAACGTCATCGAGCGGGCTTTGATCCTCTCTCCCGGCCCGATTCTCCAGTTGGAGACCGATCTAATCAGCGTCTCGGCGTCCGAACCTCTTCGCGACCCAGCGCGAGAAGTGGCGGAAGCGGCTCAGCCTACCGGGCCATCTTCTGCGCTCAAGACCCTCGAAGAAGTTGAGCGGGCGCACATCTCCGCTGTGCTGCAGCAGACCCATGGGGTGATAGAGGGCGCAAACGGTGCTGCGAAGGTTCTTGGTATGCATCCGAATACGTTACGACACAGGATGGGAAAGTTAGGAATCAAACGCTCCGCCCACCGCATGTCGTAGCTCCCTGCCAAAGGCTAATCCCTTTAACTACTAAATACCGTGGACCACTGTGCGGAGCGGTTCTACTTTTTCGCAGTCCCGGTTCACGTTTTCTCAGCAAAACTCTCACATCTTCAACTAATCAAGCGGAAGCTGACTCCCAAGTTCGTTGCCTGGAAGCGAGGCACACAAGCTGCACTGGAACGGCTCGCGACAAATTTCAAAGAGATATTAATGAATGATGAAGATCACAGAGTTGCGTCGCCGACATACTGGATCTGAAACACGATGACTTGTCAACGACTTGGGTCTGATTTTGTCAGGTCTGTTTCACGAGTCACCTAAACATTTAGAGAGGATATGCAACTATGAAGAAGTATGCGCTTTTAATGTTCGCCGCCGCCGCCTTTGGCTTGTTTTCGATTGTCCTGCCGATCACAACTCAACAGACCGCGCACGCGCAGGAAAACACAACCACAGATTTTGTTCCACCGACTGTGTTCCAGGCTGCTGGACCAAACGTCGCCTCGATTCAAAGCTCGGTCGATGCGTTCCGCGCTGCACTGGGAAACCCGAATAACGGCAATGCTGGGTCACTTACGACCGGTCACCGTGAGATCAATTGGGACGGTGCCGGCGGAGTTGATACTACTACTACGGCTCCGGTAACGCCGTTCAACGTATTTCTCAACACCCGCGGCAGCCAATTCACTACACCGGGAATCGGGCTTTCTCAGGCACCTCCATCGGGAGGGGCGCAGGGCGGCCTCGCAGTCCTTTTCAACAACCCGAGCTACGCAACGATTTTCAAGCCCTTTAGCAATTTTCGCCTGTTCACGCCGGTAGGGAGCAACATCACCGACGCATTGTTCTTTCTACCCGGCTCAGGTGGAAATACTCCAGCAACAGTTAGCGGCTTTGGCGCAGTCTTCACTGACGTCGATCAACCGGATGGCAGTGGTCCAGGCGAAAAGCGTGGCAACCGCGGCGCCAGCACGCTGGTGGAGTTTTTCGGTGTCAACGGCGAGTTGTTGTTCAGCAGTTTTGTCCCAGCCTCGCCTGGCGATGGAAGTCAATCGTTCTTCGGCGTCAAATTTAACGACGCTCGGATCGCTCGGGTGCGGATCACGACCGGCGACGTTGCCCCAGGTCCGGATGATGACAGCAAGAATGACATTGTCATGCTGGATGACTTTATCTACGGCGAACCCCAAGCGCTTCCATAAGAAAACTACAAATACGAAGTGCGAGCTAGCGGGAGTGGGGCGCCAGGCATTGTTTTGGCGTCCCAAACCATTCCCAGTTGGGAATTAGTAGATTGGCTCCCGTAACAACCACTAACAGCGGGAGTTGAACAAGGAAGTCCCCGCGCTCGATAGACGACCTCGCGACACGTTTCAAAGAGGGGCACCCGAATGCTGAAGATCACAAAAGTTGCAACGTCGAACCAGGAAATTACTCTGCAATTGGATGGGCGGGTAACTGGCCAATGGATCGAGTTATTACGCGATTCCGCTGAGTCGGTGTTGGAGGAAGAAATGCGGCTCAGTCTTGATTTGAAAAACATTTGCTTTATCGACTGTGACGGACTTGCGGTTATCAAAAGTTTGATGAGCCGCGGAGTTCGACAGGTAAACGCTCCGCTCTTTGTGGCCGAACAGCTTAGGAAGTGCGCGGCTGCACAAGGCGATTGAGCTCCAACGCGCAATGCTCAAGCAACGTGGGCTGCTGCAGAGAACGGCTGAATCTCATAAAGGATTCATGTCATGAACCGAGCGGCAACCACCATAACCCCGCGCCCAGGGCGCGAAAGGAAATACCATGAATTACAATGTACTGAAAAATCAGATCACGCGTCGCGTTCTGCTCGTCGCGTGCTCCACTGCACTGGCGGTGGGTTTCATGGTCTCGCTGTCGCAGCCGGCCCACGCCCAGAATATTACCCCGCCACCGGTGCCCGAAGGCATTCAGGTGGAAGCAGGCAACGAAGCTTTCCTCCTGGGACGCGGCGTCGGCACCCAGAACTACGTTTGCTCACCTTGCGATCCAACCAAAGCGAACTGTCCTTTACGTGTCGCCTTTACTTTGTTTACGCCGCAGGCGACGTTGTTCAACGATCAGGGAGTGCAACTTAGCACTCACTTCTTCAGCCCCAACCCTGTGCAGAACGGCATCATACGCGTCACTTGGCAGGATTCCAGAGACACGAGCACCGTCTGGGCCAGTTTGGTCAATTCGGCCGTCGTGAGGGCGGACTCGATTGCCTGGCTGTTATTAAATGTGAAGGACACTGGAACCCAAGCGGGACCAATGGGTGGCGATCGATTGACGAAAACCACCTTCATTCAGCGATTGAATACCTTCGGAGGGTTAGCGCCCTCGAAGGGGTGTTTTTCGCAAATGGACCTCGGACACCAGGCGTTCGTGCCCTATAGGGCCGACTACTTCTTCTACAAGAAAGGCAAGGGTGGCGACTAGGATTTATACCCTGGGGCTGTAGAGGAACCGGACGGCACAACCGCCCGGTTCTCCTTGATAGTTGCTTGAATGATCGGGTGACCGGACCAATGAAGTGACTACTACTCAGGTCGTGCCTGAACAGATTAGGGAGTGCGAGGCTGCACAAGGCGATTCAGTTCGAAAGAGGGCAAAGCTCATGCGACGCAGGCTACTAATAAAGCGAAGGCTTCAGCGCGAACGATTGAGAGCATGCCGAGCGCGTGCGAAGGAGGACTATGGAAAATCTCCTACAGAATTTTGAAAAAGCTGCGTTGCCACATCTAAGTGCGGCATACAATTTGGCCCGCTGGCTCACTCGGGACGAAACGGATGCCCAAGACGTGGTCCAGGAAGCTTACTTGCGCGCCTTTAAACACTTCGGCAGCTTTCACGGTGGCGACGGCCGGTCCTGGTTGCTCGCGATCGTCCGCAACACTTGTTACACCTGGCTGCAGCATAACCGTTCGCCCGAATTGACGACCTCCCTGGATGATGATCTGCACAAGATTGAGAGCAAAGACTTGAATCCGGAAGCCCTCTTACTGCAAAGCGTAGACACCCAAATGGTCAGACAAGCGTTGGAAGGGTTGCCTGCTGAGTTTCGCGAGGCAATCGTGCTGCGAGAATTGGAGGGACTATCCTATAAACAAATCGCGGACGTGGCGGAGATTCCTGTAGGTACTGTGATGTCACGCCTGGCGCGTGCCCGGAAGCGTCTCCAACAAATTCTGAAGAGCCAGATGCACAAAGAAACTCGGGAACAGGTGATGGTTGGAAGTTCTTAGTCTCTCACTGACTTTGTTGCACCAGACGCGCAAACTCTTGCAGCTCGACTCGGTTCAAATCGGATATGGCCCAATAGTTCATGCCTGAGCTGGTCCAATGAGCCAGGTTATAGCCCTGGCGTTGCGTAGTTATTTCGCCTGTCACGCCTGCTTGCTCTGCCGGCCAGATATACAGATTGATGTAATGCAACCGGCGTTGATAGATGAGAGTCGCCACAGTTCTGTTATTCAAGTATTCCAATCGACCCCCATAGAGACGAAAATCCTGGCTGGCAAAGTCTTTAACCGGGGGAGCGAAATCCACCTTGCCGTCGAACCAGGGCTTGACTGTGTGCTGATCAGAGGAGAGCACATCGGTGAGATGGCCCGGCATCTGTAATGAGCGGACGTGATCGGAAACGATCTCCTGGGCCAGAAGCTCGTCGCCTGAGGGACCAACAGACCTGGGCACAATCCTCCACACCACAACCCCAATCAAAAGCATGAAAGCCAGTGAAGCCCCCACTGTTAACCAGCGCCAGCCGAACGCACGCGGGAACATTTCGGACTTGGCCTCCTTACGCAACGAAGACTGAATGCGTTTCTTCAACTTCTCTGGCGCGCCATAATAGAGCGACTCACCTTTCAGAGATGAACGCAATGTTACTTGGCTGCGATAAGAGCGCGCGCAGATTTCGCATTCACGCATATGCTGCTCGACCTCCAGACTTCTCGCCAGATCCAGCTCGCCATCTAAATAGCCGTGAATCCAATCCTCTGCTTTTTGACAACTCAACTTAAACCTCCGCGTGCATTTGCTTTGTAAGAGCTAGCTGCAACCGCTTGCGGCCGCGAGCCAGACGAGACATCACTGTACCAAGCGGTAAATCCGTAATGCTAGCTATGTCTCTGTAGGACATTTCTTCCAATTCGCGCAACACCAGCACTTCGCGAAATTCTATCGGCAATTCTTCCAGCGCTTGTCTGACCAACAGCGTGTCCGCGCATTGCACCAGGAGCGCCTCTGGATTCAAGTCTTTACTCTCAATCTCGTGCAGATCATCATCCAAGGAGGTGCTCAATTCGGGCGTACGGTTATTACGCATCCAGGTGTAGCTGGTATTGCGCACAATCGCCAGTAGCCAGGAACGCCCGTCCTCGCCACGGAAACCCCCGAAGAATTTGAATGCCCGCAGGAAGGCCTCCTGCACCACGTCCTCAGCGTCCGTATCGTTGCGCGTCAGCCATCGTGCCAGGTTATAGGCAGCGTCCAGGTGCGGTATGACTGCTTCCTCAAAAGTGGCGAGTTTGTTTTGCTGTTGCAATCGATCTACCTGTTTGTACTCCTACGCTGTCCACCCATCAAGACTGGTTTAACGCCACTTTTATTCCCGCTTTGACCGATTTTTTTTATCCGGGAATATTGATTGGGGAAAGCCAGTAATTACTGATGAGAGCGCTCGGAGTCACTGAACGAGAACGAAAGAGGTGTTTCTGATATTACTTTCCAGCCCCGAAACAGAATCCGGTCAGAGGAATTATGTTGATAGACAACCCGGTCAAATACGAAAAAATGATACAAGGTGAATTGCTGCCTTTCGAGGAACTCTTCAAGCTTCATCACGGAAAAGTCTATGCCGTGTGCCTGCGAATGACTGGAAACACCGCAGAGGCGGAAGATCTAACCCAAGAGGTCTTCGTCCAGGTATTTCGCAAGCTGGATACCTTTCGTGGAGAAAGCGCTTTTACGACCTGGCTGCACCGTCTAACGGTCAACCTCGTGCTGATGCACTTTCGGAAAAATCGCCGCAGAAAAGAGCAACTGACCGAATCCGGCGAACTGCCGGAGCAAGTAACTAAAGCCTTCAACGTTAGAACGAGCTTCCCGATACTTGATCGGCTGGCACTGGACGAAGCGATTGTTAAACTGGCCCCTGGATATCGCACCGTCTTTATCCTTCACGATATTGAAGGATTACAACACTTCGAAATCGCAAACATCCTGGGCTGCACGGCTGGAACATCCAAGTCGCAACTGCACAAAGCTCGGATGAAAATGCGTCGCCTGCTCAGGCAACGAAAACCTCCCAGCGAGCCTGTGACAACGTCTCCCGCGGTTAAACTACAGTTAGAAGGTTTATCTCAATCACAACCTACGCTTCAAGCATCCTGCCTATAGCAAACTGATACCGATCCATAGGATTGCCTCTCAAGTACGTTTCCGCATTGCACGCGATATAGGACAGATGAGGTCATGACAAAGTCCACTCGTTCTCGGAGTCAAATGAAATTGCACTCCTGGAATAAAGTAGCTGGTAAATGAGTCTTACTTTTTAGAGAGGTCGAGATTGGTGCGATACAAATGAGCAGAGCGTGGGGCCTCTGGAAGGTCGCAAGCTGAAAAAGGAAGATCATGAAACAGATCATCATACGCATGTTTGTTGCCCTCACTATGTGTGCCGTGACGAGTATTATCCGATTTACCAGCTTCATAGTTACTTCCAGCACGCCACAGGTACACGCCGAATCCATTTGGATCCTGAGACTGATCCTGGCCTCCGTCCTCTCTCCACTCTTGTACAGTTTTCTGTATAAGCTCACAGCAGGCTGGACCATCCGAGCAAAACATGGTTCCTAGCGCGCCTTCACGATCCGCAACTAATTGAAGGGCGCGGGAATATTTCCGAAGCCAAGTCGGTATGTTTAGATGGCGGACATTTTGAGTCACAGCTACGGTTTGTCGGGAGGATACAGATGAGCGAAATGGACAGGCGTGGGTTCATAAAACTTGCAGGTTTAGGTGGCGGGATCGTATTTGCTTCGAGTCTGGGTCTTAACACCCTTGGCTCAGCCTTAGATTATGCAAACGGCTATGCAGGCAAAAAGGTTGATAAGGATTTTTACTTTGTCCAACTCTCGGATACGCACTGGGGTTTCTCGGGACCGAAGGTGAATCCGGATGCTGAAGGCACGCTTAAGAAAGCGGTACAGGTGGTCAATGGCCTCGAAGAGCAGCCGGATTTCATCGTTTTTACGGGTGACCTAACGCACACAACCGACGACGTACAGATTCGCAAAGATAGAATGGCGCAGTTCAAAGACATCGTCGGACAACTAAAGGTTCCTACCGTTCATTTCATGGCCGGCGAGCACGACGCTTCGCTCGATCGTGGTGATGCGTATCAGCAGTTCTTCGGCAAACTCAATTACACATTCGATCACAAGGGCGTGCATTTCATCGTGCTCGATAACGTATCCGATCCAGGGGCCATCATAGGCGACTCACAACTTAACTGGCTCAAAGCCGACTTGAAGCAACAGAAAACAGATGCGCGCATCGTGGTGCTAACACACCGGCCGCTGTTCGATCTCTATCCGGACTGGGATTGGGCTACCAGGGATGGTTCCGCAGTGATTGATGCGCTAATGCCGCACAAGAATGTAACGGTGTTCTATGGGCACATTCATCAGGAGCACCACCAAATGACTGGCCACATAGCGCACCATTCGGCGAAGTCACTAATGTTCCCTTTACCGGCTCCTGGCTCCGTGCCCAAGAAAGCGCCAATACCGTGGGACGCGAGCGCGCCCTATAAGGGGCTCGGCCTGAGAAATATCGAAGCTGAGGTAAGGCGAGTCAAGTACGGCATAACTGAACTTAATCTTAATGGAGGATAATTTGATGCATCGGAAGAAACGAGTCTTAATCGCGGGCGCTCTACTCATAAGCGCAACAATCATATCGGCGTTAGCTCTCCACGTCCGCGCTAATGCGCTCCCAACAGAACGAGAGATTCACATAACAGCGAAGAAATTCGAATTCACGCCTGACACGATCACCGTGAAGAGGGGCGAGTCAATTGTGTTGGTAATCTCTTCCCAGGATCGCAAGCACGGATTCAACTTGCGCGCGTTTGGGATTCGTACCGATGTCAACCCGGGCGGAACCGCCCGGATTCGATTTACTCCAAACAAGACGGGCAAGTTCACTTTCTCGTGTGACGTATTCTGCGGCGAAGGTCATGAGGACATGACCGGAACGATCATCGTTACTGAATGACTCTCCGGATGATTCAGCGTCCATTAAGAGTGCGAAGGCTCAGGGGGCAGTCTTTGTACAGCGGGCGGGCGGGGCCCGTCGGAACAGCGATGGACGTTGTGGGTTCGACGCGTGGGTTGGAGATCTGGGGGCGAGTTTTCTCCAGCTCGCGGGTTGAATCACACGCTGAGTTCCTGACCACATTTTATTGATCTTCGATGGGCCACGGTTGCGGCCAAACTCCAGCGAGCTGAGGAGAAAGACGTGCGAAAAGTTTTCTTAGGTGCGGTTCTGATGTTAGTGATATTGCTGCTATCAGCTCTTGTAGTAATGCGCCTCGGGTTAATGCCGGTGAATGCGGACGGGACTCACTCAAGTCTTGAGGCGAGGGTCATGCCTTTGGTACTTCACGCTTCGATTGTTAGGCATGCTTCCGCAGATACGAACCACCTTGCAATCAATGAAGAGAATCTGAAGGCGGGAGCGAGCACATATAAAGCGATGTGTTCGCGCTGTCACAGCACACCCGGAGACAATCCGAGCGCCTACGGGCAATCATTCTATCCGCCGGCGCCGCAGCTCCCTGGAGGAATGCCGAATTACACAGACTCGCAACTCTTCTGGACCATCAAGCACGGCATAAGAAATACCGGCATGCCCGCCTGGGGAGCCATGCTCTCCGATGATGAGATCTGGCAGCTCGTGGGCCTGCTTAAGAACTCGCAAGATCTCCCTCCGTCAGTTGAATCCGAATGGTAGGCACTAAGAAGAGGGGCCGCGCGAGCATACATATTTTACATCGGCCCGGAAGTGTCGTTCGCTTCCGCGTACGGCACGAACTGGTACCCCTTAGTTGCTGATAGCTATGACCGCGGAGTCGGTTTCCTAAAGATTTCCGTGCCAGCTGGCGAAACTGTATAAATGCAAGTCCTCGCTTTTGTGGCGAACATCTGGTCGCTGGTGAGATTTTTGAATTCTTCCGGGTACGTAAGTCCGTCAGAATATCCTCGGCAGAAGTGGCGTTCACTGTTCATACGAAGGCAATGCAATCCGCTTGGTCGTAAAGTCTCATTGGTTAGGACGGTGATAGGAGTACTTTTATGGCCTCCTTGCTTTCACAAAGCCTGAAGGCTTCTTGCCATCGTTTAAGTGGCATCCTGTGGCTAATGAGATCCGTTAGGCTGACCGACTTCTGTGCGAGAACCTTGAGGAGGCGATCCCAGGTCGCGGCTGTGTAGCCTACGGACCCCACCACTCGCAGCTGTTTATAGAAAATTTGATCAAAGTCGACCGTGACCTCACGACCAAAAATCCCGACCTGAGTGTATTGGCCGAGAGGCTTCAGCACCCGCAAGCAGTTGGCGGCCGAAGCGGTCGCGCCGGCACACTCAAACGCCACGTCGATCCCAGTACCTGCCGTCTCTTCCGCGACCACGGCTGATAAGTCCAGCTCGCTCACGTTAACGACGGCAGCGGCGCCGAGCGTTCGGGCTTTTTCAAGTCGCAGCTTGTCTTCGTGCGTACCGGCGACAATAGTCTTGATCCCTTCTGCGAGAAGGACTTTCAGACAAAGTAGACCAATCGGCCCAGGCCCCGATATCAAAGCTATGTCGCCGAGCCTCACATTTGTTTGCTGTAACACAGCCTGAACCGCCGCAGCGAACGGCTCGCAAAGAGCGGCCTCCGCTAGCGAGAGGCCTGCGGGGATCTCATATGCCTGATCGCTGCGAACGACGACGTATTTAGCGAAGGCTCCGTTGACACCGTGGCCCATTCCCCGCCTCGCTGAACAAAACATGAAGGAACCCATCCGGCAATAAGGACAGCGGCCACATGTGACCGCCGTAGCCGGTAATACTGTCGCGTTATCATCGGGCTTTACGTGGCGGACCTTCCTGCCAACTTCGACCACCCTTCCTGAGAACTCATGACCAAGGATCACTGGCGGATAATTCTTGAAAGTGTCTTCATACACGTGAATGTCTGTACCGCACACCCCGCAATAACTCACCTCGATTTTGATCTCTTCGTCTCCGCAGTCGGGCTCTTCCACATCCTGCAACTCGACATTCCCAAAGCCGCGCTCATATTTGACTAGCGCTTTCAAGTTATTTCTCCTGTTATTGGCGTCGAATCCAGAATGCGGGACCGGACTAGTATAGTTTAACTGCGATCAGTAAATCATTTTGGAGTATTCGCCTGCAATCAACATGATTGTTGTTTCAACGTGATGAAGAAGTTGCTGGACAAACGGTAGGCAGTACAGTTTAATCGCAGCCCATAGAAACTCTTATTCCGGCGGGGTCTGGTCATGTTCATTGCGGTTAAATCTAGAAGATCGATCTCGGTCATCGCCGTTAGTATCGCTGTGAGTTTCGCTCTAAATCTCTGCGGGAGCCTGAAGGCTCTTGCTCAAGAGCCAATCGATAGCGTCAATCCAATGATCGGCACCACCGGTCCGACCGAAAATGATTATGGCGGGATGATCCCGGGCGTCGCTACACCTTTCGGCATGACGCACTGGACGGTCATGACTCGTGAGAACAAGATCAGCGTGTGCCCCTACAACTATAAGGACACGACGATACAGGGATTTCTGGGAACTCACCAACCAGCGATCTGGATGGGCGACTATGGTCAGGTTAGTTTGATGCCGATAAGCAGTGAGCTCAAGATCGCCGGGAAGTTGTCGTTTCGCCATGCGGAAGAGATTTCCACGCCTTACTACTACGCCGTCAAGATGGATGACGCGGGCAAACCGCTCAAGGCGGAATTAACCGCTACGATCCGCGCCGGGTTCTTAAGATTTACGTTTCCGGCTTCGGCCGCTTCTCACATCGTTGTTACTGCCAGTCGTTCCGAGCAGTTCAGAGGCTCTATCCAAATCAACCCGCAAGCCCAAGAGATCACTGGTTACAACCCCGATCGGCAGTCTTCTGAGTTAGGTCCACCGCTGCCCAATTTCAAAGGCTATTTTGTAATTCAATTCAGCAAGCCTTTTACGGCCTTTGGCACGTGGGAGACCAACGATATTCATCGTGGCAGCAAGCAAGAAAGCGGTCATCGGATGGGCGGGTACGCGAGCTTTGCGACAACTCAAGGTGAAGAAATCAAGCTCAGAATAGGAACATCTTTCATCAGTATTGACCAGGCTAGAGATAACCTGAGAAGGGAGATTCCAGATTGGGATTTCGACCACGTGAAAACGGAAGGCCGGCGTATTTGGAGTGAGGCTCTCGATCGGATCAGGATTCAAGGAGGCTCGAAAGCGGAGCGGGTAAACTTCTACACCGCGATGTACCACGCGCTGTTATTTCCGCGAACGTTCTCAGAGTATGGGCGCTACTACAGCGCATTCGACGACCGGGTGCACAGTGGCGTCTCTTACAACGACTATTCGCTCTGGGATACATTCAGGGCCGAGCACCCATTGCTGTTACTGATCCAGCCGGAGAGAGTGCCCGACATGATTACCGCTCTCTTGCAGATGTACGATGAAGGCGGCTGGATGCCGAAGTGGCCCAATCCTACTTATTCCAACATCATGATTGGTACGCATGCCGACAGCGTTATCGCTGATGCTTATGTGAAAGGCTTCAGAGGGTTCGATCTCAAGAAAGCGTACGCGGCAATGTACAAAAATGCCATGACGCCACCGGACGGAGATACCCATAACCGCTGGCTTGACCGCGCGCCCTGGACCGCATTTGAAGCCAGAGGGGGTCTGACCTGGTACAAGTCACTCGGTTATGTTCCGCAGGACAAAACAGATGAGTCGGTTTCGCGTACCCTTGAATTTGCTTACGACGATTTCTGCGTTGCACAAATCGCGAAAGCAGTCGGCAAAAACGATGACTACGAGATGTTGATGAACAGAAGTCGGAACTACAGGAATCTTTATGATTCGGCGCTGGGCTTCATGCGCCCGAAGAAGTCTGATGGAACCTGGGACGAGGAGAGCTGGGCTTCCCCCGAAGAGCGGAAGCCTGGGTTCACCGAAGGGAGTCCATGGACTTACTTGTTCTGCGAGATGCAGGACATCCCCGGCATGATCTCTTTAATGGGTGGTAAACAAAAATTCGCCGCCAGACTCGATGAGAACTTCACCGGCGGCCACTACCGGCACGGCAACGAACCAGGCCATCATTACACTTATCTGTATAACTATGTCGGTCAGCCCTGGAAGACTCAGCAGAGAGTCAGAGAGGCGTTAATTGCAAATTATCACAATGGACCCGATGGGCTAAGCGGCAATGACGACTGCGGGCAAATGTCTGCCTGGTATATTTTCAGCGCTCTGGGCTTTTACCCCGTGACTCCGGGCAGCACTCTTTACGCCATCACCAGTCCGCTTTTCCCGAAGGCCACCATCATGTTGAAAGGTGGACCATACAAGAAGGGGACGTTCACTGTCATTGCCAGAAATCAATCAGCGAGGAACAAATATATTCAGTCTGCGAAATTAGACGGAAGACCGTTGAATGAACCCTTCATCAACCACGCTGATATTGCCAATGGTTCAACCCTCGTCTTTGTCATGGGCGCAAAGCCGAATAGGCAATGGGGACTGGGAAGAACGTCACGCACGAAGTAGTCAGAACGGACCGAATGCTTCCCGGTTTGATCATCTCCTTGCTGCTCTCTCGTTAGAAACTCGGCCTCAGTAGTCGCCCGTTTAGATAGAGCTTTCACGGCGGACAAGTCCGCTATCTAAATCGACATAATTCTGGGCTACATTACGGAGATTGGTTAGTGCAGTTTCCATTCAACATTCCGATCGAAAGAGAATTTGATGCTGCGGGTTTTGGCGTCAATGCCGTGGATCATCTCATCGTCGTTCCCGAATATCCACACAATGATTCCACTACGCAGTTGATCGAACACTCGCAGGGGGCGGGAGGCCAAACGGCGTCGGCGATCGTGGCGTTGCAACGTCTGGGTATGCGAACCGCTTACGCCGGTCGTTTTGGCTCGGACGCCGAAGGCGCCTTTGGTTTGCAATCGCTCCGGGATGAAGGGGTTGACGTCGCATTCGCGGAAGTCATAGAAGGCTCACGCACTCAAGTCGGTTATATCATCATCGAAGCGAAAGGAGGCGAGCGCACCGTTATCTGGGATCGCGACGAGCTCCTTGCTTATACAGCCGACGATGCTCCCGTAGAATTCGCCGGAAAAGCCAGTGTGATTCATCTCGACTCGCACGATCCACCGGCCTGCGCCCGCATGGCAAGAGCAGCGCGAGCGGCGGGTTCTATTGTTTCCGCCGACATCGACAACGTCTACGAAGGATTGCCGGAGCTTTTACCGTTAATTGACGTTCTCATCTCGTCGAAAGAATTCCCGCGCCTCTTGACCGGAATAGAGGACCCGCACGCTGCACTCATTGAGATCAAAGCGCGCTATGGGTGTGCGCTGGTTGGATTGACCAAGGGCGGGCGCGGCGCGACCGTGCTGTGCGAAGGAGAATTCCTGGAAACGCCTGCTTTCCAGGTACCGGGTGGCTGCGTCGATACAACTGGCGCAGGCGACGCCTTTCATGGAGGCTTTCTTTACGGCTTATTGCAAGGCGAAGATATTGAGACGACTCTCAAGGTTGGCTGTGCGGTCGCGGCGCTCGGGTGCAGAGCTTTAGGCGCACGCACCGGCTTGCCAACGCGTGAAGAGTTAGTTGCCTTCCTCAAGTAACGTTTGAAAGCGGCTTCGCCGTCCGATGTGCGGAAGGGCTGTGCCCTTCCGACAAGACCTGATGGAATCTGGGGCTGCGCCCCAAGTCGGGGGCATAGCCCCGGAATGACTTAGTGCCTGATCCGGTGGGGCGGAGCCACCACCGCACATCAAGCGGCACAGCCGCGACCCGGAGTTTCAGACAGCATCCACCGTATCCCGGTTCTATAATCGTCAACCCAAAAGTCGCATACTGGCCTATCGGTTGGGGGCTTTCCTCATTCTTTGTTCCGCTCGCGCGGAAACAAATCGGGATTGTCGGTAAACAAGGCATCCACACCCAGGTTGTACAGGTAGTAACTCATTTCTTCGCGCACGGTTTTGAAGCGTCCCGTGTTGCTGGAGCGAAACGTGTAAGGAGTGACGGTCAAGCCGAGTGCGTGAGCCTGCATAACCAGGGTCTTGTCAACCAGAGCTTTCGCCGGACCAATGCCGGTAGCAAACTGTTTCGCCTCCGCCAGTCCTGTCTCCGTAAGCCAACGAGCGCGCGCTTCATCGCTGACTAGCAACACTAATGGCCGTGCCGTGTTAAGTGCAGTGAAGAGTTTTTTCAAGCTTTCGGGACTGAATGATTGAATAATCACCGGTGTGTTACGCGCGGCACTCCCCGAAATCAGCCGATTTTTCTTGAGCAGCTCGAACACCAGTCGTTCCATATCAAAACCGCGGCTCCCGTAAACTTCCGGAGCTTTCGTTTCGGGATAGAGTCCGGCTTTGCCTCGCACAAGATCAATCGCCTCCTGAAACGTCGGGACTCGCGTGCCCTTGGATTTCACGTCGAACCATGAACCCGCGTCGAGTTGCTTGATCTCCCGTAAAGTGAAATCGAAGACGTACCAGTGCCTCATCACTGCACCGCTAATGAGTTCTTCTCGAAACCGCGTCGGGAAAATCTCTTTGACGTTCGTGGTGCGTTCGAGCGTGAGATCGTGTAAGCAGACGAGTATGCCGTCGCGACTGATTTGTAAATCCTGCTCAACGAAATCTGCGCCTTGTTTAAGCGCAAGTTGATAAGATTCAAAAGTGTGTTCAGGAGCATAAGCGGATGCGCCGCGATGGGCTACCAGAATCTTCCTTGAAGCGGTAGGAGCTCTTGTTCTCTCTTCGCGCTGGGCGTACGACAGGTTTTTGGCAGCTATGAATCCGATGCCTGAGCCGAAGAGCTTTAGAAAACTTCTGCGCTCGAGTGTCATAAATGCTGTGCTCTCTTTCACGCGTCGCACGTTAAGGCTTTTCAACATTCAATCCAATTCAGCGTGCGCTCGATCGCTTTTTGCCAGCCGGCGTGACCTGCTTCCCGCTGGTCCGCGCTCCAACGTGGTTCCCATCGCTTATCCGCTTGCCAGTTGCTGCGCATCTCTTCGGCATCGCGCCAAAAACCGACAGCTAACCCGGCTGCATAGGCTGCGCCGAGCGCTGTAGTCTCGGCTACGACCGGGCGCACCACGGGCACTCCCAAAATGTCGGCTTGCAGTTGCATCAACGTATCATTGACCGTTGCCCCACCATCCACTTTCAAAACTTCCAATCGCACACCTGAGTCTTTCACCATCGCATCGAGCACGTCGCGCGTTTGATAGCAGATGGCTTCCAGCGTCGCTCGAGCGAGATGCCCTTTGTCGTTAAAGCGCGAGAGTCCAACGATGCAGCCGCGTGCGTCGGCACGCCAGTATGGTGCGTAGAGTCCTGAAAACGCTGGCACGAAATAGACACCACCGTTATCGGGAACGGAGTTGGCGAGAGGTTCGATGTCGCCTGCTTGTCTGATGATACCGAGTTGATCGCGCAGCCATTGGACGGCGGAACCCGTCACAGCGACCGAACCTTCCAGGGCATAGACAGCATGGGCGCCGCCGACCTGGTAACACAGCGTTGTAAGCAATCCGGCGTGCGAAGGCACGATGTTCGTGCCGGTATTGAGCAGCATGAAGTTACCGGTGCCGTAAGTGTTCTTAGCTTCGCCGGGCTCGAAGCAAACTTGTCCCACGGTCGCGGCTTGCTGATCACCCAGGTCTGCACACAAAGGGACCTCACCCTTGAATGGGCCACTCTGCTGTGTCATGCCGTAGAAAGTTGAATCCGAAGAAGGGCGAATAGCTGGCAGCATTCGGCGCGGAATATTAAAGAGACCGAGCAGTTCTTCGTCCCAATCAAGCGTAGCCAGATTGAAGAGCATGGTCCGGCTGGCGTTGGTCACGTCGGTGATGTGCTGCCCGCCGTTTTTTCCGCCAGTTAGATTCCAGATCAGCCAGGTGTCAATGTTGCCGAAGATTGCGTCACCACGTTTGGCAGCCTCACGAGCTCCGTCGATGTTATCGAGAATCCATTGGATCTTGCCTCCGGAAAAATAGGTTGCCGGCGGCAGTCCGGCTTTGCGCCGAATGGTTTCGCCTGCGCCGGCTGTTTCAAGTTGGCGCATAATGCGATCGGTGCGCGTGTCCTGCCAGACGATGGCATTGTAGATTGGTTCGCTTGTTCTGGGATTCCAAACGACAGTGGTTTCACGCTGATTGGTGATGCCGACAGCGACGAGGTCCTCCGCTGTGAGGTCGGCCTGGGAAAGCGCGCCCTCAATTGCCTCGCAAGTACGCTGGTAAATCTCCACGGCGTCGTGTTCTACCCAACCAGCTTGCGGCAATATCTGCCTATGCTCTAGTTGATGACGCGCGACTGCGAGTCCGGCGTGATCAAAGACCATGAAACGCGTGCTTGTGGTCCCCTGATCAACTGCGCCGACGAATCGACTCATGATTGGCCTTCCTTCGTGTCAGAATCCTATGATCACAAAAAGACCCGCACCCATGACGCCGCCGATGAGAGGAGCTATGACGGGAATCCACGCATATCCCCAGTCGCTTTTTCCCTTGCCGGCAATCGGCAGCAAAGCGTGAGCGAGACGCGGACCCAAATCGCGTGCCGGATTAATCGCATACCCGGTGGGGCCGCCGAGTGATAGACCGATACCCCAAACGAGAAAGCCAACCAGAATCGGCTGGATCCCCTGGCTGAAGACCAGCGAAAGATCGATGCCAGTGGGCGTTGATAATTTCTGCGCGTTAGCGGCAATTGCCAGAATACCGAAGAGCAGAATGGCGCTGCCGATTACTTCCGCGATAAAGTTTGAGACAGGACGCCGAATCGCAGGAGCGGTACAGAACACGGCGAGCTTGAGATCCTTGTCCTCCGTTTCGGCAAAATGCGGCAGGTACAGCACCCAGACGACAACGGCGCCGAAAAACCCTCCGATAATTTGCGCGATTATGTAGCCGGGTACTTTGGCCCAGGGGAATGAACCGATGGCGGCGAGAGAGACTGTAACCGCCGGATTGAGGTGCGCGCCGCTGATGCGGCCGACGCAGAAGATGGCGATGATGACTGCCAACCCCCATGCCGTCGTTATTACCATCCAACCACCGTGCTGTCCTTTGGATTTGTTTAGCAACACATTGGCGACAACGCCATCTCCTAGCATCAAGAGAATCATCGTGCCGATGGCTTCTGCCAGGTAGACGTTCATTTAGTGAACTTTCTGTGAACGCAGGTTAGCTTCGAAGTCCCACGCGCTCACGCAGGAGGTTCTGACAATTGATACTCGAAGACCCGACGTTTAGTAGCGCGCGGGTTTCAGCCTGAAAGTCTGAACTAAAAGCAAGAGAGCCAGTTATCTTAACGACCGAGCAATAATCTCTGCCGTTTCAATAGCTGGCTCTCAGAAGTCCTCTAAGGAAAGTCGATAATCTGACCAAACAATCAACAGTTTGCGAAGATGGAGTCATCCTTTGCGCACTGTCAGCTGTGCATCAGAAATTGAACTTCAGCGCTAATTGCATCACGCGCGGATCACCCGCAAGAGACGTGATTTTGGCCACACCGCTGGTATTAGAAATGTTCCTTTCAGGCAGTCCAAATTGGGGTGTATTGAACATATTGAATACCTCCCAGCGCAGTTCCAGGTCGCGCCCTTCGCCGAAGTAGCTAAACGAACGGGCCAGCGAGAAATCAAAGTTGGTGATGCCTGGACCTCTCAACGTGTTGCGGCCGCAGTTGCCAAGGCGAGGTTGCACGGTATTCGTCGTTGGATTCAGTGCTGTCGGTACAGAGAAAGCATTTGGGTCAAACCAACGATCTATGGTGCGCTCACTCCCGGACAAGCTTCCATCCCGCAGGCAATCCGCCCAAGCGCTAATCCCAGCGCTGCGAGTGCCACCGAGAGCGCTGTCGTTACCGCCGGCACGGGCAGTGAAGGGTCGGCCAGTTCGAATATTGCCCAGCCCGCTGATTCGCCAACCGCCTAAGACTTCGGAAAGGGGGCCGTTATTAAGATACCTCCGACCTTTGCCAAACGGCAGTTCGTAGATGTAGCTGGCGACGAAGCGATGCCGTACATCGTAGTCGCTGGGACCACGCCGCTCGTGCAGGTCTCGGTTGTTCTGTGTGAAACTGCCGGTGCCGCCCGACGCCAGGTGCTCCTGCGACTCGTCGATCGATTTCGAGAAGGTGTAGGCGGTGCGGAAAGAGAGCCCGCGGCTAAACCGCTTCTCCACCGTAATCTCGCCACCGTGATAAGACGAGTTGCCCCCATTATCGCGATATTCGACAGGGCCGAGCAGGGGGTAAGGAAAAACTGGTTGCAACGTGCCATTGATCACTGCATTCATGACGGTGCCGTTGGCATTGAGAAGCGGCTGGTTCAAACTGCGCAGCGTTGAGAGGTGTGTCCCTTTGGTGCCGACGTAATCAAGAGTGGCCACCATGTTACCAGGGAGCAAACGCTGAATGCCCAGGTTCCACTGATCTACGAGGGGATCAACCGCTTCAGGGTTAACCGCACGTAAACGAACCGAAGTAACAGTAGCTAGGCTCGGGTCGAGCGAGAGGTTAAAGCCGGTTTGGAGACGAATGTTGTTTACCGTTGTAGTGGTGCTGGAGCCGACAGACACCACATTGTTAACTAAGAAGGGAAGATTCAGTGCCAACTGATCCTCACTACCTGCCCGCTCAAACAACATAAAGAAACGGCCATAGCCTGCACGCACGACGGTCTCGGGTGTAACTTGATAGGCTAAACCCACGCGCGGCGCGAAATTGTTTTTATCGCGCTTGACCAAACTTCTGCCAACCGGCGAATTCGCCGGCGTGAACTTCAACCCAGTCACCGGATCAAAGTTTGTCATGCGGTCCGCGCCTTCATACGGCCAGGTCGCGTAGTCGTAGCGGAGTCCGAGATTCAGGGTCAACTTCTGAGTGACTTTCCAATCGTCTTGATAAAAGCCTGAATACATCTTGAGCCGCTGGTCCACCACTGCCAGGTTTGTAAGTTGTGCTCCTGAAGGATAGCCGAGCAGGAAATCGGCCATTCCAATGCCGGTGCGATTTCCATCAAAGCTGTAGGAGCCGCGCAAGCCCGGAACGTCCAGATAGATATTCCGCATCGGTCCGCGTATGTCGGCCCCAAATTTCATTGAGTGAACACCAGAGGAAAGACTTACAGTATCGGTCCACTGGAATTGATTAGTACGCTGGGACTTGGGTAAGAAGTCGGGTGAACCGAGCCTGTCAAAACCAGATTGACCGCCGGGTTGTGTTGTTCCACCACGCGCCGAAATAGTGATGCCCGGTATTCCGCCGCTGTATAGTGGAGAGTCTTGCACGCCTTTAAAACCGAGCTCGGCCAGCGTGTTCAAACCAAACGGGTCCTGAGTGGCAACCGAGTTGTTGCGGCCCCAGCCAAGACGAAACTCGTTGACCATCCGTGAGTTCAGCGTGCGGGTCCAGCCAATCGCAGCAGACTGACCCTTCATGAAGAGCCTTCCATTTGCTGAAGAGCCGGTACCATCTACGATGCCGCCAAAAATACCGGGCAGATAGCGGAAACGATCCGAATTGGTGTAGCGCACGAAGAAGCTGTTCTTCGTATTTGGCTGCCAGTCCACGCGTCCGGTGAAGCTATCCGTATCGTCAGTGATTCCCGGGTTGCGGATAAAATTGCTCAAGTTGAGCGGACCCGAACCAGGAGTAATATTAGCTGCCGGGGTTAGACCAAGAACTGTTTGGGCCACTGGATCCAGACACTGGGCGGGAATTATGTTGTTAATGAACGACCCATCCGCATTAAACGCGCCAGGCACTTTGGCGCGACAGTCTCCGACCCGGTCGAAAATTTTTGCATAGCCACCCGGAATCCGGTTGGCAGTACCTTGAGCGGCAGAAAAGTCCCCAATCCTCTCGTTTGCCAGCGGCACGTTGCCCAAACGCGTTACACCTTTGCGAATGCGCGTCCCCTCATAGTTAAAGAAGAAGAAGAGCGAATTCTTGCCACTCCAGGTTAACGGACCGCCCTCGCCGAAGCGTGGCAGCATCACCGGGCCGCCGAAGTTACCCCCGAACTGGTTCTGGATGTTCTTCGGTTTTTGTGCGCCGGCGCGGTTGTTGAAGAAATTATTTGCGTCGAAAACACGATTGCGATGGAATTCGTAGAGCGTGCCATGAAAGTCATTGCCGCCACTCTTCGTAGTCACGCTAACAAGAGCGCCGGGACTGCGACCATTTTCGGCAGAGTAGGGATTGGTGCTTACCTTGAATTCCTGAATCGAATCTACCGACGGGCGAGCCACCTGGGTGGTAAGTTCCTGCACGTTTTCAGAGATCGAGTTATTGTCTACACCGTCCAGGACATAATTATTTTGTAACGAACGGACGCCGTGGACGTTGGCGCCGCCGGTGCGGCCATTGGCAGTGCCGCCGCCTTCTTCGGTGTAACGATCTGCCTGAACTCCGGGCACCAAGGCCACCAGATCGTCCCAGTTGCGGCCGCTCAACGGCAATTGAGCGACCATGCGATTTTCTATCACGCCGCCAGTAGTGGCCTCTTGAGTGGTCAGTAGTTGGGGCGCCGACCCCACTACGACTGACTCAGTCACGGTGCCCACTTCCAAGCTGGTATCGATGCGCGCCTTCTGTCCAACTTCCAGATTTATGTTTTCGTGAACCGCTTTCTTGAATCCTGGAAGCTCTATCGTTACGGTATAGGTCCCGACGGGCAAGCTGGCGAAAGTGTAATACCCTGAGCTGTCGGTTGTGGCTACGCTTTCCACGTCCGTGGCCTTGTTCTTCACCTTCACCGACGCGTTGGTTACCACCGCACCAGCCGAGTCGGTGACCAGGCCCGTTAGGCTCGCGTTATTGACCTGTGCCGACACTTGCACAGCCAGACTCATACAAAGAAGCGTCAAGCATGAAATCATTCGTGCGGTTTTCATCTATTCTCTCCTTAACTTGTGGTGAACTTCTTGACCAATGAGCTTTGTCAACGCTCAGATGGAAGGCAACTGGAATTAGGTGTAAGTTGCTGAGTCCAGTATCAGGGCCTGCAATTCACGTCGAATTCAGAACTGTTGACGTATGGAAATCCCCTTGCTCGACGAGTATGGATTCCGAGTGTTAACTTCGCGTGACCATTGATACGGCTGGTGCACGACATCGCTATGTATCGTGCGAGATCTGTCAGTTGATGTTGTCGTCACGAGGAATCTGCGATTCCAGCTTTGGATCTTTCAATTGAGATATGGATCACTACCGGCCACGGTCGTTCTCGACTCAAGTTAAGACTTCGAGACTAATAAGCGAAAATCCTGACGCGCGCTTGCGGCTCGATACAACCTTCCAGCCATAGATGCTCTAGAATTTCAACTAAATGAACACGTGTGCATTCAAATTTTGGCAAATAATACCACAACATCCGCGAAGGGAAAGAAAATTTTGCTGCTGGGCGTTTTTGTTTCGCGCCTGAAGGCCTGGGCGAGCTTCCAACTGATCCCTTCCCTTCGGCTTGCCCGCTCTAACTCCAACTTGAACTCCCACATAAACTACCGTAGGTTGACCATTGATGTTAGTTAACTTGGCCGAGCCGGCAAGCTAAAAGCGCCTCCTGAGATCCAAATGGTTGCTACACGATTGGCGAGCACAGCACGCAGTTTGAAATGAAAACCACTCTACACTTTCTCGGCCTGCCCCTTCTTTTAATTTTCTTTTACACGCCGGCTGGCACAATTGTCACGCAAGTCCCGGTGATGCAGAGTAGTTCTAAACTTCCCGAACCGCTGGTGACCGAGGCTTTCAATCTTGCTGAAGATATGGAAGTCGGTCTGGAGATTGAAGCGCGGTCACCGGGTGCGTCCTGGGCACGCAAGGATGCCGAAGCGGCCGCGCTGATAATTTCCGTTGACGGTTCGTATAACCAGGATTTGTTCCTTTGGGCGGGTGATGAATCATCACAGTATCGCGTGATGCTCGGACGTTTGCCCAGAGGAAAGCACACGGTTTCTGTGGCCCTCAATCCAGCGCGCTCGGCTGCCGGAGTGCGGGTAGCTGAAGTGAAATCACTACATCCACTTCTGCTCGCTTTAGCGCGCAGGTCACGCGGGATGGAAGAAGATCAGTTGGCTTTGGCCCACGCGCCGGTTCTTTACGCCCGTGCCAATACGATCGATCGTTTCTCGGATATTCCTTTGATGATGTATTACGAGATTCTGCATGAACCCGGGGCTGATGTGACGGTACGCTACACCGTGGTCTTTACGAATGAAGATGGCGGAACGCAGACCGCCGCCTTGATGGCGCGGTGGGGTCGTGCGACCGACATTGAGTGGGTCTATGAATTTCGGTTGCGCGGCCAAAAGATTATCCAGGAGATTTATCAGGGCGTCGAACATGAGACAAAGTTTTTCAAGGGCTCTCGCACTGGCGGGAACCACCCACTCCTTGCTGTCGCTTCAGACAACAATAACTTTTCAGACCTGGCCTGCTCAGCCGTCCGTTTCGCTCCTTTGCCGGTTCGCGCGAACCTGGAGCGGGCGACGCGCGAGAGCGTGATGGACACGGACCCGAAAACCTATCGGGTGATGAGTGAAGAACTCCTTCGAGAAAATCGCATCAGTGATACGCGGGTGGATATCAATACCATCGCCGACCCGCGAGAATACCTTTACATCGAAGCGACTTCGGAGCAGGACGGTGCAACGCTCGCTTTTGAGGTGAAACTGAAAGGCCAGTCAAAAGTCTTCGCGTCGGATATGGGCGAGCCGCGTTTGCGGATAGACCGAAGTGGTTATTTTCGGACGGCTGTGCGTCTGCCTAAAGATATTTCACCAGCAACTATTGAGTCCATCACAGCCCGTTGCTATGCCAGTTCAAAACCTGCCATTGGAAGACGCTGCCAGCATCTCAATGTAATTCGGGCATTGGTGCTCGACCGGAACTACACCCCGCGCACCCTTCCACTCGAAACACAATCTGAACTCTCTCTTGCGCCGGATGAAACAAGAATTTACCGGCTCGCTCCTTCCCACTGATTAGCGGGTCGTGAGTCAGTTTGATAAATGAGAGGTCGGAGGCCAGTACAGAACCGAGCGCGGTAAGTGCCGGATGCTAAAGTCGACTTTAAGATAATCGGTGATTCCGTCGAATTATCATATCCGAACTTGAGTATAAGATCCGGCGCTAATCTGTAGTGGTTACAGAACCGAGCGCAGTAGCGCCGGATGCTAAAGTCGACTTTGAAATATTCGGTGAATGCGTCGAATTAATATTATGCGAACTTGACTATAGGATCCGGCGCTACCGCTCGGTTCTGTAACCACTACAGATTAGCGGCGGAACCTAACGTAAATAGGATTGGTCAGGGCGAGGACGGTGTTCGTCTTGTCACGAATCTCGAGACGAAAATAGGAGTCTTGCTGACAGTTTATCTCAATCACTTCTGGTTTGTTGTCTGCTCTGGCGGCGAAACTGCGCACCAACCGACCATTCGTGATCAATGAGACGGTGGCATTTGGCGGAACCGCTTCTGTGGCAATAAGAAAACGGATTGTTTCCGGTGCGCTGAGATGAACATCATCGCCGATGGTCAAGTGGGCGCGGAGTTTACCTGTGGCCAACTCAGCCGCAAAAGTCATCGCGGGTCCAGCTGCCTTCTCCGTCAAATAAACACGACCCTGCCGTATAGCGTTGAGTAACAGTGACTCTGACAGGGCCCTAGCCGCCACATGCGATGTTGGTTGGCCAATGGGATTGAGCGAACGATGGGAGTCGCTGGAAGCAATGGCGGTCATGCGCCTTCCGCTCTGCAAAATCTCGTCCCACATCTTGAGCGCCAGTTCGTCCGTCGCGTCCCAGGATCCATTCCAAACTTCAATCGCATCGAAGTCGTAAACCGCCGCCGAATAGCTCCAGGAACAGCCGCCGCATAAAGCGAATGGATGATTGATGGAAATGATTGCACCGGAGCGATGAACATCAGCGACGATCTTCGACATGCGAGCGGCATCTCCTGGATGCGCGCGGAAATCAATCCACTTTCCCGGAGGAAGTCCCCAGGCATTAGTATGCCCACCGTAAGTGGTGATTTCCTCGCCACGCATCACCAGCGGGTGCTTCAAATGCTTACTTAAACGATCAATCTCGGCATGGTGGCTTGCGGTATTGTGATCCGTGATGAAGATGAAGTCTAAACCGGATTTGCGCGCGCTGGAGATCAACTCGGGGATAGTCCAGTCGCCATCGCTGTGAACGGTGTGCATGTGTAGATCGCCATGCCACCAACGCTCACCTCCTCCCGCAACGTTTTGCCCGGATAATGACGGCCTCGGCCCACTCCCTTCTGCGATCGGCATGGTTGATCCGCCGGTAACAGACGGCCTGGTCTTACGTTCCGTGAGCGTGGAACTCCGCGATCCATTGTCTGTTTCAACGTCAATCTTGAAAGTGACATCAACACCTGTCGGCGCGACTCGGTAGAGTCCAAGAATGATTCGCCATATTCCCGCCTGCATTGCGCCCGGCAAATAACCAGGCGTCGCTTCATTGCTGGAGATGAAGAACTCGGAACGACGCCCGCCACTCCAGCCACGGAAACCGCGTGGGTCTGTATCGGAGCCGGTCGAGCGCGCGTCGAACAGTCCGATGTCAATCGTGTTGGCTCCATTTGCGCGATCGTATTGATAGCTAATGCTAATCCGAACAGCATGCGGTCCCACGTCGAAGGGAACATAAATATAACGGCTTTCATTAGCGCCGGGCGGAGTAATATGGATGCGCCGCTCAACTGTCGGAGCTGGAATGCTCCGCGCACGCGGACCGGCGGTGACAACCAGCGAAGTGGTTATGATGAGAACGCAGCAGATGAGTGTGAAAATGATTAAGTTTAGCGCCTTTAGCATAGTCCCCTCGTGTATTGTTCTTAACCGGCTCCAGCGCCAAAGGCGCGAAATGTAATAGCCCGGCTCGGCTTTGCACAAAGAGTAGTTCTATCAGGTCCGTGCAGCGGACGAATGATAATAGTCCAGCAGTTTCACTGCTGGGATGAGGAGCGAAAGGATTGTAGTCCGTGAAAGCGGACGGCTGAAATGGTAGCCGCCAGATATGTGCTCTTTCAGTCGTCCGTTTTCACGGACTTCGTCACGAATTCTTGCAATCCCGGCGATGAATCGCTGGGCTATTTTCAGTCGTCCGCTAACGCGGACTGGGCCATAACACTTTTTGTGCAAACTCGCCTGGCTTATGGGAGCCTCCTCTACATTACTTCTCCGGCGACGACAGTGAAGGTGGTCTGCTATCGCGCCCCCATGTGGAAGGCGTTGGGCCCATGCGGAGCACAAGTCGCCCGCCGCGCGCAAGTTCTTCGTGCTTGAGCCAGGCACGATCAAGCGCTCGCCCGTTGAGCATCGCCGACTGCACGTACAAATTGGCTGTGGAAGGTTCCGACGCTTCGATGATAAAGGTGCGCCCGCCGCCGAGATTGATAGTTGAACGTTGAAATAGCGGACTGCAAATATAGTAGAAAGGCTGTCCCGCGTTTGGGTACAGCCCCATTGCGCCCCACACATACCATGACGACATCGCCCCACTGTCGTCGTTGCCCGGCAGCCCACCGCGTCCGGTTATGTATTCGCTAGCGAGAATGTGTCGCACGCGCTCCTGTGTGCGCTCAGGGTGACCCGCATGGACGTAAAGAAATGCGGCCAGGAAATTCGGCTCGTTATTGTGATTATAGAGTCCATTATTGAAAGCCGGATCGCGTGTAGGCGGGTTCCGGAAGAATGCGTCGAGCCAAGTGATAAAACGTTCGTCGTCGCCGAGTTTATTAATGAGACCTTGCACGTCGTGGGGTACGTAGGTCCCGTAGATGTATCCGCTGCCTTCGTAGAACGGCGCGTCCCAGTAGCTATAGTCTTTGTCTGGATAAAAGTGCGCCGCCTCGAAGGGCGCGAGCCAACGTCCGTCCGCATAGCGCGGCCGGGCCGAGCGCGTTTCATCACTCCACACGTTCATCCAGTTCTTCGATCGCTCGAGATATTTTTGATTGTCGGCGGTGCGATCGAGAGCCCGCGCAACCTGCGCGATACAGAAATCGTCGTATGCATATTCGACCGTCCGCGAAGTTGAGCGCGGATAATTCATGCTCACGTAGCCCAGTCGCTTGTATTCGGCGAGGGCGCGTCCTTCATAGAGCGGCCGCGGGCTGTCAACCTCCGCGTTTTTAACCAGCGCTTCGTAAGCTTTACGGTAATCGATTCCGACCACACTTTTCATCATTGCATCAGCTATTACCACATCGCCATTGGAACCGCCCTGCGTCATGCCGTTCGCTCCGGCGATGCGTGAATCAGGCATCCACCCTGTATGAACGTAGGTGTCCACGAGCGAGCGCACCATATCGCGGTGGCGTTCGGGTTGAATCAAGATCAAAAGCGGAAAGTGGGTGCGGAAGGTGTCCCAGATGGCATAGAAATCTTCGTAGTGCGGCTCTGATGAATCCCACCAGGCGTTCTCCCCAGTGAGGTCGTGCGGCATGTAATGGGAATGATATAGGGCAGTGTAAAAAATCTTGCGCTGTTCCGCTGTGCTGCCTTCGATCTTGATCTGTCCCAGCACACTCTCCCATGCCCCTTCAGCCTTACGGCGCACGGCGTCGAAGTCCCAGTCGGGAATTTCCTGCAAGAGGTTGGCGCGCGCCTTTTCAGGGCTGATGAACGAAACGCCGATCTTCATCTGCACCGTTTGCTTGCTCGTAGTGTCGAAGGTGGCGTAAGCGCCGACTTTTCCTTCGTTGGCAGCCGCCACCGTTCCCGGTTCAACACGATTATCTCGCCACGTACCGAAGGCTGCGAACGGGCGGTCAAACTCGGCGGAAAAGTGGATGGTGTAAGGTGATTGAT
Source organism: Pyrinomonadaceae bacterium (assembly GCA_036506215.1). GTDB lineage: Bacteria > Acidobacteriota > Blastocatellia > Pyrinomonadales > Pyrinomonadaceae > PSRF01. The sequence continues at coordinate 8,250 of DASXSC010000124.1, read as the reverse complement.
TCCAGCCGCCGATGAAATTGCCGCTCCCCTCGATGCGATTCGGCGCGATCACGCGCACCCAACAATCAACCGGATGCGGGTTCTTGATGGCATCCTTTCCCGTCTCTGGTTGCACTACGGAACTGGCCTCGATCAGAACATGAGAAAACTTCGAGGAACGATAATTGTAACGGTGCATCGCTACGAGCCGAGTCGCGGTGAGTTCCGCTCTCACATCAGAGCGCGTAAGGCGAACGGTGTAGTAGCCCGGTGACGCCACTTCTTCAGCCTTTGGCGAGCCGAGGTTATTGACCCTCAACTGTCCCACGAGCGGCGTGGTAAGAAAGTTTCCATACTTACTCGCGCCGCCTGTTCCGCTAACGTGCGTTTGGCTGAACCCTAGGATGTTTTCGTAAGGATTGTAGCCTGCTGTATTCGGGTTTATCGTGTCAGGGCTAACGTGTACGAAGCCGAAAGGAACTTGTGCGCCCGGCACAATGTTGCCGCCATTCTCCGTGCCGAGGAACGGATCTACGTCGGCAATTAGAGAATGAGAGCGGCTAGTCGTCTGATTGAATACGGGGACTACCTCAACCAGCAAAAGCGACGTTACGAGCAACAGGCACGCAGCCCTCCGTAAACCTGGCATAGAGCGTTCCCTCATATTCATTACAGTTCCTGGATTAGTTTGCACCAGCGAGTATGCAAGCTTGTCAGCACCCGAGCGATCATTTTTTGCGTTTATGTTTATTAATAGAGGTGCGACCATCGTAATAAACCCGCTGAAACGAACCACCATAGGACTTCATCATTTTGAAAAATACTGAGGTGTTGTCCTGCACGCCCATAAACTGCATCGCACCAGGACCAGTTGCGGTCAGCGGAATATCAACCGCGGTGTGCACGGCATTTACCGTTCCGTCGATATCTCCGTCCGGCGCCTTGGAAGTCGCTTCGCCGTTCTCGACCTGGCCAGTAATCAGCGTCCCATCACGCGATTTCGGATCAGGATCTTCTGGACCATCACGCTTCGGGTTCGCTATCACCACCCCTTCGTTCCAAATAGCGGGGGGCGCTTTACGGCCATTGCTGTGCCAATCCTCGTAGTGATCAGTACCGGCTCCATACCCAATCACCAGTTTGGCCGGTGGGTCAGCCTGATCCGGATAACCATCGCCATCGACATCTTTGTAATCGGGAAAACCACGGTAAGTGCGGGCCAGATCGCGACTGCCGCGTGGGATACGCGGATCGGGATTGCGAGCGCCGATGATTGAAAAGCCGCTGGTTTCATGGTCTGCGGTGACGATGACCAGAGTGTCATTGTTTGGATTCGCGTCAGAGTTGGTTTTCTCAGCAAACCGTTTCGCGACGCCGACGGCATGATCAAACTCAATCGTCTCCCAGATCGTTCGCTCAGCATCCATCCAATGCGATTCCTTATCTATTGAGGCACCCTCAATCATTAAGAAGAATCCGTTTGGGCTGGAACTGGAAAGCGACCTGATCGCCACGCGGGCCATATCGTCAAGCATCGGAACGTCACTGGCTCGCTCGATGCCATAGCCGAGCTTGTCAAAAGCGACTGGCATGGTTGAGGCGGAAAAAAGGCCGAGCAGACGTCGTTCCCTCTCCGGATTTATTTTGCGCAAAGATTCGGCTGAATCGGCATAAGCAAAACCTGCTTCGCGAAAATTCTTGAGGAGATCACGCGATGGATCAACATGGGCATTCGTTGGAGTTCCGCGTCGGCCACCCCCGGAATTCTTTGGCACAAACCACTGACGACCGCCACCCATCAGCACCGATAGACCGGTCTCATTCCGGCGCTCAAAATAGTCATCGGCAATGCGCGTGGAGGAGTTGCGGTTGGAAGTGTGCACCGCAAATGCGGCGGGGGTAGCATCAGTGATGTCGGCAGTGGTAACCAACCCGACGTTAGTTCCCCTGGTTCGGTGCAGGTATTCACTTATATTTTCTACACGTGGATTATCAAGGAAGCGATCGCTTTCGGGATCGCTACTCTTCAATTCCTCATTATCGGTGTTGTCGGGAAACACACCTTCCTCGTGGTTAGCCGCCTTATTACCCGTGGCGTAGCAACTCGCGCCTGGCGAAGAATCGGTAACCATGGCCGATAGCGACGACGTCGTGACGAGACCGACTGTCGTCATCCCGTCCATCTCGAGCAGGCCATTCCGATAACGCCCCTCGGTTAGGCCGCGAGATGCGATACGAGCCGCAGTGCGATGGGCCACCCCCATACCATCTCCAATGAGCAGGATCACGTTGTGAACTCGCGAGCCTTTACCTTCCCAGCTAACAATCTCGAAAGAGACTTCACGCGCTTCTGTATTCCCAGCTTCAACTCTAATTTGATGTCGTCCGGGACGGGGAAAGGACCACTGACGCGAGATAAAGACCGCACCGCCCTGCAACGGCGGCGCTGGCTGATGATCGATTGTATTCCCGGTTAAATGATTACGATTGTTCCATTCCCTAATGTCGTGTCCGTCAAGCCTAACGCGTAACGGACCGTTTGCGCCTGCCGAGCCTTCGACCCGGATATCAAACCGCTGGCCAACGAGAAAGGAAGAACCATCGGCAGGCATGATACGCATGAGGTTCCGAACCGCCCCTGCTGCTTGCGAGATGTTCAATTTGTCAGAATCCGGAAAGGCCGCGAAACACGTGGGCAGCAGGATTGCACCGATCAAAGTTGCGGCAAGTAAGCGAACCGGCGTTGCCACCGATCTGGTTGAGTTAATCATGATTTGTCCAATAACTAGATACCTATGACATTGCGGAGATATTGCCGGCTGCGGATAGCGCTCTCCAGCGGATTCATATCGGTGCTGCGAGTGTCGACATCCTGTTCGACGATGGCCCAATCCGAATAGCCCCCGTCGCTCATGTCCCCTATGACGTTTTTGAGATCTACCGTGCCATCACCGAGTTCGCAAAACACGCCACGCCGCACTGCCGCAAGAAAGCCGAGGCCCTCTCGACGCGCGGCCTCTAAAATGGGGAGCTGAACATCCTTCAGATGAAGATGCCGGATGCGCGCGCCGTAAGAACGCACGGCATCCACAGGGTCGCCGCCGCCGAAGAAGTAATGGCCGGTGTCCAGGCATAAACCGAGTAACTCAGGATCAGTACTCTCGCACAGACGTGCGATCTCTTTCGGCGTTTCGATGAAAGTACCGGCGTGGTGATGAAAAACCGCGGACAACCCCAACTTACGGCAAGACACGGCGGTGCGCTGAAGTATCTTAGCCGCGCCGTTCCATTGTGCTTCACTCATGCCATCGCGAGTTTCGTCGACGCGCCCGGAGACAGTCATCCGTGCCTCGCTCATCTCATCAGCCAGGACGATTAAACCCGCACCGGCCTGCGCCAGCAATCGGGCCACCGTCATCGCCTGCTGATAACCGGCCTCATGGCGGTGCGGATGCGCCAATGGGATCGGCAGGAAGCTGGCGACAAGCTGCAGCCCGCGCGCAGATAGTTCCGACGTTAACTCATTCGGGTCGGTTGGAAAGTAACCATAAGGACCGAGTTCCGTGCCCACGTATCCGGCTTCAGCTATCTCATCAAGCACCTTGCCGTAAGGTACCTGCTCACCCCAGCCCGCTACTTCCATCACACCCCAACTAACAGGGGCATTCCCAACCTTGATGCTCATCTTTATCGCTTTCTCTTTTCGGACTCAACTTTTGCGTGCGCACTGTAACTAACAAATCCAGATTTTCAATCGAAGGCCCAGCTCTTCGCGCGGCCTGGTGGTCTTATTGTTGGAGACCTGCCTCTATCGTCACGGGACGGTTTTCCTTAAACGACAACGTGGCTGCCGCACTGGCCTGTAAAGCGGCCACCCCGTCTGCGCATGAAACAGTTGGCGGTTTGCTCTGCAAGACGTTGTCAATGAAGTCCTGCAATTGAGTGATATATGCCTGTTCGAAGCGCTCGGTGAAATAAGGCACCGTGTCGTGGGTGATGCCGTCTTTAGTCATAACCAGAATTGGGGTTTCACGCAAATACCCGATCTTTAATGTGCCCTCAGTGCCGAGGATTTCGGTGCGGATATCGTAGCCATACACTCCGTTGCGGCTGAGATCGATGGTGCCGAGCGCGCCGCTTCGGAAGTAGAGACTGGTGATGGCGTTGTCAATGTCTCCAATCTTTTTCATTTCTGGATACGCCAGCGTCCCGCCGATGCTGTAGACGCTTGCGATCTCACCCATGTACCAGCGCGCAAGATCCAAATCATGGATACCGCAATCTATGAACAAGCCTCCGCTGTGGGCCGGATCGAGGTATTCAAGGCTGGGTCGATACGGATCACGAGAAGATGACTTGAAGACCACCGGCTTTCCAATCAGACCCTCATCAATCTTGCGCTTGGCCGCCAAATAGCCTTTGTCGAAACGTCTCATAAAACCCATTTGAAAGAACACACCCGTCTGCTCGACGGTGCGGAGCATCTCACGCGCTTCATCCAATGAGATAGACAATGGTTTCTCACAAAAGATCGGCAGCCCGCGTTTCGCTGCCGCCGACACAATCTCTTTATGCGTGCTGGTAGGACTGACTATAACTACGCCCTCGACGGCCTCATCGGCGATCAAATCCTGATAGCTGCCGTATTTTTTGGAGATGCCCAACTCCACCGCGAGCGCCGTGGCCGCAGTTTCGTTCACATCGGACACAGCCGCAATTTCAGCCCTGGCAATGCGGCCGTTAAAATACCTGACATAACTACTGCCGAGCCGTCCCAAGCCTACGACGCCCACTCTTAACCTCTTACTCATCGCTGATTCGCTCCCGCTTATTTATTTGCGTCCGTCGCGGCCGCGTTCTCTTTCGTAATTAGTTTGATTGGTACAACCACTTCCTCTTTGACTGGCTCGCCCTTAATTAAATGGTAGGCGTTCTCGACCGCCATCGCCCCCATTGTGGCGGGCGACTGCGCAACGGTAGCGTCCATCGTGCCGCTCAGGACAGCCTTGCGCGCTTCGTCAGAAGCATCAAAGCCGATGACGATGATCTGCCCGGTTTTTTTGGCGGCAGCAATCGCTTCGAGCGCTCCGAGCGCCATCAAGTCGCTACAGGCAAACACGGCCTGCACCTCTGGATGAGATTGAAGGATGTTCTGGAAAACGTTGAAGCCCTGATCGCGCTCCCAATTTGCGGTCTGCGAAGCGACAATTTCGATGCCCGGCGTCGCTTTGAGGGCATCGCGGAAGCCTTTCAGACGAGAGTCACCCGTCTCATGACCTGGAATGCCCTCGAGCACAGCAACCTTGCCTTTGCCGCCAAGCTGCTTGGCGATGCGCTCGCCTGCGAGTTTGCCGCCCTCGTAGTTATCCGAGCCGATGAAGGTCGCTACCTTTCCTTTCGAGTCGCTCAGGGCCTTGGCATCCACGCGTGTGTCAACGATGACCACTGGAATGTTTGCGCTATTGGCCTTGTTGATGGCCGGTACAATTTCGCGCGAACCAGACGGCGTGACGCACAGCGCGGCGATTTTGGTTTGGATCAGGTTCTCAACAATCTGCATCTGCTTTTCGACATCCACCTCGCGCTCAGCCGCCTGCACAATCAAATTCACTCCCAGCTTCTTAGCTTCTTCTTCGGCGCCTTTTTGCATCTCGATAAAGAAGGGGTTATTGGCAGTCTTCATCACGAACGCAATTCTGGGCGCACTACCAGCTTGCTCCTGCCCTCGCTGACAACTTATGAAAATAATCGACAGTGTTCCCAACAGAATCAGGATCAGACCCTTTTTCATAAAACTTTCTCCTTCTTGAAAGTGATTGGTTTGGACCTGCTATTTTCCTCGCCTCTTCAGCGCCATATCAATCAGCACGGCGACGATAATCACCGTACCGATAACAATTTGTTGAATGAAAGATGAGACAACCAGAAGATTAAGGCCATTCCTCAGGACTGCCATGATCAGCGCACCGATCAAAGTTCCTACTACAGTGCCCTCGCCTCCGAGCAAACTGGTGCCGCCGATCACGGTGGCAGCAATCGCGTCTAATTCGTATGACATGCCGGCGATGGGTTGCGCCGAATTCAATCTCGCCGTCAGCAGAATCGCCGCCAAACCGCTCAACAAGCCGGCGATACCATATACCATCGTCTTATATAGTTTGACGTTGATACCGGACAGCAACGCGGCCTCTTCATTGCCGCCAATGGCATACGTGTAGCGGCCCAGCTTGGTGCGCCGTAAAACGAAGTGGGCGATCACGTAGACGCCAATCATGATGATCACCGGGGCCGGGACGCGGAGCACTTCGCCGGTAGCAAGCGAGCGGAAACCTTCCGAGAAGCCTGAGATCGGCCTTCCTTCCGTGAACATTAATGCCGCGCCGCGAGCGACACTCATCATGCCTAGCGTAGCGATAAAAGGAGGCAGACGTCCGACGGTGATCAGCAGGCCGTTTACCAGGCCGCAGAGGAGACCGGCCGCTAAACCAACTATCAATGCCAACGGCAGTCGGAGGCCGCTGTGAAGAACGCTCGCCATGACCACGCCAGCAAAGGCAAGCACCGACCCGACTGATAGATCGATCCCACCAGTGATGATCACGAAGGTCATGCCGACGGCGATAATCGCGATGATGGTCGCCTGCTCGGCAATATTCAGAAGATTCGAGATGGTCAGGAAGTGGGGTGTCAGAGCCCACAGTACGAGAGCCAGCCCTAAGAGGCCCGACAAGGTGCCAAGCTGTCGTCCGTAGTGAGAGACAAAATTCTGTCTGAGGACTATTCGCCCAGGGCACATTGTAAGACCCTTTCCTGAGTAGCCTCCGCGGCGGAAAACTCACCCGTGATTCTGCCCCCGCGCATCACCAGAATGCGGTCACTCATGCCCAGGACCTCGAGCATCTCCGAAGAGATCATGATGATGGCGACGCCGGACGCTGTGAGCCTGTTCATCAACTGATAGATTTCGGCCTTCGCGCCCACGTCCACGCCGCGCGTCGGCTCATCGAATATAAAGACTTCGGACTTACAGCAAAGCCACTTGCTGAGCACAACCTTCTGTTGATTGCCGCCGCTTAAATAAACAACCTTCTGATTGAGACTCGGTGTTTTAATCCGAAGATCTTTGACATAGCGATCAGCGGCCTGTTGCTCCTCCTGAGCGTTCATTAGGCCCCACGTGGAAAACTTGTCTACGCTTGCAAGGCATAGGTTCTCTTTTACCGATAGCGGCAAGACCAGGCCTTGCGACTTTCTGTCTTCGGTGAGGAACCCAATGCCGGAATTGATGGCAGCGCGCGGTGAGCCGATTCGCTGTGGCGAGCCGTTGATTGAAATAGTCCCTGAAGCGATCTTATCGAGACCGAAAATGGCGCGCGCCAGTTCCGTTCGCCCAGCGCCCAGCAAACCCGCAATGCCCAGCACTTCTCCCTTACGAAGTGAAAAACTGATGTCCTTTAAACCCCCCTGGGTATTTAGTCCCTCGACACGCAAGACTTCCGGTCCGAGCTCGGCCCGCTCTTTCGGAAACAACTCCGTCAACTCGCGATTCACCATCAGCCGAATCAACTCAGACTTACTCATCTCGCGCACATCGTAAGTGCCGACGGTGCGCCCGTCTCGCAAAACAGTAACGCGGTCACCGATTTCAAACAGTTCCTCCATGCGGTGCGAGATATAGACGATTGAGACGCCTTTATCTCTAAGGCTGCGAATGATGGCGAAGAGTTCTTTGATTTCGTGCTCGGTGAGGGCAGCGGTAGGCTCGTCCATGATCAGGATCCTGGCGTCCAGTGAGAGCGCCTTGGCCACTTCGATCATCTGTTGTTCAGCTACCTTGAGCTCTTTGATTAACTTATGAGGGTCGAGGGTCAATCCCAGGCCCTTTAAGGCGCGCGTCGCCGCTTGAAATATTGCGCGTTGATCGATCAGTCCGAACCAACGAGGCTCGCGCCCGAGAAAAATGTTTTCACCGGCCGACAAATGCGGAATGAGATTGAATTCCTGGTAGATGGTGCTGATGCCCAGCGTTAGTGCATGTTTCGGATTCTTGATCTCGACGTCCTGACCGTCGAAAACGATCTGCCCTGCGCTTTTCTGATAGGCCCCGCTCAGAATTTTCATGAGCGTGGATTTGCCCGCGCCGTTCTCGCCGAGAAGGATATGAACCTCGCCGCGTCGCAAATCGAAATCAACGTCGTCCAAGGCCACAACGCCGGGGAACGTCTTCCTAATGTGACGCATTTGCAGGACGGGGGCATCTGCCATCTAGCT
>DASXSC010000123.1:0-3582 GCA_036506215.1 Pyrinomonadaceae bacterium | reverse complement strand
ATCCAGCCCAATTGGGATCGAGGCGGACGAAGTGTTGCCGTGCATCTCGATATTTGAATAGACGCGCTCATTGCCAACGTTAAGTTTGCTGGCGACGGCATCTGTAATTCTTTGGTTCGCCTGGTGTGGAATAAAAAGGTTCACGTCTTCGGCGTTCAACCCGGCATCTTCCAGAACTTCGCGCGAAATCTCGGTCATCGAACGAACCGCAACTTTGAAGAGTTCGTTGCCCTTCATCTTAAAAAAGTGGTCACCGGCTGCCAGTGTTTCGGCACTGGGAGGGCGTCGCGTGCCACCACCAGGAGAGAAAAGCTGTTCCAGATATCTGCCGTCGGACCGAATCCTCGCCGAAAGGATTCCATGGTCCCCATTAACCGCGCCGAGAACAGCGGCGCCGGCTCCGTCGCCAAACAGAACGCAGGTTTGTCGATCCGTGTAATCGACGTACTGCGTCAGGATCTCCGCCCCAATGACGAGCGCATACTTCGACTGGCCCGTCCGTACCATGGTATCGGCAACCGTCAGACCATACAGAAAACCCGAGCATGCGGCGACTAAGTCCATGGCCGCTGCTCTATGAGCGCCCAGGTCTGCCTGGATTATGCATCCAGTCGAAGGAAGTATTTGATCCGGTGTAACAGTCGCGCAAAGTATCAGGTCGATATCTTCAGGTTGCAAACCGGCGCGTTCAATCGCCTGGCGCGCGGCGCGAACCGCAAACTGTGAGGTGTATTCACCGGGCGCCGCTTTGCGTCGTTGTTTAATGCCGGTTCGAGTGGTGATCCACTCGTCCGAGGTTTCGACCATCTTTTCCAGTTGGGCATTGGTCAGAATACCTTCCGGATAAGAATGTCCTGTGCCAAGAATGGCAGCGCGCGTATTACCCATCTATTCCTCGATTGTTAATTTGTGGACGGTAATACTATCCACTCGCCCCCGGAAATCCAAGCAGGAGCGACCACGACGCAGTTTGGAGTTCAAGCTTTATTAGCTTGTCACTTCAGCCAAGCACAACCTGAAGGTTGAACTCTGAACTGCTTGACTCTCAGGTTAAGGCCTGCAGCACATCGTTTCTGCTATTGCTCAAGCTGCCAGCTCTCAATAGGCGTAAATACAGTAGCGCTGCTGGCCGGTCGCTACCGCTTACATCAGAACCGAGAGCGGTAGTGACCGGCCAAAGACTCAATCTAAGCATCTGCTATTGCTCAAGCCGCCATTCTCAATAGCGCGTAAATACAGCCTGGCCGGTCGCTACAGCTTCCGGTTCTGATGAGGGCATCGCTTTGCTCAGCCCTCTTAGGCGTTTCGCAAACTAACAGTTTGCGTTACCGCTTGCAGCGCATTCGTTTCTGCTATTCCCTTTTCGATTCGCTCGCTCGCTCGGTTTTCCGAAAACTCCTTAACACTGCGAATCGCATTCCGAATGGCTCGAGCATTCGAGCTTCCATGTCCGATTACAACTATCTTTCGCACTCCAAGCAGTGGAGCACCGCCGTGCTCCGAATAATCGAGCCGCTTCTTAATGCTTCGGAAGGCGGGTTTCGCGAGCATTGCTCCTGCCTTGGTCACAGCGGAAACCGTAAGTTCCCGCTTGATCATCGATAACATTGCGTCGGTGAGGCCTTCGGAAAGCTTGAGCATAACGTTTCCGGTAAAGCCATCAGTAACAATCACGTCAACTGCACCGGAAAACACATCGCGACCTTCGACGTTTCCCATAAAGTTCAGGCTCGTCATTTCGCGCAGGAGTGGGAATGCCTCTTTGGTCAAGTCGTTTCCTTTGGCTTCTTCCTCTCCAATGCTCATCAGACCGACCACCGGATTGATGGTGCCGAGCACAGCTCGCGAGTAAGCGTCGCCCATGATAGCAAACTGGGCCAGGTGCTCAGGTTTGCACTCGGAATTGGCGCCCACGTCCAGCAACAATGTGGGCTTAGGCGATTTGGTGGGAATCAGGGCCGCGAGCGCCGGGCGATCGACACCAGGCAGCATGCCAATCACCATCTTTGCAGTGGCCATCGCTGCGCCGGTATTGCCTGCTGAAACAAAGCCGTCGGCCTTCCCATCAATTACTAACCGCGTACCGATTCTCAAAGAACTTTTCTTCTTGCGCCTCACGGAAATCATTACCGGCTCACCCATGCCGATGACTTCGGCTGCTTCAACCAGCTCGATGCCCCGATCGCCGTCGCCACGCCAGCCACAACGTTTCAGTTCCGGCTCGACGATCTCCGGCTGGCCTACCAGAATTACCCTGACTCCCAGATCGCGCGCAGCCGCCAGCGCGCCGTCAATCTCTGCGTGCGGCGCGTGGTCGCTACCCATCGCATCGAGAACGACTTTTCCCGTAAGACGGGCCTCATCCTTCGACTGATTTCGCACGGACGATAGTTGTGATCAGTTTAAGTTTGTTCTACCCGCACTACTTGCCGGTCCTTGTAGTATCCACACTTCGGGCAGACGCGGTGTTGCAGGCGGGGCTCCTGGCAATTCGGACAGAGGGTTGTTTGCGGAACTCGCAGCGCATCATGCGCGCGGCGTTTGCCGCGGCGAGCTTTTGAATGTCGTCGCTTAGGATTTGGCATAATTGCTCCATTCGTAAATGGTTAATGGTAAATGGTCAATGGTAAGAAACTGACACAACGGCCACCCCGCGCGCATTTACCATTCACTATTTACTATTCACCAGTTTCTTCAGACCCGCCCAGCGGGGATCCACTTCTGCAGTCCGGCAGCCGCAGTCAACCGAGTTTCGATCTGCCCCACAAACCGGACAAATGCCTTTGCAGTCGTCGTTGCAAAGGACATGATCAGGCACAGCCAGTAATATCTCTTCAGTTACTAGTTCGTCGATGTCGATTACTTCCCCGTCAAAAACGGATAGATCCAGATCCTCCTGGGTAAGTTCGACGGCCTGCTGCGCCTCGTAGTCCTCCGCTGTCACATACTCGAGCTTAAATCGGGAATCGACTGGAATCTCGACCGGTTTCAGACAACGATCGCATTCGACCTGCACTCGACCAGCAAGCTGCCCGCTTACATGCACCCGTCGCCCTTCCTGACGGAGTTGCCCAGAGACGGTGGGCGGATCTATCAGCCGCAATCGTTCGTCTTCGAGAACAATCTCCCCCGGCGCATAGGCATGGGCGAACGCGCCCCGTCCACTTTCCAGACCTGCAAGCTCAATCCGCATTGCCTACCACCTATTGCGAATAGCACATTCTAGCCGCTAAAGCGCAAAAGGCCATTATAACTACGACCAGCGGAGTGTCAACGCGAGGCGCTTAACCGTAGGGGTCAGTTTGATAAATAAGAGACGCACGCCATGCAGAACCGAGCGCGGTAGCGCCGGATGCTAGAGTCAACTTCAAACATTTGCCCAGTGGCAGCATCCGCACAAGCGAAGGCTGGAAATTAATAGGTGCTGCCTGTAACAAGTCTCTTCCGCCAATCCTCGTAAAATCACTACGCCAAAGTTGACTCTACCGGCGCTACCGCGCTCGGTTCTCCAAAGAATCCCCACGCTAAACTGATCCACTACCTGTGGCGGCAAGCCGATTGCAACCCGCGATAGGTTCGTGC
>DASXSC010000122.1:0-22466 GCA_036506215.1 Pyrinomonadaceae bacterium | reverse complement strand
CTCCTTACCAAGGAGGCGCTCTACCCCTGAGCTACGCGGGCGCGAATCCTGCGATCAAAGGTAACTGGAGCGGGCGACGAGATTCGAACTCGCGACCCTCAGCTTGGAAGGCTGATGCTCTACCAACTGAGCTACACCCGCTCGATATCAAGGATGAAGGAGGAAGGCGGAAGGATGAGAGCCAGCGCCCGCAACTACCTGATCATTTTTCATCCTTCATCCTTCCTACTTCATCCTTACGTCCTGGTGCAGGGGGTAGGATTCGAACCTACGTAAGGCGTTAGCCTGCCGGGTTTACAGCCCGGTGCCATTAACCACTCGACCACCCCTGCGCATATCCTGCCAAGTGCTTAGTGGAGCCGGCGAAGGGACTTGAACCCCCGACCCTCTGATTACAAATCAGATGCTCTACCAACTGAGCTACGCCGGCCCGCTATAGAGTACAAATAGCGCATTCCGACAAAATGCGGATACTACCAACCCGCATGCGAAAACGCAAGTCGCAGTCAGAATTACAGATATCTTAACACCTTAAGTGGAAATTCGATGTGCGTCAGAAGAGAAAACAGCGCGAGTAAGACAGCGGTTTTGAGTTCGCGAAGTCTGACAGGCAGCGCTTTGAAGTCTGTGAAGACAGCGTTGGCAATAGCTCTCGATGGGACCTAGTCGCGTATCGTGGCAACCCTGGGAGTTTCAGTCGCTGCTGTCGCGGCCCGGTGAGCCAAGACCGATCGATAGAACGATCTGAAATAGCCATACATCGAGAGACAAGACGAGATTACTACTAACCAAAGCATCGCCCGCCCGGCGGTATAGAGCAGCACTTGCCAGTCGCTGGCAGTAGTAGCATCCGGTCCAAACAGATGCTGCCAGGCTGCGCGTAATTCCGGAACCGACCAAAACTCAATAGCAGGAAAGGGCCGGCCGAAGTTTTCCACCGGAGGCTTGCCGGCAACACTCGAAACAATGAGCAACGCCACGGTCACGACCTGGACCAGCATCTTGAATTTTCCCATCCTCGACGCCGAGATCACCACGCCATCCGCCGCGGCAATCGAACGCAAGCCCGTCACTGCAAACTCGCGGCCGATGATTATTACCACCGCCCATGCCGGGGCCAGTTGATTTTCAACCAACGAAATTAGGGCAGCGGAGATCAGCAGTTTGTCGGCGATCGGATCCAGCAGTTGGCCCAAGCGCGTAACCTGAGCCCGGCTGCGCGCGAAGTGTCCATCGAGGAAGTCGGTCAAGGCTGCCCCGAGAAACAGTGCGACGCCGAAAATATGGCGTGGCAGACCAAACCAGCTTTCCGAAAACGGCGTGAGCAAGACAACGACGAGCAGCGGAACGATGAAGATACGCAGAAGCGTCAGGCTGTTTGGCAGATTCACACTGGTTACGCCTCGGAAATATAAAGCGCTCCCTTTGGAAAACCGAGTAGTGGCTTGCAGTGTAGGGCGCGACTGAAAACAGTGTCAAGGCGGTGAAATTCTGGCAACTTGCCGCCGATCTTTCGCTGGGCTAGAATGACTGGTTCACCGCTCCCCCCTATTCGCAACCGTGGTGGCTCGGTGTTTTTCGTCACAGTCTCAGGCAATGGCACTTGATCGCATCACAGTAAGAGGCGCGCGCCAGCACAACCTCAAAAACATCAACGTAGAAATACCGCGAGATCGCTTCACAGTAATCACGGGGCTGTCCGGTTCCGGCAAATCTTCACTCGCATTTGACACGATCTATGCAGAGGGCCAGCGTCGTTACGTTGAATCCCTCTCAGCCTACGCCCGCCAATTTCTGGATCAACTGGAAAAACCCGACGTCGATTCCGTTGATGGTCTTTCGCCGGCCATCTCCATTGAACAAAAGACAGTTTCCCGCAGCCCGCGTTCGACCGTAGGCACCGTCACAGAGATTTACGACTACATGCGCCTGCTGTTTTCCTCAATCGGACAACCGCATTGTCACAAATGTGGGGCGGTTATCACCAGACAAAGTGTCGAACAGATTGTTCAGAATGTTCTTGGCCTCACTGAAGGCGAACGGGTCATGATTCTGGCGCCGATCGTGCGAGGTCGCAAAGGGGAATTCAGGAAAGAACTGGAGAAACTCGCGAAGGATGGTTTTCTCCGGGCTCGCGTCGATGGCGAGTTGTTGTCGCTGGACGAGGAAATCAAGTTAGACAAGCGACGCAATCATACGATTGAAGCTGTGGTTGATCGACTACTGATCAAACCCGGGATCAAGGAGCGTCTCTCGGAATCAGTTCGGACAGCATTGAAACTTACCGGCGGCGCGGTTCTGGTTTCTATAGTCGACGGCGCGGAAAAACTTTACTCGGAGCGCATGGCGTGCGTCATTTGCGGTATCAACGTGCCACCGCTCGAGCCGCGTTCATTCTCTTTCAACTCTGCTTATGGCGCGTGCAAACGTTGCCACGGACTGGGCACAGTCCTGGAAGTGGATCCGGCCAAGCTGATTCCCGACGCCAACATCGCCGCGGACAAACTCACCTTCATGGGGTTAGCTGATAAACAAGGATCGGCCTACCTGAAGAGCGCGTTGCTCGCCGTCGCAAAGCACTTCAACGCCGATGTGAAAAAGCCATTTGCTGAGCTGCCAAAAGAAGTTTGCGATGGGTTCTTCCACGGAGTGAGCGGCCAGTTAACTTTTCGTCAGGGACTCTACTCGTATCAAAACCCGTGGAAGGGTGCTTTACGTTGGCTGCGCGAACGGCTTAACGAAGCACCTTCGGAAAAAGTCAGGACCACCCTGGAGGAACTCGTTTCGCCGTCAACCTGTCCTGATTGCAAAGGAAGGCGTCTCCGCTCCGACTCGCTTTCGGTGCGTTTAGGTGGTCGGGGAATCGCGGAATACACGGCCCTGCCGATTGAAGACTCAGTTTCTGCTTTTGAAGCGATCAAGTTGAATGCTCGCGAGGAGCAGATAGCCGGTCAGATCCTTCGCGAAATAAAAAGCCGGCTGCGTTTTCTGGCGAGTGTTGGCCTGGGATATCTCACGCTGGACCGATCATCATCGACTTTGTCGGGTGGTGAAGGCCAGCGCATTCGGCTGGCCACCCAGATTGGATCACAGCTTCGTGGGGTGCTGTATGTACTCGACGAGCCTTCGATTGGCCTGCATCCTCGCGACAACCAAAAACTGCTCGACACATTGACGGCGCTTCGCGATCTTGGCAACACCGTTCTGGTTGTTGAGCATGATGAGGAAACTATTCGCCGCGCCGATTACGTCGTGGACCTGGGACCGGGCGCGGGCGCTCACGGTGGCGAGTTGGTTGCATGCGGAACGGCTGAAGATGTTGCGAATAATCCTCGTTCAGTTACCGGTCTTTACATCAGCGGCCTGAAAAGGATTGAAGTGCCGTCGCAGAGACGTTCTGCAAACGAAAAATATCTGACGGTTCATGGCGCGCGCGCCAACAATTTAAAAGAGATTGATGTGGCTTTTCCGCTGGGATTATTGACAGTAATCACCGGGGTTTCAGGTTCCGGTAAATCAACTCTCGTCGCGGATATTCTTTATCCGGCCCTGGCGCGTCATCTTTACGGTTCGCTTGCGGAGCCGGGAGCCTGCACGGCTATCGAGGGCTTGGAACATATCGACAAGGTGATTGAGATAGATCAATCGCCTATAGGCCGCACGCCGCGGTCCAATCCCGCTACCTATACCGGGCTGTTCACTCCGCTGCGAGAACTTTATGCCATGCTTCCGGAGTCTCGTGAGCGGGGCTATAAACCTGGTCGCTTTTCATTCAATGTGAAGGGCGGGCGCTGCGAGGGTTGTGAAGGCGACGGCATGAAGCGGATCGAAATGAACTTCCTGCCTGACGTTTATGTCCTTTGCGACGTCTGTCGAGGCGCCCGCTATAATCGCGAAACGCTTTCAGTCAAATATAAAGGAAAGTCGATTGCCGAATTGCTCGACACGACCGTTGAAGAGGCGTTGCCATTGTTGGAAAACGTCCCGCAAATTCAGCAGAAGCTACAGACGCTGCTCGACGTGGGACTCGGTTACCTGAAGCTGGGACAGTCGGCTACGACGCTTTCGGGCGGCGAGGCACAGCGCATCAAGTTAGCTAAGGAGCTTTCAAAACGGGCAACGGGCCGCACAGTCTACATGCTCGACGAGCCGACAACCGGTCTTCATTTTGCGGATGTTCACAAGCTACTCGACGTGCTCCAACGGCTGGTCTCGATGGGCAACACTATTATCGTGATTGAGCATAATCTTGACGTTATTAAATCTGCCGACTACATCATCGACCTTGGACCAGAAGGCGGCGAACATGGCGGCCGGGTGGTGGCCGCCGGTACTCCGGAAGAAGTTGTGCGCTCCCGGCGATCACATACGGGCCAGGTGCTGCGTCCCCTGCTCAACGGACGCCTCGCGAAAAACGGCAATGGAAACTCTCGCCGCGAAGATAAAAAGATCGCATGATACAATTACGGCGCACAGATGGCGGACCAATCAGAAATACTCGAAGAGTTCGAGACGGAACAACCAAGGTTGGACCGCTCAGCCTTTGCTGTCATCTCTTCCCCGCAGAAGCGGATGCCGCCGACAAGGCCTACTGGTTATCCCGATCTCCACATGAACGATTACGCTGTGTCGAGATCCTTCGGCGTATGAACTATGGCGCCAGAGCTACCGCAAGACTTCAAAGAGTTCTTGAATTTGCTGCGCGTGAACCGAGTTCTGATTAACGCCGATGTCGATTTCTGACGACCAACTGAAACCGTTGGAGTTGCACGCTGTCAAAACCTATCCGCTCGCTTCACGTCCAAGCAAAGTTTCACTGGATGACTTCGCTCGCCAGGTCGAACAGAACTCCTCACTGAAAGAGTTTCTCGCCAGCCTACCAAACATTTTAGCCGTTCAAAGTTTACGAGAGATCGCAGCTCGCATGCGGCGTGCTCGTGAGTTGCAGAAACCGATCATCTGGGGAATCGGCGGTCACGTAATTAAAACGGGCCTGGGCCCGGTGGTCATTGATCTTATGAAACGCGGTTTTGTTACCGCCATCGCGGCCAACGGTTCTGTTCTCGTTCACGATTCCGAGATTGCCATGGTTGGTTCCACTTCGGAGGACGTTGATGCCACTCTTGGTGAAGGGGCATTCGGGGGCGCCGATGAAACAGGAAGACTTTTGAACCGCTCGGCGCAGGAAGGCGCCAGGGAAGGGATCGGCCTAGGCGAAGCAACCGGTCGCGCCTTGTTGGCCCTCAATCCAAAACATGCCGGCTACTCTTTGCTCTGCGCCGCTTATCAGGCCCGAACTCCTTTTACCGTTCATCTCACCATCGGCGGTGACATCGGCCACTTTCACCCTGAATCGGACGGCGCTGCGCTTGGCGCCACCAGCCACACGGATTTTAGATTACTGGCCGAGCTTGTCCGCCGCATGGACGGCGGCGGAGTTTACTTGAATGTTGGCTCGGCAGTTACGTTGCCTGAAGTTTTCTTGAAAGCGGTCACTCTCGTGCGCAACCTCGGCAATCAATTGGCGGATATCACCACCGCAAACTTCGACTTCATACAATCTTACCGGCCGCTGACGAATGTCGTCCGACGCCCAAATGCGGACGGTGCCGGTCGCGGCTTTTCAATAACCGGGCATCACGAGCTTACAATTCCCCTTCTGGCCGCCGAATTAATCTGCGGCGACGAGAAGTAGATGCGTTTCTGACGTCGCAGCAGGCTTTCTTGAGCATCCTTCATCGGCTAACGCGCAGAAGAACCTTCACTCAACCAAAAACCCGATTCGCAATTATCCCGGTTGACAGTTGCACGCCTTCCGGACTATCCTGACATCCAGAAATTGAAAACGGTTTTCAATTTCATCCCAATTTAGCGACGGCGGCAATCTTCATAAAACAATGCCAGCGAAACATACTCTAAGCTTCGTCTTCGGGTTCTCATGCCTCTTCCTGCTTGCCGCTACCGTGTATTCCACGGCCCAGGCGAGTGAACTAGTGATGCACTCTCAGCTTCGGGGAAAGGTGATCGACCAGAATCATGCTGCTATCACTGGAGTGAAAATCACGGCTGCGAAAAATGGCCGGGTTGATTCCACTGCCCTTACCAACGCCGACGGGGAATTTTCACTGCTGCTCGAGCCCGGCGAATATACGCTGAAATTTTTGGCCGAAGGCTTTGCGGAAGCGTCAGTGATTGTCCGCTCTAAGCCGACAAGTTTTGAACCATTAGAGATTGTTCTCCAGCTCGCCGAGTATAGTGCCACTGTGACGGTTACCGACATGGCAGGCTACGACACGTTTTCTGTGGCCAGTGCTACCAAAACGCTCACGGCGTTGCATGACATCCCGCAATCAATAAGCGTTCTATCGCGAGAAGTGATTAAGGACCAGGGAATGCAAAGTATCGCCGACGTGGTTCGTTATATTCCCGGCATCACTGCGATCCAGGGAGAAAACAATCGTGATCAGGTTGTCATCAGGGGCAACAGTTCCTCAGCGGACTTCTTCCTCGACGGCGTGCGCGATGATGTTCAGTATTATCGCGACTTGTATAACCTCGATCGCGTGGAAGCATTGAAGGGGCCCAACGCCATGATCTTCGGCCGCGGTGGCGGCGGCGGCGTGATCAATCGGGTGACCAAACAGGCTGGTTTTGCTCCCTCGGGCGAGTTGACGTTTCAGGGCGGATCTTACGGCAACAAACGGATTCTGGGCGATTTTGACCGGGCTTTCAATAATCGCGTTGCCTTTCGACTTAACGGCGTGTATGAGAATTCCGGCAGCTTCCGCAATCAAGTTGATCTAAATCGGTTCGGCATCAATCCCACCTTGACCATTATCGCCGGCAAGCGCACTCAAATCAGAGCAGCCTATGAACACTTTCGCGATAACCGCGTTGCGGACCGTGGCATTCCCTCGTTTCGTGGGAGACCTTCGGACGCCGACATCTCTACGTTCTTCGGCAATCCGAACGACAGCCGGGTGCGCGCGCGCGTGAATCTTGCTTCAGCGGTGCTCGATCACCAGATCGGTGATCTCAACATTCACAATCGAACCTTGTTTGGCGCTTACAGCAAGTTCTACCAAAACTTCGTTCCGGGCGCAGTGAACGCTGATCAGACTCGCGTCAATCTGTCCGCTTATAACAACGCTACCCGGCGCCGGAACATTTTCAACCAAACAGATCTTACATACGCAATCAAGACCGGCTCTCTACGACACACACTTTTGGCAGGAGCGGAATTCGGGCGCCAGGTGTCATACAACTTCCGTAACACGGGGTTTTTCAATAACACATCGCCTTCAATTTCGGTTCCTTTTGCTAACCCGAAGATCGGCACGCCAGTAACTTTTCGGCAAAACACGACAGACGCCGACAACAGTGTCAAGGCCAAGGTGGCCGCAACTTACGCCCAGGATCAGATCGAATTGTCTGCAAAAGTTCAGGTGTTGGCCGGCCTGCGCTTTGATCATTTCAACCTGCGGTTTCACAACAACAGAAACAACGACAATTTGCGCCGCGTAGACAATCTCTGGTCGCCACGCGCGGGTATTGTTTTCAAGCCGATTCTGCCTCTTTCCCTTTACGCCAGTTACAGCGTTTCGTATCTGCCCAGTTCCGGAGATCAATTCTCTTCTCTGACGGCCATCACGCAAATGCTAAAACCCGAAAAGTTTGGCAATTACGAATTTGGCGCGAAGTGGGACTTGCTTCAATCGCTTTCTCTGACTACCGCGGCTTATCGCTTAGTGCGAACCAACACCAGGGCGACTGATCCAAACGATCCGACGAAGATCGTGCAAACAGGCAGCCAGCAGACCAGTGGGGTTGAGTTCGGACTCAACGGCCGTTTAACACGAGATTGGCAGATGGTGGGAGGATATGCCTATCAGGACGCCCGCGTTACCAGCGCCACAACCGCTGCGCCCAAAGGAGCACAAGTGGGTCAGGTTCCTCATCATACATTCTCCTTGTGGAACAATTACCGGTTTGCGAGCAAGTGGGGCGCCGGTCTGGGCCTCATCCATCGGTCCGATATGTTTGCGGCGATTGATAACAAGGTGGTCCTGCCTGGTTACACTCGAGCAGACATGGCGTTGTATTACACGATCACTGAAAAGGTCGGCGTTCAGGCGAACCTGGAAAACCTATTCGACAAAAAATACTTCATCAATGCCGACGGCAACGACAATATTTCGCCAGGCAGCCCTCGCTCCGTGCGCTTCTCATTGACCTGGAAGTTTTAGTTGTGTAACGCCAACTGTTAGTTTGCGTTCAAAAAAACGAACAATCCACCTGAATCCCGTCTGGCCGTTACGCTTAATCAAACCTCGTAAGTTATAATCCCACTCCCTCAAAAACAGATCGCCAGAAAAGGACCCGAAAGATTAAGGCAGAGGAAGCCAATGCAGCCCGAGAGATTAACCCACTTCAAACAATTACTTATCGATGAACTACGTAAACATGCGGAACACGTCAGCGACGGTCAGGCTGCTGCACTCGAACTCTCGGACGATGGCGTGAAAGATACCGTGGATATGTCGCTGATGGACGTGAACAAAGAGCTCGCCTTAAGACTGGGTGAACGCGAATCGCAGATGATCGCCGATATAGATCAGGCGCTCATGCGAATCGAAGAAGGTTCGTACGGCGTCTGCGCCCGTTGCGGCAAACTAATCGATGAACGCCGTCTGGAAGCCCTGCCTACTGCCCGCTTCGACGCTGTTTGTCAGGCGTTGGTGGAACGCGCCAACGGTGAAGATGAACACGCGACGCTCTGACCGGTAAATCGTGAATGGTAAATAGTGAATAGTAAGAATGACCGGAAAGTCTCTCAGGTGGACGGCGTTTTGAGTCCAACGCTAACCGCAGCAAAGAACAAACCATTTACGATTTACCATTTACGATTTACCTTTTTCAGGCTTTCGGATGGGCCTTGTCGTAAACTTCAATCAGCTTTTCCATAGAAACGTGCGTATAGATTTGCGTCGTTGACAGGCGAGCGTGGCCAAGCAGTTCCTGGATATCGCGCAGATCGGCGCCGCTGTCGAGTAGGTGGGTGGCAAACGAATGGCGCAGCGCATGCGGACTAATATCGTATCTTCCCGCGCATAGGCGTATGTACTTCTCAACCATCCGTCCGACGGACCGAGTAGTGATTCGCGTTCCCTGGTAGTTGAGAAACAAAGCCTCCGGTTCTCGTTCCGAAACAGGCGCCGCATCCAGTAGTCCTTCGCGGATTTCCAGATACGTTCTCAGAGCTGCCAGTGCCGGCTCGCCAAACGGTACGATGCGCTCCTTGCGTCGCTTTCCGGTCACCCGAATCAGCCGGTTCTTAAAATCAATGTGGCCAAGATTGAGCTTGGTCAACTCCGCTACGCGCACGCCCGTCGCATACATTAACTCCAGTATCGCCCGGTCGCGTTTGCCCAAATCCGTTTCCAGATCGGGAGTCTCCACAAATTTAATCGCTTCTTCAATTGAGAGATGTTTTGGAAGTTTCTTTTCCAATCGCGGGGTTGATACGAGTTTGGCCGGATTAATCTCCAGCACACCCTCGCGCACGAGAAATTGAAAAAATGTTCGCAGGGCAGCAAGCTTGCGCGCTATCGAGGTTTTCTGTTTCTGCGCCGCATGAAGCGTTGCCAGCCATTCGCGGACGGTGATGTGGTCGATGCTTGAGATCGCAGGTTCTGTTCTCTTCCCGGTGCGCGCGTTGGCGGGGGCCAGGTAGTCGTGAAACTGCTCGAGGTCGCTCTGGTAATTGCGCAGGGTATGCTCGCTGAGGTTGCGTTCGTAGCGCAGGTGCTCGAGAAACTGGGTTAACAGTTGCTCCATAGATTTCGGTCCAAAATCTCAAATCTCAAACCTAACATCTGAGATCTGAGATCTGATCTCGGCAACGCAAACTAACAGTTTGCGTGACATTACCACTCATTCGCAGCAACATTCGACGCCTTGGGAGAATAGTATCCCTTGCGCGCTCGCACGCGCACATCTTTACGTGATCTGACGCGAAGATCAATGACATGAAAGCGGCCATCGCGCCGTTCATCCCCAGGGTAATAGCTCAGCACATATTGATGAGCGAGATCCGCCGCGATCTGCTGGAAGGCCAGATCCAGTTCGTTGGTTGTCTTGGGAATGTAGACCCCGCCACCGGTTTGGCCCGCAAGTTGTTCCATCCTCCGCTCGGCGGCAAGCGCGCGCAGGTTGGCGCCATCGTAGAGTCCGGTCTGCACTATGAAGATCTGACAGTCGTCGGCGAGCACCCGCTGGATTGTTGTTTCAAAGTCACTGCGGCTGGTAGTCTCCACGCCATCCGAGACAATTACCAGCACTCGCCGGCCTGTGTACGGACGAAGATAAGCCGAGGCATCGATGATCGCATCGAAAAGGGATGTCGATCCCTCCGGTTTGCCAAAGCTTTCGATCGTTCGTTCCAGTTTTACAACGTCATTAGTGAGTGGTTGCGCCAGGTAACTATCAGTCTCAACAGAATAAATTGCCGCCTCATCCGACGACCGCATTACTTTACGGAAGAAATGCATCGCCGCTTGCTTCTCAAACTCGCGGGCCATATCCAAACTGCCGCTGTTGTCGAAAAGCATCGCCAGGCGCACGCTCGTTTCCGCTCGCGTCATATCGCTGATTGGTTTGACCTGGCCATCAACGCGCAACTCAAAATCCTCGAGATTCAAACCGATGATGGCGAAGCCCTTTGGATCCACTACCGAAGCTGGAATGGGCACGAGATTGGAGATCACGCGCACCGTATCCGATGGGTCGACCTCGTCGCTTGCGCTATCTTTGGGACGTTCCTTTGGACGGGACTGCGACTGACTACCAGAACCCGGGGTCTTGGAACTCGAGTTAGAAGCTTCTGCAGGAGATTTGCCGGGTTCGGTGGGGCCGGTTGACCTGTTCCTGGTCGGAACAGTTTTCTTTGGCGTGCTGTCCTTATTGCGCCCTGATTGAGCAACGACGATCGTTGCGAAACTCAGGCCCAGCAACGCGAAACCTACCAGCACAAAACAAGACTTCGGCCGGAGTGTGCCTGGCATGACCGGTCTGTTCAGGCGAAGGCCTGAAAAGCTGGTAACTCGTTGTATACCTCTTGAAGCCAGCTGTCCCATTCTTTCAACGCTAGTTCGACCTGAAGTTGGTGCCTGTCTCGTTTTCTACGAACGCGCCTGCGATCTTGTTCTGCCAGCGGCTCAAGGAGGGCAAAAGTGATGTTCACTGGCTGGAAGTTTTTTGTTTCCGTGTTGGAAACATAGCGAGCCAATGCGCCCATCGCACTCAAACGCGGGGCCCGAATCAATTCACGCCCCAAACACAGTCGTGCAGAATTTTGTCCGGCGAGCCAGCCCATCGCCACCGATTCAACGTAACCTTCGACTCCGGTGATTTGTCCCGCAAAAAAGATGTTCGGCCGGCCGCGCATTTGCATCGTTGCGGACAGCACACGCGGCGAACAGATGTATGTGTTTCGGTGAATCTGGCCAAACTGCAAAAACTCCGCTTGCTCCATCCCGGGTATCAGCCGCAACACTCTCGCCTGTTCGCCGTAACGTAGATGATTCTGAAAGCCGACAAGGCTGTACGCGTCAGCCATTAAATTTTCCTGGCGCAACTGCACCGCCGCATAAGGTTCGCGTCCGGTGCGCGGATCGACCAGTCCTACCGGCTTCATCGGACCGAAGCGCAGCGTGTCAACTCCGCGGCGTGCAAGTTCCTCGATTGGCAAACAAGACTCGAACCAGCGCGTCTCCTCGAAGCGCTGAAGCGGGACGCTTTTGGCCTCGATCAGGGCAGCGTAAAACCGCGCATACTGTTCCTCGTCAAAAGGACAGTTCAAATAGTCGTCGCCGCCTTTACCGTAACGGGCAGCCAGAAACGCAATCGAGCGGTCAACTGAATCAGCGGCGATGATGGGAGCGATGGCATCGTAGAAGTAGAGCTGGTCGCTGCCGGTGAGTTTCATGATCTCGGCTGTCAACGCATCCGACGAAAGTGGTCCGGTGGCGATAATTGTTATTTCGTGGGTTGCAACGTTCTGCACCTCTTCGCGCACCAGTTCGATGTTTGGATTTCTCTCGATCTGGGCTGTGATGAGCTCAGCAAATTTATCGCGATCGACCGCCAGGGCGGCTCCCGCCGGAACTCGAGTAGCTGCCGCAGAGTCCATCACCAGCGAACCGGCGCGACGCAGCTCCTCCTTTAATAGATAGGGAGCACTACCCGGTTCGTCCGATTTCAGCGAATTGGAACAAACGATCTCCGCTAACTTATCTGTGCGATGAGCCGGCGTCTGCGTGGTTGGCCGCATTTCAAAGAGACGCACCTGCGCTCCGGCTCGGGCGGCTTGCCACGCAGCCTCGACTCCCGCCAATCCACCACCAATGACGTTTACTTTTTTCATTTAACGCTAAGGCTTCTTGTCTGTTGTCTCGCCCGTCTTCGGTGCATCTAGTTTGTAATCACTGACATCGCCCGAGAAGTGTTTGTAATCGCTCCATTCGATCGTCTGGTTATAGTCGCCGCCGCCGAAGAGGAGAACCTTGACGGAAAGATTGATCTGAGCCATGCGCGGCAACCAAATCCCTTCCAACATGCGCGTCTGCTCCATCACAAACGCGGCGCCCGGACGCAAATTAACCAGCAGCCCGCCAGCCATCTTGAACCCTTCAGCCAGCCGCGCTTCGAGTCGCATCACCTGTTTGTCTACTGGATCAATCCAAGCCACGCCAATGAGTTTTGAAATGAGGTCCTCCTGCCGGTTGCTGGACTTGAAACCTGGGCGCGGTCGAAAGTCGAACACTACGGCATCGCGATCGTGGAAGCGCTCGCGACGCGGAGAAACAAATTCACAGACTCGCAGGAACCCGGAAATGTCTACGTCGTCATCATCGCCTTGCTTTGCCCCGGCGGCTTTCTTTCGCTGGCGCTCAGCCCGATTTTTCACCGCCCGTTGCTCGTCTTTTTCCTTGTCACGATCAGCTTTGGCGAATTCTTCTTCAACTCGCTTTTGTTCCCTGGCTGCTCGTTCGCCCGTTAGGAGGATCCCATCCTCGCTGATCAATTTCATTATTGGCTCGCGATGGGCGATCGGAAAAACCTCAAAGACCTTGACCGTTTCCTTCTTTATTTCACCCTTACTGTTTATCTCCCGATGAGTTTCCCTTTGCACAAATGAGTACTCGGTAAAGCGCTTCTCCAGTTGATCCTGATTCCGAGAAACCTCTCGCAGGAGCGCGGCCACATCCAGAGCCTCGGCGGCCTGCGGTGGATCGAAACTTGAATCGGAAATTCCGTTGTTGTAGCTTGCGTGCTGAAGAAGAAACGTCAATTCCCCCGTGCCACCGTTATTTATGCTGACGCGATGCGGCTCAAGAATGTTTCCCTCAGAGCGATAGTCTTCAAAGCGAGTGGTAGTTTTTCGCGCGTCATCCTCAATAGCAATTAGCAGTTTGGTCGTAGGGCTGAATAAATAACGCAAACGCGCGCCACTGCGGAGAGAAAACTCCACGACATAAGCTTGACCCGCCTCGATGTCTTTGAGAGAGACGACCCGCGCCAAAACACTACTCTTCTTAAAGTCGAGTAAGTGGCCGGCATCCAACGCGGCCTGAAGTCTCGCCGCCGCGGCCTCAGCGTCGGTGAGCGTGTGTAGTTTTCCCTCGAGCCCGAGCACCCAGGCCGACCTGGGAGTTGCAGCTGAGACTATTTGTCCATTTCCAAAACTCATCTCCGTGCGCACAGACGCCGGCATCCTGGTTTGGGTTTTGGCAAGTCCCATCGTTTGGTCTTTGAGTTGAATCGTCCACTCGTAGGTCGCATCCCTGATCGTTGCGACGCGCTTCTTGCCTCCAATAGTTTTCAAATATCCGTCTACCACTTTCTCGGCTGACGGCATTTTTCGTGGCGCTGCCACCCCCTTTTGCCCGCGCACCGATTGCGCCATACCACTGAGCAGAATGGCGAAGACGAGCGCGCAAATACCAGCCTGCCTGTATGCGGCAGCTTGCCGCGCAAAGTCCACGGGAGACGATGCATCAACCGCAAAGTTTGTCAGTTTATCGAACTTGATACCGAGCGTGCGCTTCATTACTTCTTAAGTTTCCGTTTGGCTGCAGAAGTTTTCCTGGATACTGTCTTCGCCCCTTCTTTCTTGCGTTTCTTCTCCACTTTCCGGTGCGCCGCGGCCATCACCTGCGCTACACGCTCCGCTTGCGTCAGTCGCTGCCCGCCGCTTCCCTGTTGACCCGGGTGCTCCTGTTCACTTATTTCGCCTTGATGTTTTTGATACTCAAATTCGTTTACCTGGTTAGCGCCCATCTTGGAGATCTCCAGGTTTCTCATCTGTTCTCTGCCCATATCGCTGAGTCCTCCTTATTTCCCTTAATTGACGTGTGCGCAAACTAACAGTTTCGTTACAAGAACGCGAAACCTGCGTGTCTTGCACTGCCTGCTTGACACTGCAAACTTCGCATTCGTATAGTGCAATTCGCGCGCGTAAGACTCGATGCACGTGCCTTCATCCGAAGCCGGCTTAGCTCAGTTGGTAGAGCGTCTGATTCGTAATTAGAAGGTCGCCGGTTCAACTCCGGCAGCCGGCTCCAATAACTCAATCAATTCCCCAACAGTATAGGTATCAAAACGAAAGGCGCAAAGTCCGCGGTCCTCGTGACAAGAACGCCAAGGACGCTAATGCGCTGCTGCGCATTACACCTGTGATAGGCTTTTGCGATGAGACTCAGTGCTGAACAGGGCGCGCAATATCAGCGGGATGGGTTTCTCGTTTTGAGTGACTTTGTCGACGCTGGCTCGTGTGATCTTTTGCGAACGCGCGCTGAAGAGTTGGTCCACAACTTCGATCCCGGAAAAATCGTCTCAATCTTCTCCACGCATGAACCGAACCGGCTAAGTGACGATTACTTTCTAAACTCCGGAGACAAGATTCGTTTCTTTTTCGAAGAAGATGCCTTTCTTCCAGACGGCACGCTCAAGCAAAGTAAGGAACGATCGATTAACAAGATCGGGCATGCACTTCACGATCTCGATCCCGTCTTCAGCGGATTCTCGCGAACGCCGGACATAGTAGAGTTAGTCGCCGACCTGGGGATTGAGCGCCCGTTACTCTTGCAGGGAATGTATATTTTCAAGCAACCGAAGATCGGCGGCGAAGTTAGCTGTCATCAGGACAGCACCTTTCTTTACACCGAGCCAGTGGATATCGCCGGTTTGTGGTTTGCGCTTGAAGACGCGACGCTCGAAAATGGTTGTCTGTGGGCGATTCCCGGTGGACATAAACTCGGATTGAAATCACGCTGGCTGCGAAGCGCCGAGGGCACGATGAAGTTTGAGGTTTTTGATTCCAGCCCCTGGCCGGAAGAGAGGCTCGTCCCGCTCGAAGTGAGCAAAGGAAGTTTGATCGTTCTGAGTGGCCTGCTGCCACACAAGAGCCTTGCCAACCGCTCCGCAAAATCACGCCACGCCTACACGCTTCATGTGATCGGCGGTGATTGTCACTATCCCGAAACCAACTGGCTGCACCGCCCTCACGAGCTACCGTTACGCGGGTTCATGTGAGGTATAGGAGTGTTGACCGACGCGCCTACTGCGTGCAACTTGTCAAAAAGGATCGTAGTAGGTCGGCGAATGCGGAACCGCGAGCGGTAACCGGGTGGGTCTCTCCGGATAGACCGGTCCGCGCACCGAACTTGCTGAGAAAGGGGTGGGTGAAGCGGCGACAGGTCTTTGACCTCCGATGCGCGGTAAGTCTCCGACTTACCGAAGACCGTACCCCAGTTTTCCGGTCTTTGACCGGAGTCTCAAAGGTCGGAGATCTTAAAGAATTTTAGAAAGGTCGCCGGCAAGTCGGAGACTTGCCGCGCATCGGAGGTCAAAGACCTTACCTGGAAATTGAAATTCACGGGGGAGACCCACCCGCTACCGCGAGTGTACTGACCTCATGACACGGCAACGCGGAGTCATTACACAGTCTCGGTAGCGACCGGGTGATATGCGCAACTTTGCGATCGGGGATGCCGCGCAGTCGGCCCAGCAGACAAATTCTTCGCTTAGCGAACAATGGTTGAGTGCTGGGATACGGTCGCTACCGCTCGCGGTTCCGCATTTGCCGACCCACGCTGCAGAGATTAACAATTGTTGTATTAACGGAAGGCGAGATGAAGCCGGCTAAGCCGAAAATCCCAAAATCTTAGTAAAACTAGTTGTTTTTAGCCTGGCGCAGCAAACCGCGGAAGATGCCCTGAACACGTACATTTCGGGCGGGAACCCTTATCGATTCCAGTTGAGAATTAGAGGGTCGCAGCTCCACTTCCGCGCCATGTTTATAGAGCCGTTTTAAGGTAGCGTAGGTTTCGTCGACCAGTGCGACCACAATCTCGCCGTCGTGAGCTTCGGGACGATTTTCGATGAGCGCGATGTCGCCATCGCAGATGTGTTCGTCAATCATGGAGTCGCCCTGCACGCGGGCGGCGTAGACTTTCTCCGGTCTGACTCTTCCCAGCATGAAGCGCGGCACGGAAATCAATTCGCCATCGGGCACAAGCTCTATCGGGTGCCCTGCGGCGATAAAGCCGGCCATCGGAATCTCACAAAATAAATCTGAGGGTGGTATTGCCTGTTGGTTAATATCGATGGTGAAAGATCCATCTCGTCCATGAATGGTGATCAAGCCAAGTCGTGCAAGCGCTTTGATATGTTTAGCAACAGTTGCCCGCGACTTTACTCCGAGGTGCTTGGCAATCTGCGTATACGAAGGTATGTAACCGCGACGCTCGAGGAAGTGAACGAGGTAATCAAAGACTTCTTTCTGTCGCTGTGTGCGGGGGACCTTCATTCCATATCCACCAATCTCAACTCAATGACCGGTTCACCGTGAGGTTCGGGGGCATTCTATGGCGCGCTAACAAAAGCGTCAAGTATCTTCTTGCGCGCTTCTTGCGCGCGCCATAGACCATCTTGACGAATTTCTAGTCGTGCACTCGAGGCGAGTAGCGCGCCAGTGTGCGCGGGAAGATGCGCACGCCCGCAGGCATTTCACCCAAAGTCTTGGAATTGTTCGTCAAGACTTCCTTTGCCTTCATGACATAGACTGCTTCGTTAAGATCGTTGTCCGGAGTAATTGCCGCGCCTTTTAAAGCTACCCCGATGAAGGCGCCTTTGCTACGAGAGTATGACAGGATACCGGCATCCAACCTGGGATTGGTGGAAGCAGCAGCTTCCCGGCCAACTGGACCAGCAGCCACGCCAACTTCGCCACCGATCTCAAACTTATCTTTCAACAGACCGTTTACGCCGGCATCGTTCATTATCAACAAAACGTAATCGGTTTTCGTGGCGCCAATCTGGGCGCCAAAGCTTCCCCCACCCAGGTTGAAGAAAGCGGGCGCCGACCAACCCTTAGGCGTTCGCTTGCTGATTACACCCTGGCCGCCTTTCCCGCCAAAAATAAAGGCCGCTTTGATAACCCCCGGGAACACCGCAATCGCTTCAGCTTTGTCCAACAGATCCTGGGGAATCGCTTTGTCGCGCACGTTCATGATTTCCGTGAAGACCTCGGACGCCTCCTGTGCGTGGCGCGTGGCATCTTGTAGTCTCTTCTGCGCTGGCGTCGCAACAGCGAAGGCCAGCAGTAGTAATGAAATGCTTAGTGAGCAGGAGAGAGTGCGGTAATTAAGAATCCTCATCGCTTACCTCCTAGTTTTTCTTTCTAACTTTGCGATTGAACTAATACAAGAAAATTCGGGCGAACGGCAACGCAAGCCGCGCTGTAACGCTGACGTTGTCCTTACGGTCATCAACCATGATTGCTACCCCGTCCGGTGTATGAAATCGTTTTAACCGCTTACGAATAACAGGGGTAACACTGAATTACACGCAAATGCGTCTCCAAAGTGCCAACGTTCAGACTTAAGCAAGGAATTCTTCATAAAAACTGGGTACCTTTAGAAGTATGTCGTAGCAGCGAATTAGGGGACTGATGCAGTTTGAACCACCAGGCGGTAGAGCCTGTGTGAAAACTCAGTGTGGCATTTTCAAAGTTGATCCTAACTAACCAGCGGGGGTAAACACCCTTCCTGACCTGAGAGTTTTTTCCAATTGCGTGACTTCTTTTCTGGTTGAAAGCTTCAATCATGGCGCCGCCTCGCAACTTAAATCATCTCTCAGGTCGGGAAGGGCGGTTTACCCCCGCTGATCCGTTACCACAGCCGTTCTCTCAATTGCTAACGGTGTAGCCTTCCGGTACGAGCGTTCGACTACGATGTTCCCTTCAGGTTCACCTTTCAGCGCAAGGTTTCGCTGGGAACCCACCTGCCCGCTGACTAAGCAGCGAAACGCACTGCGAGTCACACCACACAATGCAAAACCTCCTAATAATGGCCTTATGGTTGCATAGATCTTTGCGGTACTAGTCCTTACACGCATCAAGCAAGGAGAAAAGACATGAAGGAAGAGCAGATTAACGAGTTGTTGTATCAAGCATTGGAGACTGAACTCGGCGGCGTTCAGGTTTACAGAACGGCACTCCGCTGTGCCGTCAACGAGGATTTGAAGGAAGAATGGCAAGAATATTTAGAGCAAACTGAGCAGCATGTGGAAATAGTTGAGCAGATCTTTGAAACGCTGGGACTCGATCCGGAGCTGGAGACACCGGGTCGCAACGTCGTGCGGCATATTGGCGAGTCACTCGTTCGCGCGATGGAGATGGCGCTCGAAGCTGGTGAGCCGGCTGCTGCGCAACTTGTGGCTGCGGAAGCAGTAGTTTTGGCGGAAACAAAGGATCACTTAAATTGGCAACTTATCGGAGAGGTGGCCAAGAAAGTGAAGGGTGAAACTGCCGGTGCACTACAGGAAGCTCACGACCAGGTAGAGCCCGAAGAGGACGAACATCTTTATCACACCAAGGGCTGGTCGCGGGAGCTGTGGATCGAATCACTGGGGATGCCAGCGGTACTGCCTCCGCCCGAGGAAGAGAAAGACGTCAAGACTGCAATTGGCGCTGCGCGCGCCGAGCACGCCAGGGGCGACATGATGAAGGGCGCCAAAGCAAAATCGGCGAAACAGTAGATCCGACGTCTTGGAGTCAAAACTTTGGAGTGCGACGGCCCGGCGCCGCACTCC
Source organism: Pyrinomonadaceae bacterium (assembly GCA_036506215.1). GTDB lineage: Bacteria > Acidobacteriota > Blastocatellia > Pyrinomonadales > Pyrinomonadaceae > PSRF01. The sequence goes on along the minus strand of DASXSC010000122.1, from coordinate 3,311 downwards.
AAGGAGTTGAAATACGCCGTTACAACTCAAGTGTGCAAAAACAGATCTATCCCCAAGCGTTGAAACTACCCATTACCGGGAGTAGGTATAGGATCGGCGTGCCCTGACCGCTACATTCTTGCGATTTACTGTCACTCTTATCTTTCTCACTACACTTTGCGCGGGTTCGTTTGGACGGTAGCCAAGTACATACTGCCGGCGTAGTTCTGCGGCAACTTCAACGAACGATTGCCTGATTGCATTCATGTCGCCGCCTTTGAAGTAGCGCCCTCCAGTTTTGTCGGCTAACTGCTGTAAGTATTTCTGTGGCAGCAGGTCGCCATACTGGACCGTGTAGACAATGATGTCCGACTCTTCAGCCTCTCGGAGCGTGCCTTTCAACGTGGCCTTCCCCCACGTATTCTCGCCGTCAGTGATGAGGATGACGGCCTTGCGTGCGGACACCGGCTTCAGTGCGCCGAGAGCAAAGTCGACGGCGTCATACAACCTGGTTCCCATGTTTAGCGGACCTGACTCAATCTGATCGATGGCCGCGCTGAATAGTTTGGGATCATTGATCGCCTCAGCGGTTAGTGGTTTTATCTCGCCATGAAAATAGACGGGACGGATAGTATCTGAAGGTCGCAGTTGTTCGACAAAAATTTTGGCAGCGCCTTTGATTTGATCTATGAACGGCGCCGTCGAGCCGCTGGTATCGATTAGCAGGACGACCGAAAAGGGTTGGTCAACATTACTGAAGTGAACAATCGCCTGCTCCACGCCATTTTCGTACACCCGGAAATCTTTCTGCTGCAGATCTACAACATATCGACCCTGGCGATTCATGACGCTGACGGGCACAGAAACAAGATTCGCCGATATGCGCAGTACCTCGCCCTCACCTACCTCCTCGCCGGTTTGAGCTGACGCACGTGATTGGTGCTCGCTTGCCCCGGCCCCTACTGGTGAAGGCGACGGCGATGGCTGTGCTTGCACAAGCGCGCTCAGGCCAAGCAGGAGTAAGAAGATGTGAATGTAGGTCCTCATGCCGCAACGTGTGTGAGCGCTGAGAGCTGTAAAACTACTCCTTATCATTTCTGCTGCTACGATTCTGTTAGCAACTCGTCTTGAAGTCTTCGAGCGCCGACCAGCGATGAAACAAGCGACGGCTAGCTTTGGTACGGCGACTGTCTCACCTACCTTGCGTCATCTCGGTTCGCCAACGTCAGTCGCTTTGAAAGCTTGGGGGGACTCCAGCTACGATAGCATAAGCGTTTCATTGAATCCGCGTTTTCAGAAGTGGCTTGGCTTGCGCTTGTCTTACACGCTTTCAAAAAAGCATCGACAATGCGGGCAACGCGTCTTCTTTACGCGCCAGCTTCAGTTTGGGTTGCGATTGAACTTCTGAAAAGACGAAACATTCGCGACGAACGATTTCACTGATGCAACTATTAAGGACGTCGCGGCTGCTTTTACTTCTAATGCTTCCTGCGTTGTGCCTTTGAATTCGTGCATGCAGGAGACAGCAAGTCATAGCTGAGGTGTGAGTAATGAAAGTTGCCTTCGGAATGAAGGCCCATTCAGGCTGGGCAGCCCTTGTGGTCGTTGGCAAACGCGACGGCGAAATCGTAATAGTCGGCCGCCGCCGTCTGGAACTGGTTGAGGAGGAGTGGGCGAAGCAGCCGTATCACGCTGCAGAAAAGCTGAAGCCCGAGGCGGCACGAGATGTGGTCAAACGCGGTGTCGAAGCGGCGCACCGGATCGCGCTTCGAGAGATGCGAGCGGCGATAAAGCAAGAGCGGAAGCAGAAAAACGAAGTTACCGCTTGTGGGATACTCGTCGCGAATCCCATGCCCGACTGGAGCACGGGGGAGATTCTCTCCGTGCACTTCCGCATGCACAAGGCGGAAGGCGTTCTGTTCCGGGAGGCGCTGGTCCGCGCCACGAAGGCATGTGGACTCAGGCTGGTTGCGATCCCGGAAAAGTTGCTGATGGACCACGCCGAGAAGGCACTCGCGACTCCAACGAGGAGCCTGGTGAAAAAGATAACGACGCTCGGCAAGTCTGTTGGTCCTCCCTGGGGTAGAGACCAGAAGGACGCTGCCCTTGCCGCCCTGGTCGCGTTGGAGGGCAATCCTCAACCCGGATGATGACTGGCGTTAGATTTCAAATTCGCGGTTAGCGACGAGGTGAAATTCTCGCTGCGGTGTCGGAGTTATTACACCGTCGCGGTAGCGGGTGGGCTATCAGAACCGGGCTGCTAACCCCGATTGATCTATTAATTGTTGACACTCAGGACCATCAGTACTAGTCTTCCCGTCCAAATCTTCCAGGGCATTTTGAAAAGCTGTCTGAACGACCTTAGTTCCTACCTTTTGAATCACGAAAGGAGATTCCAGCCATGGGTCGAGTCCTTGCGTTCGTTTACGGGGTTGTTTGCTACCTGATCTTCCTGATCACATTTCTCTATGCTATAGGGTTCGTTGGGAACGTATTTGTGCCCAAGGCGATCGATACCGGCACGTTAAGCCCGCCTTTGAGCCCGGCACTGATCGTCGACGCCCTTTTGCTTAGTCTTTTTGCTGTTCAGCACAGCGTCATGGCCCGCCAATGGTTCAAACGCGCCTGGACCAAAGTAGTGCCTTCACCGGTGGAACGCAGTACTTACGTCCTGCTGGCAAGTCTGATCCTGCTGTTGCTCTTTTGGCAGTGGCAGCCTATGGGGCCGATCATTTGGGACATAAGCAACCCAACCGTCCGTATGCTATTGCAAGCTTTCTTCTGGATTGGCTGGGGCGGTGTTCTTGTCTCCACCTACCTGGTCGATCATTTCGCGCTGTTCGGACTCAAGCAGGTATATGACTTCCTTAAGGGCAGGGGCGAAGAGCCGATCCCTTTCAAGTCACCGGTGCTGTACAAGATGGTTCGTCACCCACTCTACCTAGGGTTCATCATCGCTTTCTGGAGCACGCCGCGCATGACTTTTGGCCATCTCTTCTTCGCGTTCATGACCACCGCCTACATCATTGTCGCGATTCAATTTGAAGAACGAGATCTGATGCGTTCTTACGGAGAGACCTATCGCGTCTATCGCCAGCGAGTGTCAATGTTGATACCGCTGCCGAGAAGAAGATAGCTCAATATCGTAGCGCAGGTCGTCGACGCCGTTGCGGTAGCATGCGAGGCCCGTTTTGTTCCTCGAGATATGATTTTCACTTAGTGGGATTCATTTTGAGCCACTCTGCGCGCAAGAGAAAGCTCCCTTCCGTCACGATGCGGTCGCCGACGTTTAGTCCTTCGAGCACTTGATAGCGACCGTTAGTCGCCGGACC
>DASXSC010000121.1:0-25778 GCA_036506215.1 Pyrinomonadaceae bacterium | reverse complement strand
TACCGCCGTGGCCAAGCCGCCCCCATCAACATGACGCTGCTGTCCGTTACTCATGACATCGGCGGAAATGGTGTATTTGAAAGTCGCCCATGCGGTCTTTCCCGCTAGATGAATCTTGATATCAGCAAGAGCGTACTTGGTATTCTTCATCTCCCGCATTTCCGGGCCGAGATGATTGTCGCGGTAATCTGCCCAACCGTAGTTCGCATGGCCTTGCTCAAACACAGTGAGCGATTCATCATTGGCCCACACCTGTGCGGCAGCAGCCATGTCGCTCTTCTCAAAACTTGATGCGCTTTTAAGCAGCGCATCACGCACGGCTGATTCGTCGTCGCTGTTTGCTTGAACTGCGAATGGAACCAGTGCAACCACATTAACGACGGTAGTAGCAAGAGCCAAAAGTGTGCCCGTTGCAAGACTTCGTATTCTTGTTTGTTTTTGCATTAGGGAATTCTCCTCGGAATTACGTGGTTCTCAAGTCAATCTTACCGAGACCATACTGGCTCACGCGGAAGACGCCTGCCGGTCACTTGGCGTAATAGCGCTACGGCTCATGCTGATTTTCTCTTTATCCACGTCTTTCGAATTCGCCAGGTAACAATTGCGAAGATCACGATGGTGAATAGCACGATGATGACGGCCAAGCCCCTCTCTCCCGGGACAACAGTGAGTGTCGTTACCGCACCATTCCGTGAAATCTTTCGAATTCGGGGGCTGCCCAGACGATCTTCAAGCGTGGAGACCTGAAGAAGCGTGCTTGGTCCATAAGGGTTGCCCATGCGCTCGACAACGTAGACATCGGTTGCCGCCGTGGCAACGCCAACCGGCACCCAGGGCCATCTTGAACTCAGGACCGTGGTGATTCTGCCATCCGGGCTCAGTTTGAAAACAGATCGCTTCCAGTAGTTGGCGACGTACACGTTGTTCTCAGCATCAACGGCGAGCCCCATTCTGCGCACAAGTCTCTCTTCTCCGCCTTCGGCGTAACACGCTTCCTCGCTATGTGCCAGTGACGAGACGGTTCCATCTGGACTCACTTTACGTATGCGCTGTTCTTCATCCAGTATGTACAGAGTTTCATCAGGTCCCCACGCAGCCGAGTTCACTCTGCCAAATTTCGCCGCAGAGCCTTTGGCATCGGTATGACCCCAGTCGCTGCCGACCACAAGTGCGATTTTTCCGTCCGATGTTCTCCGATAGATTTGAGATTCACGCTTGAGATGGATGTCGCCATTCGTAAAGTAGATGCTGCCGTGGTGATCTATCGCAAAAGGCCAACCAAACTCTTTCGGGATATCCGTGGAGCGTAGAACCTCTGTGATGTTTCCCTGTGGAGTAATTCTCAAGACGTTCTCCCTGATGATATACAGATTGCCGTCATCAGCGACAATCAAAACATCCAAGTGCATATCTTGGGCTAGAGATGTTAGTTGGCCGTCTGAGTCGAGACGCCAGATGCGGTCATGAAGAGTATCAACGAAATACACGCGGCCCTGGCGATCAAGATCAATGCCGGTGCCCACGTGCCCTTCCACGAGAGCGCCATGGAATCCGCAGGTTACCAGAACCGTAACTATGACGATGCTTCGTCCCATCTCATGTCCCAGCGCGCCCCCAAGTCTTCTTTGAACTGCCTAACGATGGTTCACCTTAATGCTTGTGTATGTGCGTGTGTTTCGGTTTCGTTTCGCTCTCTTTGGGCGATTCACCAGTTTCTTTTTTCTCAGGCTCGCCCGCTTGCTCGCTGAGTTCCCCACCAGCTTCGCGCGCTGCCTTCTGTAAACTCTGCAATTCTTCCGGTGAAAGTTTTGGCAAGCGACGAATCAGACTGACGAGATCCCAGATAGCTTCCGGTTTGTCTTCAAAGCGCCATGCTGGCATACCGGTAAGTCGAATGCCATTACTAATGATGTAGTAGAGTTCGCCATCACTGAGTTGCTGAGTATCAGCCAGACTCATATCGGGAACTTGTGGATAGAGGTTCTTACCGATGAGCGTATCGCCGCGTCCGTCTATTCCATGACAGATGCCGCAATGCTCGACAAAGTGCTCATCCGCCTCGGCGATCATCTCAACCGTCTGCTGTTGGCGCGGATTCTTTAGGTTCTTCGCGTCATTCGGCGTCGCGATTTTACGAGCATTTCGCGCCATCGTGCGTTCCATCCACGTAGGCTGTTCGCGCGCACTGAATCCGTGTCCACGCGCGTACCAAAGAAAACCACCGAGTACCAAACCGATCACCGCGAGTGTCGAGATAACTGATAGAAGTATCTTTCGCATGTCGTTCTCCTCCCTTCATCGCCATGGCTTTGATGGTGGGTTAGTTGGCATGTTCATTCCGCCGTGCATTCCATGCATGCTTATGTCCATCTTACCGGGACGGATTCGCAGGAAGAGTTTCCATGAGACTGGATTGCTACCATAGATCGAATCGAGAATCGCTGGCTTCGAATAGAAGGTAAGGTCGCTTCCAATTGCGAGCGAAAGTTTATCCGTATCCCAAATGTCACGCGCACCGCCAAACGTGTAAGCGCCAATGCGAAAAGACGGGTGATCTTGCGCGATTCCCAGCAGCGCGCGATCCGCTGGACGAAGCAAGTCGTCCTTGTCCACCAGCTCAAGCCGCGTGTAGAGATAATTCTTATCAAGAAAGTTTACTGTTGACTCTGCCGTGTAACCGTTAAGGTTGTGAACCTCGCCCGGGCCGCTTACATGATTTCGCCCCCAGACAAACGCGGTTGCCCAGTTGCCACGATTGAGAGGTCTATTGTATTGCACCGAAGCGGTCGCACGGCGCACATCGACATCGGGTTCCTGGTTCTCCGGACTTCGCAAGAATCCATAACTTACTTGTGCTGTCCAATTCTTGTTCGGCATGAACCAAAGCCGCGCGGATCGCGAATTCCACTTGTGAGCATCAAAGTCGTAACGGTTCTCGTCCGGCTCGCGTCCATTGAAGATTGATCCTTCCAGCTTCAACCAACGGTAAGTGAATCCAGTAGTGAGCACACCAAAACTGATATGCGTTGAGTCTTGCAAGTGATGCGAGAGCGTCGCCGACGGATTTTCCGACGCTGACATGCGATGCATGAATGCCACTGGACCGAGTGCCGGCTCGCCGGGATATCCGAAGTATGTAAACCAGGTTCCGCGCTCCCCGAGCGGTAACGTGTACTGCGCCGACAACTCCATAAAGAGATCGTGCGGGTGCTGCCGGTCGATGAGCGGTTGGCCTTTATAAGTTTCTCCTGTTTGAAACAGGAGCGGAGAGCCTCCCGGTGGGAATGTAAAAGGCTCAAAACTAAACATGTCGCGCAGTTGCACGGTCCCTTTGCCGAGTTTGTGAAACGCCATCAGCATAAACCAGTTTGCCGACTCCGCCTTCGTCACTCCGCGTGGGCCACCCTGGCGATTGACTCCTGCCACAATGTTGTAATGGAACATCAGCAACCAGTCGCCAGACATCTTGTGATACATGTGCATCGGTCCTGACGATGGCTGCCAGGAAGTTCCCGATCCCATCGCGCCCATCGACATAATGTTGGTATCGCTCGAGCCGACACGAATACCCATATCGTTCTCAGACATCACCATGAGGGGTCCCATGTCCATTGAGCCCATTGCGGGCGTGTTTTCCATGCCTTTCATGTTCTTCATCGCACCCGGCGATGGACTTGCTCCGGGCATGGGCATATTCATGTCCATCTTTTGAGGTGAAGCTCCAGGCGATGCCGCGGGCATGGGCATGTTCATTTCCATGCTTTGTTGGGGAGAAGCCTGCGGGTTTGGCGAAGCTGTAGGCGTCTGCATGCCGGGCATATTCATTTCCATCTTCTGCGGTGACGCGGATGGTGAGGGACTCGTCTGCGGCATATTCATTCCCGGCATGTTCATTCCCGGCATATTGGCCATGTTGTGTTTCTTTGCCGGTCTCCTCTTTTTGGCTTTAGTCGTCTTCTTTGGCGACTTCGACTTGCCCTTACCCATCCCAGGCATGTTTTGCATGTCATGACCTTGAGCCACAGCAGTAGCGGTAGACGTGAACATTAAACTCACAATAACGATCGCGCTTAGTAGTGACAGGCAAATGAAGGCGCGGCAACTTAACTTCTGCATGATTTCCTCTTTGGACTCTTCGCTTACGACAAACACAATCAAAATGCTGACGAATGTGGGCACACAAAGGCACACGTCCACGCTGCGATTTAGCGAATAGACTTCGGAGGGAACTAAATACGAAAGACGTTGATCAGAACGTGGCGGGGGAGCGCAATGCCCGGTGGGCCATGCTCCGAGGGCGTAATCAGAATGGGAAAAGCAGAAAGCGATGCAAAGACAAGATCCGCGGGTGGTGAATCGGTTTCAACTAGTTGCTTCGACCGATCGACGGCGACAGTTGAGGCACTTCCCGATGTTGGCTGCGAGTGACTCCAACAGTGCGGACACTGTTCGATCGGAAGATCGAATGCAACTTGATTACTTGAGGATTCAAACCTGGGTTGTACATGTGAAGATTGAGTGGTGGAATCGCTTTTAGAGTAGGAAGAAGCATCGGCTTCCATCTCCATGTCGTTCATTTCCATACCAACCATTTCATGGTGGCATGTCGACGCATTTTCAACCTGCGTTGGTTGGTGAGCTTTATGCTCGATAGAGCAAGAGCGGTTCAACGCGAACCGAGGGCAAGAAGCAGCCGCAATTACGTTTCCCCAGGCGCTCATGAGAAACGCTATGATTAAAATGCCTATCGAGAAGGACCGCTTCCGCATATTTCTTTAACCCAAGACACATGGAACGAAGAATAATATAGCATCAGAGGGCTCTCGATAACCAACTACTCCCACCCCAGCCTGGTACCGATGCAGCGTGGATCTTGGCGACCTTTCTAAACGCACCGAAGCTTTAGCCGCGGCATTAGGGACCACGTCCCGGATGGGAAACATTTAAATGATTTCCGGTTGATCCAGCATTAGATTTTACCGCCCTAACGTGACGCTCCTGGTGAGAATCTTACGGCAGACTGCACCAACGCCTGCTGGCATCAACCGTGGACTTTCGTTAGACTGATTCTCCTGTACTCGAACTTCTGAATGGAAAGCAGAATTTACCAGAGAGGTTTAGCATGGGGATTGATAAAGACCACATTAAAACTCAGGATGAAACGGGCGAGCCAGCGCCGATAGATCAAGTCGAAGAGCGCGTCGAAGCTGAGATGGAGAGACTAACGGGCAAAGCCAAGAAACTGGTAGCCGATGGTTTGCAAGACGATAAACTGGCGCGCGAAGGCGAACAATTGAAGGAAGAAGCCGAGCGCAAATTGAACAGGAAGGAAGACTGATTCTCTCTAGCTAATCAGCGGCGGCTTTGTCGTTGAGGGCTTCCTGAAGAGCTTCTCTTAGCTGTGGTGGTGTATATACCGGGTTAAATCCCACGAACCGCTTAACCACGCGACCGCTGCGTGAAATCACAAAACTTTGCGGTATCGCGTCGCGCCCCTGCATCAGGGCTATCGCAACCTCCGGAGTGACCCAACCAACTCTGTAATCCACCTCAAAGTCGTGAACAAATGCGCGCACGCTTTCGGCGGAAGCATCTGGATTCTCGGTGGATAATCCAACCATCTCTACGCCCTGCGAACGAAACTCCTTGTGCAATTTGACCAGTTCCGGCGTCTCCAGCCGGCAGGGATTGCACCACGTCGCCCAGAGGTTAACGAGCAAAACTTTCCCGGCGTAGTTTGAAAGCTTTATTGGCGCGCCAGCTACGGCTCTAAGTTCCGCCTCAGTCACGCTCACAGGCAGCATTGTCAGCGGCGCCGGCGCGGCGTTCCTGGCGGGCGGGACAGGAGCATAACCTTTTCTGGCCACCTCAGCCGGCGACTTATGCGGTTCGTCGTTGGAGCTGCAACTGGAAATCCCAAAAGCTGCCACGAGTGAGAGCACGAGCACGGTGAAGACGATCCGTGCCGGCGTCCATAATGGTTTTTCAGGGTTGTCTTTCTTCTTCACTTGCATTTGTTACCTGCTATCGATGATGTACCCACCTGAGCATATCATTCGAAATAACTTTTAATGAAACTCGAGCAGTAACACAACCCTGAGGAACTGTCTCCGCCCTTGCGCGCAAGAAAAATTTTGCGCTCAAAACAGCTTAGTGGCCCTTTCCAAACCGGAACGATTCAAGAATGACTGGCAGTTCGCCCTTCGAGCCGACATCTTCGACACTCGACAATTCGGGTGCCAGCGAAGTTGTAAACATCGTTAAGGTGGCCCCGTTGCTATCTCCGGCTACGCCAGTGGGCACAAACACCACTCGCCCCCACAATTGCAGGTCGCCTTTTTCCGTACCCTTCGAGAGTCCCGCCCATCTAAACTCATAAGCATCGAGCGAATTAATTTTCGTGGGCCCTTCCGACACCTTTCGATAACCGGGGAAGTTCCTGGCCAGACTCGTGCTCAACACTGCCACCAGCTGAGGAAACGTTGATTCGTCCGCGGCGAAAGTTCCTTTACTCGTATACCAGCCGACCGCGAAGTTCTCCTGGGTGAAGTCAGGCGGCAACCTTCTCTCGACCTTCGCAAAGTTGCTGGCGCCCGACACTCCCGCTTTCGGGTCTACGTCCCAGCTGTCGGGATAGTAGAACGAGAAGTTTATGTAGTGCTCGGCTAGTTTTCCATCGAGGTTCGTTTGTGAATTTGTAAACTGGGTGGTATTCGGCGGCGCCACAAACTCACTTTCCGTTTTGTCGCCTTCAGTCTTTGCTTCTTCGCTATTGGTATTTGTGTTGTTGTTTAGGTTTTCATTCTGGTTCTGTTTTACGACGACCGCTGGCCGGGCTTGCATCGCGTCGCGCCTCGGCTTGATTAGGAAGAAGTACAATCCGGCGATCAAGGCCGCAGCCCCAAACATGAACAACAATGCCAGAATACCGAGGATCAAAGGAAGCTTTGATTTCTTCTCCGGCGCGGCCGGAAGTGGCGCTACTGACGCGCTCGACGGCAAGCCACCGCTCTGGTGCAATGGCGCGCTCTGCGCTTGCGGTAACGGCTGCGTTGCAGCGGGCGAGGGTGGCGGCATTGTTGGTGGAGGCGGCACACTCGAAGAGATTGGTGAACCCGTGGGTCCGGTCTTCCGTGGAAAGACTGCTGTTGGAGCTGAAGAGGAGGTGGCGATTGTGGCGCCGAAGTCGGACTCCGGACTGCTTGCGGGTTTCTCTTTGGGCGGCGACGCTGATGGAGTTCCAAGGTCAGCTGACGTGCCCTGGATCGTCGCATTGGGATCGAAGAGTTTGTCAGTCGTGACTAACCTGCCGCCATCAATGGTGCAATACTTTTGATCTTCGTCGGGGAAACTGCGACCACACTTCGGGCAACGCTTCATGAGAGAGATCTGCTCCTTCTGAAATTGAGCTTGAGACGACCACTTCGCCGGCCAACCTGGGCATCAATGTGCTTGTGCAAGTTTCTTTTCCAGATCCTTATTTGCGGGATCGATTTCGAGCGCCCTCTTGTAAGCGCGTTCCGCGCTGGGCTTCTTCTTTACCTTCAGAAAACCGTCGCCCACACCTTCAAAACCGTAGATTCCAGCCAGTTGCTTGCGATCGCCCGGCGATGCAAACTGCGCCGCCCGCTCGTAAGTTACTTCTGCTTCCTCGAAACGATCGAGCGCGAGATAAGTACGACCGAGAAGATTGAATGGTTGAAAAGCGCGCGGACTTACTTCGGTAGCCAGTTTCAAATAGGACTCCGACTCCTGGTACCTCTTGAGAACCACCAGCATCCGGCCCAGCAAATAGAGTGCGGTCGGATTTCGCGGATCGATTTCGAGGACGCGTTTTAGAACCGGTTCAGAGTTTTGCCATTGCTGTTCCGCCTGCAACGATTCGGCAATCAGGTTCAAGGTCGCCGGATCTTTCGCCAGCTCTGTCGCCTTTTCATAAAGCTGCGCTGCCTCGTCCCGCCGTCCCAGCCGATTGAGGACCCTCGCGAGATGCGCATAGGCCACTGGAAACTGCGGGTCGAGTTCCACCGCGCGCCGGTAAGCATTCTCGGTCTCATTGTTGAATAGGCCGCGCGCCTGCAGTGCAACTCCCAACCGATCCCAGGCGACCGCATTCTTCGGCTGAAGCTGAATTGCGCGCCGCGCAAAACTTTCAGCGTCAACAAATCGTTTGGCATTGCCGGCGCCGGTACGTGGCTGCACCAGAACCACACTCAAAGCGACCAGCGCATCAACGTCTGATGGGCTCCACAGCGCGGCATTGCGGTAGGCAAGCTCAGCTTCCTCCCAGCGTTGTTGGTCGGAATAAACGTTGCCAAGCCCGTAAGCGGCGCGCCCGTCGTTGGCTTTGAGTTTGAGAACGCTTTGGTAGGCGGCTTCAGCTTCGGCGAAACGGCGCGCATCGCGAAATTGATTTCCTTTGTCCAATAGGTCTTCAATTCGATCAGCGAGACCCGCATTCGCGGATGCTGTCGGGCGCGAAGCGGAACCGCGCCTTATCACCGACGGTGTTCTGGTGGTGCGTTTCCTGGCCTCTGGATTTTTCGGCCTGAAAATTCCAGCGCCGCCAATCACATCCGCACCAACGTCCTGTCCCGCAGCGCAGACACCGGCAAAGGACAAACCCACTGAAAGCGCAACAAACGTTAAAACTGAACGAAAATTCGAGGAAACTCTCATCAATCCTCTCCCAGGTTAACTCGCGATCGTAGCCTCAATCATACGCGATGAAAATTTGGATAGCATTCTGACGAAGGGCAAATTAAACCGTGGCGGATTGTAGCTCAGTTTGCAGAAGATGAGCCAATTGGCAAGGCGGTAGTAACGCAAACTTTTAGTTTGCGGCGCCAGCCTACAGTTGACGAACGTTTTCACTGGGACCGCGGGCGTCTCGCCCGCCCGCGTACGGCAGGCGCAAACATCGGGAGTTAAGGTCAACTTATCTCGGAGCGGGCGGGACGCCCGCGGTCCCAGGGAAGACGTTGAAGTATCAAGTGGGACGGTCGCAAGCTAACAGTTTGCGTTACATTGCCTATTGATCAGAGCGAACCAGGCGAAAACCGAAGGTTGGATGTCTCATCGTAGTGCTAAACCAATCTCTGTACGTGGCCGAGATGGGTATTAGCGGATCGTTTGGATCGCTTGCATATGATCCTCCGCGCAGCACCAGCCAGTCCCTGTTTGCTGCTGGTATCTGCTTGCCACTGTAGACGGACGCTTTCGACGAGGTCCACTCCGAAACGTTGCCAATGAGATCCAATACTCCCCATCGATTCTTGCCTTCGGGATAAGAACCGACTGGTCTGGGGGTAGCTCCCTTTAACACCGCGTGCCTTTCTTCAAAAGTGTCGCCCCAGGGAAAGGATTTGAACTGACCGCCATTGCGGGCTGCGAACTCCCATTCCTCTTCTGTTGGCAACCGGTAGGTGACTCCATCTCGTTTTGAACGCCAGGCAGCAAAAGCCTCAGCGTCTTTTGCGGATACGTTTCCAACCGGCCAACGCTCCTGACCAGCCAGTGGCTTCCCCTTATTCCAGTCGCTCGGTGCCTCGTAATTCATATCGCGCACAAACGCAGCGTACTCAGCATTAGTCACCTCCGTCCGGTCCATAAAAAACTTCTGCACCGTTACGGTGTGCTCCGGCCGCTCCTGTGGTGGTCCATCGTTTCGGCCCATCTCAAATGTTCCGCCCGGAATCTCGGCCAGGTCCGCTTTGGGCAGCGTCTCGCTCGTGGGCGCCGGTGTGGAATTGTTTCCGTTGATGTTGGGGCCGGTCGTGGCTCTCGACCGCATCATTAAATACGCACCGGTGCCTCCGCCAACCAGCAGAACAAACAGGACCACGGCCCCGATTATCAACATTGCATTGCTCTTCGCTTTAGGTGGAAATGAGACTACCAACGGCGAACCGGGACTGTCGCGAAGGGTGGGGGCCGCACCGGGAATACTGTTGTTCCCGACCGTTCCCGATCTGACGCCCTGCTGCACCTGAGTGGCATCAGCATCGATCACAGTAGTTTGAGGCGGAGGCATACTGGTAGCCAGGCGCGCCAGACGTTCTTCGAGTTCTTGCGCTTGACGTTCGACTCGTTCAATTTGTTCGCGCTGCTGGCGCTCACGTTCGTCGCGTTCCTGCCTTTCCTTGAGAAACCGTTCCTCTTGTTCCTTTCGTTTCAGCTCTCTTTCTTCCTGGGCCTTGCGCTGCTCTTCAGACTCGCGGGACAGCTCTGCGCGAGATACTCGGCCCTTTTCCTCTTGTTCCCGGTCAAAAGCTTCGCGAGAGGCAGCCAGCTTCGCTTGTTCCTCAGGGCCCAGAGCAGAAGAGCTGATCGTTCCCTCCATCAAGTCGAATGACGACTCAGCGGTAGAGTGCTGCTGCGCACCTGTTGTTGAGGCGGGCGAGTAAATGGTTTCGTCCGGGGTAACGGGACCAGTTTGTCGTCCGGCCTGTACCGTTAAGCCCCCGGTAGCTACCGCATCTTTCAGTTCCGCGATAAAAACCTCAACCGAGGGCGTTCGCGCTGATAATTCCTTTTCCAGTGCGTGCCGCACAACAGCCTCCAGCCGAGGCGGCACCTCGATGCCCGCTGACTTGAAACTGGGCGGCGGCTGCGTGAGGTGCTTCTTCATGATTGAGGGAATCGATGAACCCTTGAAGGGAACATCGCCCGCCAGCATCTGGTAAAGAATAATTCCCAGACTGTAGATGTCGGCGCGAGCGTCGGGTTCATCGTCTGACCACTGTTCCGGCGCCATATAAAAAGGCGAGCCCATCATGCCGCTGGTCTTGGCTTGTACAAAAGAACCCAGCAATTCCCCCGACTTGATCTTTGCTAAACCAAAATCGAGTATCTTCAATCCTTCCGCTACCGGCTGCCCGGTTTGCGTCATGATGTTCAAGGGCTTCAGATCGCGATGCACGATGTTTTGTTTGTGCGCGGCGCCCACACCGGCGCCGATGGCGCAAGCAAATTCCAACGCCCGCGCCGGCGCCATCACTCTTTCTTCGGCAAGGATGTCCTGGAGCGATCGTCCGTTAACAAACTCCATTACCAGAAAAGGCATCGTGCCTCGTACGACGCCAAAGTCAGTGACGGCGATAATGTTTTGGTGGCGTATGGCGGCGGCGGCGAGAGCTTCCTGGCGAAACCGGGTGACCAGCATGGGATCGTTGCCGACCAAATCCGGCAAGATCACTTTGATCGCGTGAGACGTCTTAAGAAAAATATGTCGCGCTTGAAAAACGACTCCCATTCCCCCCTGGCCCAGTCGACGCTCCAATTGATAGCGCGCATCGAGGACGGGTTCGCCCAACAGCGATGGCGTGGTGGCATCGCCATCCTGCGGACAGTGGATAATTTCATCGGGGAAACAGCGCCTACAGGCTGGACATTCTTTCATTTATTGAAAAGGTTGGGATCACACGCCCAGTTAAGTCGCGGCCGAAGCTAAATCTAACATAAGCCAAGTTTTGCGTCTAACCAGCGATGCTGTGGTCAGCGCGCACCGCTCTCATTAGCACCATGGCTTTAGTGTGGTGAATTTAGAGTCCAACAGAGCCGAAACCGATTAAAGGGTTTCATTCCGAACGCGATCACTAAACCACCGAGTTAAAGTCACAGTGCTAATGAGAAACGGCGCGAGGACTAACCGGAGTTACTTGACCACCACGTTTACTAACCGCTGCGGCACAACAATAACTTTTACAACTTCATGGCCATCAATCAAGCTGCGAATCTTCTCATCGTTAAGAGCCGCGGTGCGTAATTGCTCTTCGGTGACTTCCGGCGAAGCCAACAAGCGGGAACGCAGCTTACCGTTTACCTGGATCGGAATTTCCAGTTTATCCCGGCGGGCCAGTTCTGGATCCGCCTGCGGCCAGCGCGCGGATTGCAATAGTCCGCCTGCATGGCCCAGGTTCTCCCACATCTCCTCGGCAATGTGTGGCGAGAAGGGAGCGAGCATCAGCACTAAGCCCTCAATTGCCTCACGCACAGCAAACACCTCGGCTTCTGAAGCGGTACCGGGATCAGCATTAAGATCGCTGAGCTCATTGAACAACTCCATCAACGCTGCCACGATTGTGTTGAGATGCAACCCTTCAAAGTCGCTCGTGACCTTCGCAATCGTTTGGTGAGTCTTGCGTCTTAAAGCTCTAGCACCGGTGCTTACTTCTTCGTCCGGCATCGTTGTTCCCAGGTTGGACAACCGTTCGTGCCAACGCCAAACCATTGTGTAAAGGCGCCGCAAAAATCTGACCGCCCCTTCGATTCCAGTCTCGGACCAACGCAGTTCGTTTTCCACCGGCGCGGCAAAGAGTATGAACAAGCGCGCCGCATCCGCACCGAAGGCGGCAATCATTTCGTCGGGATCGACACCATTGCCGAGACTCTTCGACATGGCCTTCCACTCGTCAGTTCCCTCGATACGGTTCGTGACCATCCCCTGCGTCAGCAGTTTCTTTACCGGCTCATCAAAAGAAACGAGGCCGATGTCCC
Organism: Pyrinomonadaceae bacterium; assembly: GCA_036506215.1. Lineage (GTDB taxonomy): Bacteria > Acidobacteriota > Blastocatellia > Pyrinomonadales > Pyrinomonadaceae > PSRF01. The sequence goes on along the minus strand of DASXSC010000121.1, from coordinate 13,280 downwards.
GCATAAATTTTGTCCAGAAGCGTGTGTAGATCAGGTGCATGACGGCATGCGAGTCGCCGCCAATGTATTGATCTACCGGAGTCCACTGCCTGGTGATCTCCGGATCAAACGGCGCTGACTCATTGCGCGGGTCGCAATAACGGAAAAAATACCAGGACGAATCCACGAACGTATCCATAGTGTCGGTTTCGCGCTTCGCCTCGTCGCCACACTTGGGACAGGTGGTGTTCACAAAGTCTGCTACGCCCGCCAATGGAGATTCACCTGAGCCGGTGAATTCCGCTCGCTCAGGCAACATAACAGGCAGGTCTTTTTCAGCTACCGGCAACATGCCGCACTCTTCGCAGTAAATAATAGGAATGGGCGCGCCCCAAAAACGTTGACGCGAAATGCCCCAGTCGCGAATGCGATAGGTGATAGCGGCTTCGCCAAAGCCGCGCGCCTCGGCGGTCCTGGTCATCTCGACAATCGCGTCTTCCGACAGTTTTCCGCTCCAGTCTCCCGAGTTGACCAGGATGCCGTAGTCGGTGAAGGCATGTGGCATTGCGATCGATTGATCCGCGCTCAGCGGGTCATGGACGATTGATTCCTGCTGATGCGAAATGCGCTCAATGACGCGACGAATCGGCAACGAATACTTTTGCGCGAGTTCAAAATCCCGTTCGTCATGGGCCGGAACGCACCCCACCGCACCGGTGCCGTATTCGATCAGCACGTAGTTTGCCACCCAGACCGGAATGCTCTCGCCACTAAAAGGGTTTATCGCCAGCACACCGGTGTTGATTCCCTCTTTCGACTCTTCTTCCTCGGCAACGCCCACGCGCGCAGCTTTCTCTGACTTTACCTTGGCGGCAAATGCCATCACTTCGTTGTTCAATGGTGACGCCGCAAGCAACTCATCAATGAGCGGATGCTCGGCTGAAAGCACAATAGCAGTAGCGCCGAAGACGGTATCGATACGCGTGGTAAACACACGAATCTTCTTGTCGCTGTCCTTAACCGCGAAGTCGATATACGCGCCTTCACTCCGACCGACCCAGTCACGCTGTCGCTTAAGCACTTTCTCCGGCCAACTATCTTCGATTTGACTAATGTGCTCGACGAGCTGTTCCGCGTATTCAGTTATGCGGAGAAACCACTGTTCAAGATCTCGCTTCTCCACCTTCGTGCCGCAACGCCAACAGACGCCGCCGGAGGATTGTTCGTTTGAGAGTACGGTCCCTTCTTTTGGACACCAATTAACCGGCGACTTCTTTTTGTAAGCGAGGCCGCGCTCATACATTTTCAGGAAGAACCACTGATCCCATTTGTAGTAATCCGGACGGTGGGCGGCAATTTCGCGTGACCAGTCGTAGCCGATCCCGAGCCGCTTCATCTGGCCGCGCATATGCGCAATATTCTCTTCCGTCCAATCGCGAGGATTGACCCCGCGCTTTATAGCCGCCTGCTCGGCGGGCTGGCCAAAGCTGTCCCAGCCGATCGGGTGGAGCACGTTGAACCCACGAAGACGCTTATACCAGGCAAGCGCATCACCGATGGAGTAGTTACGCATGTGGCCCATGTGCAGAAAACCCGATGGGTAAGGCAGCATCTCGAGGCAATAAAACTTCGGACGAGGGTCGTCTTCAGTAACCTGGAAAGCTTTGGTCTGTTCCCAATGTTGCTGCCACTTCTTTTCTATACTTTCGGGAAAATATTTTTCATCCATGATTGTTTTTCCTGACGGTGTCTACACTTAACACGAATTATTCGTAACACAAACTGTCGGTTTGCGCGCGCGCCAATTGGCGTCGGCAATCTATGTTTTGAGTAGGAGTTCGCCGCTTCGCGAGAGACCGCGCTTAAAAAGCACGGCGCAGAAGCGGCACCGTTAGGAGGAGTTTGGAGACTGGTTGAAAACTTTTCATCATTCTATTGGTTCCAGGCAATATCTTAACGCAGCATTTCAGTATTTGTCTAACCTGTCGCTTCCAGGCACTGATGCAGTTTGAACGATGCGCACATTAGCAACATCCGGTGCGATGAGGTCCACCAGGCGGTAGCCGGTGGGTCACCGTCGCCACCAGCGCTTAACCCAACGCTTCGGTGGTTTCCATATTAGATTCATTCGGTGCGATGACCCACCCGCAACCGCGAGGTGGTACAAACCTCATGGGACCGGATCTTTCGCACTGGCGGTAGTATTCAAACTGCATCACTACTCTCTACAAACGAGCGAAGCGTCTCAAGGTTCTTTAGATCAGCTCGCGGATCGTCGTAGGGTGTTTCGAGGATAAAGGCGGCGTGAGCGAGTTTAGGATGTTGAGCGACGCGTCGCAGGGCATCGCCGCCAATGTGGCCTTCGCCGATGTGCCAATGGCGATCGACGCGCGAGTTGTAGGCAGCGCGAGAATCGTTGAAGTGGATGGCGCGGACATTTCTGGTTCCTACCGTGCTCTTGAGTTTATCGATTAGAGCTTCGAGGCCGTCTTCCTCACGAATGTCGTAACCGGCGGTGAATGCATGCGCCGTGTCGAAGCAAACGCCCAAAGGGATTTTTGGACAGCTATTCATGATCTCGCGCAGATGCTCAAAACGATGACCAATACACTCGCCCTGTCCCGCTGTGTTCTCCAGGAGGATTCGCAGCTTGCCCAGATTCAGGTGGTGACAAGCGACCTTAATACTCTCGCTGCACGTACGAATTCCGTCAGCCTCACAAGCCCCGCGCGCGCTACCGGGATGTACGACGAGATAGTCGACACCAAGCAGGAGCGCTCGCTCAATTTCTTCGCGAAAAGAAGTACGCGACTTTTGCAGTAGGAGATTATCGAAGGCGGCGAGATTGACCAGATAGTTGCAGTGGATGACGACAGGCTTGAGTTTTGTTTGCCGCCGTATTCTTTTGAATTGCGCTATGTCAGTTACCGAAAGCGGTTTCGCTGCCCAGCCTCGCGGATTGCGCGAAAAAATTTGCACTGTGTCACAACCAGTCTCTTTGGCGATGACGAGCGCCTGGTGGAGACCGCCTTTGATGGGCGCGTGGAAACCAATTCGGGGTCTCAATGGCCCAATCCCTCATTGGCTTCCATGACACGCAGCATATTGCCGCCGAGAATCTTGTCGATGTCGCTTTCCGAGTAGCCGCGTCGCAGCAACTCGCCCGTTAGGTTAGCCAATTGGGAAACGTCAGCGAGGTCACTCAGAGTCGATTGCACACCGTCAAAATCTGTTCCGATTCCCACGTGATCGATGCCAACCAGTTTCACAACGTGATCGATGTGATCGACCAGCCGCGAAACAGTTACGGGCGGCAGCTGCTTAGCATACTCTTCGCGTCGCACATGATCGCGTGCTAGTTTTTTGTGCGCAGCGTCGCCCTTTTCCTCTTCGGAAGCGCGCTGCACCTCGGAAGCGATCGCCGCGTCAACTTTCTTCTTCTTTTCACTCCAGCCCGGCTCGAGATGTTCAGGGTAGAAAATAACGTTGACGACACCGCCGGTTTTCGCTAACGCGCGAATCATATCGTCTGTGAGATTCCTGGGAACATTCGCAATCGCGCGGCAACCGGAATGCGTCGCAATCACCGGCCTGGTCGATGTGTTTACGATGTCCCAGAACGTCGGGTCAGAAACGTGCGAAACATCGGCCATCATGCCGAGCCGGTTCATCTCACGAATCACCGCTTTGCCGAAATCATTCAAGCCTCGTGTGCGGCCAATTTCATCACCAGAAGAGCCGGCCCAGCTGGTGCTGACACTCCATGCCGGCGACATGTAACGCACGCCCATTTTGTAGTAACGCTCGACGTTTTCGATCTTCTCGTCAATCGCATAACCTCCTTCCAGACCGGTTAACGCTGCCAGTTTTTCTTGCGTAGCAACGCGACGTATATCAGCGGCCGTCGTCGCGAGTTGCCAGGTTTCCGGATGTTTTTCGGCGAGCGCCTTCACGGCAGCAATCTGATCGTCCGCACGTTTGACCGCCCGCGGTCCGCCTCCGCCAAAAAGTTCCGGTTCGACCCAAATAGAAAAAAATTGGGCGTCGAGTCCACCCTCGCGCGCCCGAACTGAATCGAAATGGCCGTCAGGTAGCCGCTGGGCCAGATCCACCTGTTCGTCCAAAAGGCGCTGCGGAGTATCAGCGTGCATGTCAATGGCAATCGCTCGTCGATGAATTGCGATTGCGTCGTTGTCTTGGTTCACTTGCTGGCTTGCGGGCGGGTGTGATTCGATTTTTTCAGTCATGCGACAATCGGTAAAGAGAATTGAAAGCAGAATCAGGACCAGTACAAGCAGGCAACGAATTAGCCGCCTATTCGGGCTTTGAACCGGAACGCAGCGAATACCCCTTATGGTCACCGGAAAGCATGGATGATTAACAGTCTTTGCTATTTGCAACAGCATTTTGATGGTACTTTGCCAAACCCCTTGAATCAAGCACGGTCTTGCCAAAGGTGTGATGTCTCAGCTTTTGTAGCGCAAACGGTTAGTTGCCGCGCTCGGCTATGACAGTCGTAAAGACAAAGGTTAGCTTGCCCCCAAAAGCGGAACCGCAAACTAATAGTTTGCGTTACCTGCCTTGCCAATCAAAGTAGACTTACTGTATCGTGCCATGTTCCCGAGAGCCCATAAATCGTGCTGCATCAGTTTCGTTGAAAGTGTCCGATAAACTTTAGTTTGTCGTGACTCGGCGACAAGCTAAAGAGGCTCTTGCAAAACTCAATACTAGCGTAGCTATTTGAGAAAAAGAAAAGACACAGTGTCGGATCGTTTGTCTGTAGAATGACGTTGCCAAACGATCAACTCAGACGAAGGAAACAACACTATGTCTTTCTTGGCGGGGTCGTTGAAAGTGTCCGATAAACTTTAGTTTGTCGTGACTCGGCGACAAGCTAAAGCTTATCGGACATCAAACTGACCTATTACCCCATAAATGCGTTCTTTCTGAAATGAGAAAGACTCCTGTAGAATGACCTCTTAATAGTTTCTGCAGACGATTGGAGGTTTGAGTTTCCTCGCGGTCCGTTTTCCGAAATTGAGTTCTGGAAGGAGTAGAACAGTATGTTCCAAAAAGATGGCAAAGCGAAAGATTCGACAACTCCGCGCATTTGCGACGTCGTTTGGCACGATGGTCAATTCATAAAGTGGAACGACGCCCGCGTGCACGTGATGTCGCATGTTCTTCATTACGGGTCGAGCATTTTTGAGGGCATTCGTTGTTATGCGACCAAACAGGGGCCTGCGGTTTTTCGCTTGCACGAGCACATGCAGCGCTTCCTGAATTCAGCGAAAATCTATCGCATGGACCACGGCTTGAATCTGGATCAGTTATGCGATGCGTCTGTCGAGTTAGTCGCGCGTAGTGGTTTGGAACAGTGCTACATCCGGCCAATTCTCTTCCGCAGTCTCGATGAAGAGCACCCGGCCTTCGGAGTTAATCCTTTTCCCAACCCGCTCGCTTGTTACATCGGCGCCTGGGACTGGGGCAAGTATCTCGGAGACGAAGCGATCGAAAAAGGCGTGGACGTTTGCGTCTCGACCTGGAATCGTCTGACGCCAAACTCAATGCCGGCCATGGCCAAGAGCGGCGCAAATTACATGAACTCCCAGCTAATCAAGATGGAGGCATTGCTCAACGGCTTTGCGGAGGGCATTGCGCTGGATGACCGCGGCTACGTTTCGGAAGGCTCGGGCGAGAATATTTTTTTGGTTAGCAATGGGGTCGTCCTAACACCACCGCTCTCGTCGTCGATCCTGCCGGGAATTACGCGTGACAGCGTGATTCAGATTTGCCAGGAGCTGGGGATCACGGTGAAGGAGCGGACCATTCAACGCGCCGCGCTTTACGTCGCTGACGAACTATTCTTCTCCGGAACGGCCGCGGAGATTACTCCGATTCGCTCCGTCGATCGCATTACGGTAGGGACTGGCGGTCGGGGTGAGATAACTGAAAAGATTCAGTCGGCTTTCTTTGAAATCACTAAGGGAGACCGAAAGGCTCCCGGCGAGTGGCTCACCTATGTAAACGCGGCCAAGAGCTCACAACCGGGCAACAACGGCTTCGAAGCAGAAAAAGCGACCGATGTTAGCGTCAGTAACCAACCACGCGAACCGGTGATGAAATTTCAGACAGTGGCTAACGCGATCGAGTAAACAAAGTAGCTTTATTCTTTGGAACAACAGCAGCGAGCGAGGCAACTTGCTCGCTGCTTTGTTTTGCGGGTGGCATCAGTAAGATGATGCGCCAGTAGCACTATTTGTCGCCGCTCCATCAGCCCGTTTAACTGGATCTTAACCGTAGTCGTGATGCCTGCATAGGTCGTCGTTCGAAATCACTTGGATCAGAAAAATAAACGATGCAGGATCAGTCCCAAGCCATAGATCAGGCCCAACACTAACCATCGTCACACCATACCCTATTCTCAACACAGAGAAACCAGACTCAGCTGTGCTCCAACCAGGGCGGTTGGTGAATATTTTCCCAGACAGCCAGGACTGCTGAGTTGAATGCGGGGTTGAGATGCAGCTGTTGTTTGGCGTCAGACGCAACTCTATTCCTGTCAAAGGCTAGCACAATCAACGACGTGAACTTCGCCAAGGCAATTCCCAAGAGTTAGTTTTACTTCGGAGCTGCCGTCGGAAGTCTGCCATCCTACCAGCGTGCCAGGAGAACGTCAGCGTTGACGCTGCTCAATCGGTCAGGCTATATTCAGTACGGCATTTCCCACCCATTGTCGGGAGATGCGCCCCGCAAATAGTTCCAGCGCTCCTTCCGGCGCAAAAATCAACAGACCCGCTAGCCCAGATTTTTTAGAGTTTGGAAAGGTCCTTCCGATGCCCCCAAAAATTGACGATCTACTACGAGTTGCGGCCAGCCATGGTGCCTCTGATCTCCACCTTAAAGTCGGCGCGTTTCCCTTCATGCGCGTCGCGGGCGAACTGCACCCGCTTGCCGATGCTCCCCGGTTGAAGCCGGAGGACACGCTAGACATGGCGTTCGCGATGATGTCGAACCGCCAGAAGCAACGGTTCAAAGAAGCCTCGGAATGTGACATCGGATACGGAGTCGAGGGTCTGGGAAGATTTCGCGCGAACATTTTTCAACAGCGAGGCACCGTGAGCGTGGTCCTGCGCGTTATCCCGGATAAAACGAGAAGCTCAGCAGAGCTCGGTTTGCCCCTGGTAATCGATCGCATCACTGAAGAGCGTCGCGGGTTGATTCTGGTAACCGGCTCAACCGGATCAGGTAAATCAACAACCCTGGCGGCGATGATCGACCGAATAAATGCGCAGCGCAGTGGGCATATCGTCACCATCGAAGATCCAATCGAGTTTCTGCATCGCGACAAACTTTCGTTTGTGACGCAGCGTGAAGTTGATGTTGATACCAGATCCTTTGCGGAAGCGTTGCGCGGCGCTTTGCGACAGGACCCGGACGTGATCCTGGTCGGCGAAATGCGCGACTCCGAAACCATTGAAACTGCATTGACGGCAGCCGAGACCGGACACCTCGTCTTATCAACTCTCCACACGCTCGATGCCACGGAAACCGTGATGCGCATCGTTTCCTCGTTTCCAGCGCACCAACAGAAATCTGTGCGCATACAGCTCGCGGGCATTCTTAAGGCGGTTGTCTCGATGAGATTGGTTCGAGCCGCGAAGGGCGCGGGTCGCGTGCCCGCGATTGAAGTGATGGTCTCAACGGCGCTGATTCGCGACTACATAATCAACGAAGAAAGAACCTATCTCATTCGTGAGGCCATTGCAGCGGGCCACTCGCAATACGGCATGCAGACTTTTGATCAGTCCCTCTTTCAACTTGTCCAATCGGGCCTTATCTCGATGGCAGAAGCGCTGCACAACGCCACCAATCCTGACGAGTTTAAGATGCGTGTCTCAGGAATTCTTTCAGCCGAACAGGCGATTAATACCATGCGTCCTATTGCTGTTGCCGGAGCGCCGCCAGCTTCAAAAGAAAGAGGCATTGAAGACGTCTTCGTGCGTTAGTGATCCCGTTTAGGAAATCTTGCCGGGCGAAGGTTTGCTTAGGGCTTAGCAACGCCTTCATCAGCCAGACCTGAGAGCGGAGGCAGCGGTAGTTCGAACGTCTGCGGATTCTCGCCAATGATGGCGGCCGCGAAAAACCTGGGCACGTAGCCAGCGTTTTCGTTGCGAAAGGTTTCATCAAGTTTTTCGCGGTGGGTGAAAAGCGTCCAGAAATTCCTTTCGTAGTTCTCCGTACCTCTTAGCTCGCGCAAAGTGTTCCTAACCCATTCCGGACCGCGATTGTAGCTGAGCAACACGAGCGTCACGCTTTCCGAATCCTCTCCGAGCTCAGCCATGCGATCGGCGATGTAATGCGCTGCAGCCGGCGTCATTTTCTCCACGTCGCACATGTCCTGATGCGCTACGCCGTAGTTTTCTGCTGTCTTTGGCAGAAACTGGAACAGTCCCTTTGCCCCATAACTATTCTCATAACAGTTGCGATAAGCCGACTCGATCACGGGCAAATAAATGCCAATAATGACCGGGACTTTGCGCGCGGCAAACGAACGAGCAATCAGCGGCACATATGGCCGCGCCCGGGCGTAGACCTCGCTGATACTCTCCAGGCCCAGATCGGCTGAGGGTTTGTTGCGAGCCGCGTAATTATCCACGTATGCCTTGATGACTCGCACGGCATCACTATTCAATTTCACAGGACGGTCACCCATCATTGTTGAAATACGCTGCTCTTGTGCGTCTACGAAAGTAAGTCGTTCCGCATCGCTCATCTGTGAATAGAGTTTTGGCGTTGTTGTCGTCACCTCCGACGCACTGGGAAGGCCTGAGGACGGTTGCAATTCCGAGTGCCGTTTAACCATCACGGCGGCAAGCCCCACTATCAGCAACATAACGATGCCAACGACGAGCCAGGCATAACGAAACGCTGAGAGCCACCCGGGAATTCGAGCAGTCGCGGGCAGTGTCTTCAGCGCTGTCACGCGCGGTAGATCACTACTGAGTTGTTCTCTGACAGTTCTCAATTCCGCGAGCAACTCACTGGCGGTGCGAAAGCGATCCGCCATTTCCTTGCGCAAACACTTGTGAACGATTTGCAACAGCGATGGGTATTGATCATTTGCAGCGTCGGAAAGCGGCGCGGGTTCGCGATCGAGAATTGCAACCATGGTGTCCATGCGCGTGGCGCCGAGGAACGGCAGCCGCTGCGTCAGCATTTCATAGAGCACCACGCCGAGACTCCAAATGTCGGTGCGTTCGTCGACCGGCAGCGCGCGCGCCTGCTCCGGCGACATGTAGTTCACCGTACCCATCACTATCCCAGCTTCAGTGTGCGTCCTTCCGTCCGGCTGGGTTTGATTGAAGTCGCCTGCAGTCCGGGGTTCCATCAGTTTGGCTATTCCGAAATCAAGAATCTTTACCAAACCGTCGGCGCGCCGCATGATGTTCTCGGGCTTGATGTCGCGATGCACGATGCCTGCGGTGTGCGCAGCCGAGAGCGCGGAAGCAACCTGCTCGGCGATATCCAAGATCTCTTCAAGAGACAACTCCTGCTTCCGAACCAGCTCGCGAATCGTTTGCCCGTCAATGAACTCAGTGGCGATAAAATAAACTCCACCACTCTCTCCTACTTCATGAATCGTAAGGATGTTTGGATGGTTCAAAGCCGATGCGGCCCGGGCTTCCCTTTGAAAGCGCCGCAGGCGGTTGACGTCAGACGCAAAGTAAGCCGGCAGAATTTTCAAAGCGACGAGGCGGTCGAGTCGTGTATCCTCGGCAAGATAGACTTCGCCCATTCCACCCACGCCCAGGCGCTCAATCAAATTGTAAGGCCCGATCGAGCGTCCGAGTTTGCTGTCGAGGTCGTCGCCAACTAAAACGCGCGCATTTTGCACGAGCGCCGGTTGTTCAATGAAGTCACCCGCTTCGTCATAAGCGTCAATCAGCGATGTTGCTTCCTCCTTCAACTTAGGGTCGCCGAGGCAGGCGTCGTCGAGGAACGAGGTGCGCTCATGCGGCGCGCGATCAAGCGCCGCCTGCAACACGTTCTCGATTTTTTGCCATCGTTCAGGAGTCATGGAATTCAAGGATGAAGGCGGAAGGATAAAGGATGAAAAATAGGAAATGAGAAATGGAAAATGGAAAATCTGGTTTCTTCCTTCATCGTTCCGCCTTCATCGTTCCGCCTTCATCCTTCCTCCTTCATCCTTCTAAACAGCCATGCTTTTGCCACACGCCAATCACGCCGTACGGTCATCGGTGAAACTTCCAAAACCTCTGCAGTCTCATCGAGGCTTAACCCGCCGAAGTAGCGAAGCTCAACAACCTGACTCTTGCGCGGATCGAGTTTGGCCAATTCATCGAGAGCTTCGTCAAGCGCCAACAGCTCCGCAGCGCGGGGCTTTGTCATCAGGACCGCTTCTTCTGTTGCGAGAGCTTCATCAAAAGCAATTCGTTGGGCCTCGCCGCCGTGTTTGACGTAATTCCTGCGCCGCGCATAGTCAATTAAAATGTGGCGCATAACCTGGGCGGTCACGGCAAAAAAGTGCGCGCGATTCTGCCAGTTGATTTGCTGCTTACCGGCCAAACGAAGATAGGCCTCGTTGACAAGCGCCGTAGTTTGCAGGGTATGCCCTTCGCGCTCGCGCTGCACGTAGCGGTGTGCAATGCGTCGAATCTCGTCGTACACCAAGGGGGTCAACCGATCGAGCGCGGCTCTGTTTCCCTCTCGCCATTCGATTAGCAGTCCCGTCAAGTCATGGTCCGCGAGGCCATCAGTCGTAAGGGTCGTCATTGTGCGAGATTCTAACACCGGTTGTCCGGCAAACTTCAGTTTGTGGCCAAGTCAGTCTCCTCGAGAGTCGGCAACCTAAATTGTTGCGAATTTGAGTGAACACTTTCGCCTCGATTTCTCGCTTACCAGTTTTGCTTGCTGAACACTCTTAACTTGATTTCTCGCTTAACTAACTGGAGACGACTTTGCAAACCCTGTATTTTTCAGATCAAACAGACGAGGAACCAAAAAGATGAAATTCCAAAAGCTGCTTTTAATACTGTTAGCCTTGACCATTTCTTTAGTAACCAGCGTGCGAACTCCGGCGCAAACGACGCCGTCTGGCAAGATTTACCAGCAGATGACGCCGGCCGAGCGCTCGGCCTTTGTTGCTGAACAAGCCCGACACATCGGACGCGAAATGTCGGGAAATGAATATGAATTTACGCCTGATTTCGTGACAGACATTCAGCAGGCAATCAATCAATACGCGGGGCGCATCGGCAACAATCGGGGCGATCATTTGGGAAAAGGCGATGCGCGCTTGGTCTTCGAGCGGGCTCAGGCTCAGGCGCCGACGCTGATCGCCGCTTTCAAGGCCCGTAACATCTCGCCGCTCTTCGGCCTCTACATTCCGCTGATTGAGTCGGAATACGTAAACATTCAAACGCCAAATTCCATGGGCGCTATTGGCATGTTTCAGTTTCTTCCCAAGACTGGAGAGCGCTTCGGCTTATCGCCCGAGGACTTATTGGACGTGGAAAAATCCGCGGATGCGGCGGCGCGCTATATCAGCGAAAACATAGAGCGTTTCAAAGACGATCCGATGAAAGAGACGTTGGCCTTGCTGGCATACAATCGCGGTGAACAGAAAACTGCGCGGGACCTGAAATTTCTTGTCAACGACAAGAACAAGCAATGCAGCATCTGTGCTTTGACGGCGGACCGCAGCAAACTGGACGAAACGTTTCGCTATGAAAACGTTTTCTACGTGCCACGCTTCTTTGCCGCAGCCATCATTGGGGAAAACCCTCAAACGTTTGGACTGCAAGTGAACCCGCTCTCGTCTTACCAGGACCTACGCGAGGTGAACCGCTAAACGAGCCGAGCCGCCAAAAAAGGGCACGCCCCAAGAGGATGGGCGTGCCCGTTAGGTGATGAAACTTCGAAGCTCAGTTCAGTTGCGGCCCCGCCGCGCTTTCTCGAGTTCCTGGATCGCATTGTTTATATCGTCAATTGCCTTGTAGACGTGACCATCCTGGTCGGGAGTGGCATCTTCCAGGTATTCCTTTCCCTGCCTCAAGTGTTCGAGAGTCGCCCTTAGGCTTCTACTGTCGGAGCCGCGTCGAACGGGACTGTCCTCCCGTGGCATGTCGGCTTCTCTCGGCAAATCAGCGTCTTTGTACATTTCCGGGTTTTTATTGCGGCCCAGGGTCTCTGAAACTGCCACATTAAATCCTGATTGTTCGGTTGGAATTAGCGAGGCACGGATCCACTGTTTACCGGGGCCGTCTTCGGTTTGGCCTTCCGAAGCTGCCAACCCGATATAAAATCCCCGTCGAGCGGAACCCTCCGTTACCTGGTCGCGGAGGAGTACCGCAGCCCAAGGGTACTGACCTGCCAGCACTTTTCCCCAGGTAGCCAATTCAAGGATGCACTTTACTTGGAGGTCATTGGCAGACGCCGAGTTTGGCAGGCGCGCATCATACGCACGCTGGCACACTGGGTGGGATGGGAGGGGCTTGCCATCTTGTGGCGTCACGCCGCTCGACGCTTTTAACGTCAGCGAACCGGCTGTCGCCAGGGTCGCGGCGCTTAGTAGTGTGATAACGAGGACTCTTGTTAACTTCGAGGTTACTCTTTCCATTGTCTTTCTCTCCTTCAGCTTTGTTATGACGACTGTGGTTTCGCTGAAAATTCGTCGCGAGACGCTCATTGCACTCGTCAGTCGTAGTTCATGTAGTTGGTAAGGAGAAGCTAATCAATGAGAAATGACCTCTTACCAGTAGAAGCTCCACCGTTTTCAAAATTCTACACACGGAAGCCGTCTCTGTTGACTGCTATTCTCGTGCCGGGAGTTTTCGAGTTCGCGATCCGAATGCAACTGTAGTGGTTTGTAGGCTGTAAACACTCGCTGCCAGAGTATTCGTGCTTTGAAAGATTGCTGGTAAGGATCAGGATTAAAAGTGTGAAGGTCTATCCTTTGAGATAGCGGCAGTATCTGTTTAGATAGGTTCGAAGGACCGGCAAAAAGCTTATGCGCGCGCTTGTATCTAGTAATCTACCTCAATGTGGATCAGGTATTCGATAGTCTTCGGTCCGACCGGCGCTTGGCGGATCTATTTGCGGTGGGTTGGGCTGCTGCAACAGCCTCACCCGGCGATGAAGCCAGAATTGTAGCGTTCGTCTGATTTGCGGGAGCGCTAACCCACGCGCATCCTCCGCATCACGCGCACTCCGGCGCGCCAGTCCTCGTTGATGTCGAAGCGATAAATCTCGATGTCGGGAGCGATTGAGTGCGCCAG
>DASXSC010000120.1:0-19060 GCA_036506215.1 Pyrinomonadaceae bacterium | reverse complement strand
ATCTTTACCTCAACCAACGGCGCCGGCGGTACGGCCATGGTTTGTAATGTAACTAATGCCGCGACGTCTGGTTCGGGTTGTATAGTGGGTCCTTTCAAAGTCACTACAGACAGCGGGGGCACACAGGTCCCAACTGTGCTTGAGGTCTGGGTAACCGGAACTCGCCTGGCTGCGGCCGCCGAGACCAAGGTTTCCTTTGTTGACGGATCTACTACTACCGATATTGTTCCGACTTCGGTTCGCCCTAACACGAACAAGTTTGGATTTGATCTGATAACCATAACTTTACCGGCGTCGCTCGCAGGAACTGCACCGATTGACTATAAATTAATTGTGACTGTCACCAGGAGCGGCTCGAGCTTTACCAGTAGGCCGGCTGCGACTGCGCCCCAGGTCACAATCATTCCTTGAGCTGGCAGCAAGTTCCCAATAGACTCTATGGACCCGCATGTTAATCGCGTGCGGCTTTCTGCTAGTGGGTCAGTTTGATAAATGAGAGACGCACACCATGCAGAACCGAGCGCGGTAGCGCCGGATGCTAGCGTCAATTGGCGTAGTGATGCACAACCGAGCGCGGTAGCGCCGGATGCTAGAGTCAACTTTGGCGTAGTGATTATACGAGGATTGGCGGAAGATACTCGTTACAGTCATCACCTATTAATTTCCAGCCTTAGCTTGTGCGGATGCTGCCACTGGGCAAATGTTTGAAGTTGACTTTAGGATCCGGCGCTACCGCGCACGGTTCTGCATCACTACGCCAAAGTTGACTCTAGCATTCGGCGCTACCGCGCTCGGTTCTGCACGGCGTGCGTTGAAGTTGACTTTAGGATCCGGCGCTACCGCGCACGGTTCTGCATCACTGCGCCAAAGTTGACTCTCGCATCCGGCGCTACCGCGCTCGGTTCTGCATGGCGTGCGTTGAAGTTGACTTTAGGATCCGGCGCTACCGCGCACGGTTCTGCATCACTACGCCAAAGTTGACTCTAGCATCCGGCGCTACCGCGCTCGGTTCTGCATGGCGTGCGTTGAAGTTGACTTTAGCATCCGGCGCTACCGCGCACGGTTCTCCAAGAGAGAATCCGACCTCCCCACGCTAAACCGACCCACTACCGGATTTTTTTTCATCACAAGAAACTACCTGGAAGTGGTAGTATTGGTTAGCAGTTCGTCCTGCCACGCGTTTTAGATAAGCGCGCCGGCGTTCCCTGAAAGACTTCATATTCAGCTTACGAATGCGACGTCCAAACCCGATCCTGGCATTAGTGGCACTGCTGGCATTTGTTGTATCCGGCCAGCCGTCTTCGTTTGACCTGCCTGCCTCTTCACCAGGGCGCCAAATAATATGGCCAACTAAAAGGATCCAGATCGCACTTTCAACGTCGCTAACAGCACCCTCGGCCGCTTTCAAACCGGAAAGCGACGTACTCGGAGCAATTCAGCGAGCACTCGCCAGTTGGTCCCGTGCTGCCGATATCACGTTTGTCGAAGTTTCTTCGCAGGCTCAGTCAATGAGCCCGACGAACGGTGGTGATGGCATAAGTTTGATTACGGTGGCGCCGACCGCGGAGAATCTCGCGCTTTTCGGCGAAGGAAATACCACCGCCCGGACGCGGGTGTTTTATGATCCGGACACCGGAGAGATTAGCGAGGCTGATATTGTTATCAATCCTTTTCCATATTCGGGAGCGGGTGAATATCTTCAGTTTTCAACAGATGGCACGCCCGGCACTTACGATCTCGAATCGACCATGGCCCATGAGATCGGACATTTGCTGGGCTTAAATCATTGCCACGTGATCGGCGCAACAATGCAGGCTTCCCAGGCACTCAATGGCACTTACGATCTGCCCGCGATCACCGAGCGTACCTTGAGCGAAGCAGACGTTGCGGCGGTCCGCAGCCTTTACGCGGCGAGGGAAAAAGTTGGTTCGATTGAGGGAAAAATTCTGAACAGTATCGATGGCAGCCTTTTGCCGGCAACTGCCGCGCACGTTTGGATTGAAGATTTGGCCAACGGGCGGGTAATGGCGAGCGGCCTCACCACCGTAAGCGGAAGGTTTAGCATTAGTGGCGTTCCTGCCGGCAACTATAGAGCGATGGTTGAGTATTTCGATGGGCTGGCCAGCGAGTCAACAGCACTCTCCGCCGCGTCGGATCGCAAACCGGTCGGGCGCCAGCGAGCCTTTCGCAGCGTCGAGATCGGCGGTCGCTTACGCGTTGCCGCGGGCAAACCTACCACGCTGAATTACGTTTTGGTGCCACCGCAGAATACGCCGCCTGCTTTGAATCCTCGCTTCCTGGGAATCAATGGTGAACTTTCGACAGTTCCAGTGCCGGTTGTCGCGGGCACGAAGCTCACGCTTTATGTTGGAGGCGAAGGTATCGATCAGATTCCGGGTAGCGGTCTGGTTTCCAGTTCTCCTTTCATTACCATTGACGCGGCAAGTTTGACGCTGGAGCAATTTCACACTGCAACACCGGTTATTAGTTTTGAAGTTTCAGTCGCCGCGAACGCGCCACCAGGAGACTACAGCATCCGCCTGCAATCAAACTCTGGCGAGATCGCGTACCTCGTTGGCGGGTTAACCATAAATCCAACCAACTAAACACGCTCATCCTGGCCTCAGCGTCGATTTCTTCCGCTTGTAAGCTGTAATTATCTGCCCTACATTTAACCGCCAGGAACCAAAACGAGAATTACTTTCGTTGATTGTGACACTCCGGTTTTTAGGAAAACGATTAAGGTCTGTTTCGCGATATGAAGAGCAAGTTACTCGAGTATCTAAGCTGTCCCTCCTGCCCCGGAAAAATACTGCTCGCATCGGTTGTGCGTAGGGAAGCAGCGGAGATTATGGAAGGGAAACTCAGTTGCGATTCCTGTCAGGACACCTTTCCGATCGTTCGGGGCATCCCTCGATTTGGCACGCCGGAGAAACTTGACGCCGGCAAAGCTGCCACGGCTGAAAACTTTGGCTGGCAGTGGCAACACTTTGTGCAGGGCGATGAGCTTTACGCCGATCAATTTCTGGGTTGGATTGCTCCGGTTCGGCCGGAGTTCTTTCAGGGGAAGGTCGTGTTGGAAGGAGGCTGCGGAAAGGGTCGCCATACGCAGCTGGCAGCCAGTTGGGGGGCACGCGATGTAGTAGGTGTCGATCTAAGCGATGCGGTGGAAACTGCCTTTGCAGCGACCCGCAATCTGGAGAATGCGCACGTCGTTCAGGCCGACATTTACCATCTGCCCTTTGCGCGCGTGTTTGACTATGCATTTTCCGTGGGCGTGTTGCATCACCTGCCTGATCCGCGCTCCGGCTTTCGTTCGCTGGCGGCGAAAGTGAAAGACGGCGGGTATATTTCGGCGTGGGTTTACGGAGCGGAAAATAATGAATGGATTACCCGCTTCGTTAACCCTTTGCGGGAAAAATTCAGTTCCCGGATGGATCGCCGGGCCTTGTTGCATATCTCAAAGGTGCCGACGGCTGTTGTATATCTGGCAACAAAACTCGTTTACGGACCACTCAACCGATCTGACGGCGGGACCAAACTGGCGCGGCATCTGTTTTATAACGATTACCTGAGCGCGATTTCTCAGTTTGGCTGGCGTGAACAACACACGATTGTTTTCGATCACCTGGTGGCGCCCACTTCTCACTATATCCAGCGTAAGGACTTTGAAGAATGGTGGCGTGATGTCGACGCTCAGGACGTGATAGTCGGTTGGCACAATAAGAATAGCTGGCGCGGCTTTGGACGAATCTCGCAGTAACGGAAGAGCGGGGGCAAGCCCGCCTTCCCAACCATGAGCTGATCCAGGTTGACTTCTGATTCCGCCTTGAAAGGCCTTCAGGCGAGGATATCGAGCGGAATTAGAGAATCTCTCAGGTTGGGAAGGCGGGATTAGCACCCCAGCGGGGCTGCCCCGCTGGGGACCCCGCCTTGCCCCCGCTCCTATGCTTCCGCTGTACAATGCTTCCGCGATGATTTCCGCTCAAACAGCACGGCGCGCGGTCTGGCGACCTCTCTGGGAGCTTCCTCGACGATTTGAACTAATAAGTTCGCTCGCACGACGCGAGTTGGTGTCGCGTTACAAAGGCTCGATGCTGGGAATGGTCTGGGCCGTCCTCACGCCGGTGGTGATGATTGCGATCTTCACTTTCATCTTTGCCGGGATCTTCAACGCTCGCTTCGGCCCTGGCGGAACGCCCTGGGATTACGCGCTCTATCTCTTTTGCGGACTGCTGCCCTGGACCATGTTTCAGGAGACGTTGCAGCATTCGTCCACAACGATCATCACCCATGCAAATCTGGTGAAGCGAGTAGTCTTCCCGCTCGAGACGTTGCCGGTGGCCCAGGCCCTATCGTCGTTAGGGAATCAAATGTTTGGGACCATTGCATTGGTGGTTGCAACAGTGATCGTCCGTCACGAACTACATGCCACCATTCTGTGGTTGCCTGCGTTGCTTGTGCCGCAGTTGATCTTTACGCTCGGTGCAGCCTGGCTGGTTGCTTCGCTTGGCGTCTTTTTGCGAGACATCGCTCAGGGCATCACCCTGGTCTTAATGGCCTGGATGTATCTCACTCCAATAATCTACCCGGAATCGATCGTCCCGGAACGCTACCGGCCTTTCATCAATGCCAATCCATTCGCCGCGCTCGTACGCAGTTATCGGCGCATCTTCCTCGAAGGCCTCGCTCCTGATTGGCAAGGCCTTGCCTACTTCACCGCTGTTGCCGTGGTGCTTTTTGTTTTTGGTTACTGGTGGTTTGCCAAGACCCGCCGCAACTTTGCGGACGTGATTTGATTTCTGGGTTTCACAGAGAAGCTGTACTGCCAGTCTCCGCTCGGTGTCGCCAGGAATAGTTAGCGGTGTCTTTTCACGCTTTTCGGAGTTGGCACTGTCCAAAGATAGACGGTCCGATAGAGTTTTCCCCACGGGACTCTGACGGTTTGTTCCGGCTGCCAATCGCCCATCCGAAAATCGTGGGAGAGAATGCGCGAACCCGGGCGCAGTTCGCGCAGCAGCTTAGGACGCAAAAGCACGTTCAGCTTCTCTGAAAGATAGAGCGTTACGACGGTTGCTTCGCTGACGTCGATGCGAAACATATCTTCGTTGCGGAAACGCACGAGACCGGAGACATTTGCCTGATACGCGTTTTCCTCAGCCTCGGCTACCAGCTTCGGATCGATCTCGATGCCGACGGCGCGAATGCCATACTGTTTTGCTGCCGCAATCGGAATGCGGCCGTCGCCACTGCCGAGGTCATAGAGCACATCGCCTTTGCTAATCTTCGCCATGCGCAACATTTCGGCCACCGTCTCTGGCGGCGTCGGATAATAAATAACATCAGGCTTGCGCAGTCGCCGCTTCTTTCGCGCGGGATGCTGAACAGACAAAGAATGATTCGCCGTGTGAATGCTTGCTGCGTGCGGATCGCGAACCATCGTCGCCGCGGCGCAGAATTCGGCTGAAGCAGGAATTAACATGATGCCGAGCAGAATTCGCTTTGAGAAATGTGAATGATTCTTCATGGAGCTTACGGCTTCGCCGTCTGATGTGCGGAAGGGCTCTGCCCTTCCGGTACGTGTTTTTTGCTTGAGGCTACGCCTCTCAAGAATAGTTCGAGGCACAGCCTCTCAAGTTTCAGCGGCCCTTCGCGGAAAGGCACAGCCATTCCGCACATCGGACGGCAGAGCCGGGAGAGCCTAAATGGATGTGTACTGCTGTCTGTCCATCGGCCTGCTACCAGCTTCTGTCAACACCACTACAGTCCCCATCAGCCACCAGAACACGAGCGCGACTTCACCATCGCCGAAGTTGTAGTTCACCAGAGAACTGGCGAAGAAGCCTGCCACGGCGCCGGTAGCGCCAAGAAGGACGCCGTACCGGTTCGTATCGCTCGAATCGCGCAGTTGTTTTTCACCCCGCGATGCTTTGCGCCAGAACAGCCACATGATCCAGAGCCAAAATGCGAGAGCAGGTAACCCCCGATCAAACCCCAATTGCAGCGGAGTTGAATGCAGATGAAGCATGTCCGTGCCGGGAAAGCCCCATTCCGCCCAATGCACGTGCATCGCGTCCATGCCGTGCCCGAACAGGGGATGAAGCATCATGCGCGAAAGTCCAACTTTGGCTACCTGAACTCGCAATGAAGAGCTCGGGTCTTGCAGCGAGAGGGCATGTTGCGCACGCGTCTGATAAACAACGTAAGCGCCAAAAGCCAGCAACAAACAAATACCGGCGAGACTCACCACTCTCGCTCTTCTTCCCAGGACTCGCACACTGATTACAAGAACGCCGATGACCAGCGCCACCAACACTGTTCGCATCGCAGTCAGGATAATGCCCAGAGCGAGGAGCACGAACGCAGCCGACGCCAGCTTCGACCGAAGATTCAAACCATGATTTTTGAAATTTGCCAAAGCGAGCCCAAGAGCAAGTTGGGCGAGGAACTGAATAATCTCGGAATAGGTTTCGTAGTGGCGCGTCCAACCCGAGGCGCGAAAGCGATGAGTTGGTTCACTGCCAACAACTCCCGAAGGCGATGCCCGTTTCTTAATCTTGTCTGTGACGGTCAGGCCCGGACGCTCGAGGTGTTCGCCCTGCGAGATCACGCTGACCGTGAGTTTAGTTTGATCCGGCGAGCTCTTAATTACCTCGTCGACGTCGGTAACGGAATAAACTCGGCGTCCGCCCATTCGCCAGATGGCGTCACCCGCGCGAATGTGTATGGACTGCAAAGGACTATCCGGTGCGACGGAATCGATAAGCACCCCGCGGCCTCGAGCCAGATCGTAGACGCTAAAGATTGTCCCGGCGACCCCGGACAAGATCATCACTGCGACCAACAGCACCGCTGTTCGTCTGGTGACGATTGCCTGCGTGAGATAGAAAAGAAACACCACGCACGTGGATTGAATCTTGGCGATACTGAGGCGCGGTTCCTCTGAAAGTAACGAGGAAGCTACGGTCCAGAGAAAAAACAAACAGATTGGTAAGTCGAACGACGTCCGGCGAAACCCGGTTTTTCTGCGGGAAATTGTGCGGACAAGCCACCCGGCGCCGACGATAGCCAAAGAGATTTCGGCGGCGGCGATCGAGTGGGGCGCGAAAGCAGAATAAAGAAAAAACCCGACTACGGCAGTGCGCTGGCCTAGACGTGACCAGTGTTCGCGGTTCGTAGCTGCGGCTGAGTCGCCCGGGGGTTGATTCGCTTGAGTGCTCAACAGTTTGCGTGACGTGTCTGGTTAATGGTTTACCACACTACAATAGGAAAAACGAGCGCGTTGACAGCCATATTTTCTGCATGTTAGCGTAGTTTCTAGCGGTTTTATCCAGAGACGCCCAAGGCTTAAACAATAGCGCATCGAGTCCTGCTTATTTTCAAACTCATCGCCGCGTTTGACTCCGCTCATATATTCAGCGATAGATAATACCCCTAATGGCTTTCGAAAAAGCTAAGGTCGTCAAGGCGGCTGAGAAATTCCTTTCGCAGGGAAAGATCAACGCCGCTATTAAAGAGTATCGTCAGATCATCGCAAACGATGATGACGATCTCACCACTCTCAACATGTTGGGAGATCTTTTGGCGCGCGCTGGAGAAAAAGAGGAGGCAGCTTCCTGTTTCCTGCGCATCGCCGAATACTATCGCGAGCAGCAATTCACCCTAAAAGCCATCGCGATGTATCGGAAGATCGACAAGCTCAAGCCTCGCGACCCCGAAACAGCCCGGCAGCTTGCCGAACTCTACTCGACTCAGGGCCTAATCGCTGACGCCCGGGCACAGTATCTCGTCGTTGCCGATGCCTACACCCGCGCCGGCGACAGCAAGCAAACGCTTGAAGTGCTCCACAAAGTTGCCGACCTCGATCCCCACAACACCGACATCAGACTCAAACTTGCGGCAGGTTATCTGAAGGAGCACATGCCTGCGGAGGCCGCCAAAGCTTACAACGAAGCGGCAAACCGTCTGTTTGAAAATTCTCATTTTGAAGAGTCTCTTGAGGCTTATTCCAAAGCCCTCGAGCTTCGCCCGCAAAACCGGGTAGCTCTTAAAGGGGTGGTTTCCGCCCATGTTGCCCTGGGCACGGCGGATGACGCGGCAGAGCTGCTCGAAAAAGCGGTCGCTGATGCCCCTGAGGATGCCGAGCTAAGGTCAATGCTTGTGCAAGCGTACATCGACGCGGAAGACGCAGCAGGCGCTGAGCGCGCTACGGCAGCGCTAATCTCGCAGGACGCGTCGAACTATCGTCGTTACATTGAAGTTGCGCGGTTACACCTCAAGCTGGGGCACGCGGAGGAAGCAGCCAGGGTCCTCGGCACCATCATTGAGCAAATGCTGGCGGCACGGGAAGAAAGTGATTTACTCGAACTTGTTAATGAGTGCCTGGCGCGCGATCCGGGGCATGTGGGCAGCCTGCGTTTGCTTGCGAGAATCCATTGGTGGCAGCGCGATATGGAAAAGCTGCGCGGAACGTTGGAACGCCTTGCTGAGTCGGCTGAAACTGCAGGCCTCACCGAAGATGAACGCTATGCTTTGACTCAACTCGTGCGTCTGGCGCCGGACGAGCAGCGATACGCGGACCGCTTAAATATGCTGGGAGGCTTTTTAGAGGACAGTTCCGAGGCGACAAGCATGCTGACCGAACCGTCGTTAGCCGTCTCTTCGTCGTTCGAGAGTTTTCCGGTTGGGGAAGCAGAACCGGAGATCGCAGAGGCCGCGGGCGGAGGCGCCGAATTCGAATGGAACTCGGTAGCGGAAGAAAGCCTTGCCCAGTCAGAAGTCTCTTTTGCGGATCTGAATGAAACTAATGCTCAGGCAGATTTTACTGTCGTACCCGGTCCAACGCTTGCAGACTCGTTAACCCACTTTCCTGAAGCCTTTGAAGATAGTGGACAAACCGCGGAACAGGTCGCCGAGCAGCAAAAGGGAAGTCCCGCAAACGCTAAAGCGATGATGCAGCAGGAACTCGAGAGCGTGGATTTCTACATTACGCAAGGCTACTCCGACATCGCTTTCGATACCCTAGAATTACTGGAACGCCAATTTGGTTCGTTACCTGAAATCGAATCCCGACGCGAACGGCTGAGGGCAGAACAACATGGTGTCAAAGCAGAGATTTCAGAATCGGCTCAACCCGTCGCCAGCGGCTCAGCTCCCAAGGTTGAAACGTATTCAATGGCAGACATAGCTTTCGGTGAGATCGAGATTGAGCAGCCGCCGATTGTTTCCAGGCCGGCTGCGGTTTCCCCACCTGCTGCCCCGGGTAGCGGCATCGACTCCGGCCTGGCCGAGATCTTCGAAGAGTTTCGCATGGAGGCGGAAGGTGAAAGCGCCTCGTCAAATGAAGACTATGAAACGCATTACAACATGGCCACGGCCTACCAAGAGATGGACCTCCTGGACGAGGCTATCCGCGAGTTTCAAATTGCCGCTGGCATGACCGGGTCTGCTGATGGCACGCCGCGCTTTTTTCAGTGCTGTAATATGTTGGGCCACTGTTTCGTTCAAAAAGGCATGCCGCGAGCGGCCGTGCTTTGGTTCAAGAAAGGTCTTGATGCTCCTGGACGCAATCCTGAGGAATACAAGGCACTGCAGTATGAGCTTGGTTCTGCTTATGAAGCGATGGGAGATCTGACGCGCGCGATAGCAGCGTTTACAGAAGTCTACGGCGTTGATGTGGGTTATCGCGATATCGCTGAGAAGCTCGAGAGTCTTCAGGCACGATCCGTGGCGCAGAAGAAAAAGAAGGGGAAGTGAAGGCAAAAGGTGAATTGTAAATAGTGAATAGTTGAACCAGGCGATCCGGCCCAATCGATTTCGTTCTATTTACTATTCACTATTCACCATTCACATTTACCGTCCCAAGATGTCGGCAAAGCTGAGCGTCATTTTTTATATTGTCCTGTGCCTGGAGATTGGCCTGGTGCTTACTCTCCTGCCGTGGATCCCCCAGGGTACGCTTGGTTTGAGCGACTGGGGCAATAACTATTTTCTTTTGTACGCTGCGCGCAAGACCGGCATTCATGCGTTGCAGACGGTGGTTGCTTCGGGATGGATGCGCGGAGCAGTGACCGGCGTCGGTCTTTTGAATATCGGAATCGCGTTCTGGGAGATATTCCATTTCAGGCAAACTGTGCGCACGCTCGAGCAAAGTACGGAGCTTTCGGGCAGTTCTAAAAAAGATGCCGTCAAAGCCAGCGAGTCCTCAAAAAACGCCACTCCTGTATCTAATCACCAGCGGGAAAACGAACGCCCGGACAACGCCGGCCACTGAAGACTTTTTAGATGTTCTCCACCTGGTTCAAGCCGCCGTGGTTGCCGGAATAGACCTCGTCCAGATTCGCGAAAAAAACTTGACCGCGAGTGTGCTTTACCAGCTTTCGGAGAGCGCCGCTCACGTCACCAAAGGAAGCGCGACTAAGCTACTCATCAACGACCGGTCCGACATCGCCGCCGCGTCGGGCGCAGACGGCGTTCACCTAACCACATACTCGCTGCCTACTGAGGTGATACGCCGCACGTTTGGCGACGATTTCTTAATCGGCGTTTCCACTCATTCAGCGCGGGAAGCCCGGATCGCTCGTAGCGGCGGGGCTGACTTCGTCGTCTTTGGTCCGGTTTTCGAGACCGGATCCAAGCGTGAATACGGCGCGCCGCAGGGACTCACCAGCTTGGAGAGGGTCAGTTTAGAGCTGGCGCCATTTCCTGTGTTGGCACTGGGAGGATTGACGGTCGGCAACGTGGCGAATTGCATTCTCGCAGGTGCGCAGGGGATTGCAGGCATCAGGATGTTTGACGATCCAGACCAGCTGGGCCACGTTGTAAAGGCCATCCGCGAAACCGTCAGAAAAGAGCCCGATAAGTCACCAGATTCCTAAAATGGCTTTCGAAGAAACTTCACTACACCTACTGCCAAGAGCGTTGACCATTGCGGGCTTCGATCCTTCAGGCGGCGCGGGCGTGTTGGCTGACGCGAGAACGTTTGCCGCTTTTGGGTTTCAGACCGTGGCATCGGTCACGTCGCTTACGTTTCAAAACACAGCACGCGTTTTTGGTGCGGCGCATCAACCGGGTGAAGCTGTGCACGCGCAAGTGATGTCCGTGTTGGAGGACGCCAAAATAGTTTGTTCGAAGACGGGCATGCTGCCGACGCGCGAAGTAGTTCTGGCCGTTGTCCGGCTTTACCAAGAGACTGATCTACCGCGTCCGGTGGTTGATCCGGTGATTCGCGCATCTTCGGGCCAGCGGCTTATGGAAGAGGAGGCGTTGGATACTCTGATTAGCGAGTTGCTTCCCTTGGCTCGACTGGTAACACCAAACATTCCGGAAGCCGAAACGCTCACTGGACTAAAGATCACTTCCGAGGCTGACGTGCGACAGGCTGCGGCCACTATCCGCGCGATGGGGGCGCCGGCAGTTTTGATCAAAGGAGGACACCTCGGGCAGGAGGCAGACGGCAGAAGGCAGGAGGCAGAAAGCAAAGACGCGGATGAAATTGTTTTGCGCGACGTGGAAGCGATTGATGTGCTCGACAACGAAGGGAAGGTAACGGTGTTTCGGGAGAGGCGCATCAGCGGCGCGAAGCTTCACGGGTCCGGCTGCATTTTGTCTGCGGCGATCGCCGCGGGATTGGGCAAAGGCAATACGCTTGAGGAATCAGTTAGCGCCGCGAAAGATTTTGTGTGGAAAGCGCTTCGCGATTCAACGCGAATGGGCCAGCGGCCGCCTTTACATTGAGGCAGGAAGGCCCGTGCGGAACCGCGAGCGGTAGCGACCGGTTTCAACGCTAAGTAGAAAACATTTTGAAGTATGAGGCTGCGCTGTAAACATAAATACGGAACCGCGAGCGGTAGCGACCGGATTCAACGCTGACTAGAAAACATTTTGAAGTATGAGGCGGCGCGGTAAAACATAAATTGGGAACAGTGCCGGTAGCGCCGGATTCCAGCGACGCGGTCATCAAGCCGGGTGAAATCAGACACGCACCCGCGGCTTAGCACATTGCACCTTGAACCCTGAACTACTCCGTCATCCGGGCGCTACCGCTTCCGGTTCCGTATTTGTCGTCCCACTGAACTTCTTGCCAAGGTGAAGTCTAAGCCAAACCGCTTATTATTAATTCGGCTAGCCTTCGATCGTCACCTTATCCATCTTAACTTCCGCGAACGGCTTATCGCTGCGATCGGTTTGTGAGGTAGCGATGGCATCCACCACGTCTAATCCATCTGTTACTCGTCCGAAGATCGTGTAGTTGGGCGGCAAGGGGTAATCAGCGTGCATAATAAAAAACTGCGAGCCGTTTGTGTTTGGACCAGCATTGGCCATGGCCACAGTGCCCTTCTTGTATCCCCGCTGATAGAGTGCAGAGGAGCTGTCGATCTCATCATTGAAGCGCCCGCCCCAGGCCGACTCGCCGCCTCGCCCGGTGCCAGTTGGATCACCACCCTGAATCATGAAGCCTTTGATTACGCGATGAAAGATAACTCCGTCGTAGTAGCCGCGTTCGGCGAGCGTGATGAAATTCTCGGTTGTCTTCGGCGCATCTGATTCCAAGAGCTCGAATTTAATGTTGCCTTTGTTTGTCTGAATTGCGGCGGTGCGATTTGGCATGTTTCTCCCTGACTAGCTTGGCTCAATAGTGAAAAGTGTGTGGGTGACAAGATACTTGGTTTCAGCGTAATTTGTCACTCGCAGCGACTGACGATGATGAAGTTGGCCACTATCCGCTTTGGGTGCAGGATGATTGCTCCAACTGCCGGTAAACGGTGACAATTTCACCAAACTGCGCCGGCTTTCGTAATAACCAAATTCCGCGAGAAAGGCCCTATTCAATGAATGTTACGCACCTGGAATGCGCCGCCTGTCACTTGAAACACGAGGCACGACGGTTGCTCAATCTGTGCCGTGAATGTGGAAAGCCACTGCTTGTGCGATACGACCTGAAACAGGCTGGACGCACTTTGACAAGAGAATCATTAGCCACGCGACGGGCCGACATGTGGCGTTATCAGGAAGTGTTACCGGTCGACAACGACGAGAACATCGTTTCGCTTGGAGAGGGTTGGACGCCGCTGCTGCGCGCTCAGCGTTTAGGAAAGGAACTCAGAATTGATCAGCTCTACATTAAAGACGAATCGCAGAACCCAACGCAGAGCTTCAAAGCTCGCGGAATGTCGGCGGCGGTGTCGATGGCCAAGGAACTGGGAGCGCAAAAGCTCGCGGTGCCTTCCGCCGGAAACGCGGCGGGCGCACTGGCAGCTTATGCGGCGCGCGCCGGTCTCGAGTCTTTCATCTTCATGCCGGCTGACACCCCACGCGCAAACATAGTCGAATGCGAACAGACAGGGGCGCATGTCACGTTGATGGCGGGACTAATAACCGATTGCGGGGCGGAGGTGGCGCGTCGAAAAGAAGCGGAAGGATGGTTTGACGTTTCCACTTTGAAGGAACCTTATCGCGTTGAAGGAAAGAAGACGCTCGGCTACGAACTGGCCGAACAATTCAACTGGAAATTACCAGACGTAATAATCTATCCGACGGGCGGCGGCACTGGATTGATTGGTATGTGGAAGGCGTTTGATGAAATGGAACAGATGGGCTGGATTGGTTCGCAGCGTCCGCGCATGGTGACGGTCCAGGCAAGTGGCTGCGCGCCGATTGTGACGGCGTTCGAAGCCGGGAAGCGGTTTGCCGACGAATTTCCTAATGCTGAAACCGTGGCGTCCGGCTTGAGAGTGCCGAAGGCGATTGGAGACTTTTTGATACTGGACGCAATACGCGCATCAGGAGGTACGGCCGTGGCCGTCAGTGACGAAGAGTTGATTGCTGCGACGCACGAAATCGGCTCGGCCGAAGGAATATTTTGTGCGCCCGAAGGCGCCGCGTGTTTGCCCGCGCTGAGGAAATTGGTTGAGACAAAGGAAGTGGCGCTCAACGAAAGAATAGTTCTGTTCAACACGGGAGCCGGCGTGAAGTATTTGGAGAGCTTCGGCGGCTGAGCGGTTCGAAGAGTATCTGTGTTGATAAGGAGAATCTCCGATGAAAAAACTATTGAGCATTATGGTCGCTTGTTTAGTAGTGAGCGGACTGAGCGTACGACCCGTCGCGGCTTCTTCGAATGCCGAAAAGGAAGCCCGTTTGGCCGGCAAGGTGAAGTCGGGGATTGAAAAACTTGGCTCGGGCACGAACACCCGCGTTGAGGTGAAGCTGCGCGACAAAACACGCCTGAAAGGCTATGTCAGCGAAATCAGCGAAAATGCATTTGTGGTAACCGATGTGAAGACCGGTGCATCAAATAATGTCGCTTATGCTGAGGTCAAGCAGATCAAAGGCAACAACATGTCGACCGGGGCCAAAATAGCCATCGGCGTGAGTGTAGCCATAGGGCTCATATTGCTTATCTCGTGGCTAATCATCGCGAGTAGTGACTAGTCAGTTTTGTCGGCACGAAATTTCAGTTAGTTGAGGTTAGAAACTTGAGATACTTAGTTATTTTGGTACTGCTACTCGTCACAGTTGGCGTTGGTAGCGCGCAACAGCCACGCACATCCTCGCCAGAGGCAACTGACAAAGCGAAGCTCAACTCGCTGCGTCGCACCGGGATTGAAGCGCTTTATAATCTTGATTACGACAAAGCTGAGCAAGACTTCAAAGAGATCGTCAAGCTCTACCCGAGTCATCCTGCCGGTCCGCAGTTGCTGGCCGCGCGCCTGTGGATCAAGACACTCTATGAGTCGCGCCGGCTTCAGTCGTCTCTCTACAGCTCGCAGAGTTTTTATTCGAGCGGCGATGATAAGGTTGATCCGAAAATCATTGCAGAGTTTCGCAGCTTGACTCGTGAGGCAAAGCGGCTCGCCGAGGTCCGACTAAAACAGAACCCAAAAGACATTGAGGCCCTCGATTGGCTGGCCGCGATCCAGGGACTGAAGGCTTCGTTTGAAGAAGCGGTCGAGCGCCGCCACTTCGCCGCGCTTAAAGACGGCGATGATGCGGTAGATCATCACCGCGAGGTTCTCAAACTTGATCCGAATTTCATTGATGCCGGTCTTACGGTAGGTCTCTATGAATACGTAGTGGGCTCGTTGCCTTTGCCGATTAAGGTGGTTGCCGGCATCACCGGTTTTCGCGGTTCGAAAAAGCGTGGATTAACGATGCTCGAGCGCGTTGCGAATGAGGGCACCTGGTCACGCGACGATGCCCGGACTCTGCTGATCGTTCTCTACACGCGTGAGAAACGGTTCTCTGATGCACTCAACCATGCTCGCGACCTCAGTGCAAAGTATCCTCGCAACTATCTTTTCCGGCTGGAGGCCGCGGATGCCTTAGTCTCCCAGGCCGAGGTGGAACGAAAAAACAAGAACATTGAGGCGGCTGTCAAAGCTGAACGTGAAGCATTTGCCACCTTCGATGATCTGCTGCACGACCGTTCAGTGAGGGACACGGTTTCGCGAGCGCTCGATCTGGTTCACTTCAAGTATGGCGAGGTGTTGTTGACAGCCGGTGAAGGGGACCGGGCAGCAAAGGAGTTTCTTGCGGCTACCAAAGTTGAACGTGCCGAGCCTACGCTGGTGACGATGGCCCATCTCTACGCCGCGCGCGCTTTCGATCTGGCGGGCAAACGGGCCGACGCGTTGTCTCAGTATCGCGAAGTTTTGACGCGACCGGATATTTTCGCCGCGCACGATGAAGCAAAAAAAGGTTTGCGCGAGCCGTACAAGGCTGAAAGCGTTTTGTCAGAACCACCGGCGATAGCGGGTCGGTGAAGCGTCTACCCCTTGCTCACGCGCGGGTCCCGCCAAGTGGGCTTCCCACAGAAATCGAACGGAGCGGTAAATGAATAAAAGCAGTTTCAAGGACGCCAGGCGGGAGCAAACGAGTGTGTTGGCTCCGCTTGAGAGAGCGGTGCTGCGAGCACTCGCGCGCCGGATGCCACAATGGGTAAATTCCGATCACCTGTCGCTCCTCGGACTGGTGGCTATGTTCCTGGCAGGAGTTTTCTACGCGGCGAGCGGGCGCAATCCGATGATGCTGCACCTGGTGAACCTTTGCATATTTCTCAACTGGTTTGGCGACAGCCTGGACGGAACACTGGCTCGCTACAGAGATCGACAACGCCCCCGTTACGGTTTTTATGTTGACCACATCATAGACACCTTTGGCACCATGTTCCTGATCTTCGGGCTGGCGCTTTCGGGTTACATGACCGAGCGAGTTGCCGCTGCCGTGCTGATCGTTTTCCTTATGCTGGCAATCAATTCCTATCTGGCCGCCTACGCACTTGGGATCTTCAAGATTTCTCAATGGAAGATGGGCCCTACCGAGATCCGTTTGCTGCTTATCATCGGCAACCTTTTCCTGATCCATAGCGCACATACCCGCATATTCGGTCACCGTTTTCTGCTTTTTGACGTTGGCGGTGTGGTCAGCACTCTCTTGATGGGAGCGATCCTGGTTTTCTCGTCCATTAAGAATACTCACACCCTCTACGAACTGGAGCGGCTGCCTGAGATCAGAGGTCAGAGATCAGAGGTCAGGGATCAGAGATCAGAGGTCAGAAGTCAGAGATCAGAGATCAGAGATCAGAGGTCAGAGGTCAGGGATCAGAGATCAGAGGACAGAGGCAGGATCTTGGAACCTCTTCCCATGGCCCAGATTAACTCTGAAGGCTGATGGCCTATTTGATATCTGACCTCTGACCTCTAACTTCTGTCCTCTGACCTCTGATCTCTGATCTCTGACTTCTGACCTCTGATCTCTGACTTCTGACCTCTGATCTCTGATCTCTGACTTCTGGCCTCTGGCCTCTGAATTACGATATTGCAGACAGCGATTGATAACTCGCGGTCGTCGCGCGTTTCATCGTTTACGGGGCGTGGCTGCCAGGTGCGGCTGGCGCGCAGCTCTAACTCAAACTCGTAGTTGGCTTGCTCGCTCAAAGTTTCCGGCACCGGCACGCGCAGCTCCAGCCAACCATAGCGGTATAAAGAGAAGGCACACAGTTTTGTTCCATTCAGTAAGAGCTCAAGTCCCAGCGGTCGAGAGTTCAGATCTGGCATGTGAGTGGTCAGATCCATGGTGATTTCCGAAATTGCTTCTGCGTGAAACCGCACTCGCCCGCGCTTGCTCAGCCAACGAGCTACCGGCGGCAGCAGGTTGGGTTCGTACCAGCCATCGTCAAAGATGGCATCGCTGCTGCGGTCCAGGCATACCGCACGGTCGAGTTCGACGCCTGCGCTACGGTCAGCGCCGCTTTCTGAAGCAAAGAGCGCGCGCCGGTCACGATGTTCATTGTAAAAAGGACCAAGCGGGGCGTCTGAAGCTTTCAGAAAAACATACAGGCCACTTTTTGGCAACGACACGTTGAGATCCGAAATCTTCCCAAATACATACCCCATTGCCATATCAAAAGCGCGCCGTTCCTTGAATGAAAGCCCGCGCAGGTAGTCCAGAAAGTCGTCCTCAAAATTCAACCCGTACTTATCCGCCTGCTTAAGAAACTCTTCGCTGCTGAGACAGAGCGCGTAGCGTGGTTCCCAGGCGACGTGGGGAAAGAACTGACGGAAGCGCTCGGCATGCTCCTGCTCTTCCTCCAGCCCGACATGGCCGTCAATCTCGATAAAGCGTCGCAGTTCTTCAGCGCTCATCTCGTCGTAAGTTTTTTGGGCCGCGCGATCGGTACACTCAATGCCGTGCATGGTGACACCGCCAGGACGCAGCAAACGTTTGATCTCAGCAAGCACGGCGTCCTTTTCTTCCAAACCAACGTGTCCAAGCACGTCAAGACTGACAACGTAGTCAAAGCTTGCAGCGGCGAAGGGCAGGCAAGAGAGCTCGGCAGTCATCGTGGAGTCGTACCCATTGCGGCGCGCGGCCAGCGCACATTCATTTGAGAGGTCGACGCCGGTGAGTATGACTCCTTTGCGCTTCAACAGGGCGAGCATACCCGCACCGCAGCCAAGTTCGAGCACAGTCGAGCCGGCGCGCACGTTGTCGTAAATCCACATTGTCCGCGCGAAGCGAATATCGAAACGATCGAGCGCTTTGAAGTAACGAGCGTCGAGCACCTCATCGGAAACGAATTTGGTGCGGTAAAACTCCGCGAGATCTGTTATTCCGGCGCGCTCGTACAGGTTATCTTTACGCATAAAAGAAGTTATGAGTGATGAGTGATGAGTAATGAGTTAGAAAGCCACACTCATCACTCATTACTCATGACTTTTCCAATTCTTCAACTCGACGCTTGAGTTCGTCGAGCAAAGCTTCATTCTTGCGACGCGCGCGATCTTCGAGCACGGCGGTCTCACTGCTCTCGAGTGAAAGCTGTTTGAGGGCGACTCGCTGCTCAGCTTGCAAGTGCTCATCACGTTCACGCAACTCTCTGGTCAGATCACTGATTTGGGCCAACAACTGAGCTCTCTGCGTGTCTATCGTCTGGCGCTCAGCTTCAATCAACAAACGCAAGCTCCCGATCTCGTCGCGGTGCATGGTCAACGCAGCCTGCTGCTGCTCGAGCTCACTATGATATTGCTCTCGCTCAGTTTGGCGGGCGGCCGCCTCCGCAGCGAGCTGGGCGCGCAGGTTTCCTAATTCTCGCTCGTAGGCCGTCAGCACCGGCAACATCTCGCGAATCGCGTGATGAACCGCGGCGTTGAAATTTACCTGTTCCCAG
The DNA here is from genome assembly GCA_036506215.1 of Pyrinomonadaceae bacterium. Taxonomy (GTDB): domain Bacteria; phylum Acidobacteriota; class Blastocatellia; order Pyrinomonadales; family Pyrinomonadaceae; genus PSRF01. The sequence goes on along the minus strand of DASXSC010000120.1, from coordinate 393 downwards.
GAGTACCAACGCGTGGCCCGTTTGAGGTGACGCTTGACCCAGAGTTCAAGACGTGCAGTCAGACCGCTGCGGTTGCTAACTAGCGGCGGTAGACGGTCCCAGGCACGTGCCGTAGTTGTCAGGTACGAATTGATCAGCGTCAGGTTTTCCGCGGCGATCTTTTCCGGATCGCCCGCCCGCGTGATTTGTTGAGCTGAACCAGAAACCGACGCGCCATTGCCTTCATTTCCGCTTGCGCGAGCGGCGGCAGACGACATTAAGCCCTGGGATGCTCGTTCTTGAGAAAGCACGCGCTCGCGTATCTCTCGCAGAATATTTTCAACTTCAGTTTCAGCCATAACGCACGCTCTCACGATCCGGATTGACAGAAACGCTTTCGCGCTCCAGGACTTC
>DASXSC010000119.1:0-26645 GCA_036506215.1 Pyrinomonadaceae bacterium | reverse complement strand
GCAGTATGTGAAACTTCGTGAGAGCGTAAAAGGAAAGGTGCCAAAACTCTCGAAAGACAGCACGCCAGAGCAAATCGCGGCTTACGAGAAAGTTTCCGTCGAAGCCCTGCGAGCCGCCAGAGCAGGCGCCAAGCCGGGCGATCTTTTCACGCCGGATGTAGCCCAGTACATTCGCACAACGCTCAAGACCGAGTTCAAACCCACTGAGAAAAAGGAAATACGCAAAGTTGTGCTGGACAAGGAAAGTAATATTCCTGTTCCTTTGAAAGTCAATTATCCATATCCCGATCCGAAAGAGTTTGTAACGATGGAGCCCAAGCTGTTGTTGAAGCTGCCCCAACTGCCAAAGCAGATGAAGTATCGTTACGTGGGTCGTAACTTATTTCTCATAGATGCAGACAACAACCTGATGATCGATTACATGCCTGATGCGCTTCCGTAGAGACTAAGAGGTTGGGTTGAGAGGAGGACAAAATGAGACGCACAGTTGCACCAGTTCTAACAATCTTTGTTCTAATTCTTTTTGGTTTCTCTAATTCGACCTATTGCCAAAATACTTCAAACGGCAACGCCCGCGGCAGCGGAATTAGCTTACCGGCAAAACCAAGTCTGCCGTTGAGCCTGCCAAAAAAGGCAGACTCGGTGCGGTTTGCGATCATCGGGGACACCGGCACCGGCAGCAAACAGCAACACCAAGTCGCTGACCTCATGCTGCAATATCGAGCAGTCTTTCCATTCGAATTTGTCTTAATGATGGGTGACAACCTTTACGGCACTGAAACGCCGGCGGACTACAAGCAAAAGTTTCAGGACGTTTATCAAAAGCTGCTGGACGACAAGGTTAAGTTTTACGCCACTCTTGGAAATCACGACCAACCCAACGAGCGCTTTTATGAAAACTTCAACATGAACGGAAAAGAGTATTACCGATTTACGAAAGGTAATGTTGCTTTCTACTCGTTGAACAGCACCTACATGGACAAGAAGCAGCTAAAATGGCTGGAGGATGAATTGACAAAGGACACGTCCGAATGGAAAGTCGCTTTCTTCCATCATCCGCCTTACTCTTCAGCGAAGAAGCACGGGTCTGACAAGCAACTGCGTGAGGTCCTGGAGCCGTTATTTCTAAAGTACGGAATCAACCTGGTATTGACTGGTCACGATCACGTTTACGAACGGATCAAGCCACAGAAAGGAATCTATTATTTTGTTTCAGGGGCAGGTGGCCAATTAAGATCGGGAGACGTAAAGAAGGGTTCGCCACTAACCGACAAGTCGTTTGACCAAGACCAGCACTTCATGCTTTTCGAAGTCGTTGGCAACCAATTGTACTTTCAAGTGATCTCGCGTGCTGGCGAAACGGTAGACTCTGGCGTTCTGCCCAACCAAAAAAGGAAACTCAATTAGGATAATCACTACCTTCAGCATTGATCTTGAGCACTCAGGTTGTTTCACTCTGCTTCCAGTATCTGTCTCAGATGTTTCTTCATGTGATCAACGTAGTCGCGCATGAACCAGTCCAACGTGACCGGATCATTTTCACTCAGCGTATCTAAGGCAATCTGGTTGAGGTTGTGCTTGTAACGCAATTTCATCCGCGTCTCTTCCGGCACGAGGGACATTAGATGCAGTATATGTTGATTATATAACTTCCAAAGCTGCACAAGGTCAGGCCAGAGTTCGGCCTGATAATTCTGAACCCGCACCCAGCCCTCCTGTTCATATCCGGCAAAAATTAAATCGTCCGTGAACTGTGCGCGGACAAAACGCTGGTGGTTATTCGAGGCGGAGTCAATCAAGTGGCCAATGATTTCCCGCGGCGACCATTTACCTTCAGCCCGGGGACGCTGACTCTTCTCTGCGGAAATCTGTAACAGCTGTTTTGCAGCGCCGTCGATTGTTTCGCGAAAATCATTAAGAAAGTCTTGCATGTCTCTTCCTGGGACCGGTTTTGCGGTTTCTTGTGCGTACATTGCTTCACCAAAGTAAGCTTTTGGAAATACGGATCACCATGATAATAACGCAGTGTTAGAGCAGAGAGAAAAGGTGGATTCAAGTTTCAAGTGCAACTCAACTATCAGACCCGAAGTGACAGCGACTGCGCGTGAAACTGCCCGAATCAGAACCGGAAGCGGTAGCGACCGGCCAGAGACTCAACCGTGGTTGTTAGTACTTGAGTGACCGCGATCGGCGATTGAATTACTCTGTCTGTAAAGTTGGCTCCCTGGCCGGTCGCTACCACCACCCCAGCCGGGCTGCGGGCTTCCCCGGTCCGCTTCCGGTTCTGATTAGGATTAACGCCAATGGTTGTCGACTATTACTGTCTCGCGTCTTCAATTAGGGTGACGAGTTCGCGAGTTGTTGCACTTCCAAATTGAATTCCCGAAAACGTAATGTTTGACAGGATTTACAGAATTTACAAGATTACTCTTCAAATTGTAGCGAACTGCAGTTGGGTTCTTATGCCTTTGAGATCTTGCATTCCTTCTTGTAAATGTTTAATCATGTCTGCAGGTCAGAGGGTCGAGTCACAGACATTTCGTCATGCGAAACGCCGCCAGGGATTCACCGTCTGCCGTCTCTATCTGGATGGGTTCTGCTTTTTCGTAGCCTCTGGCTAAATACAAAGGCTCACCGGGAAGCGTGGCCACCAACTCAATTCTGCTGAAACCCGCTTTTCGCGCCGCATCTTCGCACGACTCCAATATCCTGCTGGCGATACCTCGCCGCGACCACTTAGGATGGACATAGAAAGCTCGGATGCGGGCGGCTTCTTTCTCGGGATCGAGTAAGCGATCGACCCCTGCCAACTTTGATCGATCGCCGCCGAACAGCGTCGCTCGTTTGCTCCAGCCACCGCTGCCTACAATGCTATTTTCCACGCCGGCTACGAAGTAAGTCTCATCAAGAATCAGTTGCGTGTCGACGCCAAAAACGTGGGACAGCGCGCTCGCAATTTGCGCCGAGGTGTAATAGCCGCCACTTAAAGCGCTCACGGATTCGCGTATCAATTCCTGGATTGCGAGAATGTCTGTTTCCGTCGCCAGGCGAATCTCTATGCTCATGATTCTATGGCTCTCGACTAAGAACTTGATCAGGCGGTATAAAGTAAGTCCGAATCAAAATGATGGCAACAGACTGCGATTGAATTCAATCCACCGGGATCCAGGCGGCGAAAAAGCGTGTCAGAGCCCAAAGATGTAAAAGAGATGAACGACGAGCAAGTCGAGAATCGGATCGTGCGGCTTGCATTTGATGGAGACGTGCTCAGGTATCGAGAGTTTTGCGCGACGCTGAAAGCGGGTTTGCCGGAAGGCACCGGGGCGACGCTACGCGGGAGTGTAGTTACCAATAAGCGCTGGGAGGACGGTGAACCATTTGACGCTAAAGGCCGCGGCAGCAGCGACCTTGACGTCACATTGGTCGGAGATAAAGTAATGGAGTTTTGGAATGAGGAGGCGTTCTATATTCCCCGCCTCCATACCAAGCCGCTGTGTGATGAGGATCCCGGCATCGCTCCGGCTCTCAATGCACTGCGCCAGGAACTGCAGAAGCTCGCACAAAGGCCGGTAAACTTTCAAGCTACTGCAAACTTGATACTCTACGCGCGGGATGTTTTATTTGATGAGCCTTACTACACGGTAATCGAGGCGCAAAAAGCTCCGTGATTGTTAAGTTGCTCAGCTACAACATTCGCTTCGGAGGGCGAGGGCGTGAAAGGGAACTGGCGGAAGTAATTCGCGCGGTAGCCCCCGACCTGGTGGTTTTTCAGGAGGCAATTGATCCGGAACTAATTGGCCGGTTGGCGGTCGCCACAGATTTGCCTTTCTGGGCCGCGCGTCGCGAGCATTCTATTGGCTACATCAGCCGGTTGAAGGCGAGCCATCATGAATGGCACTATCCGGCCGGTGCCAAACATTCCTTTCTTGAAATTGTTCTTGAAGGCAACGAAGCTAGAATCTTCGGTCTTCATCTCAGCTCGATGTTTTCCAAATGGAGCGAGCGCCGGCGGGTGCGGGAGATTCGAGCTTTACTGCAGAGTATTGAAAGGCATCAGCACGGTTTTCACGTGCTCGTGGGAGACTTCAACACGCTTGCGCCGGGGGAAGTGCTGGATGTTCGCCGAATGCCCGCCTGGATACGAGCACTCGTTTGGTTAAGCGGCCGGGACATCCAACGCGAAACCATTCAACTCATGAAAGATTCTAATTACGTTGACGGGTATCGCCTGCTTCATCCGTCGGACAAGGGTTACACTTTTCCCGTTTGGGATCCCCACCTGCGTCTGGATTACGTATTTATTCCGAGCGGCTTCACCCGGCGACTTATTCAAACTGAAGTAATTACTCAGCCTGTGGCCACGAGGGCGTCCGACCACTTTCCGTTACTTGCCCAGCTCGACTTTGAATAGCTTGAACCAGCCGGGACGCGGGATGTCACAAGGATGATCACGACTTTGAGCCGGACAGCCGGCGTACGGCTCGTCATACCTCTTTGCTTTTACCGCGTGATTCACTTGAGGTGGTTTTGTCATACCGGGGTAGTCCTTCAATCAGATAGTCAAGGCCCAGCCAGAAGCTCCAGCTATGATGATAAAAAGCCACAGGAAATAGAAGCGCGACAGCGAAAAGGCCCGCCAGGACCGACTCATAACTCGAGCCGATGATCATCAGCCAGACAGTGCAGACAACCAAAATCATTAGCTCTGTGGTCATGACATTAGCGAGAATAGCGCCGACAAAAAACCCCTCCTCACGCTTGAAGAGTGAACGGCAGGTTGGGCAGTGATGTCTGATCCGAAACGGACTGCGGGCAATGGACTTTTGGCCGCAAGCTGGACAGCGCAAGCGCAGAGCGCGTGACAATACCGTCAGAATTGATCTTTTCCCGGCTGTCATACCTGCGCAGTATAGCCACAAGCTGCCGGATAAGTAATTGATACTTGAGCGCGGGCAGGCGCCGATTCTACGGCCGGCTACGGCCTGCCCGACGATCTGATCTGATTGAGATTCTAGTAGTGGGTCAGTTTTGCGTGGGGAGGTCGGATTCTTTGGAGAACCGTGCGCGGTAGCGCCGGATGCTAAAGTCAACTTCAAACATTTGCCCAGTGGCAGCATCCGCACAAGCGAGCGCTGGAAATTAGTAGGTTGCTGCCTGTAACACGTCTCTTCCGCCAATCCTTATATAATCATTACACTGAAATTGACTTTAGCATCCGGCGCTACCGCGCTCGGTTCTGCATGGCGTGCGTCTCTTATTTATCAAACTGACCTGCTACGACATGTCGGAATAGCTATCCACTCACCGGCTTATTCGTAGCTCAATGCTTCGACTGCATCCTGCCGCGCGGCGCGCAGGGCAGGGTAGAGGGCGCCGACCGTGCCGCCGATGATTCCCACCAGAAGAGCAATCGCGACCCAGCGAGGTTCAATCTCCACTACCAGGGTTGTCATGCGCATGACCCCTAAGCGCGCGACAAAAGTGAAGATCACGCCTACGGTGACTCCTATCAGGCTTACCAGTATTGCCTCCTGCTCAATGACCCAGGCAATCTCGGTTTTCGACATTCCCAGTGCTTTGAGTATGCCGATCTGACGCGTGCGTTCGGTGACTGTTGTGTACATCGCCAGCAGAATCACCAGCATACTAATCGCGGTGGCCACACCAACCACTACCTTTATGAACACATTCAACGCCGGTACTCCTGAGGCATAAATCTCCGGAAGGTCGCGCGTGAAGATAATCTGATCGTCAGGGAAACGTTCCCTAATGCGCGCCGCAACCTCGTCTTGCTTGGCAGGATCATTGACAGCCACAAGGATTGCGGAGCAGCGGCCTTCTGCGCCTTCCTGGTCCTGCATTGTTGAAAGTGGAATCTTGATCCGGCCGCCGCCCGGCGGTTCATAAACTCCAACGATCTTGAAGGTGCGCTCAAACAGTTGGACCGTTGAGCCGACAGTGGCGTTACGTTGTTGCTGCCAAACAGGATCGATGATGGCCAGATCGCCGCCGGTCAGTTTCTCGCCTTCTCTGATGGAAATTCCGGTTAGCTTCGCGTATTCGTCAAACTTGATGCCGTCGATTAGTCGCGAGCCGAAACCTGTGTCGCTGTGATCGAGCGCCTGCCCGATGGGTGTTGCGGCGCGCACGCCATCAATGGGCTCAATCTCCGCCGCACGCGAAACGGGCAACATGAAAGGCGCGCTGCCGCCAAGGCCGAGCGAACCCGACGCGCGGACCATGATCTGCGCACCAATGTTCGACTCGCGCCGGCCGCGTTCGCGCAGAACCCCATGGGCCAGGCCAACGGTGAAGACGATAAGCAGCACGCCAACGGCTGTCCCCAGGATACTGACTGCCGTACGGGCCGGGCGGTGAGTGATATTTGAAAGTACCAGGCTGTCCATAAGTCGTCGTAGGTGGGGACTACGATCCAATAGCCGGCCCCACGCATTCGGTAATGTCCGCCAGGTTAAGATTAACAGTCCGATGGATGTCCAGAAAACTGTGCCGGCTTTGCGTACCAGTCCCAAGGTGACGCCGATGGCGGTGGTGAATCCCAGCTGCCTAAGTACAACACCGGTGCCGCCTTCATAAACGCCAATCGTGCCGGGGACAAACGAGAAGATAAAATTAATTATTTTAGTCAGTGACTCGATTATGTAGGCTTGTGCAACATTGGGGTAGTAACCAAGCATGCGCAAGGTTACATAAACTTCCAGTGCGCCAGAGACGTGAGCGAGCAGGTCACAGGCAATCATTCCGAAGAAAACGCCGGGATGGTGTTTGTAGAAATCATAGACCTTCGACTCGATGTGAGAGATGTGCTGCCGGCGTTTCAGAATTACCTTCGGACTCAGCCGCAACCTTGCCAGTTGGTCGAGTATCCAGGTGAGCAGCATAAGGCGACGCCTGGCTGCGAGCGCTGCGCCGGCGATTCCCAGAGCCGCAACTGCCGCGATACCAATAAGCGAGTAATAGATGAGGGGCGGCAGGTTGTAAGTGAACAACATCACGCAGGCGCCGCTCAAGATAAAGAACACTACCGAAAGATTGTAGAGAAGATTATCAACCACGAGCGCCGGCACGCCGTAAGTCAAAGGAACGCGGCGCCGCAAGAGCGCAACCTTGGTTGCTTCGCCAAGCAGTGGTCCAGTGAAGGTCAGAAAACTTATCGCTTCGCCGCCCAAGCGGACCGCAAAAGCCTGGAAGAAACTGAACCGTCGATGTTCCCGGGGAACCGCAGCAGACATCGCTATTGTGCGTAGAACGTGACGGGAGCCGCTGATGGCAAGCAGGATTAGGAAACCGAAAAAACCGATGCGGATGAGGGCGTCGAAGATCGGTTGGACGCCGACGAGGTTGATAACGTAAACGAGAAGTGCAAATCCCAGCAGGAAGGCAATGGCTTGTAACCAAACAAAAGATCGGCGGGAATTGTCGGGGCCGGCAGGCTCACTCTCGTCGACCAGTTCTTCCAGCTCGCGAAAATCATCTGGCCACTCTTCAGTCAACTGGTTTTCCGAAGTCGTCAAGGAGTTGCAGTTGCTCCCGTATCCGCGATTTTTCGGTTTTCTGGTTGGGCCAACACTTCTTTTACCGGACGGCCCGGAAAGCGCCGGAAACCTTTATCCCACAGAACCGGAATTGGGCTGTTATCATCGCGTAAATTTCCTGTTAACGCCAGTACGGTAGGAACAAAGCTAAGGCTATCGTAAGGTTCTTCCACGACCGCGGCGCGGGGTATCCCGGTCTTATCGCCGCCGGCCAACATGAATGTCGAGTGGGTGGAAATGCGAAGGAACGAGCCGTGATTTCCACCAGGATTGAAGCCTCGCACATCAAAATTCCAGTGATCGTTGGCTACTACGAGTATGTCCGCTTCGATGTTCTCGCGTTGTCTCCGGAGCAGCCGGCGTAGCAGGCGTTCATCACCGGAGATGCCTGCTTCGTCAAGCGAAAGCCTGGCGACAGTATGACGAGCGAGTTGTTCATGCAGTCCGATCAGACCGTTGGAATAGCGCGTCTTGTGCAGCGCATGAAGCCACTCCAGATCCGTATGCCACTCGCTGAGCCACGCCTCGCGGTTTTGGCCCGGCACCTCCAATTGCGGGTCTTCCAGGATTTGAAGAGGCAGGCCGGCATGCCAGGGAGAAGCCTGGAGGTGTAAATGGCCGCTCTCATCCTGCGTCAGGTTCTTAATCGGAAGATAACGAAAACTTAACTGTCCCTGCCGGTCTTCACGCGCAAGAATAAGGGCCTGCTGCTCGGGGCCCGCACTGACCCAAACAACGTCCGTAATCCCGTTCTCATTTACCAGGGGCTTCACTAACTCTGTCGGCACTGGTAAGGCGAGCAGGTCGACAGGACGATTGACTACTCCCGCCTGCACATTATTGCGAACAGTAATGTTGTGCAATAACGAAAAGTAATTGACGTGTACGAAGCTTTTTTCCCTATCAAGCGAGCCGTCGGCTTTCAAGACAAGTCCGCCGGGTGCGATGCCGGCTACGTAATTCTGTAGTTGATATATTGTGTTGTGTTCGCCCATTGCCCGCCGCGCAATCACATCCTCGATCTTGATTTGTGAGGCATCGAAGTTCTCTTTTCGCAGCGCGAGCAAGTTGGCAAGTATTCGCCCGTATTCCCCATAACTTTGTTCCTGGCCCATCCAGATGTCGGCCCACGCGCAAACGCGCTTGGCCTCATCGTCGCGACCGGCGTCCGAATCTTCCTGTGTAAACTTCTTTGGCTGCGTTGCGCACAACTCTCGCTGTCGCTGAATCCTGCGACGGAGCGCGCCAAGCTCCTCGTTGATCTCATCAAGATTTCGCTGCCACTGCACCCGTCTGGCGTCCAGGGTCTCGAAGAACTGATCAGATAGCGCCTTTCGCAGCGCCGGGGAAAGGTCAGTGCGCTGGAGTTGCTGAAAAATAATCTGGAGCAAGTTGAGATCAGAATCTCGAAACTGAACTGACGCTCGCTCATTGCCGTCGAAATCGAGCATGGCCGTGGGGTAGTCGCCGCTCTGACCCTTGAGATAGTAGGAATCGCGCGTGGTAGTAGTTATCACCTGCACGAAGGGGTTGAGGCCTTTGATAGCGTAATCTACCAGCAGACGACGCTTCGTGATCACATGATGTCCGCCTCCGGCAGCACTGCCGAACAGCTTCACAAGATTGAAACCCTGGCTGTAAACACGCTCGTCCGTGTTGAATCCATGATCGGAAACGAGAATCAGGACAGTCTCAGCGGCGAGGGGACTCTTCTGAATACCAGTCCAGATCTGACCAAGCTTCGCGTCAAGCTCCTTCAAGGCGTTCAGATGAGCTTCCCGATCGTTGTTGTGGTGGGCACGATGATCAAAATCTGTCGTCAACAATTCCAGATAGCGGAAGCGTGGGTTATTCAAACCTGCGATCAGTTCGCGTACCAGCTGATCGATAAGAGAAGTCTCTAGCCCAAGTCCCTCCATGGTCCATTCGTCAAATAATTCCTTAGGGGCCTTTGTGAATTTGTTTTGCATGGCCCTGCCGAACGTCATGTAGCGCGGACCTCGTTGGAAGAGGGACAAGGTCGTGTACTGTTCGTTATGTGGATAGGCATCGGTCAGCACGGGTATTCCAATCGCGTCGAGCACTTCAACGCCCTGCATGTCGACGCGCCTGCCGATAGTGGTCTCAACGTAGAATGGAATGAAGTTAAGATAATCGTAGGTTTGCAGCGTGTAGCGATCGAACTCCACGTTTCCCTTGATTTGCAGATGCTGCCCGGTATTGATGAGGGACCAGGACGGCGCCGAAAGACTCATGCCACGAACGTAAAAATTAGCCAGGCGCGTGCCTCGCTGATAAAAGATATAGTCCAACCAGGGGAGCTGACTCTTGCCAGTACGCGGATCGCGCTCGTGCACAAACCGATCGACGACGTCATAAGGCAAGCCATCGCTTTGAAACGTAACGACGCGCCTTATCTGGCCAAGACCAGGCGCCGGAATGAGGACAAACAACAACGTAATGAGCAAACTAATACCGCTTCGGTAACATTTCCTGGCAACAGTATTGAATCCTGAGAAAAAAGGAAGGGAAGTGTTCGGGCCGAGTCGCAACATGATTACTGATCGACTCTTGTGCTTCCGGCTTTCTCGCTTGAGGAGACGGCGATGGGTTGGGTGGGCTGGTGCGGCATCTTCAGATAGGAAATGACGAAATCCTTGCCGGCCTGATCAAGATCCTTCCGCTGGGAAAGGCTAAGCAATTCACCCCGGGCCTTGGGGTTGTTCATGCGTGACAAGCCCTCCAGGCAGAAGCGGCGAGTTTCCCGATCCTGGGTCCGCAGAAAAATGTTCGCTGTCGCGGTCGCGATTTTCGCGTCTGCCTCCGCCGCGTGTTCAATAACGAACTCCAGCGAGTGTTTCACTTCATCGAGGTTCCAAACAACATCAATCTGTGGGCTCGACTTAGCGACTTCACGGAGAAAACGCGTGTGGTAAGTCAAACGCCGGGCGACATCGATCCTTGCTTCCATGCCCGGCTCAGCTTTCTCGCGATGGGTATACTTCCCAAAAGTAAGAATGTTTGCGAGATGGAACATTACTTGTTCCGCCCGGCCATGCTCCAAAGGGACTAATTCCACACGACGATCTCGATCGAGTTTCTGCGGTAACCCGTCAGGGCGCCTTGCGTACGCCAATAGCGCCGCATATTGCTCGGTGGCAAGTTTGGCCTCGGCCTGGAGATCGTTTTCCATCGGGTTCAACGAAACTTTCTCCAGGCGACTTCCAATCTCATTGCGCAGTTCCGGATCGAGCGATTGATTGAGCGACAAGAGTAATTTAAGCTGCGAATAAGTGTGAAGTCGCGATGGCTGGTTAACGTCGATGCCGCGTCGACCGGTAACGAAATCAAAAACTGTTCGGCCCAGAAAATAGGGCAGATCGCCAAAACGAGAAAGCGACAGGATATTTCGCGTCACGTCCTGTAACGCACGCCGCGACATTTCGCGCTTCTTGGGATTTAGACCATCGCGAAAATCCACGAGCAACATCGGAATCCTGGGATTGTCTAATCCATAAAGCGCCAGGGGAATCATTTCTGTCTCCTGCGCTCCAGGCGTCTTCGCTGGCACCGGGCGGTTCTCAGAATCCACGAAACGTTTTTCGCTGTAACCTTGCCAGGCAAGCAGACGCTTGTCGGACCATGGACTGGAGATGTTCAGGAAGCGGCTGTCATATCGTTTACCTTGGTTTGGCTGAAGTTCTGATTTTGCCACCCAAAGCAAAGCATGTGTGACGCTTCCATCCGGCATTTGCAGCGGCTCGAAGAACAACGATTCGGCTTCGGCGCGCTGGCGCAACAACTCCCAGTTGTGTCCGCGCGTATCTCGCCCTGCGGTGATCTGCTGATCGTTGTAACGCTCGAGATTTAGATCTCCCACCAGGCCTCCGAAGGGTTTATCAGTCAGCCGGAGGCGCGCTTGAATCTCAGAAAGTTCAGATTCTGAAAAAGCCGCAGGACCCTCAACTGCCTCGTACAGAGATAGTACGGAGAGCGCGCGGATGATATGTGATTTACGGTAGGCGGCGATGTTGTGCTCGTAAGAGCGCGTCGAAGCCTTGATGGGCATGCCATATGGATCGAGCAGAAGAGTCTGCAGCGCGGTCCAAAGTATTTTGTTCCACACGTCGCGATCGGCAGCAGCCAGGTCAAGGACAGGAGGAGGCGCTTTCTCCGACGTGTGACTCTTGTTTCCAACTCTCGAATATAGAAAGGGTACGCCGCCGGAAAGTCGCTGTTTTAGTGTGGGACGGGTATAAGTCAGCGGCCAAACGTAGCGCAGGCGGTCGTTCTCTGGGCTTAGGTCGCCAAGCGTATCGCGAAGTACTGTTACCAGCGGTACCCATTTGCTGTCTTCGGCAGAGTCAATGCCGTCAAGCCTTGCCTGGATCGTTATAAGTTCAGCGCCACCCTGAACGGGAACACGCTCAAGGCGAAATATCTGGTCAGCGGGACTTTCGGCTGGTTTTGACTGGCTTTGTCCCCGAGCGGTTTGTGGAAGAAACGAAATAGGCGCCACGAGTGCGATGAGGAGCAGGAAAATCAAGACACTTGTTTTGCTTCCTGACGCTCGGTCGAGGCAAAGGTGCATCTTCCGGTGAGACTTGGTGGTTTTCAACCCTTTGATTTCCTTCTGGTGACGTGGTCTTACTGCGCCGATTCTTTATGAAATCTTCACCGTCAAACCTGGTCAATCGGATATCCCAACATTAATGGCGTTTACGGGACGCCCCTCGCAGAAATCGAAACTCTGGCGAACTCTGGCAACTACTGTGCCCATCTGGGAAACGATAACCAAAAGTAATATACCATCACTCCGCAGCGGGCGGTTTAAGTACTGTTGGTCCATCGCTGGTAAATGAATGGTGAGCCTTCGATGCGGAGAGAGTGACGGGGAGTTGCCGCTGGGGAAGTGAGGCCAAGCCTTCACCAGGGAAAGTTTTAGTAAGCTATTTCGCCGGAGAGGCTGCGCTTTCCGGGTCTTTGATGTCGTTCTCGGGCGGGAATTTCCAACCGGCACGCGCGAGTAACGAAACCCCAAGCTGAATGGGAACAGCAAAGTTCGAGGCTTGATTTTCGGTGAAAACCGCAAAGTTGACGCCGATGACACGGCCCGTCGGACCAAATACCGGAGAGCCTGAACCTCCTTCCGCCGTGCGCGCGTCATAGGCAATGCGCCTGACGTCAAGGCCTGTAATATTGCCTTGTGTCGTCAGCGGTTGGATCCGCCGAGATTCAGCCAGGAAACCAAGCAGCGCGTCGAGTGAAGTGTATCGTTGCTGTATACCGCGCGACTCCGCATCGTCAAGCAGCGCGAGGAGCCGGTCGGGACCCGATGGGTAGCCCATCATCACCACGGTCTTACCGACTGCAACAGCATCCTGACTGGTCTCCAGGGGCAGTAGTGGAATATCGGTGGGCAAGTCTTTGGTATCCAATACGCAGACGGAAAGATCGTCTCGGCCGGCCGCAATCTTGAACTTCAGGGGAAGGGGTTGCGTGTGCTCGGGAAAATAAGCGTTCAACCTCTTGAGCCGGGGTTGCCCTCTGACGCTGCTGCTCAAACTCTGCGCGCGATCGTCGGCGAGCCAGGGCTGCGCGATATGTCGATTCGTCACGACAAAGCCGTCGCCCACATAGAAGCCGGTACCTACAAATTCAAACTCAGCGATGGCGGCCTTACCCTCCGGAGTCAACGTGGTTGGCTCGCCGCTGTTTTGTACGGCGCCGCCGGTTTCATTCATCTGTGCTTCGGGATAGCGAAGCGGGCGTCCGGTTCCCGATTCGACAAAATAAAAAGAGCCGGCGATCAAACAAACGCCACTGCCAAAGTCGCTGCGCAGCTTGACCGCCAACGATAGACTGTCGCGAATCTCTTTGTTTGAACGAACGGTGTCAGTCAGCGTTTGGTTCATCTTCGAGGCTTGCTTTTGAGACTCCGCTAACCGTGCGCTTTGATCGTCGATCAGGCGGCGCGTGCGCTGGAGTTCCTTAAACATCGAGAATCCGAGATAAAGGCTGCCGCCAACCAACGCCAGGGCGATGGCCAATGTTATAAGCTTCGTACTCGGATTGATTTCCTTGACCAACTCCCGCGTAAACTCGCGCAAAAATACTTTGGCATCGTCTCGCCGCGCGGTGGCTGCTGATTCCAGAGCAGCCTGTTCTATGAAGGGTGCCACATGCGCTTCGTGTGCGGACGTGCCTACAACAGCAGGCAGTGAGCGAATAGGATAGAACGTCAGCAGCAGGTGGGATTTGTCGATGCGAAGCTCGTCGCCGTCCTCTATTTCAGCGTTAAATTCCAGAGGCTTACCATTCAGCGTAAGATTAAGCGACTCATCGAAGCCGGTGACGAGGTACGATCCATTCCGGCGGTCAAGTTCAAGCACAGGTCTATCGTCCGCGCGTTTCGGCAGAGACGAGGTCCGCAAGCGCACCGCACAATCTTCGCAATTGCCAATGCGGACATGATCGTCAGTCAATACCTGAGTATTTTTGTCTCGACCCGAGGAGATGTGAATTACGAGGCCCGTAGCCATAAAAGTTAGCGGTCGATTCAGCTCACCACAATAATTCGGGCGACCGATTCGAACCGCTCTATCCCGACGCGGTCCGTGAGAGCGGTCGCCCTTGTGGCGTTATTCTACATTGAATTTTAGGGGCTAGCAAAAGTTTTACATCGAGGGGTAGTGGGTCAGTTTGATAAATAAGAGACGCACGCCATGCAGAACCGAGCGCGGTAGCGCCGGATGCTAGAGTCAATTTCAGCGTAATAATTATAGAAGGATTGGCGGAAGAGACGTCTTACAGGCCAGCAACCTATTAATTTCCAACCTTCGCTTGCGCGGATGCTGCAACCCGGCAAATGTTTGAAGTTGACTTTAGCATCCGGCGCTACCGCGCACGGTTCTCCAAAGAATCGGACCTCCCGACGCTAAACTGACCCACTACCCATCGAGGGACCGCCACGGCCCCCGGCTCTCTCTTGTGTTAACATGCCCACGAAAACTTTCCCACAAAAACCTGGTCGTCCAGATGGCTGAGATTCCTCTTGTTAATGAACCGGAAGCGCTTGAAAAACTCGCGCCGGTAATCACCGCGCCGATTCGTCATCACGTTTTTGTTTGCACCGGAAAATCGTGTTCGGCGGTTGACAGTGCGGAGGTAAAGGCAGCATTTGAGCGCGAACTGCTTTCGCGAGCAGCCCTTTTCGGTAAGGAGAAAAAGGGCAAGAACCCAAAGGGAAGCATTCTGGTTACGGAATGTGGCTCGGTTGGCTTCTGTGCGATTGGAGCGGCTGTGATGGTATACCCTGATGGTATTTGGTACGCGCAGGTTCGTTCCAGTGACGTTCCGGAAATAGTAGAAGAACACCTCATGAACGGTAGAGTGGTCGAGCGACTGGCGTTGTTACGCGTGCCGTCAAAAGGAAAAGATACGGCGCCGGCAGCAAGTGAGCCAGGGAGTTGGGAAGCTTGATTCTGGTGCGTTGTTACGAGGGAATTAGTATTCATCACAAGCAAAGAGAGGGCGCCGCCGGATTTCCCGGTGTCGCCCTCTCGGTTATTGGTTCGGTTCATTGGGGTCTCTAGTAACCCCTGTAACCGTCGTTGTAACCGTTCGCGAATCCCTGACGAAAGTACTGCCGGTACAATTCCCGGTTACCTAAGCGGGAGCTATAGTCGATAGTGGCGTTTTGGAAATCAGCCTCATCACGATACTCAAAACGCTCACCGCGCTGGCGGTCCTTACGACCTTCCTTGATGCCTTCGTTATAGCCGGCGTTTAACGCCGTCTGTCGAAGTTGACTGTTACCGTAGCGCCAGTCATCGTACCTGTAATCCGATTCACTCCGAATGGCCTCGCGCTGCCGGCGCATCTGCTCACGTTCCATCTGACGCTGACGCCGTATCTGCTCGCGCTGCCAGTCACGGTCATTTGGCCACTGCGCCTGAGCAGTCGCGCTAGACGTGATGCCTATTCCTACAAGCAAACATAATCCCAGGATAGCTCCTACTAATCTCTTCCTTAACAAGTTTGATTTCATAGCTACCTCCATTTCACTCATTTCACTGAAGTGAAGGTGCAACCAATGTACCGCTGGCTTGAAAGGTAATGTCGACCTATTTATTAGATAAAGCGAGGAATTGAATGACAATTAGATGATAATTGAGTGTTAAGAGTCTGATAGCAAACCATTTCGTATCGGGTTATACGAGATGGTAATTCGAAGAGCGAAAGCAGAAGACCGTTAGCGAACACCTGCGATGTAATATTAGGGAACGCCACTGCGAAGGATGGAAAACATCAACATCCACTCGGCTCTCTTTAGGACGCGAATGCGGCTTGTTTGGGTTTCCAGCGAAGGACGGGCTTGCGAGCGGCGGCGGCTTCGTCGAGTCGGCCAATGCGCGTTGAATGAGGAGCGTTCAGCACGAGATCCGGATCTTCAACTGCTTCCCGTGCAATGGACCTCATGGCATCGATAAACTGATCCAGCTCCTGTCTGCCCACTGATTCTGTCGGTTCGATCAGCATCGCTCCCTGAACAATTAACGGAAAGTAGATCGTCATCGGATGGAAACCATAATCGATTAGACGCTTGGCAATGTCGAGGGTATGGACGCCTTTGCGCGTTTGCCGCTTGTCGGTGAAAACGACCTCGTGCATCGGCGGTGCACTGAAGGGTTTTTCGTAATCGCTGGTGAGCCCATTGGCGACATAACGAGCATTGAGAACCGCGGCTTCAGTCGCTTCGCGCAAGCCGTCGTTACCATGCGTTTGAATGTAGGCCAAAGCTCGCAGCATCATTCCGTAGTTGCCGAAGAAGGCCTTCACCCGACCGATTGACTGCGGATAGTTGAAATCGAGCTTGAATTGTCCTGCCTCTTTGACAATGCGGGGGACGGGCAGAAACGGTTCGAGTTCTTTCGTGCAACAGCATGGACCGCAGCCTGGTCCGCCACCGCCGTGCGGAGTAGAAAATGTTTTGTGCAGATTGAGATGGATGACGTCAACGCCCATATCGCCTGGCCGGGCCACACCCACCAGCGCGTTCATGTTTGCGCCATCCATGTAAACAAGACCGCCTGCGTCATGCACGATCCGGCAAATTTCCTGGATGTTTGTTTCGAAGAGACCGAGCGTGTTTGGGTTCGTCAGCATTAAACCGGCAACATCGCCGCCGGCGCAAAGCTCACGCAAATGCGCTAAATCGGTCAAACCCTCCGTTGTGGATCGAATCGTCTTAACGGAGAAGCCGGACAAATGCGCAGAAGCCGGATTAGTGCCGTGGGCCGAGTCAGGAATCAGCATTGTGCGCCGTTTGGCAGACGCTTCGGCGCCGTCGCGAGCATCAATGTAGGCGCGAATGATCATCACGCCGGTCATCTCACCATGAGCGCCGGCGGCGGGTTGTAGTGAAACGCCGGCTAACCCGGTAATCTCTGCCAGATCCTCTTGCAGGTCATGGATAACTTCGAGTGCGCCCTGTGCGTCTTCGGCTTCGGTTAACGGATGTAGTGCCGCGAAGCCCGGAATGCGAGCCACCTTTTCGTTCAAGCGCGAGTTGTATTTCATCGTGCAGGAGCCGAGCGGGTACATGCCCTGATCGATCGAGTAGTTCCAAGTGGACATCCGAACGAAGTGACGAATGACGTCCACTTCACTTACTTCCGGCACGCCGTCGAGATCGTCGTCTCGCAGAAACTCTCGCGGAACAATTTCGCTGATCGGCTGCTCGTCGACGTCGAGTGGCGGCAAGCGATAGCCGACGCGTCCCGGCTGCGAGCGCTCGAAGATGAGCGCCTCGTTGGGATTAATGTGCGTAGTAACTTTAGTGATGTCAGATTTCATAAAATCGACGATTAAATCGTAACGCAAACTGTCAGCTTGCGTGGTCGACCGTTTGACGTGGTTCGCAAAACTAACAGTCTGCGTTACATGGTGGCTTGCGATGCGAGCCCCTCAACCAGCGCGTCAATTTCAGCGCGTGAATTTATCTCCGTGACGCAAACAAGAATCTCGTTGGGCTGGTCGGGGTAATAGCGAGACAACGCCAGACCGCCCGTGATGTTTCTTTCCAACGCCAAACGAGAAAGCAATTGTTTCGCTGCCAGCGGCGCGCGCACCACAAACTCATTGAACCGCGGCGCGGTGAAGGGAATCGAAAACCCCTGAAGCTCGCCAATTCGTTTAGCCGCGTACGCAGTTTTTTGTGCACACTGCGCGGCCACTTCCTGAAGTCCGCGCCGACCCATAGTTTCCAGGTAGACAGTCGCCGCCAAAGCGATCAAACCTTCGTTAGTGCAGATGTTTGAAGTGGCCTTCTCGCGGCGAATGTGCTGCTCGCGTGTCGCGAGTGTCAAAACAAATCCGCGACGTCCCTCCTTGTCATATGCCTCACCAACTAAACGTCCTGGAATCTGACGCGCATATTTCTCGCGCGTTGCGAAAAGGCCGACATATGGCCCACCAAAGGATAGCGGGACGCCAAACGATTGCCCCTCGGCAACCACGATGTCTGCCCCAGAAGCTCCCGGCGACTTTAACAACCCAAGCGAGATGGACTCTGTAATGGCCACGATTAGCAGTGCGCCGACCGAATGCGCCTTTTCTGCCAGTGCGGCCACATCTTCAATGCAACCAAAGAAGTTTGGCGACTGAACAACGAGCGCAGCGGTCTTGTCGTCAAGCAGCTCCCTGGCGTCTGAGGCTTGACCGGTTTCGGGATGGTTTGGCGCATGTAACAGTTCAATTCCAGCATGCTGGACGTAGGTGCTTATGACTTCAAGATACTCCGGATGTATCGCGCCGCAGGCCACGACCTTCGATCTCTTCGTAACCCGCTCGGCCATCAATACTGCTTCTGCAAGCGCGGTCGATCCGTCATACATGGAAGCGTTAGCCACTTCCATGCCGGTCAACTGGCAAACGAGCGTTTGGAATTCGAAGATTGTCTGCAGCGTGCCCTGGGCTATTTCCGGCTGGTATGGCGTGTAGGCTGTGAAGAACTCCGAGCGCGAAATGATGTGATCAACTATCGTAGGGATGTAATGCTGATAGGCGCCGGCGCCGACGAAGCTGGTTCGTTTCGCTCCCGTATTGCGAGCCGCGAGTTGCTCAAAGCCGGCGAGAAGCTCGATCTCGGAAAGAGCTGCGGTCGTGTTTAGATTCCGTGCCAGGCGTAGATCTTCGGGAATCGAATCAAACAAATCTGCCGCCGAGTTTAAGCCGACCTGGTGAAGCATCTCGGTCCGCTCTTCAGGCGAGTTGGGAATGTACCGCAATTTTACTCCGTCTCAGCTTTCGTAAAATCTTCATATTCGGCAGCGGTCAAAAGACTGTCGACTTCACCAGGGTTCGACATTTGAACGCGAATCATCCAGCCCCCGCCATATGGATCCTGATTGACTTTTTCCGGCTCATCGCCAAGCGTTTCATTGATGCCAACTATCTCGCCAGACACCGGCGAGAACACTTCTGAAACCGCCTTAACGGATTCGACTGATCCAAAAGACTCATTAGCAGCGAAGTCATCGCCCGCTTTGGGCAATTCGACGTAAACCACGTCGCCAAGTGAATCCTGGGCATAGTCGGTGATCCCGACGACGGCAACGCTGCCCTCTACTCGAACCCACTCGTGGTCTTTGCTGTAGTGTAAATCGTCAGGGATGTTGGCCATGATTCCTCCAAGTGTTTTGGATTTGCAATTCCAAAATGAGCTTTGATCTTAGAACTTTGTACTTCGCGCCTATGGGTGTCGCACTTTTCACCTCAAACTAGAGAAACGAAGTTCAGAGTTCCAAGGTCAAAGGTCATCAGACCCTTCAAGTCGAGCGTTCGCGTCTATAAAAAGGTGTCTTCACAATCCGGGCGCCTACTGGTTTGCCACGCACGTCGATTTGAATCTGTTGATTCTCGTTTGCAAACTCGGTTGGAACGTAAGCCATTCCGATATTCTTTTTCAAATAGGGGGCAGGACTTCCCGATGTGACTGTGCCGATGCGTTCGCCATCGACTACCACGTCCTGTCCGTCGCGCGCTATTCCTCGTTCTGTCACTTCAAATCCCACCAGGCGCTTCCGCACGCCTTCCGCTTTTTGTTTTGCCAGCGCTTCGCGACCGATGAAATCGCCTTTGTTTAGTTTGCAGATCCAGCCCAGGTTCGCTTCCAGCAGCGTCGTGGTTTCGTCGATTTCGTGGCCGTAAAGGGCCATGCCAGCTTCCAGCCTAAGTGTGTTGCGAGCCGCCAGGCCGCAGGGAAGGACGCCAGTGTCCGATCCGTAATTTCCGGCCTCGAGCAGTTTGTTCCAAATCTGCTCGGCCTTACTGGCGTCGGCGTAAACTTCGAAGCCGTCTTCTCCCGTGTAACCCGTGCGCGAAACAACAGCCGGCACGCCGTCAACCCGGCCTTCGGCGAAGTGGTAATACTTAATCTCCGAGAGTGGCAGGTCCGCCAGCCGCGCGAGAATCCCAAGCGCATCCGGCCCCTGAAGTGCCAACTGGCAATAATCAGAGCTGGTGTTCTTGAGTTGGGCGGCTTCATTTCGTCGATGCGAGGTTATCCAGTTCCAGTCTTTTTCGGTAGTGCCCGCATTCACGACCAGGAGAAGGTGATCGGCGGCAAACCGATAGACCAGTAGATCATCAACCACAGTGCCTTCTGGAGTTGTGAGCGCGGAATATTGCGCCTGGCCGTCGATCAGTTTAGACGCATCGTTTGAAACGAGGTAATTAACCAGAGCGATGGCATCAGCGCCACGAGCATCAATCTCGCCCATGTGAGAGACATCAAACAGGCCTGCATGTTGGCGCGTACGCAGGTGCTCTCCGATCGTGCCCGCGGGATATTGCACCGGCATATCCCAGCCGCCGAAATCGACCATGCGGCCGCCCATGCTGCGATGGACGGAGTTGAGCGGAGTTCGTTTGAGTTCTGAAGCGGCGGCAGTCACGCGTGTCTTTTCAGACTAATTCGATAGCCCGATGCTGATCAGAGTCTTTAATGAAACAGGGTGAAGCCGCAAACTAACACGCGCAGTGCAGTGCGTCAAGCGAGTCTCTCGGCAGGTACTGATGCACTTTGAACGATACGCACATTGGAACGTGCGGTCCAATGAGGTCAGTACCACCTTGCTCGCGGGTAGCGGGTGGGTTTGTCGTTGAGGAGGTTCTAAGGTTGAGTGTCCAGGGAGCAGGGCGGTCAGTGTTGGGCGGCGTAGAGTATAAGAATCAGAAACTTCGATCGCGCACATCTACCTTCTGCACGGTGAAGACCACTCGCATCGTGTCCGGACGACGATCCAATGATGCCGGAACGAAAGCCGCGCTCTGACGCAGGGCGACTTCAAAGTCGGCGAGCATCTGACGGTCGCGTGGCGCTTGTACCACGTCTGCCAACGACGCTGCTCCGTTACTGAATACGTCGGCGACTACGATCATGTCGTCGCCATCCTGATTCACGTTGTGCGCGTGCACATACGAGCCCGTCAGCGCGGCGAGGGCGCCGCCCGGATTAAGGCTGGGTGATTGCTCGGCAAACGGGGCCCGTCGTGCAGAAAAGTCCTCCGAACTTACCGGCTCATACAGGTTAAAGCCACGGCTTGAACGAAAGACGTTGACGGTCTCCATTTGCCGTGCAGCTTTTTGCAGGGCCATGAAGTGGGGACTGAGTCCGATAAACATCGAGAAGAACAAAACAACTGATGCAAACGAACCCACACTGTAAGGCATCAAGCGCGGCTCAAGCCACAAGGCGACGCGTTCACGAAGCGAGAGTTCAGGAGACTGCCGGCGCGCGGCGGCTTCAATCACCAGGGCATCAGTAATAGCTGACGACAGGTCGGCCGGCGCAACGGGACGAGCCAGTTGCCGTAAGCTGCGGCTAAGTGAGCGCAAGTCGGCAGCATGGGCGCGACAAACGGGGCACCGGTCTAGATGTTCATCAACCGTGACCCGCACAGGCAGCGACAAGACATCATCGATAAACTGTGAAAGCAGTTGTGTTGTTTCTTCGCAAGTCATAGATCATTTCCGATTTTCAATTCCCGATTGCGATTGAACCCTTAACGCTGCTCTCAAACCGGCAATTGGCAATCGCCAATGGGCGTTGTGCTGGATGGTCGGCCGACCCCGGCTGCTCCGTTTGTTAAAAAAGAAGCACTGCGGCTAGTTTCATAACTCAAAGTAAGTTCGTTGATTTCGAGCGACGCTTCCACGGGTGTTGCTGGCCACGTTTCAAATTCGCTTTTGATCTTCGAGTTACTCATTGTCTGTTCCGCCGTTTTCTCACTTCGACCCATTTGGCACCGAGTTTTATGTGAGCCGGGGCGGGTCGGCCATCCGTTTCAGAATTTCGGATTGCGGATTTCGGACTTCGGATTTGGCGCAACCCCGGCGAGTTTGCAAGTCCGCATTTCGAAATTCGAAATTCGAAATTTTACAAAGATCCTTCCAGCTTCTGTTTCAGTTCCTGGCGGCCACGCGCCAGTCGCGACTTCACAGTTCCCACATTAATTCCCAACGTCATAGCAATTTCTTCATACGTAAAGCCTTCGATATCTCGCAGTATTAGCGTTTCTCGATAGGCTCGGCCGACTTTCTGCAGCGCCGCTCTTAAAGCTACCTCGCGCTCGTGCGCCAGCGTTTGCTGCTCGGGATTTTGGCCCGACTCAGCCAGTGTCGCGATCAGCGTCTGATTAGACTGACCCTGCGTTGCATCGAGCGACACTGTCGCGTCTCGGCGGCGTCTGCGCCACCAGCGCCAGCGATTTCTGGCCTGGTTAATGGCGATGCGATAGATCCAGGTTCTTAAATCGGCGTCGCCCCGAAACCGATCAATGCTCTGGAAGGCCCGCAAAAACGTCTCTTGCGTCAGGTCGCGCGCCTCCTCGCTATTCTCGGTCAGCCGGAAAAGCAGGCCATAGATTTCGCCGGAACGCTCGGTAACCAGCTCCTCAAAAGCTGCTGCTTCACCTCGCTTTAATCTTTCAATGAACTCAGTCTCAGCGGAGACCCGCACTTCCGCCACGGTTGCGGGTGCAACCTCCTCTAACTCCATTGGCCGGAGGGCTATTGGCTCTCCGTAGCTCACTTGTTACCCCCTGGGGATGGAATCGGAGTAGCTGACCTCCCCTGCCAGTTCCAGACAGTAGGGTTGGCAGTCGCGTGTTTAGACACCAGACTCAGACCGTTTGTTCCCAAGTTTTTTGTTCCCCATCTCACCCTGTGTTTGGATGCGCACCTGGTTCTCAACGCTGCAATTACTTCGGCAAACGCCCGGCTTGACAAGATTTCCAAGCGGCTATTACAGTGATGATTTCGCCAATCATACACCTGAAAGAACGCAGTCCTCTATATGGACTTGCGAGAAAGAACGAAGTGGCCAAATACAAAAAGAAGCGCGCGCGCGAACTCCAGCACGACAAATTTCGCGACGCGGCCGGAAGAATTTTTGATCGTGTAGGCGATCGTCTGGAGGGCAAGGGCAAAGCGATCATCTATGGGCTGGGTTTACTAATAGTCGTGCTGATAATTGTGGGATTCGGAGTGTCGTTACACCGAAAACACACCAACGAGGCACTCCAGGCCTTGGGCCGCGGAATCGAGATTATGGGGAAACCCCTTGCTTCCGAACCGGGCGCCGAGCCCAAAACGCCAAGCTTTGCGAGCCAACAGGAGCGCGCCCAGAAGGCAATCGAGGAGTTTCAAAAAGTTGCTGCCAAATACGGCGATCCTTACAAGACTGAAGCACGATACTTCATTGCTACTAATCTGCTTTCTATCGATCGCGACAAAGCAGTGAACGAACTCGCCGAGGTTAGTAAAGCGAGCGAGGCAGAGCCTGCGACACTTGCCAAGTTTGCACTCGCCCAGACGAAAGAGGCGGACGGAAAGTACGATGAGGCCGCCAAACTTTATTCCGAGTTGGCCGCGTTGAACAGTGTCGTCGTTACACCGGAGACTGCAAATTTGGGGCTCGCTTCAGTCTATGAGAAGCAGGGCAAGAAGAAAGAAGCCGCAGACTTGCTTTTCAACATCGTCGACGCGTCACGAAAAATCAGGGACACAGATGGCACGCCTATCCCGGCATCCGCGGCAGCTAGAGAAGCAACGACGAAGCTTCAAAAACTCGACCCGGAGCGCTACGCGAAGCTGACTCCCGAAACACCCCGCGGAGAGATTCCGTTCTGATCACTCCGAAAACGCGCTCCAGTCCAGTAAGAGTCTCAATTCAAGTCAGGCTCCTGGTTCACAGCCAAGTTCTGTCTGTTCCTGAATGGACAACATTACTCACTCACTAATAGGACTGACAGCGGCCAAGGCCGGCTTGGACAAGCTATCACCCGGAGCAACCACTCTTTGCGCCCTCGCCGCCAATTCCCCTGACGGCGATATCCTGGCCCTTATCTTCGGAGGGCGCTGGACGTATCTGCAACAGCATCGCGGCATCAGTCATTCAATCGTCGGGGTATGCGTGCTTGCACTGGCGTTGCCATTGATCTTTTATTTTGGAGATTTGCTTCTCGCCCGGACGCGCAAACACGGACGGAGGGTAAAGCTGCCGGGCCTGCTCCTGGCCTCAGCCGTTGTCACTGCTACCCATCCACTCATGGATTGGGCAAACAACTACGGTGTCAGATTCCTCCTGCCCTGGAATCCCAGGTGGTTCTATGGCGATTTCATTTTCGTCATCGATCCATTCATCTGGGTGGTTCTTGGCGGCGCGGCTTTTCTTCTGACAGCAAAAACGAGAAAACAACTTATCGCCTGGGGCATCATCGCTCTCTTTTCCACTCTCCTGGTACTGGTGGGCCTGGGCCCAATGTTCTCGGTCAGAGGGATCGCGCTTCGTCTGCTTTGGGTAATTGCCCTGCTTGTGCTTGTTAATCTTTATCAGCGCAACTTCGGCGCCCGCGCAGGCGCCAAGCTTGCCATTACGGCGCTGGCGACAATTGTGATTTATTGCTCCGCCCTGGCTGCCACGCATTTTGTTGCCCTGCGCCGGGCAAACCTTCAAGCGATAACGATCGCCAACGACAAGGCTGAGAAGTTTATCAGGGTCGCCGCGATGCCAACTGTAGCCAACCCGGCTGAGTGGCTCTGTGTGATGGAGACTGACCGCGCCACGTACCGGTTTAAGTTATCTCTGCTGGCAGCGCAAGCAGGCGACCTGGATTTGGTACGTTACGAAAAGCCCGACGGATCAGACGCTCAGATCGTTGCGCAGGCCACACGTGACAGTCGCTCACACGCGTTTCTGGGCTTCGCAAGGTTTCCTGTGGTGCACGTGATAGGAGAAGATTGCGCAACTCAGACTCTCGTTCAGTTTGCCGACTTGCGTTACACTGAACCAGGGAAAGGGCGAGGAACCTTTTCTCTGGATGTGCCGGTCGAGTGTCCTGTTCCTGAAGAACCTAATAAATGAACGAAACCGATCAAATAGAGACTCTAAAGGCGCTCACCGAAGTTGTGCGAGAGCGCGAGCGGCCGCAGAAGGGACTCCGACTGGCTAACGTGAGGGTTTCTCCTGGTTCCTACCTCGCGGCCGCCAGTGTTCTAACCTTCGTCTCAGTGCTGTTGCTACGATCAGAGCGCGATTTGTTAGCGTTGACGGCCGTTGTTATTGCCTGGCTCATTATTCCCGCTCTGGCTTTGACTGACCGGATTGAATTTGATGGACAGTTTCTCGTTCGGCGCGGTCTCGGCCCGTTTCTGATGCGCCGCATTGCCCGCCGCCATAAGAAACTGAGCATTGCGGATTTTGAGAAAGTGGATACTCAAGCGGTTCGTACGCTGAGGCGGGGCGGCCGGGTGCGTTACCGTTATCGCACGATGATCGTCGGTAAAAACACAGAGTTTACTTTTGCCTCCGGCGGTCGCGCCTACCGCCAGATGGTCCGACAACTCTTCCCACTGATCCATCAGGATAAACTTGATCTCCGCACGATGGAATTGCGTGACTTTCTCTGCGAGCCCAAACCTCTCAATCATCAAGTTCTTTCTCTGCAGCTTGCCTCCGCGGAAGTCCTTGACGGCGCCACTTTGGATTTCAAACTCGGTGGTAAAAGAGAGAAGTCTCAAGATGAAAAGGAATGTGCCGAAGCAGCAGTTCTAGATCATGAACGAGCCGTATTGTTGGGACAGGTGGGCAACAAGCTCAGAATCGCCGGCCGTTTGAATGAAGCGCGCGAAGCGTTCAGGCGAGCGTTGATTGTTGTGCCCAAAGATGGCCGACTGATTTTTCAGTTTGCGCGTTTGCTGAGATCTCAGGCAAGCAGTTTGAGCGATCGCAAACTCTTTTCGAGGGGACGGGCGGCCCTGCGTCTCTCAGCGATGCGCGCTGAGAACGAGCCTGAATTGTTGGCGCTGGTCGGTGAAAGCTTTCTCGAATGGGGCGAAACTATGCGGGCGCAAAACAGTTTTCAGAGAACCATCGAACTGCAGCCAGAGAATTTTCGGGCTCGCCTGGGTCTTGCAAACCTGGCCCTCCGCGAAGGGAAGCTGGCACATGTCATTCACCAGTATCGTGATGCCGCGAGTACAGCCTCAGATACGGCGTTGACTCGGCACGCCAAAAGGGAAGCGGACTACTACGCAATGCTAAACGACGATGACGACTACCTTACAGCAGAGTTGCGGCGAATCAACTGGCTGCAACATTCTATTAAAGTGCGTCGACTGGCCGCGCGCGTCACCAACGCCAGCATATTGGTGGCTCTAATTGTTCCTTACTTTGATCCAGCGGTTGCCGGCGTTTGCTGGTCGCTCGCTTCCTCGGCGCTAATCGCCTGGATCTCCAGCCTCTTCGCAATCCGACTTCTAGCCAAGAGACGCACCCCACGCCTCGAAATAGGATAGAGCCTTTGGCTCATCTTCAGGCCTATCTTCCAATAAACTTGACGACACTTCGACCAAAAATTCTCATACGACCTGTAAGGCAAGTCGGAGGTCAAAGACCTTGCGGGACTCGCTGCGCAGCAGAGAGAACTATGCGGTCTTGGAGGACGACGGACTTGGTTAGAAAAACTTTGTCAAAAAACAAAACTTTGCGATTTTTGCCTACACAGAGCACACAAAGGCCGG
>DASXSC010000118.1:0-48117 GCA_036506215.1 Pyrinomonadaceae bacterium | reverse complement strand
CTGTAGCAAGTCTCTTCCGCCAATCCTCGTATAATCACTACGCCAAAGTTGACTCTAGCATCCGGCGCTACCGCGCTCGGTTCTGCATCACTACGCCAAAGTTGACTCTAGCATCCGGCGCTACCGCGCTCGGTTCTGCATCACTACGCCAAAAGTTGACTCTAGCATCCGGCGTTACCGCGCGGTGGTACTGATGACCTCGTGGGCCGGAACTTTCGCACTGGCCGATAGCATTCAATCTGCATCAGTGCCAGCCGGTGTAATAAATTGACAATGCTCAGCGTCAGTCCTATCCTGATTTCGCATGGCTGATTGAGCCGGGTTCCTCGTAAGGACCTTACCGCCCAGGCTAAAGCCCCAACTTCCGACATGCCCACGAAATAGATGGCCCAGGAAAAGGTTTCGTTACCAGAGACAGAAGCTGTCATGTCACGTGAAAGTGGCAAGCGGACTTGTGTTCTGCTAGCTGAAGATGATCGCGCTTTGAGACGATTTCTTGAAGTTGTGCTTGAGCGAGCCGGCTATCAGGTAATTCAAGCTGCCGACGGGCTTGAAGCCATGAAGGTGGCACTCTCCAATCGGATTGATATCGTGGTAACTGATGCAATAATGCCTAATCTGAGCGGCCACGAATTTTGCCGCTTCCTAAGAAGCAGTCCATCGCTTTCTGGCCTTCCGATCATCATGCTGAGCGCTCTTGAACGAAAGGATCTGAACCATGATGCGGAACAGGCAGACGCTTTTCTTGCTAAACCGATTTCAGGTGAGCGCTTGATCGAGTGTATTGAGAAGCTTCTGGCCCGCAGTAGCGATTAGTGCAATTCAGAGAAAAAGCGGGGGGCAAGCCCGCCTTCTTCCCAACCTGAGCGACCTCGAAGTCGACTTTGACAGTTTTACCTGATAGCCTTTCACATTCCTCAGATGACCACACAAGATCGTGAACCTCTGGGTTGGGAAGGTGGGCTCGCCCCCGCTCTTAGTTACAAAAAAAGACCTCCACTCGAAGGATCGCGGTTTTTGTCTCTAAAGAAAAAATGAATCAAACTGCTGTTGCGCTGGTAACCTCGACCAATGCGTCGATGCTGGTGTAGGCGAGACCCTGCGCTTCGGCCACTGCCTGATACGTACAGTGACCAGCGTAGGTATTAACGCCTGCCTTCAATCCGGAATCGCTGCGAATTGCTTCAAAAAATCCTTTGTTGGCCAGCTTCAGCGTATAAGGCAGGGTGGCATTTGTGAGCGCAAAAGTGGAGGTTCGCGGCACCGCACCGGGCATGTTTGCCACGGAGTAATGCAAGACACCCTCAACATAATAGGTTGGGTTTGAGTGAGTAGTCGGATGCGTGGTTTCAATGCAGCCGCCTTGATCCACGGCGACATCAACTATTACTGCTCCGTTCGGTACGTCCTTGAGCATGCTTCTTGTTACCAGCTTGGGTGCCGCAGCGCCTGGCACCAGCACCGCGCCAATAATCAAATCGGCATTTGAGATGGCATCGTGAATCATGTAAGCGCTGGAAGCCAGAGTTGAAATCTTGGAAAGAAAAATATCGTCAAGCTCGCGGAGCCGCTCGAGATTATTGTCGATAATCGTGACGTAAGATCCCATCCCCACCGCAATCTTCGCGGCGTTTGTTCCTACGACGCCGCCACCGATAATTACAACTCTCGCGGCGGGCACGCCCGGCACACCGCCCAACAAAATGCCACGGCCTCCAGCCATTTTCTCGAGATAGTGGGCGCCGACTTGTATGGCCATCCGTCCGGCAACCTCCGACATTGGCGTAAGCAGCGGCAACCCACCCTTACGGTCAGTGATCGTTTCGTAAGCAATGCCGGTTACCTTGCGTTTCAAAAGCTGGTTTGTCAGTTCACGATCCGGTGCCAAGTGAAGATAGGTGAAGAGTAACTGACCGGCGCGCATTCGCGGATATTCAGGCTCAATCGGTTCCTTGACCTTAACGATCATTTCAGCACTGGCCCAAATCTCGTCAGCAGAATCGATAATTTGCCCGCCTGCCTTATGATAAAGAGAGTCTTCAAAACCGGAGCCTTCGCCGGCGCTCTTTTCAACAATCACCTGGTGACCGGCGTCACTGAGCGCGCGAACCCCGGCGGGCGTTAAGCCCACTCTGTATTCGTTATCCTTTATCTCTTTTGGCAGACCGACAATCACAGTGTTTCCTCCAGAAGCCAAAAGTCAGAGATCAGAAGTCAGAGGGCAGAGATCAGAGATCAGAGATCAGAGATCAGAGGTCAGACAGAATCTGAAACGTTGCCGCTAATTTAAGTCTCAATGTGTCACTCTGATCTCTGACTTCTGATCTCTGACTTCTGATCTCTGACTTCTGATCTCGGACTTCTGATCTCGGACTTCTGATATCGGACTTCTGATATCGGACCTCTGAATTCTGACCTCTGATCTCTGATCTCTGACTTCTATCCCGTGCCTTCTACCAGGTCGATCTGAGCGCGTTGGAGCTTGCCGCTGTAGTCGACGTAAATTGATTTCCATTCAGAAAAGATATCCAGCACCTGTGTGCCCGCTTCGCGATGGCCATTACCGGTCGCCTTCGTGCCGCCGAACGGCAGGTGAACTTCCGCTCCGATGGTCGAGGCATTGACATAAAAGATTCCGGTGTACATATCGTTCATGGCGCGAAATGCGCGGTTGACATCGCTGGTATAGATTGCCGCGGACAACCCATAGCGAACTCCGTTTGCGATTTCGACCGCCTCGTCCAGAGACTTAGCAGGAATCACGGCAGTGACGGGTCCAAAGATCTCCTCCTGGGCAATGCGCATGTCCGGAGCTACGTCCGTGAAGACAGTCGGCTCGATAAAATACCCACGCGCGTATTCACCTCTCGTCAATCGTCTGCCGCCGCAGGCCATAGTTGCTCCATCTTCCTGCTCGCCAATCTCGATGTAGTTCATGATCTTCTTGACGGCGTCGCCGTTGATGACCGGGCCAACGTCTGTTTTTGGATCCGCGCCGTTGCCTATTCTGAGTGCCCTGGTACGTTCCACCAGTTTCTTAGAAAACTGTTTGTAGACCTTCTTGTGAACGACCAGACGCGACGAGGCCGTGCAGCGTTGGCCTGAAGTTCCAAAGGCGCCCCAGATTGCGCCTTCGATGGCCAGGTCGATGTCGGCATCATCCATGATGATGATGACATTCTTGCCGCCCATCTCGAGCGAGCAGATTGCGTTTCGTTCGGCAGAGGCTGAAGCAACAATGCGACCTGTTTCAGTCGAGCCGGTAAAAGAAATCAAACGCAGCGCCGGATGGTTGGTGATTGCGGCGCCCGCGTTTTCGCCGTAGCCGGTCACCAGATTCACAACGCCGGGCGGGATGCCCGCTTCTTCACAAGCCTGCACCAGGTTGTAGGACGAAAGCGGAGTATCTTCCGCAGGTTTCAGGACCACGGTGTTGCCGCACACGAGTGCGGGAATCAGTTTCCACGAAGGTATCGCCATCGGAAAATTCCATGGCGTAATCAATCCACAGAGACCAACCGGCTGGCGCACGCACATGGCGAACTTGTCGGGCATTTCTGCCGGTGTGGTAAACCCGTGTAGCCGGCGTCCTTCACCGGCAGTGTAGTAAGTGCAGTCGATAGCTTCCTGCACATCGCCGCCGGCTTCTTTTAAGACCTTTCCCATTTCCCGCGTCATGTCGGCAGTGAGGCGGTTCTTATTGCCAATTAGAATTTCACCCAACCGAAAGAGAATTTCCGCGCGTTTCGGGGCTGGCAGGCTGCGCCAACCATCGTAGGCGCCCTGAGCGGCATTGACAGCCGCATTCACATCGTCACTCGTGGAGAGCGGGAAACGGCCAATAACATCCTGAGTGTCGGCCGGGTTGATGTTTTCGAACACTTCCCCGGATTCACTCTGGACCCACTTGCCGCCGATATAGTTGTTGTAGGTTTTTACCGACGCGCGCGCGGGCGCTCTGGAATGCTGTTTCGAGCTGTTTTTGGCGAGAGCTTTTTTTGCTTGAGCCATTTTTCGAGTTTCGAATTCCAGGTCTCGAGTTACGGGTTCTTAACTCAACTCGAAACCCGGAACCCGAAACTCGGAACCGGCTATTGATAAGTAAACTGAACGATTCTTGTCGTTACACGATCTCTGACGAAGCGCGACACCTGCAGCACAATCGGGTCGCCGGTTTTCAAACCGCCTATAACACGCTGGAAATCAGCGAGCGTTGTTACCGGGACGCGGTTTATGCGCGTGATGACGTCGCCTTCGTTAAGAGCCTGCTGTCCGCCTGTGCCCCGCACCTCAGCAGCCAACCCGTTAGGATCAACTTCCTTTACATAGAGGCCGCGCACTCCGGCGAGATGCTTATCCGTGATTAGCTGTTGCGAAAGCTCGGCGAGAGTAACGCCGAGGTGCAGTCCGTTTCCTTTGGGATCGGACTCCTTTTCTTTGATTTTGGGAGCACCGGGATCCTCGAGCTCGCCCAGTTGCTGGAGTTTAGGACGCTCGCCAAGCACGACGTTGGCGCTGAGTTTTTCCAATTTGCCGTCGCGGTCACGAAGGAACGTGAAGGCAGCACTTTCACCAACCGGACTCGCCGCCACTTTCTGAATCAGATCCTGCGCACTGGCCACCGGCTGACCGTTGAACTCAGTAATGATGTCACTCGACTGCATGCCTGCTTTCGCTGCCGGCGTTGGTTGACCATCCTTGGTCGGTTGCACGTCCATTATGATCGCGCCCTTTGCTTCGGGCAGACCATAGACGCGAGCAAACTCATCTTTAACTGATTCGAGCGTAACGCCCAGGTAACCTCTGCGAACTTTTCCCAGTGCGAGAATCTGGCGATAGACGAAATTTGCCTCCACCGCCGGCAGGGCAAAGCCGATGCCGTTGTAGTCTCCGGTGGAAGTTGCGATCTGGGAGTTGATCCCGATCACTTCGCCGCGCATATTCACCAGTGGTCCACCACTATTTCCGCGATTGATAGCGGCGTCGGTTTGCAGGAAGCGTTGAAAGTTTGTGAAGAAGGCTGTCTCTCTTTCTTTCTTCGAGATGATGCCGGCGGTAACCGTTTGGTCGAGGCCAAACGGCGAACCAATGGCCAACACCCAATCACCGACCTGAGCTGCATTTGAATCGCCAAGGGTGACAGTCGGCAGATCCTGCGGTGCGTCGATCTTTACAACCGCCACGTCCGTTTCCTCATCGATGCCAACGACCCTGCCGCGATATTTTTCTCCCGATTGCAAGCCGACAATTATTCGCGTGGACCCTTCAACTACATGCTCGTTCGTAAGAATGTAACCTTTGGGGCTAACGATGAAACCGCTGCCCACGCCGCGCGAGGGGCGGCGCGCCTGGCGGCGAAACATGTCGAGCAACGGATTATTGGAAGACTGATCGTCTTTATCTTCGTTATCTTTATCGGAGACCTCGGAGGCGGCCGTAAGCGTTTCGATGTTTACGACAGCGGGCTCTACCCGCCTGGCGATCTCAGCAAACGAAGCGGAAAGCGCCTCAGGTGCGCGCGCAATCTGCGCTTCGTTCTGCGCCACGGTTGGACGCCCGGAGAGCATAGCCCCCACTCCAATTCCTGCTAGTAAGCAGGCGGCGCCGACGGCGAGAATCCAAACGCGGAGCTTCCGCAAAATGGCCCGTTCGTTGAAAGTTGTTTGGTCTTTAGCAAGTTCGAACATAAACACCACCTTCGAAAAAAGCTGCAAGCCGGGGCCCCTGATAAGGCCACTAAAGAGAAGTGACTACCAGGCGCGTTGGGAAGACCTGAAGTATAACTAATGCGAGACCCTTCGGCAAAAGATAGGCGGAAACCGGGACGGAGCGGAGGCGGGAGGCAGGAAGCAGGAGGCAGGAGTTCGAAAGCATTTTCCATTTTTCATTTTTGGGGTAAGGGTGAACGATGTACGCAGCTCTCCTTGACGCTTCGGGTTGTAACGATGCGGAAAACCGCCCTTCTGAGGAATTCGGCCTAAGCGGACACCCAGCCTAAAGGACGGTCTAAAATGACATCGTATTTAATTGAAAAATGAGAAATGAAAAATGAGAAATGAAAAATGGAAAATGCCTTTGTGCTCCTGCCTCCTGCCAACCGTCCTTGTTCCTGCGGCCTGTCTTTTCACGGTCTGAGTAGAACCTTCAAAACGCCTTTCTTGCCCGCGCGTTCCATGGCGTGTACACCCCGGGAAAGCGGATACTCCTCGCTGATCAAGCTATCAATGTCGATAGCGCCTTTCTTCAGGAGATCAAGCGCCGGCTGGAATCGTCCACAACGTGAACCCACAATGCTGATCTCGTCAACGACGAACCGCGCTTGATCGATCTCGTCAATCTTGCCGGGACCCTGAAAAGTCGACTTCAACACCAGCGTCCCGCGTGGGCGCAACAGTTCGAGAGCCCCGGCAAACCCCGAAGGTGAGCCCGATGCCTCAACCACGACATCAAACTCGCGTTTTCGTTTGGCGCCTGCTCCTGGCTTAGTTGTTTCGATACCTCGGCGTTCCGCAATGCGCAGCTTTTCAGCGTGCTTTCCGATCAAGATAGTGCTTGCTCCGGTCAAGGAAATTGCCTGCACGCAAAGCAAGCCCAACTTGCCATCGCCGATAACCGCCACCCGATGCCAGGGTTCGATGCCCACACGTTCCATGATTCCGCAGGCCGCAGCGAGTGGTTCGGCGAAGACAGCATGCTCGTCAACTATCCGATCAGGCACGGCCAAAAGATTCCCAATTGGTAAACGCAAAAACTCAGCATGCGCTCCGTCCCGTCCCACTATGCCGAGGACCGTCCGTTCCGGGCAGTGACGCGGATCGCCGTCCCGGCAGAGTTGACACTTTCCACAGCCTGCGTTGATCTCACCGACAACTCGTAGACCCACCATCGACCGGTCTGGTGCTTCCTCCACCACGCCGACAAACTCATGACCGATCGTTCCTTTAAACCCGGCATACCCGCGCGCGATTTCCAGGTCTGTATTGCAGATGCCTGAAAGCAACACGCGTACGAGAGCTTCCGGCCCCCGCGCCGGCTTATCAATTTCGCGGACCGCCAGTTTCTTTTTCTCGACTCTTAAAGCCTTCATCAAGATCGCAATCGGATCGTTTAGAACGGGCACTTTTGCCCCTCAGGGTCTTGGCGGACAAGTCCGCTCTCTAAACAACGTTGTTTGAACAAGGTGCCCGAACGGACGACAGGCAGGAATGGTATCCACCTAGAAGCTTTTTGTTCGTGTGTAGATGTTATGCGAAGTGAGTTCAACTGTTTGTTTGTCCCCGGCGACGTTGAGAGGCAGACGCCACTCTAGATTTTCTTCCCCCGACAACTGTGCGTGCAGCCACCAACTTCCCCGGCCCAGGACAACGGAGGTCTGGCCTTGTTTGTCCAGTCTGGTGGACACGGGAGTGCGGCCTTTCATGCGTTCAGTCAAAAAGTCATCGAAGCGTTTGCCCGCGCGTCGTTCAGTAAAATACTCGTGACGAGCGGCAACGATATCAATCGGATAAATTTCAATGGAAATGTCGAGAGCGTTAGCGCTGTCGTTTTCGGATGGGTGTAGCACAATCTGCAAGGTGGTTTCAGGATTCCTGGCTAACGAGTCTTTGGCGGATTCGTGAGGCAGTTTGCTGTAGATAAGCCAGCCCGAGAAGACGAGCGCAGCCACGAGTGCTGCGCGAAGAAAAACAGTAAGGAGGCTATAGGAAATGCTCGTTGTTTTCACGTCTCGAATTTCTGACAGGCATGCTAGCCTGTTTTCGCGTTTATAATCGCCCGGGTCAACTTACGAAACTGTTACAGGCAGGAATGCCTGTCCTACTCATGACGGCAGGAATCACTATTCTGCACATCATTTTCTCAATGCGCGGACGTACGTAACCAGAGAGTCGATCTCCTGTTCCGAAACCTTTTTCCCAAACGCCGGCATCTTGCCCTTTCCATTTATGATCGAATTGAACAGCCGTTCATCGCTTACCCGCTCTTGCCAGTCCGAATCGGTCAGATCTCGTGCATGTTTAAGTTTGCCCTTGAGCGTTTTTGCTCGACCATCTCTTCCATGACAGGAGGCACAGTTTTTAACGTACAACTCGGCAGCACTCCCGGTCGCACCATTGGCGATCCTGATCGGCCTACCGTTCATCGCCCGGTTCGCGGAGGCGTTGTCAAGCGCCACGACAAGGAGGATAAGTAACAACGCATATTGCATCGATCTGGTTTCTCCGATGTTGCACGTGGTCTGGCTTTGTGGGGAGCTGCAATGTTTCCTGATTTCCGGAGCCGGGAGTTCAGAGTCAGTCTACGCTGGAAATCTATGATACCGAAGCTGGAATGTTTTGTGTATTCCACAGAGTCAATCTTGCTCGGGTTGAAACGTTTCGGAATGCGAAGTAAGCTCAGCATGTAATCAGAACGAATGACAGTGGAGGAATTTGGAAATAACTTCGGACAAGTTTCGCGACGAATGCGGGGTCTTCGGCATCTACGGCCACGCTGACGCGGCTCGTTTGACGTATCTTGGCCTCTATGCGCTACAGCATCGTGGCCAGGAATCTTGTGGCATCACAGCATCGAATGGATCAGAGCTGCGCCTGGAGCGGGCCATGGGACACGTTGCCGAGGCGTTTGATCAGTCGAGGCTTGATCGCCTGCCTGGCGCTAGCGCAATCGGGCACGTTCGTTACTCCACCGCCGGCGAAGTTTCAATTCGCGAGGCCCAGCCTTTTCTTGTTACCTGCCAACATGGACAGATTGCCATTTGCCATAACGGCAATTTGCCCTTCGCTCGCGAGGAGCGACGCAAACTGGAGAGCGAAGGCGCGATTTTTTCCGCCACTTCCGACACGGAAGTAATTCTGCATGGCGTTGCTCGATCTAAGGTCCCGTCAGTTCGAGAGGCCATACCCGAAGTTTTGCGAAACACGGAAGGCGCGTTTTCCATGCTCTTCCTGACCCCTTCCGAGCTGATAGCGATTCGCGACCCGCGCGGCTTTCGACCGCTGGCTCTCGGACGATTGGGAGATGCGTGGGTAGTCGCTTCAGAAACCTGCGCCTTCGATCTGATTGACGCTCAATATGTTCGCGACGTAGAACCGGGCGAGATGCTGGTGATTAGCCAGGATGGTTTGCGTTCATCGCATCCGTTGCCTGAACAAAAGCCTTCGATGTGTCTCTTCGAGCACGTTTATTTTGCGCGACCCGATTCGCTTATCTACGGTCATTCCGTAAATGAGTCGCGTCATAAAATGGGCAAACGCCTGGCTATCGAGCATCCCGCCGACGCGGATCTGGTTGTGCCGGTGCCTGATTCCGGCACGGTCGCGGCCATCGGTTACTCGGCGCAAAGTAAGATTAGTTTTCGTTTTGGGCTGGTGCGCAATCATTACGTCGGTCGCACCTTCATCGAACCGCGCCAGTCCATTCGCTCCTTCGGCGTGCGGATCAAGCTTAATCCGGTGCGCCACTTGATCGAAGGCAAGCGCGTGGTATTAATCGACGACTCGATTGTGCGCGGCACAACTTCAAAAAAGATCGTCAGGATGGTGCGCGAGGCGGGCGCGAAAGAGATTCACTTGCGCATCAGTTGTCCTCCTACCATCAGTCCCTGCTACTACGGAATAGACACCCCCAATAAGGCTGACTTGATCGCCGCGCAAATGTCAGTCGAGGAGATTTGCAAGTTTATCGAGGCGGACTCACTTGGTTATCTTTCGCTCGAAGGAATGATAGAGGCGATTGGCATCAAATCAGATTCTTCCTGCGTTGCTTGCTGGAACGAGAAGTATCCGACGCGCATTACCAGCGAAGCAGAAACAATGTGGGAGCGCGATCACGAGGCCGTTGGAGCTGATGGCTAAGTGAGCCGAATACAACTTTCCGTGACTTGTCAGTTTCAAATGCGGGGGAAGAGTTTTGGCTAAGCGATCGCTAAAGGGTTGCGGATGCGCGATCGCTGTTTTGGTAGTTGTGCTTGGCGCAGCGGTGTTCGCGGGATGGAAATACGTTTTGCCACGGTGGAAGCAGATGCCTCCACCGGCGTCTGGCGCCGAACTTCAGGTTCACGTTCTGGATGTCGGGCCTGGCAACGGCGACTCGATCTTGATTATTGCGCCGGGCGGCAAGGCCGTTTTGATCGACGCGGGTGATACAAGCAAAGGCAAAGTCGTGCTGGAAGCGCTGAAGCGCTACAACATTCAGCAGCTCGATTATTTCATCGGCACCCATCCGCATCCCGATCATATTGGCGGCGCTGACGAGGTCTTCAAGGCAGTCAAAGTTATTAACGTGATCGACAACGGTGAGGGGCCGGACGTGCCTGAGTCTTTAGTTCCGCCGAAACCTGGAGGTGGTGCAGCTGGTAAAAAGCCGGCGCCTAAAAATCCACCAAAGAAACCGGATAAAGCCGGATCTGTTACCAGGTTTTACGACGAGTACAAGGATGCTGTTTCCCAGAGTAATGCGCATTACGAGAAAGCGCAGCCGGGTGCGAAATATGACATCGGTGGCGGCGCCAGGCTGACCATACTTGGGCCGAGCGAACCGTATTTCATCAGAGATCAAATAAAGGGCGGCGGAAACGTACCTAACGCCAATTCGGTTGTAGCGCGGCTCGACTACGGTGACTTTTCAATGCTGCTGCCTGGCGATGCCGAAGAGCAGACCGAGCATCGGATGCTTTCTAAGGACGTAAATCTTAAGGCGAAGATTCTGAAGGTGGCTCACCATGGTTCGAAGTATGCAACTTCGCAGGACTTGATAGATCGCCTTAAGCCCGAGGTGGCGATCATTTCGTGTGGAGAGTGGAACCGTTATGGTCATCCGTCACAAGCCGTGCTGGATCGCCTGCGCTCGCAGAATTTGAAACTCTACCGCACAGACTTGCAAGGCGAGATCTCAATAACCACCAGGGGCAGGGAAAACGATTACGTAATTAAGACGGCGAAGGAAACGACGGCTGACTTATGGGTCGGGCGATTAGCTCAAAAGGACGACTCGACGCGTTCCGGCTTCATTGCGTACGGTGACTTTGGGCCACCACCAAAAACAAAGACAGGTAAATAGTAAATAGTTATCGCGTTTCCACCATTTACTATTCACCATTTACCATTCACTAATAATGACCAAAGCCATAACCTACAGTGACGCCGGCGTCGATATAAACGCTGCAACCCGAGCCACAGATAAGATCAAGGAACTGGCGCGGCGCACTTTCAACCAACGTACGCTTTCCGAGATCGGAAGCTTCGGAGGGATGTTTGATGGTGTCTTCCCGCAATTAACACAGCCGGTGTTAGTTGCATCCGCCGATGGCGTCGGCACTAAACTGAAGATTGCTTTTATAACTGGGGTTCATAACACGGTCGGCCGGGATCTGGTGAACCATTGTGTCAATGACATCCTCGTCCAGGGTGCGCGTCCGCTCTTCTTTCTCGATTACATCGCCACCGGAAAGCTGGTTCCGGAAGTCGTAGCGGGCATAGTAGAGGGCGTAGCGAATGGTTGCCGTGAAAACGGCTGCGTCCTGCTTGGCGGCGAGACCGCTGAGATGCCGGATTTCTATTCCGCAGGCGAATACGATATCGCTGGCTTCATCGTCGGCGTGGCTGATCGAGAGAAGATAATCGACGGGAAAGAGATCGCACCCGATGACATACTACTGGCGCTGCCTTCGGTCGGGCTTCACACGAATGGTTATTCTTTAGCACGCAAACTGTTTTTCGAGGTTGCCGGCTACGATGCAGGGACCTATCTGGACGAGTTGGGGATGACTGTCGGCGAGGT
Source organism: Pyrinomonadaceae bacterium (assembly GCA_036506215.1). Lineage (GTDB taxonomy): Bacteria > Acidobacteriota > Blastocatellia > Pyrinomonadales > Pyrinomonadaceae > PSRF01. Next base: position 36,339 of record DASXSC010000118.1, on the reverse strand, counting down.
TCTCTTGCAGCCTCACATGAGTTATCTGAAACCGCTGGACGGATTGCTTGATTCTGGATTGATAAAAGGACTTGCGCATATCACCGGCGGCGGACTGACGGACAATATCCCGCGGATTCTGCCCGAGGATTGCGCGGTTGAGATCGATAAAGATAGTTGGCCCATGCTTCCCGTTTTCAAACTGCTGCAGGAGATAGGAAACGTTTCCGAAGCAGAGATGTATCGCACTTTTAATATGGGCGTCGGGATGGTGATAGTTACATCGCCGGAAAACAAGACTACAGTTGAGTCCCATCTTCAACAACAACACGCAACCGTCTATCAAATCGGACGTGTCATCAAAGGCCACAGAGAAGTTTCAATCCGCTAGTGTCTACTCGCATCGGCATCCTAATCTCAGGTCGCGGCTCAAACATGTTGGCGCTCGCTGACGCCGTCACTGAAGGCCGCATTCCAGGTGCGGAGATCGCGTTGGTGATTAGCGATCAGCCGAAGGCGGCGGGCCTGCACCGGGCAAATGAGCGGAACCTGGAAACAATCACCCTGCCACGCCGGGGGCGGAGTCGTGAGGAACACGATCTGGAAATCGTTGCCGCGCTCAAGGATCACGGAGTCGAAATCGTTTGTCTCGCCGGGTACATGCGACTGCTCTCCAGTTGTTTTATCAAGGCCTACCGCAACCGCATTCTGAATATTCATCCGAGTTTGTTGCCGGCTTTTCCCGGACTAGACGCGCACCACCAGGTGCTCGCACACGGCGTCAAGTGGACGGGCTGCACCGTCCACTTCGTTGATGAGACCCTTGACGGTGGTCCAATTATCGCCCAGAGAGTGGTTCCTGTTTTTGATAACGACACGGAGGAAACTCTGGCAGCGCGCATACTCGAACAGGAACATCAATTGTACGCCGAAGCGCTGGCGCTCGTTGTGAGCGGGAAGTATGAGATTGCCGGACGGCGAGTTTTGCGCAAGAATTAAGAACATGACAGTTGACGAGCAACTCGCCTACCTGCTTAAGGGGACCACTGAGATCATTCGTGAGGAAGAGTTACGCTCGAAGTTGGAAAAGTCTGCGAAGACTGGAAAACCTCTGCGCATAAAACTCGGCGCAGATCCCACCGCGCCTGATATTCATCTTGGCCATACCGTCGTCATTCGCAAACTGCGCGCGTTTCAGGAATTGGGCCACACAGCAATTTTTTTGATCGGAGACTTCACCGGACTAATCGGCGATCCATCAGGCAATTCTGCCACGCGTCCCCAGCTCACTCGCGAAGAAATTAACGCGAACGCTGAAACTTACAAGCGACAGATTTTCAAGTTGCTCGATCCGGAAAAGACTGAAATACGTTTCAACTCGGAATGGATGGACAAGCTTGGCGCCGACGGTTTCGTGCGTCTCGCTTCGCACGTAACGGTCAGACAGATTTTGGAACGCGACGATTTCGCCAAGCGACTGGCGGAGGAAAAACCGATTGCCCTTCACGAATTGCTGTACCCACTTACCCAAGCATACGATTCCGTGGCCCTGGAAGCGGATGTTGAACTTGGCGGTACCGATCAAAAGTTTAATTTATTGCTGGGGCGGAATCTGCAACGCGAGTATGGGCAGGAAGCGCAGATCGCCGTGATTACCCCGCTGTTGGAAGGCACTGATAGCGTCCAGAAGATGTCGAAGAGTCTCGGGAATTACATCGGCATCAACGAACCGCCTGCCGAAATATTTGGCAAGGTGATGTCGATCTCTGACGACTTGATGTGGCGTTACTACGAACTGCTGACTGACCTAACAGTCGAAGAAATCGATGCGATGCTTTTGGCTGTCAGGCTAGCAGGGCACAACCCGCGGGACCTGAAGGTTGAACTCGCAAAACGCATCATCACAGACTTTCATTCGACGGTGGAGGCCGAGCAGGCTGAAGAAGAGTTCAACCGGATCTTTCGAAGCAAGGAGGGCCCAACTGAAATTGAGGATTGGTGGGTTCCTTACGCTCAGTACAAGCTACCCCGACTGTTGGCTGAGATGCCCTTCCTTGCTTCATCAGTCGCCGACGCCCGTCGCCTGATCTCTCAAGGAGCCGTTAGGGTAAATGGTGAACGCACAAGTGATGTTAATTTCGTCGTTGATCTTAGACAGCTTGGCCATGCGGTGCTCTTGCAGGTTGGAAAAAGAAGGTTCGTTCGCGTGCAAGGCGCAGTTGGCGAGAGCTTATATGACCCGAACCGAGAAACCAAATAGGCATGGATCCTATCCGTTGTTTCTCGTCGTATACGATGCTAGGATTTGGACATGAGCAGAAACGGCGATGCAACATCTCTTGAACTAGACCCAATCACGGCCAGTCTGCTAGCCCATCTGGCGGAAACATGGGGCGTGTCAGAAGAAGAGGCCGTTCGCCGGGCGGTGGAGCAAGCGAACACAGGAACTGCGTTGTCGGGTAAGGTGAGCCGATTGGAGGCTTTCCAAAAATTGCAGCGCAGGCTTGGTTTGACCTCGGCTAAGGCTGCCGAGTGGCAAAACACAATCCGTGAGATTCGCCGCTAACAGCGGATGATTCATCTCGACACTAACTTTCTCATCCAAGCACTTGTGCCCGGATCCCCGGCGGAATCAAAACTGCAGATATGGCTCACAGACAATGAGGACCTGGGTATCAGCTCCATCGTGTGGAGCGAGTTTCTCTGTGGGCCTTTGACTCCCAAAGATGTGGCATTGGCTCAAGCGCTACTTGCGGCTCCTGAACCATTTCTCGCATCGGATGCTCACAAGTCGGCAGAATTATTCAACGCGACTGGCCGTCGTTCGCGGAGTCTCGCCGATTGTCAGATTGCCGCTGTGGCGCTCCGCTGTGGCGCGCGTTTGGCTACGGGCAATGTAGCAGACTTTACTTTGTTTCAAAGTATGGATTAAACCTGGTGTAGATGTTCGCCAAAGCGTAGTTTCTATGTCCGCAACGCTAGCTACTGAAGACATTCTGATAATCGAAACGCCGGAGCGCGTGCCGCTTCACTTTGCGCTGGCTTCGATTGGGAATCGTTTTCTCGCCTGCGCGATCGACCATGCTTTGCAAGCGCTTACAATCATCCTGATGATCATCGCGTTCACATTGGTGGCAAACTATTCGAGCTTCGGGGAGCAGCTTTCCAATGCACCTAAATGGGTCAAAGCAGTTTTGATCCTGATCGTGTTTCTGATTATTTCCGGCTACTTCGCTTTTTTCGAGTGGACCTGGAACGGGCAAACGCCAGGCAAGCGTTGGCTCAAGCTGCGCGTTATTCGTGAGGATGGACGTCCTCTTACGTTCTGGGAGGCGGCAGTGCGGAATCTGCTGCGAACGGTGGACATGATGCCCGCGCCGTTCTATTCAATTGGCTTGATCTCTGTCTTCGTTAGCCTGTCTGATCAACGCATTGGCGACATGGTTGCGGGGACCGTCGTCGTACGCGAGCGTGAGGCGGAAGCTCCGGCTTTTGCCCAGGTGTTTGCTTCTCCTGTAAGCGATCCCGCGCTGCGACGATCATTCAAGCCGGTGGATTTCGTTGCCGAGCTGAACGCCTTGAGCGAATCCGAAATAGAAGTGGTGGAAGCTTTCTTGCGGCGCCGCTGGGATTTGGCAGACATGGCAAGGCAATGGATGGCCTGGCGCGTGGCGCTGCCGATAATGTACAAGCTTCGTCCCACTTACGATCTGCCGACCTTTACCTACGAAGGGTTCCTGGAGGAACTGCTTCACCGCTATCGGGCAGCGCACCGGTTCAAAGAATAAAAAAGAGGGCCGCGATGCATTTAAGGGCAGTTCTCGAACATGCGAGTTAGGATCGGCATCCCTTACATCTTTTTCCACTCAAGCGGGAACATTGCACCTGCCTTAGTTGAGTCAACTTTCACGCCGGCGAGTTCGAAAGCGCGAGCTAATACCGGATCACGACCCGCCGCCAAATCTTCCGGACTCGGTAACACCAACTCATCGGGTGTCACTCCAACATGCTCCACACTCTTGCCGTCTGACATTATGACATCTGCGTTAGTTATGCTGACACCATAGTTGACTACATTCTCGGCTCCTACTTCATAGAAATAAGGTTTAGACTGCATCACCGCACCAAATTGACCATCCCATTTGCCTTTGCTACTCTCTCCTATTCTTCACTACAACAAGTTTCAAACAATGGAAGGGTAACTTTCAAATGGGGCAGGACGTTTTCATATTGGGTGGCAAACGGACGGCAATGGGCGAGTATGTCGGCGTTTTGAAAGAGATTTCGGCAATTGACCTTGGGGCGATTGCCGCCAAAGGGGCTTTGCAGGCCACTGGGGTCGCGCCCGAAGAAATCGATCACACGATCATTGGAAATGCACTACAGACTTCAGGCGATGCAATCTATGGTGCACGGCATGTAGCCCTGAAGGCGGGTGTGCCCTTTGACCGGCCGGCGTTAACCGTCAATCGACTGTGCGGCAGCGGGATTCAGTCAATTATCTCAGGCGCACAAATGATTCAGCTTGGTGAAGCTCAAACTGCGTTAGTCGGCGGAATGGAATCCATGTCGCAGGCTCCTCATGTTATCAGGGGCGCGCGCTCGGGGTTTCCGCTCGGCGGAGGCAAACTTGAAGACAGCTTGATGGTGGCACTGCTGGATACTTACTGCAACACACCGATGGCCGGAACGGCCGAGAACCTGGCGCGCAAGTTTGACATCTCTCGACAAGAACAGGACGAGTACGCGCTCCGCTCGCAGCAGGAAGCGAAGCGAGCCCAAGATGCCTGTTACTTTTCGGCGGAGATTGTTCCAGTTGAAGTTAAATCCGGGAAGTCTACCGTCGTCTTTGACGCGGACGATCACTTGCGACCGGAGACAACGCTGGAAGGCCTGGCAAAATTAAGACCGGCTTTTGCCCAGGACGGTTTTGTAACCGCAGGGAACGCCTCGGGCATAGTTGACGGCGCCGCGGCGCTGATTATCTGCGGAGAGGAGTACGTGAAACAGCGAAACGCAAAACCTATGGGCCGAATTGTTAGCTGGGCCTACGCGGGCGTCGAGCCCGAAATAATGGGAATCGGACCAGTGCCGGCAACGCGTCGGGCTCTGGATAAAGCGGGCCTTAAACTTTCCGACATCGACCTCGTAGAAGTTAATGAAGCGTTTGCCGCTCAGTATCTTGCCGTTGAGCGAGAGTTGGGGTTGGATCGTTCGCGCACAAATGTAAACGGAGGCGCGATTGCGCTGGGTCATCCGCTCGGCGCCACCGGTACACGACTGGTTCTTACGGTTCTGCTTGAACTGCGTCGAAGAGGTGGCCGATATGGGCTTGCTACTGCGTGCATCGGCGGCGGACAGGGAATTGCGATGATAGTGGAACGTGTCTGAAGAAAAGCAACCTCCGCACGCGGTCACACTTACCGGAAGGCTGTAGAGTCATTCATGGCGTCGCCCGATCTGTGGCCAGCAGTTGTTGCGCACCGGGCAGCTGCCGAGAGATTTCCTGATTTTCCGATTTTATCCAAATTCTCGGTAAGCTTTGTCCTAAAAGAAGTCCAAACACAGCTAAAGTGCTAAAAACTGGCCGTTAAATTGACACCACAATCTAATCTCTATTCGGCATACATCTTGCGAAATAAAAGTCCGGTGTATTCATTCCGATGTGGCTTCAGAGTCAAAGCAGCAACATGGATTTCATTGGGAGTTAACGCGTATTACTCTTGCGCAAACCCTGGCAAGCGTGATAGAACTTCGTCAACGATTATTCGCCACTTCCTCTTGATTAGCATAATTTCAACTTGTTCTCGGTTTCAAAGATCTCAACCTGCGCCAATCGTCGCGCAGACTCTTTCAACGCTATCTCATCCCTAAGGAGTTCCCCAGTATGTCGAAAATTGTGAAGCTCTCTTTTGCTCTCTCGTTTATTCTCGGGATGAGCGCGATCGCCTTTGGGCAGTCAACAGTGACTGGCGCCATTGGCGGCGTCGTTACCAACCCGAACAAAGAAGTTGTTTCAAACGCAGCGGTGACGGTGCGAAACACCGAAACGAATAAGGAAGACAATGCTACCACTGACGATCAGGGTCGGTTTAAAGTCTCGAGTCTGCAGCCAGGCACTTATACCGTCACTATCAACGGTTCCGGATTCAGTCCCTACACTCAGGAAAAGGTGACGGTGGAAATTGGCCGCGAGACAAATATCAACGCCGCACTCACAATCGGCCCAGTTTCCGGTGGCACGGTTGAGATAACATCAGAAGCTCCCGTCATCAATACCTCCCAGCAGGACTTTTCCACCAACCTTAACCAGACCTCAATCAATGAGCTTCCTGTTAATGGCCGGCGCTGGTCTAACTTTGCGATACTTACACCTGGGTCTGTTCCTGACGGAAACTTCGGTCTAATTAGTTTTCGGGGTATTTCTGGATTGCTGAACAACAGCACGGTTGACGGGGGCGACAATAACCAAGCGTTTTTCTCGGAGGAGCGAGGTCGCACCCGCAGTGCGTATTCGATCAGCCAGGGCGCCATTCGCGAGTTTCAAGTTAACACCTCAAACTACTCGGCCGAGTACGGACGTTCCGCAGGCGGCGTTATCAACGCCATCACCAAGTCTGGTACCAACGAGTTTCATGGCTCGGCCTTTTTATACGACCGCAATAACAAATGGGGCGCGCGCAATCCGAACAGTTTCATAAATCAGTTAGTTAACGGAGTCTCAACGCGGGTCGCGCTCAAGCCGAAGGACGTGCGTTATCAATTTGGTGGAACCATCGGCGGACCAATAGTCAAGGATACGGCCTTCTTCTTCTTCAGCTACGACCAACAAAAACGTAACTTTCCTGGCGTTGCCGTGTTCAGTGCTGCCAACTATCTCAATACGGTGAACCGCACTACCCTCGCGGCGAGAGGTTTGACGACCGCTCAGATTGATTCGGCGTTGACCTTTCTCAACGACCAAACAGGCGAGGTGCCACGTCGTGGAGATCAAAGGCTTATTCTGCCGAAGGTGGATTGGTACGTGACCAAGAATCACCAATTCACCGCCACATATAACCGATTGCGTTGGGAGTCGCCCGCGGGAGTTCAGACCGGGGCAACGGTCCAGCGCGACCGTGCTGGGTTCGGTGATGACTTTGTCGAGATAGATTCACTCAATCTACGTCTCGCTTCAACGGTGTCAAGCAAGTTGATCAACGAGTTTCGCTTCCAGTGGGCGAAGGAACTCGACTCAGCATTTGCTCAACCGCCGCTACCGGGACAGCCGACCACTGCAAATGGTTTCTCTCCCCAAATCACTCTGACGAACGGGCTCACTATCGGCAAGGCGAACTTCTTAGACCGCGTGGCCCTGCCAGACGAGAGGCGTTTTCAATTCGCGGACACTGTGACCTACTCCTCCGGTAACCACACTTTTAAGTTTGGTACGGACGCGAATCGCGTACGAGACATAGACGACAACCTGTTCACCGGGGCCGGTGCTTATACCTACTCCAATATCAACGACTTTATCGTTGATTACGTGAATTTCGCTACGGGTGGAGCATTGCGGACGGCAGGCAGGACCTGCTTTACCCAAGCGACGCCAGTTTCAAATACACGTCTTGCGGGCAAGTGCTACACCAGCAACTATCTGCAAGGTTTTGGTCCGCCTCGTTTTCAGTTAACTACGACTGACCTTGCTTATTTTGCTCAAGACGACTGGCGCGTAACTCCGCGTCTGACATTAAACCTCGGCCTGCGTTGGGAATATGAGAAATTTCCGGAGCCGTTTCTCGTTAATGCCGCCCTGCCGCAAACCGCTAACAGGCCGAGTGACAAAAACAACTTCGGTCCGCGCATAGGTTTCGCACTAGACTTGACTGGAGACGGCAAGACGAGTCTGCGCGGTGGCTACGGAATTTACTATGGGCGGGTGAATGGCACGATCATAATTAACTCCCTGATCAATACTGGTCTCAGCACCGGTCAGGCTGTCAGTTCAGTGGCACCTTTTTGTCCCGGCACCGGCACCAGTGCGACCTGCCCAACCACCGCAAGCATACTGTTGGGAAATCCAACGGCGCCCATCTTTCCAAACATTTTGGCGAGTGCACCCCCGGGCACAGCAGCAGTTAATTACTTTAGAAATGGTTTTCAAAACCCGATGATCCATCAAGGCGATGTCATCATTGAGCGCGAAGTGGGGCGCAATACGGTCATCTCAGCAAGTTACCTGTTCAGTTTTGGAAAGAATCTCACTACCTTCGTTGACACCAATTTGAATCCACCGACCGGGACGAGAAGCGTAAGCATCGTGGATGGCCCCCTCGCAGGTCAGCAGTGGGTGTTTCCTACCTACTTCGGCGTGAGACCAAACACCAGCTTTGGCAATATCCTGGAGATTCGCGATAGCGTCGCAACTAAGTACCACGCGCTGGTGTTGCAGGCGAACCGCCGTCTGACGAACGGCCTGCAATTTCAGACCAATTACACGCTCTCAAGAGCGCAAGACAACGGTGGATCTCAGAGTTCGGCGACCTTTACACCTGGCTTTTCCGCACTTTTTGATCCCTTCGATCCACAGAGTGATAACGGTCTGTCTCCTTATGACCGCAGGCACAAGTTCGTCGCTAGTGTCGTTTACAATACTGACTTCGCGAGCCTTAAAGATAACAAGGTTGGGGCAGCGATTCTAAATGGATGGACCATTGCACCGATAGTGAATATGTTTTCCGGGTTCCGCTACACCCCTGTTACAAACAGTTTTACACCCAGCGCAACAGTCTTTGGCACCACCCAAACCAGTGGCATTAACGGTTCGAATGGTTCGCTCCGTTTCGCGTTGTTGCCAAACAACGCTTTCCATACGCCGTCGATCAAGTACGTCGATCTGCGTCTCTCGCGCCGTTTTACAATAAAGGAGAATGCCAAGATCGAGGTGCTCGCTGAAGGCTTCAACATTTTCAACCGCACACAGGTTACGGGAGTCAATAATCGAATGTACGTGCTCTCGTCCTCCGGTTCGGACTTGCTTGCGACTTTCGATCCGACGTTCGGTACACCTAGCGACCTGTCCAATGGGTTTTTCTTCCGCGAGCGTCAGGTTCAATTAGCCGTTCGCTTTGAGTTTTAGGCAGGCCACTGACCTTAATTAAGTCCGGGCGTGCTCGTTTCTTCAGAGCACGCCCGATTTTTTGAGCCAGTGTCGAAATGAATTAGTAACAACACCGTAGTCGTTTTTGCTAGCCCACAAATCGTCCAGTGAGCCTGTTCCTTCAATGTCCTTGAGGGAATTCTTGACCGATTCTTCATTTCGACTTCTGACGTTATTTTATTCTTAATTAACTTGCGGCACCTTCGACGACGTGATAGAAAATCGCGTTCAAAGCAGGGCTGTTTAATCGCTATTCCTTTCTATTTGGCATGATTTGGATTGCTTACGGTTTTCAATTTCCAACCGTGCCTCGATCCGCGGATAGACTCTATCAACTTTATCTCATGCTTAAGGAGAACCCCCCAAATGTTGAAATACGTAAGGCTCTTTTCTCTGATTGCGCTTGTTCTAGCTTTGTGCATAGTCGGGTTAGCGCAGTCACAAGCCGGCAGTGGCCAGATTGCCGGTCAGGTCGCTGACACAAATGGTGCGGCGGTAACGAATGCGATTGTAAAGGTTACTAACAAAGGGAGCGGACTCGAACGGACCGCCACCACTAGCGGCGATGGACTCTTTACAGTCGTTCTACTTCCCCCCGGCATTTACACGGTTACGGCGGAAGCGAGTGGCTTTTCGCCTGCCACACTTGCCGACGTTGTGGTAAATGTCGGACGGAGCACAGACTTAAATATTACCTTAGGCGCCGGCAGTGTTCAGGCCGCAGTTGATGTTACAGCGGATGCGATTCAGGTTACACGCAATGAATCCGATGCGGTTCTCAACGAAATCGCGATTAATACCCTGCCAATCAATGGCCGCCGTTTTCAGGACTTCGTGACCCTCACGCCGACTGCGCAAATCGATCCCTCGCGCGGTCAGATTTCGCTTTCGGGGCAGAAGGGCATCAATGGAAACATCAATGTAGACGGTGTGGATTACAATCAGCCATTCTTCGGCGGGATTCGCGGTGGTGAACGTTCGAACCTTGCCTTCACTATTCCACAGGAATCAATCAAAGAGTTCCAAGTCGTGGCGTCGGGGTATTCGGCAGAATTCGGACGTTCCACGGGTGGCATTGTGAACGCGGTAACAAAATCTGGCGAAAACAGTATCCGAGGCTCTGCTTTCTATTTGCTTCGTCCGAGCCGATTGGCGCGGGGCAATGAATTCACGCAAGCGTTGGCGGAGCAAAAGTTGAATGCTCTGGGAATTACCCCGACGCTCGCCCCAACACAACATCAATTCGGTGGATCAATCGGCGGACCTATTAAGCACGACAAGCTCTTCTATTTCGGCTCATACGAGCAGCAACGCTTCAGGGCCGATCGTCAAATTCTTTTCCTTTTTCCGATCGGTTTCCCAGGCTCGTTAACATTAACTGCGCCTCAACAAGAAGTACTTGCTTTTTATAACTCTGAGCAGAAGGCATACCTGCAAACTAACGATGCTAAGGCAGGCCTGGGTCGATTGGATTGGAACATCGCGAGCAACCATCGCTTCAACGTTCGGTTCAGTGCCAGTTCGAACAATGCCTTAAACGCCGCGTCAAGGGGTGAAACTTCTGTGGATCCCACTACGAGACAGGCGTTATCTACAAACGGAACTGAGCAGGACAAGACGAAGATTGGCGTTGCGCAACTGGTTAGCAACTTCGGTTCGGACACTATTAACGAACTACGCTTGCAATGGGCCCGCGAAGACCGGCCGCGTATTTCCAATTCTGCGGTACCGCAAATTGTCACCAGCTTTGCAACTTATGGCGCGGGCGGGGCGGACACATCATCTTTTCTGCCCAACTCCGAATACGATACGCGTTACCAGATAGCGGACTCCTTAACGTACCTAACCGGCAACCACAATTTCAAATTCGGCGGGGAATATAGCCGGCTATTTGCCACGCAAACGTTCGGTTTCAACCAATTTGGTCAATACAATCTCAGCCTCGGTGGCACGGCCCAACAGGTGTCGGACGCTCTACTGAGGCTGTCAAATTCCGTTACGCCCCAAACCGGGTCCGGTACAACCCTGGTTCAAGCGGTTTTGGGCCGCTTCGACAGCACCAGTGCCACCTTCTTTAAACAGATCGGAAATTTGCAGGCTGGAATGACGGTTCACGAACTGGCGTTCTTCGGTCAGGACAATTGGCGACTGACTCCAAAACTAAGCATCAACTACGGTCTACGTATGGAAGAGCAACTGAATCCAACACCAGATGCGAGCAATACACAGATTGTTAATGTGGTGAAGAACACGATCTTTCCGATTCGTGGTAAGGGTTATGACCCTACTCAAATTGCAGACAGCGGATGGCAAGTCGGACCCCGTTTTGGCTTTGCTTACGATCCTGAGGGCGAAGGCAAGATGGTCATACGTGGATTTGGTGGCGTCTACTATGCTCGCACACCGCTGATCGTACTTGCGTCTCCTGTCAACAATTATCGGGCGACGCCGGGAGATGTCAGCACGCGCCTGCCATTCACGGGGTTCAGCCAAACCACCTTTGATGCGTTTTTGAATAGCGCCGCCGGAGCTCAGTACAAAACGATTACAGGTTGCAATCCGGCTGCAGCCGCCGGTACCGACGCGAAGAATCGTTGCACACCTAATACGGTTTATCGTCAGTTTGCGATCATCGGCGTTAACTTAAACTCAGCTCCATTAAGTTCCCTGCCGATTCTCACACCGGACCAAATTTCCGGCATTGCGAGTGGACTTGGTCTGAATCCAAGCCCTTTTGTTGGCGCTCAAGTGGTTGGGCAGGCAGAGGACTTTAAGAACCCGCGTTCAGTCCAGTTTGGATTTGGAGTTGAACGTGAGATTGCACCGAACTTGGTTGTTGGCGTCGATTATGCAAACGTATCAACGCACCGGGTGTCGCGGTTTCGCGATCTAAATGTGCCTTCGCCTTTAACCGGCGCGCAGTATGTCGCGTTTCTGCAGGCGAACAACACAGCCGCGAATTTCGCCACGATGTCGGCCCCTGGCGGTATCGTCGACCAGATACTTGCGTCTGGGCGGCAGTTTATTGCGATCAACACCCCTGCAGGTTTCGTGAATCCGACCACGGGCTTGGCGCTTGCTTTCCCAGCCGGTTCTGTCACCACGCGCCCACGACCTACCCAGGCCCAACAGGGCTTTGCACTCGGAGCCGTCGCAGTTCGCGAGTCTACAGCGAAGTCGCTTTTTCAAGGCTTGACATTCCGAGGGCGTCTGATTCGAAAGCGGGTTCAACTCAACGCCTATTACACGTTCTCCAGACTCTTGTCAGACGACGACAACGAACGCCAGGATGGTGTCGGGTACGAAAATCCTTACGATTTAAGAGGCGAGTATTACCGTAGCAGACTTGATCGTGAGAGTCAGTTTATGGCGAACCCGATTTTTTTTCTTCCGTACGGATTTGAAGTTTCGAGCGCCATTCGCTTGCGATCTGGTACGCCGTTCAATGCCACAGTGGGTGCTGATTTAAACGGGGACACCGTAAATAATGAACGGCCACTTCAGGTCCCAGGTTTGTCTCAAAAGCGGAACCAATTCAGGAATCGCGGCATTTGGGAGGCTGACGCTCGCGTGCAAAAGAGCTTCAAATTTGATGAAAACCGGCGATTGATTTTCTCGGCGGAATTCTTCAACCTTCTGAACCGCCCCAACATTCAGGTGGGAACTGCGGCAGCGCCGTCCGCCGCAACTGCTTTCGGCGGTGGAGGCCAGTTCTGCACTATCGCAAGTCAACTCTGCGGCAGCGGTGGGCCCCCAATCAATCCGAACTTTTTGCAGGTTCGTGATCCGGCTACAGGCGCGATCTTGATCAATAACGTCAATCCTGGCAGCCAGGTGTTCCAAATGCAGGTGGGAGCAAGGTTCCAGTTCTAAAGCACCTCCATCGCAGCAATTCGGGTGTGTTCCTAAAAAGCGGACCCGCCCGAATTACGTTTGCAATACAGGTTGCGAAAGTAACGAGATAGGAGTTTTCTCGACATCATCTCGTCGGATTCTCACGAATTTATTGAAGGGAATCTGCGTCGCACCTTAATATTAACGCGCTCTGTTTGAAATCAACCCGGAACATTGGCCTACTCTCTAGATCGTCTTAAGATCAAGCACTGGAGTCTGCGAAACATACAGGCATCGAGGAACTCGCTTTATTCCTGCATCCTTGAGTTATCGGTTCCACCTCTGTCTCCATTTCCAATCGGTCAAAGTGCTGCGTGGTAATTTTGAGGAACAGCCCTTGCTCTATTCCAGTCGTGCCATTAGCGAGAGCACTATTCCTCGCGAGGCGACAACAAAAGGAGGGAAAATGGGCTTACCAAACAAAGATGAGATTGAAGGAAAATTCGATCAGGCAAAAGGTGCTACTAAGGAAACTGTTGGCCGCACAATAAACGACCGCGATCTTGAGGAAGAGGGCAACGCCGATCGGACTGGCGGTAAAGTCCAGGAAGGTTTTGGCAAGGCCAGACGCAAGGTTGGCGAAACAATCGAAGATATCGGCGAAGCAGTGCGCAAATAGTTAGCGGATATCCAGCAGCTTTTCACCTCAGCAAGAAGAAGTAAGGCTTGCGACGATCAATCGTCGCAAGCCCTCTTTTTTAATCGTCGCTCTGGTTGTGATTACCCGGTCGACTACTCGACGCGAACATGCTCACCGCCAAGCGCTTCGAGTAGCTCTTCCAGTTTATCTACTTCTTCATCTGATCTGGCTTCGACCCCCAAGAGGATGCCGCCACTGCGTAGTCCTGCCTCGTACACCTTGGCGCGATACTCCGGAATGCCCGCACCGATTAGCGCGCCGATGACGCCGCCTGTAGCCGCACCCGCGCCGGCTCCGGCGAGCGCTGCCGCGATCGGTCCTGCGATGACGAGGTTCAGCCCAGGCAGAAAAATCGTGCTGCCGACTGCCACGATCGCTGCCAGGACTGCTCCTACCACACCACCTACAGCGCCTCCAACCCCCGCACCGTCGGCTGCATGAGTTCGCGCTTGCAAAGCGAATTCTTTGCTTCGCGTTGCGTCAGACATCATGACGCTGATGTCGTCGCGCGTATAGCCGCGCTTCAGGATTGCATCAACCGCCGCTTCCGCAGTTACTCGATTCTTGAAAAGCCCTGTCACTAGTTTTGGCTTCGCCATACGCTTATCCTCCTTTAAATTTCCTGGCCGTAACGTCCACAAAGCAAGGGAGAAGTATTTTAAGGGGCAACACCTGTGCCGGGCGCCTTGGTCGCATTTCGCAGCGTTTGTTTTGAGAGCAAGGAATGAATCCTAGCCGGTAAGCAAACAGGTAGGGCTCGTCCTGTTCCGCTTCAATACGCGGAAAGAGGCTGCTAAGGAGAATCCACTCGTGCTCGGAATACCAGAGGCGGGCTTAATCTACGGTTGAATTTGTGCGCTTTCATCTGGATGACGAGTGAATTCTTGTGTACAGTCAGTTGCTCTGATTAGGTATCAACTTCAATTTGGCAGCAGAGTTTCCCGCGTTGAGAATTCTTCAGATAAGTTCAGCTCAATCTCTCGGTGGTGGCGAGCGACATCTTGCGGATCTCGCAAAGGGTCTTGTCGGTCGCGGCCATGATGTCTATGTCGCGGTTCGACCGGGATCCCCGCTGCTAAAGGAACTCGCGGAATTCTCGAAACAAAATGTGACGACGCTTGCGCTGCGAAACTCGCTGGATGTGAATAGCGCTCGAACTCTTTCGAAGCTCGTTAAGAAGAACCGAATTCAGATAGTTCACGCTCACATGGCCCGCGATTACCCGCTGGCTGCCTATGCTGCAGGTACAAATCCGGGATCGAAGTTAATCGTTACTCGACACGTTCTTTTTAGACTGAGCCGGCTGCATCGGTTAACGCTTTCCAAAGCCGCACGAATAATTGCCGTGTCGCAAGCGGTCGCCTCGCAGCTTCGATCCGAAGCAATCGTGCCTGAAGAAAAAATTAAGGTGGTCCTAAACGGAATCGATGCGCGCAGATTTCAAACTGCAAGAGAGAAGTTTGATCGGCGGGAATTTCTTGATCGTTGGAAGCTACCAGGAGATGGCTTGCTTGTAGGCACAGTAGGAGAGCTGACGCCACTCAAGGGCCAGGAAGACTTTCTACGCGCGGCCGCGCCGGTGCTGAAACAAGTTCCAACTGTCTACTTCATCATCGCGGGCGTGGATCACTCGCGGGCAAATAAACATCGAGCTAACCTCGAGCAGTTGATCGACGAGCTAAATCTAAGAAAGCGTGTCAGACTCGCAGGCTGGATGGAAGATTTAGCGCAACTGTATTGCGCGTTGGATGTATTTGTTTCCGCGTCTCACACAGAGTCTTTTGGACTGGTGTTGGCGGAGGCGATGGCCAGCGGAACGGCCGTCGTGGCAACTGAAACCGAGGGCGCACGTGAGCTAATCCAATTGGGCGAGACGGGCCTGCTGGTCCCGGTTGGCGATTTCAATAAGATGGCAGACGCCGTTGTGTTGTTGCTGAAGGACAAGGACTCGCGAGCGCGTTTGGGAACGAATGCTCAGCGAACGGCCTCCACAAATTTCAGCGTGGAGCGAATGATCACTGAAACGGAAGAAATATACCGAACTGAAATCCAGAAATAAGCAGGCTAACCCAATCGGCGAAGGGCCTGATCGGCCGGCGCGGGATTGCTGTCACCCTTGCGGTCGACTTTCGCCTGTCGTTGCTTGACCCAGAAGTCTCAGCATGTCGGGTTTGTCTTTTACCAGCAAGTAGAGCACGCTGCGCAGGCGGCTAATATCGGCTTCAACTAGACCCATACGCGCACAAGAGCGCGATCAATAGAGTCAAGACGCACCTGCACCTGCTCGACGTCAGCGCGTATAGCCGCAACATCAATTTTCGTGGCCATCCGATCTTCGAGGGCAGCGAGATCTGCTTTTGTCGCCATCCGATCTTCGAGAGCAGCGAGATCTGCCTTTGTCGCCATCCGATCTTCGAGGGCAGCGAGATCCTCTTTCGTCGCCATCTGATCTCGCAATCTCTCGATTTTTGTCTCAATCTTTACGAGATCGTCTTTCGTAGCCATCTGATCTCGCATGGTCTCGATCGTCGTAGCGATGAAATTCAGGAGGTTATTATCTTTAGGTTCAGCCATCATCTTATCGTAGCAGGGATCTGGTTGCGCATCGGTATTCAATTGCGCATCTGATTGTCCGCGGGACTTACAAGAATTCTGGTTATTAACGTCGCTCACCAAACCTCCATTACCTACGTTTTCTCAGATCGCATCAATCTTCGCAGCGAGGATGAAATCGCTTTCAGTCAGACCGTCAATCTTATGTGTCCAGATTGTGATTTCCGCTCGTCCCCAACCATAGCAAATATCGGGATGGTGCCATTGTTCTTCGGCAACTTCGCCGACTCGATTCACAAACGCCTGCGTCTCTTTGAAATCTTCAAATTTGTATTCCTTGCGCAAATGGTGTTCATTTACAACTTCCCAACCCTCAAGCTGTGCCTGTAGCTTCGCAATCTCATCAGCTGGCAACGGTGGTACTCCACCGCGACATGGAACACACTGTCGACTAGCAAGTTCGTTCATACTCCCTCCTGCTCCGATGATGCTTTCTTCAATATGGCAATTTGTCCGGCGTGATAAAGACTGTGCTGAATGACTCCATGAAGCGTTATATACGTCGAACTCATTCCCTCTATAATCGGCTGATCCAGCTGACTTTCATCGAGTTTGGAAACCGCTTGACACAACTCCTCGTGCGCTTGCCTGAGTTCTGCTTTGGCCTGTTGCCACGTTTCCTCGGTCGCAACTGCAACCTCGGGCCAATCCTCAGCGTCCGTGAGTTGTGCGCGCTCACCCCCTAATCTTCTGCGACAGGCGCGCTCCCAGGCTGCAATGTGAAGCGCAATTTCCCAAATGCTGTGTGCGCCTTTGAAAGGCCGTGCGGCGGTTTGCTGAGCCGGTATACCTTCCAGAATTTCCAGGACCGCCGGTCCATGCCAGGCTTCGCCTTCAAAGGCCCGTTTAAGTTGGTCTACGATTCTCTCGATTTCAGTCATGTGATCCCATTGTTATTTTCACACCTTAGGGTTCCGGGCTTCGGAGCGAGTCCAATTCAGCCAGCAAGTTTTCTCGTTCCATGTAAAGCCTGGCCAGCGGAGCCGTAAGCGCAAGATTGTTGTCTTGAGCAGGATCGAAACCGCGCGCAAGCATCTCGCTGCGCAGTTGCCGATCCACTTCGCGCAGTCTTTCTTCAAGCTCCGTTCGTTTCGACTCTTCCGGACTGGACATTCCGAAACATTCTACACTCAGTTTGCTTGTTGCGGCGTGCCGGTTGAAAGCATTTGCATAGAATAGAATTCTCTCAATTAATAGCTGCTTGTATGATTCATGTCCCGGCTTGCTAAGACCGCGCGTGAGCGGATAGTCTTTAGCGATAAGCTCCTGCAATTAATAAGCGTTCGGAAAAGACGCGCAGTCGGAATTCTGCCGCCACACTATTGCTAGTCAATTGGCGGTTGCCGCCTGCGCAAAGGGGGAATTAGTGGCAGTTATCCGTGCTTTTAATGCTTTACGTCCACTTGCTGATCGGGCAAGCGAGGTAGCCAGTGTTCCGTATGACGTCGTCAATACTGATGAAGCGCGGGCTCTCGCTGCAAACAATCCGCTGAGTTTCTTGCACGTCTCTCGTCCCGAGATTGATTTGCCGGATGGAACTGATATACACAGCGATCCGGTCTATCGGAGAGCCATCGAGAATTTTGAAAAACTGATTAAAGACTGTCCGCTAGTGACCGAGGAGTCTCCCAGCCTCTATCTATATCGGCTGATTATGGGAGACCACGAGCAGATTGGCGTGGTCGCTTGCTGCTCGCTAGATGAGTATGATCAGGGGCTGATTCGTAAACACGAGCGAACCCGTCGCGATAAAGAGGACGATCGCACTCATCACATGCTAGTGCTAAACGCACAAACCGGACCCGTTTTCCTCACGTACAGGTCGAACCGCGACATCGACACAATGGTGATGGAAACGATGATGACAAATGCCATTTTCGATTTCACCGCCCCTGATACCATTCAACATACAATCTGGCGCGTTCCTGATGCGGTGCGCTTCGTGCACGCCTTTCGCGAGATTCCTTTTCTGTACATTGCCGACGGCCATCACCGCGCCGCCAGCGCCGCGCGTGCCCGGGCCGAACTAAAGGAAAAGAGTTTCGGAGAAACCGGGGACGAAGAATACAACTTCTTCCTGGCAGTGATTTTCCCGGACGATCAAGTTCAGATACTCCCCTACAATCGCGCTGTTCGAGATTTGAACGGACTCTCCACGGGCGAGTTTCTCGCAGCTCTCAAAAAGAGTTTTGAAGTTAAAGAAGATGGCCATAACATGCCTGAGCGTCGGGGACAGTGGGGCATGTATCTTGATGGCCGTTGGTACACAGTCAGTTTGAGATCAGATATGCCACCGCCTCAGGGGACTGTTGCTTCGCTCGATGTGAGTATTCTTCAGGATCGCCTGCTTGACCCGATCCTGGGTATCAAAGATGTCCGTACAGACAAACGAATTGACTTTATTGGTGGCGTGAGAGGCCCCGAAGAGCTAAGGCGACTCGTCGACGAAGGGAAGGCAGCGGTAGCTTTTTCGCTTTACCCGACGATGATGGAAGATTTATTGAGCGTTTCTGATGCCGGAGAAATCATGCCACCCAAGTCAACCTGGTTTGAGCCAAAGCTTCGAGATGGGCTTCTCATTCATAAGATTTAGTCAGTTGTTAGTCCGCTCTCACTATTATTAACGAGCTGCCTTGCTGGCAACGGACCACTGACTATGGACCACTGACCAAATGCGCGTTTTAGTTGCCGATAAATTTGAGCAGTCCGGGCGGGATGGCTTACAGGCCCTCGGCTGCGACATTTCATACCAGCCAGATCTTAAAGACGAGACACTGACTGAGGCGATTCGCCGGCAAACTCCTGATGTGCTGGTGGTGCGAGGGACCAAAGTAACCGAGCAGATGCTTGCAGCCGGCCCGATCAAACTCGTGGTCCGCGCCGGTGCTGGTTTCAACACCATTGACGTTACCGCTGCTTCGAGAAGTGGCATCTATGTTTCGAACTGCCCCGGCAAGAATTCAATAGCGGTGGCCGAGTTGGCCTTTGCGCTCATCCTCGCGCTCGACCGGCGTATTGCCGACAATGTAATCGCATTGCGTCGCGGCGAATGGAACAAGAAAGAGTTTTCCAGGGCGCGCGGACTTTTTGGTCGAACGCTCGGTCTTGTGGGTGTCGGGAAGATTGGGTCTGAAATGATACCGCGCGCCCGCGCCTTTGGCATGCCGGTAATTGCCTGGAGCCGTAGCCTGACTCCCGAACGAGCCGCCGCACTCGGAGTTGAATACAAAGCAACGCCCACTGAGTTGGCGCGCGAAGCTGACATTGTTAGTGTACACGTGGCGCTCAACCCCGACACCAGGGCATTCCTGGGGACCGAGTTTTTCGCGGCAATGCGTGAAGGCGCCTATTTCATCAATACAGCTCGCGGCGAGGTGGTGGACCAGGCTGCCCTGCTCGAGACCATAAGATCTCGCGGGATTCGCGCTGGACTCGACGTGTACGCCCAGGAACCAACTTCGGCAACAGCCGAGTTTACGGACGATATTGCAAAGGAACCAAATCTGTACGGCACGCATCACATCGGCGCATCAACTGATCAAGCACAGGAAGCCATCGCCGCTGAAACCGTGCGGATCGTGCGGGAATTCAAAGAGACCGGGAAGGTGCCCAATGTTGTGAATTTGGCCCGACAAACTCCGGCGACTTACCGGCTGGTTGTACGTCACCTCGATCGTCCCGGAGTGTTGGCGACCGTGCTCGATGCGATCAAGAGTGAACACATTAACATTCAGGAGATGGAGAATATTGTTTTCGAAGGGGCGGAAGCTGCTGTCGCTCGAATAAATCTCGATAACGCGCCGACGCGCGGAATGCTGGATGGATTGAGCGCGGGGAACGCCGACATCATCGAGTTGGATTTGTTGGAACTGAAAGTCTCATGAATACAACGCTCATCACCGGCGCCTCCAGCGGCATTGGCGAAGTCTTCGCGCGGAAGCTCGCCGCTCGCGGTCGAAATGTCTTGCTCGTTGCGCGGTCGGAAGACAAGCTGATCACGCTGTGCAATGAGTTGGGGCGCTCCAGCAGCATCCGCGCGCAATACGTGGCGATGGATCTCAGCCAACCCGAATCGCCGGCTCGGTTGTTTGAAGAAGCGGAGAAACGCGGCTTGGTGGTCGACATGTTGATTAACAACGCCGGCTTCGGCTCAATGGGTGAATTCAGCAAACTCGATCTGGCTCGCGAGTTGAACATGATCGATCTCAATATTAAATCGCTGGTGGAACTGACCCACCGGTTCCTTCAGCCCATGGTTCAACGAAGACAGGGAGTAATCATCAACGTGGCTTCGACTGCGGCGTTTCAGCCGGTGCCTTTCATGGCAACTTACGCCGCCACGAAGGCATTCGTGCTCTCGTTTTCGGAGGCGCTCTGGGAAGAGAATCGGCCGCACGGAATCAAAGTGATGGCACTGTGTCCCGGTGTGACTGATACAAACTTCTTTGAAGCGGCTCGTGGGCAAAAGCCGCCAGCTCGTATTTCGCAGACCCCTGAAGAAGTGGTGGAGGTAGCGTTGCGCGGGCTCGCCCATGGCAAGAGCCACATCATCTCCGGCTGGACGAATTTTCTGATGACCCAAAGTGAGCGCCTGGCGCCGCGGTCGTTAATCATCCGGATCGCCGGCCGCATGATGCGGTCGCAGCAACACAACGGCAAATAGTGATTAATGAATCGTGAATAGGACAAAATACAGAACGAGCCGTCGCCGGGGAAGCGGGTACTCGGCGAAGCGTGAAGCTATTTACGATTTGCTACTCACGAAGATAACAATGAGAGATAACAATGACGGAACGAATACATAACTTCAGTGCCGGCCCGGCTGTTCTGCCAGTGCCGGTCCTGGAAGAGGCGCAGCATGACCTGTTGAGCCTCCCTGGCGTTGGCATGTCGGTGATGGAGATCAGTCATCGCTCGAAAACCTTCGACGAGATTATTAATCACGCGGAT
Organism: Pyrinomonadaceae bacterium; assembly: GCA_036506215.1. Classification (GTDB taxonomy): domain Bacteria; phylum Acidobacteriota; class Blastocatellia; order Pyrinomonadales; family Pyrinomonadaceae; genus PSRF01. The sequence goes on along the minus strand of DASXSC010000118.1, from coordinate 15,124 downwards.
TCGGATCTGAGAAAACTCCTCGCCATTCCCGACAACTATCACGTGCTGTTCTTACAGGGTGGAGCAAGTCTCCAATTCTCGATGCTTCCGATGAATTTTCTGCCCGCGGATGGCAGTGCTGACTACGTCATCACCGGCAGTTGGGGCAAGAAAGCACTCAAAGAGGCGAAGCGCGTGGGAGCGGCTAACGTTGCCGCCACGATGGCGGACGGCGGCTTCACTCGCGTTCCCGCAAACGATGAGCTCAATCTGGATCCCAAGGCAGCATACGTTCATATAACAACCAACGAGACGATCGAGGGGGTTGAGTGGAAGAAGGAACCGGAGGTCGGCGACGTTCCATTGGTGGCCGATGCATCATCGGACATTCTGTCGCATCCAATTCCGGTTGATAAATATGGTCTAATCTATGCCGGCGCGCAGAAAAATATGGGACCGAGTGGTGTCACGCTCGTTATCGTGCGCGACGATTTGCTGAAGCGAATTCCAGACGGACTACATACCATGCTGGACTATCGCACGCACGTTGAGAATAAATCTCTCTACAACACGCCGAACACCTGGGGCATTTACATTATTAGTCTTGTCAGCCAGTGGTTACTCGAGAAGGGTGGGCTTGAAGCAATGCATCGCGAGAATGAAGCGAAGGCACAGCTCATCTACGACATCATCGACGCAACTGGTTTTTATCGCGGACATGCTGATGCTGACTCGCGCTCGATTATGAATGTGACTTTCCGGCTTCCCTCGGAAGAACTCGAAAAGAAGTTTGCTGCCGGAGCAACGGCGCAAGGGCTGGATGGCTTGAAAGGTCATCGTTCGGTGGGTGGCATTCGCGCATCGATCTACAATGCTCTCCCCCTCGCTGCTGTAGAAGCACTGGTTGCTTTCATGAAAGAATTTGAAAGCAAGCATGGTTAGAGAACAGTCATCAAGACGCTAAACGCAAAGGACCCTGGATTTGGCGAAGGTCCGCAAAGCTTCTCAACCGATTAGAGAGAGTCTTTGCGGCCTTTGCGCGTTCCTGTGGTTAGAATCGCCCTGTATGAATTCACCCAATCAGAAACTCCAGACGTCGCCTGACAATGAGACCGTTACGTTCGAGGTCAATGAAACCGAAGCCGGCACGCGTCTCGATGCATACCTGGCGGCGCGGATCGAGGGTTGGAGTCGGGCTCGTGTGCAACGGCTGATTGAAGCGGGTGACGTGCTGTTGAATGGCACACCGGCCAGGGCCTCTCTCAAAGTTTCTGACAAGGATGTAATAGAAGTTGAATTAACACCCGCGCCGGCCGCGAACTTCACTCCTGAAAACATTCCACTCGAAATCGTCTTCGAAGATGATCACATTATCGTGATCAACAAGCCTGCCGGCCTGGTCGTGCACCCTGCCGCCGGAATCCATTCCGGGACCCTTGCCAACGCGCTGGCCTATCATTTTCAGCAACTCTCCAACTCCGGATCAATTCGCCCTGGCATCGTGCATCGTTTGGATAAAGACACTTCTGGTCTGCTTGTTGCGGCGAAGACCGAATCGGACCACGAGAACCTGGCTGATGAGTTTCGCGCACGAGAAGTTTTTAAGAGTTACGTGGCGTTGGTTCACGGCGTGCTAAAGCAGGAGAGCGGACGCATTGAACAACCGATCGCGCGTGATCCTCGCAATCGAACCCGGATGGCGATCGTGCCGGGCGGCCGGGGGGCTCTGTCTCTCTATAAAGTTCGCCGCAGTTACAATTCGTTCACGCTGCTTGATGTGGAACTGAAAACCGGAAGAACTCATCAGATTCGCGTTCACTTGTCATGGCTAAAGCATCCGGTTGTCGGCGACGAGCTTTACAGTGGCGGGCGCGACAACAACGTGCGAGATGTGCAACTGCGTGCCCAGATTCGTAAACTGAAGCGACAGTTTCTTCATGCGGAACAGTTGGGGTTTCGTCATCCGTACAGCGGCGCACAGATGAGCTTTTTTGCGCCGTTACCGGCGGAATTAACCCATTTGCTGGAGAAACTTGAAACGCAATGAAGCAGAACATTGCGGCTTCAAAACTGGATTCACGCTATGCCGGGATCCGATATGGCTATGGAAACAATCCTGGCTACCAGACTCTTTCAAGGGCCAGACTGTCCTGATACGCTTACGCCAAAGTTAAACTGCCAGGAGCGGTGTCGTGCAAGTGCGTTGCATTAGTCGGGTTTGGTTTGTTTCCAGACATGTGGTCTTATAATCCTTTGAAGCTAGCCGTAATCCGACAGACTCGGCTGGGGGCAACGGCGCCGAGTTGACCAGGCATCAAAGAGCAGGTCTCCAACAGGTAAGAACACGGCAAATCACCTATTCCATTAGTATGAAGCTTTATTTCCCCTCTCTATTAACGAGACTATTACCGCTCGCCTTCGTCTTTGCAACGGCTGGTGCAATCGAAGCGCAACAGCCAAAGCCGAAGCCGACGCCACCACCGACAGCTAATGACCAGGATGTTCAGTCGGAGACAATCTTCATTCGACGCGTGCGTCTCCCGATCACGGTAGTCGATAAGAAAGGCCAATTTGTTCCTGGGCTAACCCAAAACGATTTCGTCATTCTCGAAGACCGAGTTCCACAACAGATCGAGACCTTCTCAAATGATCTAGGCCAGACCTTGCCTGTGTACGTCGCAGTTCTGATGGACACATCTCCGTCGACGGCAGGCAAACTCAAGTTTGAACAAGAGTCGGCTATGAATTTCATCCAGACGGTAGTTCGCGAACGCAAGGACCAAGTTCTGTTTGCTACTTTCGACCACGAGATAAATCTGCGCCAGGATTTTACTAACAAGGTCGATCTACTCGATCGCGCAGTCTCGAGTGTGAAGAAAACAGGAGACCAAACCGCGCTGTTCGACGCTGTCTGGCAGTTTTGCGACGAGAAGCTGAGAACGGTCGCGGGACGGCGCGTTCTTGTAGTCATTACCGACGGAGAAGATACCTACAGCCGGGCTAACATTCGTGATGCTATCGACATTGCCCAGCGAACTGAGACTACGATCTTTGCGATCTCTACGAAGGCTGGATTCGTCTCCACCGTTCCCGGGGTTGAAGCCGGAGAAGTGAAGGATCAAAAAGATCGCGCTTTGACAACCCTGGCTGAAGAGACAGGTGGAGTGGCCTTTTTCACCGGTGACATGCTTTCCCTGGAACGCTCCTTCAACAAAATCTCCAGGGAGCTTCGCGCTCAATACCTCGTTACTTACAAACCTATCAATGATCGTTACGATGGCAGCTTTCGAAAGATAGATGTCAAGCTCGCTGAGGGTCGAAAAGATCTAAAAGTTAGAACTAAACACGGGTACACGGCGAAAGCGGACAGCGTCAGGCCGTAAGAGAGATAGATGTCTATTTGCGTAATAAGAAATTTGCTGTTGCTATTTGGACTGTTGATCTTATTCGTGGCTAGTTCCGTAGTCCCGGCGAAGATGACTGCGCAGACACAGACTCCCGGAGTTCCCGAAAAAACCCGCACCAGGCGAGTAGCCGATTCCGAACAACCAGCTCCATCACCGACGCCAACTGTTGTGCCAAAGGAAGAGATTCCACAGGAGTCGGAAGAAGTTGTTCGTGTCGAGACAAACCTCACCAGTATTTTCTTTACTGCCGCCGACAGCAGCAAACGCTTCATCAGCAACCTGAAGAAGGAAGATGTCCGGATACTCGAAGATGGTCAGCCGCAGGAAATATTCACTTTCCAACCGAACATCGATCTGCCTCTCTCGATTGCCATCCTGATCGATACCAGCCGTTCAGAAGAACGCACTCTGCCAGATGAGAAAGCCGCGGCGCGCTCTTTCATTGAAGCGGTCATGCGTCCTGACAAAGATGAGGCAGCAATTGTTTCGTTTACCGGGGACGTTACGCTGGAGCAGGGCTTCACCGGCAATCTTGATCGCCTGCGACGGGCAATTGACCGGGTGGAGTTTGTGCCGCCTTCAGGCTACGTAGGCGGCGGGGTTGTGGTGGGCGATGGCAGGACAAGCACACCGCCGATTTCAGATACGAACCAGATCATGGCTGGCGCCACTGCCATCTGGGATGCTGTCTGGGCGTCTTCTAATGATCTGGTGTCGGTCTCGGCCGAAAATACTCGCCGCACTATAATCCTTCTCACAGACGGTGAGGACACAATTAGTCAGGTGAAAATGCACGAGGCGATTGAACGAGCACAAAAGGCCGATGCGCTTATCTACGCGATCGGGATCGGCGACAGTTATCAGGGGGGTGTTGATGAGTCGTCGCTCCGAAAAATTACGGAGCAAACTGGCGGTCGAGCCTATTTCCCCAGGAGTGAGAGCGAGTTGAGGAGTGCCTTTATGCAGATCCAGCGCGACCTACGCGAGCAGTATCTGGTAGCCTACTCTCCTTCAAACAAGGCCCGTGACGGCTCATATCGTCGAATTCAGATCGAGGTTGTCGATCCAGAGTTGCGTAAACAGAAATTAAAGCTAAACTACCGCCCTGGATATTTTGCGAAGACGGCCGACAAAGATTTACCTGCCAAAAGAAGATCCTATCCCTAATGAGCAGACGGACCGCTGAAGAGATTGTGGGATAAATCCCACAAACTACACTATTTATCCATGACAAACGCGTGCTAGCCTTGTTATACTTCAGCGGCGGCGAGTCGAGGCCGCCTTCCTGAACTGACGGAATTTCCAGAGCAATCCAGGGCTCATTATTTTCTCCTCGCTCCATTGCCGGCAACGCTCCTCAGCTTCCGACTGGCTAATTTGACTTGGCTTCAAACTCGAGTAGCAGATGCTAAGGGCCTCCTCAGAAAAGTGTCGAGTGCTGATCGTCGATGACGATCAGAATGTTCGATCGCTCCTTACCGAACTCATAGAAAACGAAGGCTACGAAGTCATGGCTACCGCTGACGGCGGCAGCGGCCTCGAAGCGGTAAATTCCTTTGGGCCCGATGTGGTGATTAGCGATGTGGTGATGCCGATCCTTGACGGTATTGAGCTTTGTCGCCAAATCAAACAAGAACCCAGGACAGCTGACATCCCGGTGCTCCTGGTTAGTGGACTCCGGAATCCGGCGGACCATGGCATCGAGGGTTTGACGGCGGGAGCGGACGATTACCTCGCACTCCCGTTTCGTAATCAGGAATTGCTGGTAAAGGTTGCCAGGCTCGCCGAGCGGCGCCGTGTAGAGAAGCATTATCGAGAGATTGTCGAGCAGGCAGCCGACATCATCTACACGCGGGACATGGATGGAATTATCACGAGCATAAATGCCGCCGGCGCCCGGTTCTTTCGCAAGTCTCCAAACGAAATTGTAGGCGGACATTTGGCCGGCTTGATCGGAGCAAAGGCAGCAGCGCGAGACATCGAAGAAACGAAAAGAGTTGCTACTGATTCACCGCTGCGATCGACTTACTATCTAAAGGACACGGAAGACAGCGGACGATATCTTGAGGGCGTTATTACAATTGAGCGGGATCGCAGAATGCGTCCCACTGGCGTTCGTGGCGTAATCCGCGACATTACCGAACAAAAGGTTGCTGAAATAGCGCTAAGAGAAAGTGAAGAACGATATCGCCGGCTGGTGGAATTGTCGCCGGAAGCAATCATCGTCCACTGTGAAGGAAGATTCGTCTATGTCAATCCTGCGGCGCTGCGGCTTTGGGGGGCCTCTTGTCCCGAAGACTTGCTTGGCAAGTCTTTATTTGACGTCGTTCATCCCGATTCCCGCGACATAGTTACGAGGCAGATTCGAGAGGTTGAGGAATTAGGTTCATCTACGCCACTGAATGAGCAGAAGCACATTAAATTAAACGGCGAGGTAATAGATGTAGAGGTCACCGGAATGCCTTTCCTGTTTCGCGGACGGGCGGCAATGCAGGCAGTGGTGCGAGACGTCACCGATCGCCGTCGCGGACGTGAAGCCTTGCGGCAAACTGAAGCACGATTACGCACAGTCGTTAGCGGTGCCTCGCTAATACTCTTTGCGCTCGACCAAAACGGCGTATTTACGTTATCGGAAGGCGAAGGGTTGAAGACGCTGGGTTGGAAGTCGGGCGAAATGGTAGGGCAATCCATTTTTGATGTTTACAGTGACAATCCAGGGCTTCTCACGAATGTTCGCTGCGCGCTTGCCGGCGAGACATTTTCCAGAGCTGTTGATATCGGGGACTTTACATTTGAAGCGCGTTACTCGCCGTTAACAGATGAAGCGGACCACGTAATCGGCGTAATTGTCGTGGCTACTGATGTAACGGAGAACCGGAAAGCGCAGAAGGCCTTGCAGGAAAACGAGGAGCGCTATCGCGAACTTTTTGAGAATGCCAACGACATTATCTATACGCACGATCTCACTGGAAATTTCACCTCATTGAATAGAAGTGGGGAACAGATCACGGGTTACAGCCGTGAAGAAGCCTTTCAGATGAATATCGTTGATGTGCTCGCGCCGGAATACGTGAGCATAGCCCAGCAGATGATCGCGCAAAAAACGAGCGAGGAGCGCGCGACAATTTACGAACTGGAGATCATTGCGAAAAACCGACGCCGTGTCCGGCTAGAGGTCAGTACCAGGCTAATCTATCACGACGGGAAACCGGTCGGCGTTGAAGGTGTAGGTCGCGATCTGACAGAGCGCAAACGCTCTGAAGAGGTACTGGCCCGCCAGTCTCAACGCGAAGCCATGACCCATCGGATCTCGCAGGCCATTCGATGTTCGTTGGATAGTTCGGAGATATTCCGAACGGCTGTCCACGAATTGGGGTCCTATCTGAACGCCGATCGTTGCTCCTTATTCATCAAAGACCAGGCGGGGAATCGCGCCACGAACATGGCTGAATATCATGCCGAGGGCGTTGTTCCGGCGGCAGCCAACTTCCAGTTGGAAGACTTGCAGTCACTAATTGGATCCCTGAAAGAAAAGGGCGTACTTTGCTTCAACGATGCGGCCCATGACGGACGGATAGCGGATTTTTATGAGCGCATTCTTGCGAAGGCCGATGTGCGCTCAATCATGTATGTGGCAATTAGAGTTGGTGACGAAGTGACCGCAGCTTTTGCTCTCTCTACCACGCGCCAGTTGCGGCAATGGAGCGAATCAGACATTGCTCTTGCCAAAGCAGTCGCCGATCAGACGGGCATTGCCATTCGCCAGGCCGAGCTCTATCAAAAGGCAGAGACCACCTCGAAACGCGAAGCGCTGGTTAATAAGCTGACGATGGCCATACGTGCTTCGCTTAGTTTGGCGGAAGTGCTGAGTACGGCTACTCGCGAACTTGGACTCGCACTTAATGCTTCTCGGGTTCACCTGCACCTTTATGATCCGGCGGACCCTATTTCACCTGTAGAGCACGAATACGTTGCCCAGGGCTGCAAAAGCATTAGTGCTTTTCAGGATAGCTACGACGATCCGGTCGGCCAACATCTGTTAAGGAGTTCGAAACCTCTGGTTATTGCCGATTCATTGAATTACTTCGGAGTGTCCACAGAGGTAAGTGCCGCTGTCAGAAAACACGCTCGCCTGGTCGACGTTCGATCCCAGATCGCCTACCCTCTAATCGTCAAAGGCCTTTTCCGCGGAGTGCTGTGTATCCACCAAACCGATCACCTGCGGTTCTGGACTGAAGACGAATTGTCCCTGGTTCATTCCGTCGCCGAACGTTTGGCAATCGGTATGGCGCAGGCCGAACTCTTTGAAATGGTAGTAAAGGGCAAATCGGAATGGGAAACTACTTTCGATGCAATGTCTGACGGCATTTTCATCTTTGATCGCGCTGGTATTCTCATACGGGTCAACCGCGCTGGGGCGGCGATGGAAGCGTCGAATCCGCGCGCCCTGTTGGGCAGCAGGTGTTGCGATATTCTTCGCACTACATCCGCGGACTCGGCTTGCGTCGTCGAAAAGGCAATCGAGGAAGGAAGCAGTGTCACGATAGAGATAACTCCTGACCGCCTTGACCGGCCCATTCTAGTGTCAATTGAACCAGTGATGGACAAGGGCGGAGTAGCAGCTGCGGTTTGCACGGCCCGCGACCTTTCGGAATTGCGCAAGGTACAGGCCGTCGCCCGCGAGCACCAGTCGCTGCTCACCAACATACTTGAGAGTGCTCGCGAATCCATTTATGCGGTAGATATGGACGGCCGTTTCAAATGGTGTAACAGCGCCACGCTTTTGGCACTGGGACTAAAGCGTGAAGAGGTTATCGGTCGTCGGGTTTGCGAACTCGTGTATCACCCCGATCGAGAACTCGTCCGCAATAAACTGGAAACCGCAATGCAGGGCCAGGCTCAAACTTATGAAATGCGCTATTTTTCCGCCGACGCAAAGCTACGCTACGCGCGAGTCGATAATTCGCCGCTCGTAGTTGAAGGACGCACAACCGGTGTTCTTGGTATTGGTCGGGACATAACCGAACAGAAAGAAGAACGCGAACGCGCCGCGCGGGCCGACAAATTGCGCGCCTTGGGCCAACTGGCGTCTGGCGTTGCTCACGATTTTAATAACTCTCTGGCTGCAATCCTGGGACGTGCTCAGTTACTTCGCCGCCAAACCCACGATGAGCCCCTCGTGCGCAACATTGAGATTATTCAAACAGCGGCCGAAGACGCCGCCGCTACTGTTCGTCGTATTCAGACTTTTGCCCGCAAATCGCCGGCAAAAGAGTTTGAAATGCTGGACGTCTCGAGCTTGCTAAACGATGCCATTGAGATCACACGTACTCGATGGCAAAACGAAGCCCAACTGCGCGGTCTCGATTATGACGTCGCGCTGGACGCCGAAAGCGGGCAGTACACTTTTGGCAGTGCTTCCGAGCTGCGTGAGGTCTTTGTCAATCTAATCGTCAATGCTGTAGACGCAATGCCCAAAGGCGGCAAGCTTTCGATTGGCTGTGTGCGCGAAGGAGATCGGCTGCGCTTGCGGTTTGCTGATACGGGAACCGGCATGCCGGAAGACGTGAGACAAAGGATATTCGACCCTTTCTTTACGACAAAAGGCGCTCAAGGCACCGGACTCGGGCTCTCGGTTAGCTATAGCATCATCGAGAGACACGAAGGCTCAATAAGTGTGGCGTCGGAGTTAGGCAGCGGGACTGCGTTCACGATTGATATTCCGGCAGCCGTTGTGAAGTCAGAACCCACCGAAACCACGGCCGCAGCTGCGTACCTGCCGTCGCTTTCGATCCTCGTAATTGATGATGAGCCTGCCGTGCGAGAAACGCTTGCAGAGATGCTTGAACTAATGGGTCATCGGGTGATGCTTGCCGATTGTGGGCAGAAGGCTTTGCAGATCCTGGATAGAAATAATTGCGACCTGGTGTTTACTGATCTGGCGATGCCGGAGATGGACGGCTGGGAGACTACGCGAGCGATTCGCAAGCGCTGGCCGGAGATGGATGTCGTTCTCGTAACTGGTTACGGAACAGGCACACTACCTCCGGCCGGTGAGGACAGTTTAGTCAACGGTATTATCGGAAAGCCATTCGATTTTTTGCAGATAAGTCAAACAATCACCAGTATCCTGACCAACGAACCCATCCTGCAAAATATCGGCATCTAATGACCTTCGCGGGACCCTTTCTCCCAGCGCGCGCTAGTTGTCGTAATTCATGATTCCCGCGCTGCCAGTAAATCCGACTCCGAAACCAACGACAATTGCCGGGCCCTTCCAATCGTTCTTCTCAGCAAGCATGAAACCTGTTGAGGCACTCGAAAGGTTGCCGTAACTCTTCAAGACTTCGTAAGAGCCCTGAACCTTCGTCGCATCTTTTTCAAGATGGAGTTGAGAGCAAACGCTATCGAGGATCTTCTTGCTGCCTGTGTGAATCAGGCAGTCGTTTACCTGGCCCAGGTTTGAGACCGGTGAGTCAGGGTGTTCCAGAACGTTCTTGACCGTCGTGACCGCATAGTGTGCGCCTCGAGTGGTTACACTAGAGCGCATGAAGTATTGCGGTCGTCCCTTTAGAAACTCATGTGAGCTATTGCTATTCATCGTAAGAAGGTTGACGTCTTCCATTTCTTCATTGGTTAAGTGAGAAATTGGTCCAAAGCTTGGTTTTCCTTCCTCGTTTCCGACTAGCAGAGCGACCGCGCCGTCTCCGAAAAGCATCGATTGAATGACGAAGGTGGTATCCAACCTCTTCTGTTCAAACTGGGCTTCATCTAACTTGTGCTCCTTCCTTAGTCTTAGGATTTCTCGGAAACTGTAGTATTCGTCGCGCAAGAGGGGCGCGGCGAAGGGAGTATGGGCCTCAGCCATTAACACCATGGCCAGCTGACCCGGATTTGCGGCAAGATACCATTGAGCAACCTCAATGGATTTCAACAACACTGAGCAGCCTTGAGCTTGCATGCTGACAGTACGAATTGATCGGGATAAAAGTCCGTGAGTTTTTCCCATTACTTCCGAAGCCAAACAGGGAAGCATTTGATCCGGAGTATTCGTAGCGGCTATCAGCAAACCAATTCGCGAAGGATCTCCCTGCCATACTTCGATGCAGCGCTTGGTAGCAGCGACGCCGAGCTCGGTAGTAGAACTTGTCGCCCTCATAGGTTTACCCGAGAGAAAATCGGGATAGTTATCCACTACGGAGTATCTCTGATCGACACCCAGGGAGTTGAGCGTATTGATGAGCTCGGGGGAAAGCTTGTACATGAGGGCATTAGCCAGGTCCGTTGTCTGAAATGCGTGTTTAGGGGTGGCGGTAGCTGCTGAGAGCAAATTAATCATAATCCTAATCTCCTGGGGAGTGAGACTGAATTCCTTGAATGGGGTTGTAGATGTGTGCTCATGCAAGCGTCTTGTGGAGAGGCGGAAGTCCTCGCCCCTTCAACATGAGGTACATCAATGCCTATGCCATAGCTGGAACAAGCCGTTTCGCAACTCTAAACATTGAAAGGATGAGACTTACCAAGATCGCCTTGCCAACACGGATGCCCAGGAACTTGGATACTGAGTATCCACTAAGCGATACAAATGCCCTCAAAACACGTTTTGTTAGCGGAATCTGGCAATGCGCGTTGGTAAGTAGGTATACAGCTGTGTAGCTGGTAACCAGGAGTGCAGGAGTGCAGGAGTGCGGCTTTGCCCTAAAAGTCGGAAACAAGGGGAAGTTCTGGGTGACGCGAGCCTTTGGGGCTTGAAGGCGAATTACTTTCTGTCGGCGGCAGCACCGAGCCGGTGACAAATACTTATGATGCGCTTTACCGGCTCAAGACACTGAAGGACGGCAACAACAACGTTACGACCTACGCCTACAACACCATCGGTTTGCTGTCATCAATCACGATGCCCGGCGCCGAGATAACGCAGTTCACTTCTTACGACAATGATGGCAACTTGCTTCAGCGCATTGACGGCAACAATGTCACCACGAATTATGTTTACAACGATGCTGAAAGTCTGCTCACCGATATTCAGTATCCCGCCACGACCAGTCTGAACGTCCATTTTGGTTATGACAGTTATGGCCGTCGTGCATTAATGACGGACAGCGCGGGCAGTCAAAGCTACAGCTACGGAAACCTTGATGAGTTGTTGAGCGCCGGCACCACCTACACCGGTCTTTCTGCGAAGACCATCTCTTATCAGTACTATCCAAACGGCAGTCGCCAGACAATGATGACTCCGGCTGGAACATTCGGCTACAGCTACGACGCTGCCGGCCGACCATCGAGCATGACTAATCCATTCAGCGAAACAACAAGCTGGTCTTATCAAAACAACAACTGGCTCTCAACGCAGACGCTGGCGAATGATGCTTTAGCAACTTATACGCACAATGCACTCGGTCAGGTTACTGAACTGCTGAATCAAATCGGCAGCACGACGATCTCCGATTTCAGCAGCATCACCTACGATGGCGTTGGCAATCGCGCTTCAGTTTCAGCAAGTATTCCTGGCGCCACCTCGCTCAATGGGGTCACTGGCTACTCTTACGACACTAAAGACCAAATCACGCAGGAGACTTCCACCCGCAACGGTGGCTTCACGGATAATTTCGGTTATGACTCCGCCGGCAATCCCACCAGCTTCAAAGGCATCACCAAGGCTTACAACTCAAACAATCAACAAACCGGCACGGGCTACTCGCATGACGGCAACGGCAATCCGACCAACTACGGCGGCACCACGCTCACGTTCGATCCGGAAAACCGACTGACAGCGTACGGCACCGTTTTGACCGCCGGTTACAGCGGCGATGGATTGCGCGCTTGGAAACAAAACTCCGGTGGCCGGACTTATTTTCTATATGACGGCATTCTGCCGATCATTGAACTCGACTCAAGCGGCTCAGTCATCGCGACGAATAGCTTCGGTGCTGCTGGACTTGTTTCTCGTCGCAGCAGCACTAGTGTGTTCTATACCTTTGATTCAGAGGGCAACGTCAGCCAGCGGAGTGATGCGAGCGGAGTTGTCCTAACGAATCATCTTTTCAGCGCTCACGGCAGCAGTCTCAGCGGCGTCCTAGCAGAGCCCTTTGGTTACAAAGCCGAGTTTGGCTATTACACAGATACTGAAACGGGACTGCAACTTCTGACACATCGCTACTATGACTCCATCACAGGGCGATTTTTGACAGCCGACCCCATTGGCTACGATGGTGGAATCAATTTGTACGCAAACGTTGCAAACAATCCGATCAATCTAGTCGATCCGATGGGCACACACGTCTCCGATGACGCTAAGATAGCAGCGCTCAAGAAAATAGGTGATGCAACAGGATCCGAATTGGGCAGCCGATGGAAGCTGTGGCCTGGAGGGAAATCTTTTCGCGATGCTCTCGATAATCTTCGCCGGCTCGGATTCAAACCATTCTTCAATCCTGGTCATTGGGGCGGGTCGGACTGGGAAGGACAGATCGACGGCAACTGGTACCATGTAATTGTGGGCTACCCGAAACCCAAAGCTCCATCACACTCATCTTCCTCGTCTCCCTCCGACCGACCCCCATCGTTTGTAGATGCCCATTATGAGCCTCACCAACCCAGTTCGCTCCGACACTTGTTAGATTGGGCTTCTTCGTGGTTGTAGAGACGAGGCTGTGAGCGTTTAGAATCGGCTAGGAGGAGAAGTCAATGAATATCACCTCGAATACGAAAACTTCAAAGTACGCTGGACTGCTGCTTAGTGTTTTGATACTCGTCACGTCTACTGGGTGTGAAAGGGCTATGGGCATCAAGATCGACGGTAAGAACCCTCCGACGTTTACGTTGTCAGGTAGTGGCAACTTGGTTTTTCTGTCTTTAGGAGAAGTTCGCGATAACAAACCGCCGCCTCTGGGAGCGCCAGATTTATGGAAAATCCGACCTGGTGTCAACAACAAGATCTCCAAATTACCTAGCATTACATATGGAATCGTACCGGACGGTTTTATCCAAGTCGTTCCTGCATCAGGCGCACCCGCACCGCTCATGGAAGGGAAGGTGTACGAGTTTGGGGGCCCAGCCGACAGTGCCGGCGGGGGCTCTATCTGGTTTACCATTCAAGGTGGTAAGTCGATGGAAGTATCACAACCTGGGGATGGGCGCTAATTTCGCCTTGAACTACTGACGGACCACGAATGCAAATTAATGCAAAATCGTTTATATGCTGCTACTTAGTACCGGAGTGGCCTAGATAAACTCGGAAGTCCCACAGAGGCTCGCAACTTTTGAAAGAAGGCGTTGACATTGGGTGACCAGGTCAGCGCGATAATCGCCCAAGGAAATTTTGAGCAATTGCGTTAATCGATACTCGCGGAAATCGTCCATTGGTCTGATGAAACTATCGGAGAGATTAATTAAAGGCAGGATTTAATGAGCGTTGCGCAACCTTTGGCGCTGACGATTTTACTGCTTACGAGTGTGACATGTTTGGAGGGATGTCATAGGACAAGCCTGACCAAATCCAATCAGACGACAGCGGAGAATGCATTAAGGCGTTTCTATGAAAATGATGGGCCCGAGGACACTTTGATGGACCCCCTGATCTTAGCCGGAGACAAAGTAGTGCCTCTTGTTTTGAAACAAGTCAAGGATAAGAACATGCGTCGGAGACGATACGCGATCGGCTTCCTGGGAAATGGATCATACAAGCAGGCCCTTCAGAGTCTTGAAACTATTCTCCAGGACGCCACCGAAGAAGATTACTTTCGGGGTGATGCCCTCCAATCGATTTACATGATCGATGAATTTCGAGGTAGGGAGCTTGCGAAGAGATATACCGACCGACAGGATTATCTTGGAGAAATCGCACGAAGAGTTATCGCTGGGGATAGTCAACTAAAGAAGAGGCGGACATATTCGGAGGCAGTTGTGGGAAAGCACGAATAGGACTCTTTCGAGCGAACCATTCCTCAGCTACTCTGCTAAGTGGAATTACTGCGTTACTTGCGCAGAAAGTTTCTTGACTTTGGTTAGTTTCGGTTAGCTTATCGCTCAGATGTCGAACGTTTAATGATAACTAGCCACAGATTTCCTAGAACGCTCAGATTCCGATAACAGCGATTATGATCCTAAAACCGAAAGGCCAGTGTTTTGGACACTGGCCCGTCATCGGCTGGCGGAGACTTTCGCCTCTTTTGGTTACTGTCCTCACCCCAGCAACCATAACGCCGGATTAGGCGGAATCATACTCCTCATAATTTGACGTCAATAAAAGATTCCTTTGCATAAGACTCACCAGATCTACCGCGGAAAGCGCATTCGGTACTCCTCTGAGTTGATGAAGGCCTTGACCATTTCGGCCCGCTCGAAGTTGCCGTCAAATTGGTCCAGCTTATTAAGCCAGAACTGATAGCCACTATCATCGGGATCGCGTCGCAGGTAACCAAAATATTCCATCATTACAAACGCTTCATTGCGCTTCGAGTTGATGAATCGTTGGTCTTCAACTATTTCGTTGAAGTACATCCGCAGGAGAGAGTGTCCAACTTCTTAAAAGGCTGTGCCTCATGAATGGGTAATGAATCGCATGGGCAGCCTCCCTAATTATTAAAAGCTGTCTGCGGTAAGGCGGAGCCTTACCGCACTGTGCGGCGGCGAAGCCGCTGAGCAATTGTTTATGTGTGCGCTTCAGGCACAGGTTGTATGACGTTTTGTGCAACGCCCACGCGTCACGGCGTCAACTCGTCAACGGATTCTAGTGT
>DASXSC010000117.1:0-4809 GCA_036506215.1 Pyrinomonadaceae bacterium | reverse complement strand
CGGATTTCCTCCATCGAGCCGCTCAGGAAAGGCACCCGACCCGTAAGTAGATACCAAAGCGTCACGCCAAGCGAATAGATGTCGGAGCGCGTGTCTATTTCCTCCACACCTGCTTCATTGAATTGCTCGGGACTGGCGAATGCCGGTGTTCCGACAAATCCCCCCTGGGTTTTGTCCGGCGCATCAATTTGCGTCGGCATTCGTTTGGCGGCGCCGCAATCGATAACTTTTGCGATTACTTGTCCGCTCGCGTCCGATTCAATCATCAAGTCAACCTGCGGGGCCATTACTTTGGCAACGCCGTAATCGATTATTTTGACCATTAATTGCCCACTCGTGTCCGGCTCCGTCATCAAATTGGAAGGTTTGAGGTCACGATGGACAACGCCACAGTCTTCCGCGGCGGCCAGGCCACGAGTCGTTTGCTCGATTACTTCAAGGGCAAGGCTCAATGGCAACGGGCCGTCCCGCCGCACACGCGCTTCGAGCGTTTCACCACGGACGAGTTCCATCGCATAAAAGCATTCACCGTTTTGTTCGCCGTAGTGCATTACCCGCGCAACATTTGGATGCTGAATTTGCGCAGCGGCCCGTGCTTCACGCAGAAAGCGTGCCCGAGCAGCCGGATTCTCGGCAAGCTTGCAACCGATTACCTTTAGCGCGACGCTTGAATTGAGGATCGTGTCGCGAGCAAGGTAAGTTATCGCCATTGCGCCGGCACCGAGTACAACCGGAGATCCGTGCGCGTCCGTTTCCACTTGGAAGTGCGCGTAACGCAATGGACCAGGGCGGTCGTCAGTACCTCCCGCTTCGTGATCTTCGGCAAGAAAGCCAAAGCTGACCAGGCACCGCATACATTCGCCGTCGGGGCCGGGATGTGTAATGGGCTTTTTGCATGTCGCGCAAACCCCAACCTGTTGCTCGTGTGGATCAACAATCTTCACGACGTCAAAATTTGGTAGATATAATGCAGCTCGGCATCGATCTCGGCAGGATTGGAGACTGTGCTCGCCACCTCGGCGCGCAGCGCGTTCCGATAACGTTGCCGCAACCTTGTAAGCCACACGCGCAAATTTTCGACCGACGTCCCGAGTCGCCTCGCGACCTCTTCTTGGTCATGTGCAACGGCCGGGCCACCCGCGACAAACGGCCGTAACTCATCCATCCATTCGCCTTTGCCTTCAACGGCACACCTTTCCCGCAGGTTCTTCCACGCCCGGGTCACAATTGCAGACGCCCAGGCAACATCGTACGCGTTGACATCACTTAAATGAGAGGTCGCGAACATTGCTGCTTCGGCTTGCGGTAAGTGCAGGTCAAACGAAACAAACTGCTGATTGCCGCCGCGTTTAATCGCGCGCATGCGTTCGCGCTCCTTCAGTAAAAAATTTTGCAGTGAGCCCAGCAAAAACGTGCGCAGTCGTCCTTTCTCTTTATCCGCCCGGCTCAACGTGTTCTGTTCAAACAGATGAACAAAAAATCCCTGGATGAGATCTTGCGCGTCAGCCGGCGGGTAGCCACGGCGCCGAACGAAAGTGTAAAGCGGTGGCCAGTATGCTTCGCTAAAGTTGGCGAGCGCTTTCCGCGCGGCTTCATCGGAGTCGGACTTGCTGGCCTGCAACACCACCGTCCAGTGCGTCGTTTCGAACGGCGCACCACCTTCTTGCAGTGTGCCCGGAACCGCTTTCGTAACGTCAAAGAGTATGTCGCGAGCGCGTGATCGTTGCCACAAAAATCGCTCGCCAAAAGGTGAAGTTAGAAGAAAGAGATATAAACGGCGAGACATACCGTTGTCTCCACCAGAGATCAATGGCGGCAAAAATCTGAGCAAAAGCCGACCCCACAGCGAATCGAATATTTTGGCTCGCCCAGACGCCGCGCTTCCCGCTAGACGGGATTAGACCCAAAAGCTCCTTCTGCGCACGGAGAAACTGCCGGATAGGAATGAGTGGTGCTAAATTTCTTCTGTGGCGTTCGAGGAATCCCGACTCGCGTGCTCAATCGTGAGTGCTATCGCCGGTTAGAAAAGCGAACCACTGCTTTCGCTGCTTGGGCAGACGTGGCCTGCTGACATTTGGGCCACGAGTGTGAGTGCTTGGGGTTTACTAAGCTACGGCAGTCCCCTTGTCTTTACTGGCGGCCTGTTCGATGAGAGCCGCGACAGCCTTGGGTTGCGAGAAGTAGATGGCGTGGCTGCCCTTGGCCTCAACCACCGAGGAACCCGCCCGTTTGGCCATTGCACGCTGGGTGTCCGGTGGAATTCTCTTGTCCTCGGTAGCGACCAGGTACCAGCTAGGCTTGGTTCTCCACGCCGGTTCGTTAATTGCGCCGCTGAGACACGCTACGCCCCATGGCACCTGGGAGTCGGCCCAGAACGCGGCCTTTTCTAGGTCCACGTCAGCCGCGTAAGAGGCGGCAAACTTAGCTTTGTCGAGGAACAAGAAGCCGTCTTGCGGTGGCAGCATCGGTGATACCGGCGCGTCGGGCGGCGGGTCTTTAATGAGCGTGGCCACGGATTCGCCCTTGTCCGGCGCGAACGCGGCGATGTAAACGAGAGCTGTGACCTTCGGATCATTTCCGGCTTCAGTGATCACCGCTCCTCCGTAGGAGTGGCCGACGAGGATCACAGGGCCTTTCTGCGCTGCAAGGACACGCTTGGTAACTGCGACGTCGTCCTCCAGTGATATCGTGGGATTCTGGACGACGCTGACACTGTAACCATCTCGCTTAAGGATCTGGTAAACCCCCTCCCAGTGGGCGCCGTCTACAAAGGCACCGTGGACTAAAACGATGTTGTTCATGACTCGCAGCCTCCCTTCCTGAAAGTGTCTTTCATCGGGCGGAACCCTTTGGTTGAACCGAGTGAGGTTGCTGGGATCATTGATCGTAATCCTTACTTTTGATCCGGTATAGTCAGGGGCTTGTCTTTGGAATCGACGACGAAGATAGCCAATAGGCTCGCTGGTTCTTTGTCACTCGCGTTCTCACTGATCCTGTGATGCGAGCCGGGCACCTCCTTGAAGCCTTCGCCGACGCGATAGACTTTCGCCGGCTCGTCGTCAACCTGGCTGCGAACGGCGCCTGACAGCACGTAAGCGTAAATGAATGCCGACCTGGCATGGTGATGGCTCGGAGATTTGCCGCCTGGAGGATAGGTCACGACGACGGCAACCAGGCTCTTTCCTTCGACGTTCGGGATTATGTGCTCGAAGACAGGTTTCTCCTGCTCCAGATTTTGCGCAAGCCCGGGCGAAACTCCTAATGATATTGCCATCACTATTAGCGCTAACAAGTCAGTTCGTACTCTTCGCATTTGTTTGCCTCCTCGGTTTAGAACATCACAACTCTTTACATTCAGCTTTGCTATGCGGAATCCGGGAAGGGAGACCCAAGCATAACATCGACGGTGTTGGGAAACTTAAGATCGGGGATAAATCGTTCACAGATAGAGGCGTTCACCGTGCCGAAAGTGGTGGCGGGTTTGTGCGCAAAGCCCGCAAAGTATTCCTGGAGGAATCGTTCCTTGAAGCGTTTGCGAGGGTACCTGGCCACGATTTCGTCCCGCAACTCCGAAGGAAATTGATCAAAGCCTTTTCCGAGGATATCGAGACCAACACCCGAATAGAGCAGAGCTACTTCAGGGCGCATGTGGTGAGTGACGCCCGGGGTGGTGTGCAGGGCAATGGCTTCCCATGCAGTTTGTACCTGCTCTTCAGGGACGTTATGTGCGGTGAGGAACTGACGGACCGCGTTTGCGCCATCGACCTCGAAGCGTTCGTTTGCGCTCGAGAACTTCTTGAGGAGACCGAGATCGTGAAATGCGGCGGCGACGTAGAGAAGTTCAGGGTCGAAGCGAAGCTTTTGTTGACGGCCCTGCTCAGCCGCAAATAGGTAGACGCGAAGGGAGTGATTAATAAGCACCTCGGTGGAATGTTCACGCAAGATGTCTGTGGCTTCTTTCGCAAGCAAGGAATCGGGTATGACAAGGGAAGAATAAGTTGGCATGTTACCTCCTTTGATCAGCGTGCGCTGACGCGATGGTCGGTTGACTTCAGTTTCGTTTTGACGACAGGTCGATTGGAAGCTGGCGTCCGTTTTGCCGCAACTTTAGGTCCGGCTCCTGTTGTGCCTTTGGTTGTCGACGGGCTCGACACGAAAGGCGAGCTAAGCCCTATATCGCCGTGAAACCACATCCAATCCCTGGCGTGAGCTGAATGAATCAAGGCGATTGCTGCAATTGATACAATAAATAGACTTTTCATAGTTACTTAACTATCACGATAATTTCCGGTCGTATTTCATCGCTACAGCAAGTTCGCGGGATTATTTTACTGCTGCCTAAGAATGAAAGAGGCCTCCCTCATCCGAGGTAGATTTCGAGCAATGTCGCGAAGGTTGGCGGCTTTTACTCTTCGAAGCCGTTCGCCTTTACTGGCTCAATAACGGGTCGAGGCCGACCCCCCTTCAGACCTGAGAGCAAATCTTATTTGCCCAGAGGGGCAATGCACAAAATGAGATCCAGGCAGGAGTCGGGCGTCTGCGATTGGAAACCAAGACAAGGTCGTTCGTCGAACCTTCGCGGTCTCTGAGCGAGGAACTGCAAAATCCTATCGTGCGTGGCGACCGGAGCTTGAGTCTTTGGTGCCTCGTCGCGAAGCGTTATACCGTGGCGGACCCAGCAGGCTAGCAAAATTTCTCTGAAATGTTCGGGTCAGAACTCGGGAAATAGAGATGTCAACAGATTCACCAACAATGAAACTTCACTGCCATGAAGAACACTGGCACTCTTAAGACTGACGAAACTACCTT
>DASXSC010000116.1:0-10066 GCA_036506215.1 Pyrinomonadaceae bacterium | reverse complement strand
AGCTGTGAGTAACATTGCTTTCGTGCCGCGACTGCGACAACCGGCGGCGCTGTTTGTAAGTAAGCAAAAAGTCGTTTCTTAACGCGGTTGTGAATCCTCACCGTCGAACACTGACTGCTGGATAGCTCCGCAACGGAGGATTGTGCATGCGATTGGGGTGGGAGAATTTCCAGACGTACTGTTTGAGATAACCGACAAAATAGGCATCTGTTCGCCCACTAAGGCCGGCCCAACTTGGGCCTTGCTGGCTAACATGGCTATAATTGAGCAGCGAAGTTAGCGAGATCAAACCGTTGAGAAATAGCGGAACTGCGTCCTCGCCCGAACCCACGTCGTGCAATTTCCATCAAATAGTTCCGTGACAAGGGTAGGTAAGCGGGAGTTAAACCCCGGACAGTTATCAGCTGCCGATCGCAAGAAACAAGCACTGGCGCAGTCGCTGAGAGAGTTGGAGCGTAATTTCAAGAATCAAGAGTCCTGACCCTAATCTCTTTCCTAATCTCTTTCTGCAGTTTGGTTACACCGTCAGTTACAATCCGGTGACAGTCACTACGTGCCGCGCAGATCATCATTCTTTCCAAGCAAATATATTAGGTTCTACAATCTGGCCGTTTCCGGTGATCGCAACTTGTCTAACACGATTGCAGCTCGCGTAGATAATCGTTTCGCGCTGATCTGTTGTCCCCTGGGGGATGGCGAAGGTAACGAACCTCTCATCAACGGTGTTGTTTTCAGCGTCTAAAACACGAGCTTCTATCCAAGGGTTGGCCAGAACACTACGAGTGTTTGTAAGAGTGAACGTAAGAGAACACCACTCGTTGGGGGGCAGCGATTTTATTTGCTTCGATACAGCGATTTTGTATTTAGGCGGTACGGCAACAGCACAGTCACAGAGATTCACCACCATAAAAAGCGCGACCCATCCAAATCGTTTCATGCTATAGCCTCCCGCCAAAATGGATGCTCCCCTCTTTATCGACGAGTATCACGCCACCACGCACCTCGACAACGGGTTTAAGTGTATGTAGCGGCTGAGTTCCAATAAATAGGCATCCTTTTCCACCAAGATCGCCTTATATCTGCCGGCGCCAGGACCGCACCGTCATGGCTTACCGTGAAAGATGTCATGAGCCAGTTCGGCAGCAAGGGGCAGAGAGGGTACCGGGAGTTTGTCGCAGAAGGAGTCAAGGAAGGGATCAGGACGCCGTGGGACCAAGTACGCGGCCAAGCAGTGATAGGCTCCGAGGAGTTCGTCGAAGAGATGATGAACAGACACGGTGGGGAAAGGGGAAAGAAGACGGAAGTCGCCTGGCGCAAAGAGCTGGTGGGGATCAAGCCGGAAGCGATTATGGCGGCGGTAGGGAAGTATTACGGCATCAAACCGGAAGAGATGAAGGAGAGAGGCTGGCGGTATACGGAGCCGAGGTATGTGGCGAGTTATTTAATGAGGCGATACGGGCTATTGGGGTTACGGGAGATCGGCGAGCGGGTGGGGCTTCATTTCAGCGCCGTGGGCAACGCCGTTCAGCGGGTGGCAGACAATCCGACCCGCACGATGGCGCAATCGCTGAGAGAGTTGGAGCGCAAATTCAAGAATCTAGAGTCCTACCCCAAGCTCCTCGTGCCCTAGAGATGAAAACAACCGGAATTGAATTGAAGGAGAATACAATTCAATCTAGGATTGCCGATTTGATTTTCTTCCCTCACCGGATCACCTTATCTGCCCGCGCCAGCAGGTTCCAGTCAACGCGCCTCGGCCAAGGCCATTTCAGCTTTCGCCAGCCAGAATCGCATGTCCATGTCGCTGTAAAGTGCAGCAGCTTTGCTCAGTTCACGCGGTGCTGCCTTAGACGGCGCGGCTCTTAGATAAAGCTTACCCAGGCCGAAATTGCAGTGAGCTTCAAGAGGACGCATACCCAATTCACGAGCCAGCGTCAGCGCGCGCTGGTAAAAAACTTCACTTTCATCGCTGCCCGGGTCCGTATGTGCGGCAATGTCTCCAAGCACCTTCAAGGCCCATGCTTCGTGTCCCCGTTCTTTATGAAGTTGCGCTAGTTCGAGTGCGTGCTTTGCAACATCCTTCGCCTCTTTTGTTTGTCCTGACAGAAAATAGCCTTCACTCAACCACGCCATGCTTAGCGAAAGAAATGCCACCCTACCTACCGAAACCGAATTACCAACTCCTTGTTGTAAATACGGTAGCGCATCCGCAATACGTCCGGCGGTCGCGTAGGCGGCCCCCAAACGTGATGCGACAAAAGGGATGTAGACAGCTACTCCCGCTGATTGGCAAATTTTCATGCTGAGATCGAGTAATTGGATTGCCTGCTCGCATTCGCCGCGCAGAAGGCACAGAACCCCAAGGCTGCAATTGGCGTAGATACGACTGACAGAATGCTCGACTTCGTTAGCAATTTGGATACCTTCCTCTCCGTAACGTATGCCTTGATCAAACTCACCCGTCGCAGCGAGGCACTGAACTAAGTGGGCACGACAGACGACCGAGATTACTAGTGTGGTTCCAAATCGTTCATGCCGCAGCTCAGATCTGATCCCTTGCAGACCCCGCTCGAGGACGTCAATCGCGTCTCTGTACTTTCCCATTTTGTTATAAGCAGCCCCCAAATAATAATATGCCACCGCGCCGATCGATGGATCAGCGCTGACGATCGGCAAGGCCAGAGCCTGCCGTCCATAGGAGACCGCGGCATCAGGATCGCCCGCTAATCCCGCGTAACTGCACAGAAAGTTAAGGACCCGGCCAATTCTGGGTTCATCTCCAAGCGTTTGCGCGAGATTCTCTGCCTCTTTTAAGTATTGGTAGAGCTTCTTAGAGTCGCCCAATAAGAACAGAGCGTTCCGTAGTTGACAACGCAAATCGATCGCCCATTCCAGTTTTCGCCGGGAATCGGTTGCGTGCTCTAAAGCCTTTAAACCCTCTTGTAAGAAAGAAACTGCTTCTCTAAACGCAGAACACGCCAACGCCTTGGCTCCCGATTGGCTAAAATAGGGAACTGCCTTGTCCCACAGCTCACCGTGAAGAGCATGGTGTGCAAGCGTTTCGACATGTTCCTGCAGGTTGTTGCGTTGAATCTGTTCGAGCGCATCTACGATCTTTGCATGAAGAAAAGTCCTGCGTTCGCGGAGCAGGGCTCCATACGCCACTTCGGTCGTAAGAGCATGTTTGAAAGTGTATTCCGATTCAGGGAAAAGGTTTGTTTCAAAAAGAAATTCCGCGGATCGAAGATGCGCGAGGCATTCATAAAGTTGATCGTCGGACAGCTGCGACACGACACGCAATAATCCAAAAGGAACTCTTACGCCAATTACAGCAGCCGTCTGCAACAGATGCTTTTCCTGAGTAGGTAGTCGATCTATACGATCGGCAACGACGTTTTGGACGGTACTTGGAATGTGAATCGCTGCGATTTTTAAAGCTGGCCGGTATGCGCCCTTTTCACCGGTCAAAACGCCAGTTTCAACCAGGGATCGGACGCTTTCCTCCGCGAAAAAAGGGTTTCCTTCAGTTCGGTGGATAAGTAAGACCTTGAGCGGTGCAAGATCTTCATTGCGCCCGAGAAGGTGTTGCAATAATTGCTCCGTGCTTGTCGGCTGCAATGCGTCCACGCGGAATTGGGTGTAATAGCTTTTTTTCGCCCAATCGTGGGTGTATTCGGGTCGGTAATTGACGAGAACTAGGATACGGGCCATTGGCACGCTATCTATCAACCCATCGAGAAATCCTTGTGTTTCGTTATCAATCCAATGGAGATCCTCAAAAACTAGCAAGAGGGGTTGTCGTTGACTCTCCCGGATCAACACGCGGTTAATTGCCTCGCGAATATGACGGCGCCGTTGCTGGGGATCCATGGAGTTGAAACGCGTGACCAGGCCGGCCAAGTCTTGTACGTCCGATAGCGAGTTCCGGCCGGGTTGTGGGTAAGTATTTTTGTCGTCCGACAAAACGCCAAATAACGAGAGTAGTGGCGGGATGACATCCTTGAGCAGACTGTCAAATTCCAAAATATGCGTCACTACCCGATCCCGCACATTTTCAGGGTGCGCCCCATTGGGTACTTGAAAGTACCTGCGTAGCATTTCGATGAGCGGAAAATATGGAGTTGCCTTGCCATAAGAGACAGAGGTGGCCTCAAGCACAATCCAGCCTGGCGGCAGTTGATGGCGAGTAAATTCGTGAACCAGGCGCGACTTACCCATACCCGGTTCGCCGACCATCGCCAGTATCTGCCCACGGCTCGCGCTTACCTGCTCTACAAGTTTGTTGAAGATGTCGATTTCCGTGCTGCGCCCGACCAGAGGAGTCAAACCGCGAGCAGCGCCCGCCTGCACCCGGGTACGCGCGGTGGTAGCCCCGATGACCGAATAAACCTCGACTGCCTGTGACACACCTTTCACTTGCACAGGACCGAGGGGCTGGATGTTAATAAAACCTTCGACTTGCCGCAGCGTGCTCGCCGACATCAGAGCTTCACCCGGACCTGAAAGCTCTTGCATCCGCGCTGCCAGATGTGTGGTGTGGCCCAGAGCCGAGTAATCAATGTTCAGATCGTTGTCGATGGAGCGGACCACGACTTCCCCGGAATTCATACCAACGCCGATCTGCAGACCTGCTTCTTCCGATTGGCCGAGCTTCTGGCGGTAGCGTCGCATCTCGTCTTGCATTGCTAGGGCCGCGTAGCAAGCGCGCAGCGCGTGGTCTTCGTGGGCTAGCGGTGCGCCGAACAGGGCCATGATGCCATCGCCCAAAACCTGGTTGACCGTTCCCTCATACCGGTGAACCGCATCCATCATGATGCGCAGTACCGGATCGATGAGCTTCTGACCTTCTTCGGGATCTAAGTTTTCAAGTAATTTCGTGGAGCCTTTGATATCTGCGAAAAGCACCGTGACTTGTTTTCGCTCGCCTTCGAGAGAATTTTTCGAGTTGAGAATCTTTTCGGCAAGATGCTTTGGAGTGTAAGTTTCGACGGAACCAAACTTTCGTTCGATTATCAGTGATGCCTGGGCAGCTTCGATCAGTTGCTGTCCACATTTTTTGCAAAACCTTGCGCCGAACCGGTTCGCCGCACCGCAATTTGGGCAGGCGACTTCAAGCCGAGAGCCACAGCTCTCGCAAAATAAGGCGTCGCCCGGATTCTGTGCCTGGCAATGAAGGCAGTTCACAGTGCCCCTAAGTTAGCCCCCGGGAACTGACTCCGTCAAGCATAGCCATGCCATTTAGGATTAAACTGAACGGACAGGTTTTATCCTGAATGCGAGCCGAGACCGATTGGGTGACAGTAGTTGGAATCGGACGCATTCAGGATAAAACGCGTTAGACTAAAGCGTTGGGTGAACGGTTGTCTTACGCCGCCTCCTTGTGGGCCTTGTACGTTTCAACCTGCCGCCAGTCCGGGACGTAGCCACAGTCGCGGCAGTAGAACTGCGCAGGAATGTGATCGTCACATCGCGGGCACCTAAATCCATCGTCCTTATAGGCTTTCATTGTTTTTTGCTTTCTATTTCAAATTTGTTTGTGTAGTCATCATTACGGGATTGGCAACGTCGGCAACTGTATGACGGTCTTTATAGACCTCGATGTCCTTTCGCGCCGCGATCTCTATGAGCAGTCGGTTTCGCGCATCCACTGCGGCGAGAGCTGTTTCGAGCTTTCGCTTTCTTTCGTTAATTTCGATCATCTCGTTTAAAAGCCGCCTTTGGAGTTCCGTGTCATGCACTGCCCGCATAATCATTCCCCCTGTCGGATACGAGCCATGCTGAAGAAACAAACAGACCATCAGAGGCAACTGCAACCACCGATTTTGTTCCGATATTTCTCGGCATAGTCGTGGCATGATATGCCAAATTTTCCCTTTCTCTTGATGTGACCCGAAATGGCCCCAAACCGGTCTAATAGCGGGGCCGCCTTGGTCCCGGACATTTCACTTTACAGCGTTCGAAAAGTAACCTCGGACTGCCGCCTTCGTCTTGATATTGGGCGACAAATAATTGACAAGCGAAGCCGTCAGTTGCTTTTGCCTTGAAATCGCTTGGGTTTCCCATACAAGCCCACTTCCTAGGGGGTGCCTTATGAAACAAACTTGGTATCGCGCTTGTTCTCGCCGTGCTCTTTCCGCTCCGTGCTTTCGCGTTCGGGGAGATTTTCAAAATCGAAACCCTTAGAGCTGGCTTCTTTTAATTCGCTGCTCATTGGCACGGCCAGCTTCTACATGAGCAGAATCACATTTTTGGACTTCACCAGGTGAGCCATTACACCAGGTGGCGTCTGGCAGGCTCAACAACGGCGTCGCGTTCAATCTGCTCTTTGTCGAGGTGGACACTTGATCTGGTGCAGGTACAGATCGAGTTCGATTAGTTGCTAGGAAATGTCAAAGAAACCTTCTGGCTCACGATCACATTCGCAAGCTTCGAGTTGTTTGCTCCGAACAACGGGACAGTCCTCGTGGTTCTTTTCTTTTGTGCACGGTCTGTCGGTCTCGCTACATTTTTATTTAGTGTAGAATCAGATGGCTCCTTTGATAGACTGCTAAGGTTTCCTCAGATCCGTTCCGTTACGTCAACCAGGTGAAGTCACCCGCTAGCGAGACAGAAGAATAACGCTGACATACGATCAACTAAATGATTTCGCCAATTGTGCGTTTGAGTCTCATAGTGCCGGCGCTGTTATCGACTCGCTTGGATTGTGATTTGAGTGAAGCGGCTCGCCATTGTCATTTAAAGACCGCGCAGCTCACGATCTTGAGCACATTCAGATATACAAAAATGACCGCTTTACAGCGATTGCACTTAGTTTAAATTGGCGGCATTTCCTTGAAGAGTCGATAAGGATCCGATCCTGCCAAGGAGTTCCCTCCAAACCGGCGGGTCGGTGATCAACTTCAAGGACAAGAACGAACCCAATCCCAACAACAACAGCAGATAGAGCAAAATCAGGCAGAGATCCAACGCCAACGGCAGCAGATAGACCAGCTGAAACGACGACAAGAATATTAATCAAGGTTTTTGAAAACTATTTACGTGTTAACGACCGCCGTTGTGGACAGGGCACGTCAAAAAACCGAGACTCTAGATCAGCTCAACCGATACAGAGCAGGCTGGTAAACAGCCTGGCGGTGCAAATCTTCAACGCTTCGGTTTACGCTGAGCCATTACTCGACCTTTACAAGATCGCCCGATTTCTTATAGGACCGGAACCATTGATCATCGCTCCTCATAGAGCGTTCTAGCTCTTGTGTCATCTGGAGTTCCGGGCAGAAAACCCTAGTGGCAGATCGGGTGGAGTATTCCGCGGCGGCCCAAGGTCCGGTTATGTCCGACCTTAACATGATAGTGATAGGCGGTGGGCGCGAGCGCACGCGGTGGAGCACAGAGCGCTCCTCGAGGCCGTGTGGTTTACCCGCACGAAGATAATTCCGACGCAATCCGAGATCAGTGTGATCGAGACTGAGCCAGTATAGGGATTACAATCGTCTACTTTGCGCTTCGGAGAGATGCAGAATAGGTCCGGCTGAGCAAGGCATTACCGTAGGACTGAACTGAATTCTCCATCAATTCAGCGCGACTGTGTCCGATAATGGAGCGCCACGGTCGGATTCACACCGCCCTCTCCTGGATGGTATCCAGGTGTGTCGCTGGTTTCACTTGTGGCGCGTTGAGGTAGGTTTCGCTAGTGCTTTGAGACGTTTGGCGATCTCATCATCGAGTGGCAGCAGATATTTGAATTTCGGTTTGCCTTCATATCGACGGACAGATGGATCTACACGGTTTCGGAGCCAATTGATGTTGCTGGTGCCGAATTTCGAGTTGATCGTTCTGCGGTGAGTCAATTTGCCATTCAACATGATGCCCGCCTCATGCCCGGTCTCGCCGACGAATAACCAGTTGCTGGCCTGATATATTTTGCCTAAGTGCCCCCGATTCAAGTCGGCATAACTCACGATCAAACGAATTCCTGGCATTTCGCGCTTCTTCACCGCTATCGACAGAATCCTGCTGACTGGCGGGCAAAGCTAAAAGATTCTCTTCTATTTTCTAGCGGTTACACGTGCTGCGAGAATGGCGAATCCTCGTGTCGTTACTGATTCAATTCCAGATATTTTGCGCAGCTATCGCTAGCCTACGGGGTCCGGGGACGGCACATAACTTTTTTAAAAAGTACTCAAGTTTTTAATGAAGCCTATGCCCCAACCACCACCTTCGCCTCGCTGCCTTATTCGTTCTCTGATTTTGTCGATTTCTCCACCGTCAAGAAAAATTCCTTTGCATCCTATGCATTTTTCAACCTCGATGCCTTCAATGTTGCTGATGATCATAATGTCCGCGCATTTAGGGCACTTTATGTCAGCCTCAATTGGCAGTGTCATAGCGACCTCCCTTGGACAGCTAATTTGATCTGTCAGCAACTTACAGTTCGACCCGGAATGTTACAAGTTCGTTTGCAGTACCGCAAAAAAAAGGCAGAATAATGACTCAATGAGCACGATTCCCGGTACAAGGAAGCCCCACGGAGAAAGCGATGCTTTGAATTCCATATGTGCATTAATAGCGGGAATTGCGCCCTTCAAGACAAGCCAGAGCACCAGGCGCTAGCTCGACCAAGCGGAGCTTCACTTTGCTAGAACTTTGCCAAAACTATATGGCACTATGTGTTCGAATCGGTAAAATCGACCGGCTGGAAGCGCCGTTAAACGCTTGAATAGATACCGATAGCGCCCGATAGTGTCACATAATCCCGGTAAGGCAAGAGGACTGAAAATCCTCGTGTCGGCAGTTCGATTCTGTTCCTGGCCGCATCCCAGCCCCAGCCGAATCGACCAACTTTTGTGCGGTTTCGATTAGGGACTATTGGTTACCGCATCCGCGGGAACCAAACTAAATACTCGCTCGCCTCGATGGGTGGGTTCTGTTTAAATATGAGATTGATTCTTACTCAGTGTGAGTGAGATCCCCTTGCGGCGAATGTAGACGTGGTTGCACGCTTTCTTCTTACTGAGTTGCTCAATTAATTGGAATAGCGACTGTTTGCCGTCTAGTTGCGGCTTAGGCATGCCTGCCGTAGTGAGCGCATCGACGGCGTCGGCGCCAGCATAAACGCGGAGCAGCAGCTCTTCGTCAGAGATCGACGCGCCGTATTTCTGTCGCACTTCGTGCAGACTTGAATCCGGCGGTTGCCACGCTTCCCAGTCCTTGGCGCGCGGGCGGTTTAAAATTTTATCCTTGATATTGGCGTCGAGCAGTGCCGGCGCGTCTTTGCCCCAATGGCCCAGCGCGTATTGAATGACTTGGTCGGTGACTTCCCTGTAGCGCTCGCCGGTAATGACATTGATTGCCGCCTGGCTCACGACGAATTGCGAGAGCGGCGTTACCATGATCGGATAACCAAAGTCGGCGCGCACGCGCGCGGCTTCTTCGAGGGTCTCCGCCAGTTTGTCTTCCTTGCCGATCATGCGAAGCTGATGGCGCAGATTTGAAATGACGCCACCGGGAACTTGATGCAGATATTGCGACTCGTCGTAGGCGAACGGCTTCCCGATAGACAAGCCGTGTCGTTTGGCGACGGCGGTGAAGTGTTCTTCGACCGGTTTCACTTCCTCATCGTTCACCACGGGCGTATGGCCAAGCGCACGGAGATTTCTTGCGACGTTGAGGATCGAAGGTTGAGAGGAGCCGTTGGCGAGCGGCGGGATCGCCGTATGCAACGCGGTGACGCCGAGTTTCACCGCTTCGAGATAGCAGAGCGGCGCCAAGCCGTTGTTGCAGTGCGCGTGATATTCAACGGCGACAGCGCCGGCATTTTGCAAAATCGCCGGTAGCAAAGTTCGCGCGCGCTCCGGGGTAAGTAAGCCGCCCACATCCTTAAAGCAGATTCGGTACGGCTGGATCGCGGCGGCGTCGCGGGCTTTTTGAGCGTTGTATTCATCGGTGTGACGCGGCGAGACGGTGTAAATGAGATTGACGATGGTTTCCATTCCGATATGGCGAAGCTCGTCGACCTCATCCCTCATTTCTTCGAAGTCGTTCCAGCAGTTCGACGTGCGAGTGAGCG
>DASXSC010000115.1:0-28896 GCA_036506215.1 Pyrinomonadaceae bacterium | reverse complement strand
AACGTTGAATGATCTTAAGCAAAGGGGACGAGTTGCGGCGCGGTGCGGGCGAGACGCCCGCGGTCCCAGCAGAACGCGGCGCGGTGCGGGCGGGGCTCCAACAAAATGGAAAAACATCTGTTTGGACTCCGCACGACCGCGCTCCGCAGTATGCACGTGAAGATCCTAGTTCGGAGGCGATTGAGGAGGTAAAGGGAATTATGAATCAGATAAAAGTATGGCCCCACATGACGATCGTGGCGGTGGTGATTGCGCTGCTCGCCGGATTAGGTGTGGCGTTCTATTTAAAACATGAACAGACAGTGCAGGCGGAGGCGCTGCCAAATGCCGCGCGCATTCAACGCGTGGACGGCGAGGTCGCATTCAGCGATGCGCTGAATCCCAGCAGCAATAGCGAGGCTAATGCGCAATGGATCGCCGCTACGGCTAATCAGCCGTTCTCAGTAGGAGATCGGATCTACACGCGTGATAACTCGCGCGCGTCGCTCGCGTTTAGCGGACGCAACTTCGCGCGCCTCGATCCAAACACATCACTTGACGTGTTGGACCTTTCGGATAATCGCACCCAGCTGGCACTTCGTGATGGCTCGGCGATCTTCGATGTCGGATACCTGGCTCCGGGCCAGTTGTTTGAAGTAGGGACGCCGTATGGCGCGGTCGATTTCGATCAGCCGGGACTTTACGACGTTGGTTTTGATAACAACGGCAGCGTTCTCGTCTCAGTGTTGAGCGGCCTGGCCCAGGTAGTCGGACTGGGAGGCTCGGGCCGTATCAGCAAAGGGGAGATGCTCACGCTGGTTGGTCAGACGGCAGCACAAGTTGTCTTGTCACGTTTGGATGGACGCAACGCCGGATACCTGGTTGATGATTACTATCGCTACCAGTATCCGAATCTCTACGATGGTCGGTATAACACCTACGACGCCTACCTGAGTGATCCTTATTATTACGATCCCTACCAGCGTTTCGTCGGCTACCAGTATGTGAATTCGTACATACCAGGTATCTACGATCTTGACTACTACGGCGATTGGCAGAACGTGAGCGGCTATGGCTACGCCTGGCGGCCGCGTGTCGATACAGGCTGGGTACCGTATCAACAGGGATACTGGGTCAACGATTATCCGTATGGGCTAACATGGGTTTCCACCGAGCCGTGGGGCTATGCTCCTTATCACTACGGACGCTGGGCCAACGTGGGAAACCAGTGGTACTGGATTCCTGAAGCGGTGAACACCACCCCGCTTTATTCACCGGCGCTGGTAGCATTCATTCCTTTGAATGACGCAAACCAAATTGGCTGGGTGCCGCTTGGCCCTGGCGATCCTTACGCGCCCCGTTATTACGACGCCAACTGGCAGCCCTATTACCTGACTAGCACTAATGTCATGCCGACGCGGCTCGTCAATCTCAGCGTGCCGAGCGCGGTCACGGTTGTGCCGCTGGATGCTCTCGGAAGACCCATCGATCCGCGCGTCGTTACCAGAGTCAACCCGCAAGTGTTGGCGCAGGTGCGGCCCACGCTCGAACCACTGCTGCTGACGCCGCTAAGGAATGCGGCCATACATTCGGCGTGGGGTCGGGGGAAGATTGATGTGCCACCGGGTATTGCGAAGAAACTTGCTATACCGGTGATCACGAGTGCCGCGCCGTTCGCGCCACCCTTTAGAAAAGATCTGGCGAAGGCGATGCGCGTCGAGCCTGTTACTGAGAAGGTTAAGAATCAAAAACTTAACTTTAAAGACGAGCGGCAGGCCGCGTTAGATCAAGCTCCGGGCCAGACGATTGCGCCTGCAGCTGAAGCCGCACGCAAGCAGCAGATGGCCACGCTTGCGGCTGAAGCAGCGCGTGGCAGTAAAGATGCGCGCCGGCAGATGCAACAGCTCGAGCAGGAGCAAAGAAAACAGGAAATCCAGGCGCAACGTGCGCAGCGCCAGGATCAACAACAACCAAAGGGAGAGCGAGTAGGGCAGCCTGCGCCACAACAGCCGCAAAGAGAGATAATGCGGCGACAAATACAACGCGCGCAGCCGGAGCCACCTAAAGCTGCGCCAGCGCAACCGCGTCTTGAAGCGCGTCCGCAACCTCGTGTCCAGCCCGAGCCACGCAAAGCCGCGCCAGCGCAACCGCGTCTTGAACCGCGTCCGCAACCTGCCCAGCCGGAGCCGCGCAGAGCCGCGCCGCCTCCACGACGCGAGCCGCCGTCGCAACCACGCGCGGCACAGCAGGTACAACCGCAATCACCACAGCAGCCGGCGGCGCAGCAGCAAGCTGCGCCGGCGGGGAAACAGGAAGCCAAGCAGGGACCACCTGCTGCGCAACCTGCGGCGAAGCCAGAAGCCCCCAGTCCTGGAGGAGGCAAGGGCAAAGGCAAGAAGCCGTAAAGCCGTGAATAGTAAATGGTAAATAGTGAATTAGTTTTGGAGTGTGGCGGCTTTAGGGCCAGCCCACTCCAAGACTCATGCCCATGCTTTTTACTGTGGCGAATTACTAAATTTAGCGCTTAGCGCCGGATTCATACCATCACCTACGAAGATGTATAGCCCAAGCATCGGCGCATCACTCCTGTGCAGCAAGAGGTTGAACACCAGGCGCAGCACAACGTACACAGCAGTAACGGATAAATAGGAATTGGTTATAGAAGCGCGAGTGGACCGGGCCCCAGCGCGGGCAGGCCGCGTGGGGTAATGGTAGCGAGCGGCGTGCTAAAGTCGACTTGGGTAGTGGGTCAGTTTGATGTCCGATAAGCTTTATTAGCTTGTCGCTGAGTCACAACAAACTAAAGTCTATCGGACACTTTCAACAAGACTGACCCACGACGTCGAGTTGCGACAGGTTGTTTTCAATGGGCAATAGTAGTCTCATATACGGAGTGACGAGCAACGAGTGTTGAGTGATGAGCAAACCGGTGAATGAATTCGCGGCCGAGCTGGCAAACGAATCGAAGGAAACGCGTCTTTTCAATTCCGATCAGATTCGAGCCAGCACGCTTCGACCGGGTCTGGTGCTGCGGCAGCGCTACCGCCTCGATAGTGAAATCGGTCGCGGGGCGATGGGGATCGTCTTTCGGGCGACTGACCTTGAGCTACTGCGCCCGGTTGCGGTAAAGATTCTTGCCGACCGGATCGGCGTAGGTACCACGAGACAGGACGAGGGACAGGAGCAGGCTACAGCAGCAGACGGCCGGAGCACGAACAGCGAAAGTCGTGATGCACCTGAAGCTGAAGATTCTCCGGGCAGACGTGCTGGTGCAGCAAGAGATACGGATTCCGATCAGCGCAGTCGTTTCATGCGTGAAGCGCGAGCGGCTGCGGCCCTGAATCACCCACACATTGTCGCAGTCTATGACGTGGGTGAAGATCGCGGCTTTCCTTTCTTTGTCATGGAGCTGGTGGATGGTCCTAACCTGGGCCAGATGCCGCCTCGCGATCTCCAGCAGTTAGTCGAATTCGCCTGCCAGATTTGCGCGGCTCTCGAACATGCGCACGTCAACAGGATAGTGCATCGCGATCTCAAGCCGGCAAATGTGTTGTTGTCAGGTGAGCCACCAACAGTCGCAAAGCTCGCCGACCTCGGCCTGGCATTGCCGGCCCACGGCTCGCGCATTTCGCACGCCGGCACGATCGTCGGCACTGCCGCTTACATGGCCCCGGAACAGGCTTTAGGCAAAACTGTAGATGGCCGCGCTGATCTCTACGCCTTAGGCGTCGTGCTTTACGAGCTGACCACCGGCCGCGTGCCATTCCTCGGCGATAATCCATTAGCAACAATCTCGCAGCATTTACATGCGCCTGTTGTGCCGCCACGCGTGCTGCGACCGGATCTGCCCCGTCCTCTCGAGACAATCATTCTTCGACTACTCGCAAAAGATCCGGCCCAACGTTTCGCCACGGCCGCGGAAACAGCGACTGCCTTGCGCGAGGCACTTGCCGGGCCGGCGGAAGAATTGGAAGGAGAGGCCGGGAGCGCGGTTGCCATTCTGGACGCGCTGGCGCGCGGCCGCCTGGTTGCTCGTGGCGCCGAGCTGGCAGAAGCGCGCGAGCTTTGGCGCCGGGCGCAGGAAGGTCGTGGTCATTATCTCTTGTTGAGCGGTGAGCCCGGCTCCGGCAAAACACGCCTCGCGCGTGAAGTGATTGTGCAGGCCACGCTCGATGGCGCGGTGGTATTGAGCGGCGCGTGTTACGAATATGAAGCGGCCACCCCCTACCTGCCTTTCGTCGAGGCCTTTCGCCGCTGGGTACGCGAGCAAAAAGACGACGCAAAACTGCGCGAAGTGATCGGTGAACACGCGTCGCAAATCGCCAAGCTCGCGCCCGAAGTCGAAACACGTCTTGGTCCCTTTCCCGCGCGTCATGCGTTGCCCGCGCACGAAGAGCGTTTGTTGTTCTTCGACGCCGTCACCGACGTTCTCGCTCGGTTGGCCCAGCGGCAGAGCCTGCTCTTTTACCTCGACGATTTGCATTGGGCGGACGGCGGCACGCTTTGGTTGCTCGGCCATCTCGTACGCAACCTTCGTGAAGCGCGAGTGTTGATCGCGGCTTCTTACCGCGATACCGAACTCGATCGCGCGCACCCACTAGCCAAAGCGCTGGTGGAGTGGAATCGCGAGCGGTTTACGACGCGCATCGTACTCAAGCGTTTCAACGCGCAGGAAACGCGAGCGCAGATCGCCGCGTTATTAGATGAAAACATCTCCGGCGATTTTTCCGAGGCGGTCTATCGCGAAACGGAAGGCAACCCCTTCTTTGTCGAAGAAGTGATGAAGGCGCTGGTCGAGCAGGGCTCGGTGCGGCGAGAAAGCGGACAGTGGAAACGTTGCGAGCTTGCCGACCTGGTCATCCCGCAAAGTGTAAAAGAGGCAATCGGAAATCGGCTGGACCGCGTAAGCCCGGAGTGTAACGAGACGCTCCGCGCGGCCGCGGTACTCGGCAAGTCATTTACTATCGACGAACTGATGGCGGCCGCGGACGGGCAGAACGAGAACAAACTCCTCGATGCTCTTGACGAAGCCTGCGGCGCTCAGTTGCTGGCCGCGGATCGCGACGAAGCGTTTGTTTTTACGCACGACAAAATTCGCGAGGTGCTTTACGAAGAGTTAAATCCGATTCGCCGGCGTCGTCTGCATTTGCGCACCGCCGAAGGGCTCGAGCAACATCGCGAACGGGCGCCGGTGGCGGTGGAAACTCTCGCGCATCATTTCATCCACGCCGGCGAATACGAGCGCGGACTGAACTATGCGAAACAAGCGGCGGCCGAGGCGGAGCGCATATTTGCCTACGATGAGGCGATGGCCGCTTACGGTCGCGCATTGGAATGCGCCGAGTCGCTTGGCCTGCCCCAGGAAACACTGGCGTTGGAAGAAGCAATGGGAAAGACGACCCAACTTGCGGGCGATAGTTTGCGCGCGACTGAACACTTTGAGCGGGCGCTCGCTTTGGCGAGCGAGCCCGGCGACCGCGCTCGTTTGCAATGCCAGGCGGCCACTTCGCTCGTCACACTTGGTGATCAGCGCGGACTCGAATACGTTCGGCAGGCGCTAACGGTTTTCGATCCGAAAAACAATCCGGTCGAGACGGCGCGGGCGTTGGCTATCGAAGGCCGTTTCCATCATCTCGCCGGGCGTCAGGAGCAAGCCATCGAGTTGCTGAAGCAGGCAGCGGAGTTAATGGCCAACGTGCCGGAGCAGAAAACCTTAACCGGATTTGCCGCCATGACGGTTACGGACATCTACGCATTTCTCGCGGGCGTCTATCAACACCTGGGACGCTTTGCTGACGGCAACGTATGGGCCAGGCGCGCAGTGGAATTTGGCAACAAGCACGAGGTGCCGCTGGCGCAGGCGCTGGGTTACGAGTATCTGGGTGAAAACTGCATGAATGCGGGTGATTGGCAGGAAGCACTGGAACATGCAGCCCGCGAACGCGAAATAGCGGCGCGGACGCATTCGCGCGAGCGCCAAGCCTGGACGTATCTCGTCACCTCGCTTTCTTACGGGATGTCAGGCGACGTGAAGACAGCAGAGCATGAATTCAGAGAGGGAATGGCGCAGGCGGAGTCGATTGGCGAGCTACGCCTCGCGCTGCTACTGAAAGGGAATCTGGCCATCCTACTGGCCGATCTGGGACGTTTCGAGGAGGCTTTCCGAAGCGCGCGGGAAAATTACCGGAGCGCCGAAGCTTTGGGTTTGCTTTATTCGCGCACCGAAGCGCGTCGTTGCCTGGCCCATGTTCACTTCCGGCACGGAGAGCTGGATGAAACGCTGCGCTTGTGTGACGAGATTTTGGAATTGCTTGCCGAAGGCAAGTCGCGCATCAGTCGCCTGTGGTTAGGACCGCTGCACATTGAAGCGCTCTTTCAGTCAGGGCGTCGTGAGGAAGCGGGCAGGCGACTGGCAGAATACGAAACGCTCGTGAGTGAATGCCAGGCGCCGCGTTATGAGCGCGAAGTGACGCGCTTGAAAAAACTGCTGCGGGAACCAGTCGTTGAAACATATCAGAACCGGAAGCGGTAGCGACCGGCCAAAGGTTCAACTATCCCTATCTAATCCACATCAGAACCGGAAGCGGCCGGCCAAGGACGCCATTCAGAAGCCACCGATCCGCATCAGAACCGGAAGCGGTAGCGACCGGCCAAGGGCTCAACTATCCCTATCTAATCCACATCAGAACCGGATGCGGTAGCGCCCGGCCAACGAGTCAACTTTGCCGGTGGCGTAGTTTCATCGCTGAGCTCGGTCAATTAAGTACAACAACTTGAGTCCCTGGCCGGTCGCTACCACCACCCCAGCCGGGCTGCGGGCTTCCCCGGTCCGCTTCCGGTTCTGATTAGAATAAACGCCAGTGTTGGTCGACTGTTACTGTCTGGCGTCTCAATTATGGTGAGGAGGCCGTGAGCTGTTGCACTTCAACTTGAATCCAGCAATCAATACTCAAGCCTGATCACTCAGGGTCTGGAACGCGGGCCTGCCTCCGCTAACCGCCACAATCAAGGCTTGACACTACCTGCCGAAGACCAGCAGCGTGAACGTTCCCGGCAACATTGGTGGTCGCGGGCGCGGTCGTTCCACAGTCGGGGCCGGCGTGGGGCCAAACTCCGCTGTGACCAGAAATACCCGGTGGGTTTTTTGATCGAGATCGAGCGTGCGGGCGCCTCTCTGCGTCACAACATTTTCGGCAACGCTAAACTTGTCCGGCGAATCCTCACGCACTACCGTAAGCGTGCCATCGCCATTAGAACTGAAAGCTAGTTGTTTGTCGGAATCGAAAGCTGCGCCATCAACCCCGCTGCCAATCGGCAATGTCGTCAGGAGCTTTCCATTGTCTGCGTTCACTACTGCCATCAACTTGTTGGAGCAGGTAACAAACAAGCGCCGGTGTTTTCTGTCCATGGCAATTCCAGTTGGTTCTTCGCCTGGCGCCAAGGGCCAGGTTGCCTCAATCTTAAGTTTACGAGAATCGATGGCCACTATCTGACTCTTGTCTTCCAGATTGACATAGACCCGACCACGCTCATCCGCGACGGCCAACTCAGGTTTTCCGCCTAATGCGAGTGTTCCTGCGACCGTTCCAGTCCCGGCATCGATGGCAGTGGCGTCTTTGCTATTGCCATTGAAGGCGAAGATGCGTTTACTTACCGGGTCATAGAGGATCGCGTCAGGATTCTGGCCGACCTTAACCTGACTCGATGGCTTAAGAGTCTTCAAATCAAAAATCGTAACAGTTGCGTCTCCGCCATTGGTTATGAATCCTTTGCCAAACTCCGGCGCGATGGCAATGCCGTGCACTCTGGGAGTGTTTGCTATGTCGCCGACAATCGCACCGGAATCGGTGTCAACTACCATCACGTGGGTGGCGCGGGAAATATACAAACGATGGGCTGCGCTATCGACGGCTAATAAGTCCCATCCCCCCTCGCCTCCCAAAACGAACTTCTTCAGAAGGTGATATCCCGGCGAAGGCTGCGCCTGACCCTTCAGGCTGATCGAGAGCATAGCCACAAAAATGAAGAGAAACGACAATACACGAGACTTCATAAGGACCTCCTAAGTAAGACGACGATTCCGAAACAATACTATTTTTGCAATTCCAAACTCCGGTACGCGGACAACGCGAACATTGTGCTGCCGGCCACTGAGTTTCAACTCTTCTTTAAGGGTTTGCCGTTCGCATCAAATTCCATGCTGACTCTTTTCTTACCAATCTAATCGTCACCAGCGGCACTCGTACGAAGAGTCTAATTCGATTCATAATCTTCTTCCTTTTTTGATTGATGGTTATCGTTGCCCCTCACTCGTTTGGCGCGAAAGCATCGCATACACCGTTGGCGTCACCACGAGTGACAGCAAAAGAGCAACCGCCAGGCCGCCAATGACGGCGATCGCGAGCGGCTGCAGCAGTTCAGCCCCGGATCCGAGAGCAACAGCCAGCGGCAGCATTCCGAGAATAGCAGCCAGCGAGGTCATCAATACTGGACGAAAGCGCCGGCGACCAGATCGCAGGAGCGCCTCGCGCAAGGTGTCCCCCGCAGCCAGATGATCCTCAACTGCATCGAGCATCAAAATACCATTCTTCGCTACGATGCCCACGACCATGATCATTCCCATCAGCGAAACTATGTTGAGCGTGCTGCCGGTGATGAAAAGACCGGCAAGCACACCGCCGAGAGCCAAAACGGCGCCGGTAACTATCGAGATCGGATGCGCAAATGAGCGAAACTCGATCAGCAGCGTGATAAAGACAAGCACCACGGCCAGAAAGAGGGCGAGCGCAAGTTCCTTAAAGCTAGCCTGCTGTTCCTGGTATAGACCGCCGTATTCGATAGTCATTCCGGGCGGGAGTTTTACGTCTTTAGCCAGCAGACTCTTGATTTCCCTGATGCCCGTGCCTAAGTCCTGGCCCTCCAGCCTTCCCGTGACAGCCACCGTTTCTCGCAAACCATCACGATGAATCTCCGTTTGACCCTTGTCATAATCAATTTGTGCGACTTGATCCAGGCGAAAAAGTGCTCCCGACGATGAACGAACATGCAGTGCGCGCAGTCGATCGAGAGAACTGCGCGCCTCGGGCGGGAAGATAACGCGCACCGAGATTAGCCGATCCTGTTGCAGGATTGTAGAACTGGCATCGCCGGTCATCGCAGTCGTTACCGTGTTTGCCACGTCGCTCGCAGTCACTCCGAAGCGTGCTGCGAGTTGCGGATCGATGTTGAAGATGATGGCTGGACCACTGACAATAACGCCGCTCTTGGTGTCAACCACATACTTCAGTTTCCTAATAGTCGCTTCGACCTCTTCCGCTTTCTGGTGTAGCGCATTTGCATCCTCGCTAAACAGCTTGATCTCGATGGGTTCAGGCGAGCTGGTCAGGTCGCCAATCATGTCCGGAAGGATACCGACAAATTCGATCTCCAATGAAGGTTCTGACTTTTCAATCTCCTTGCGCAGATCGCTCACGACCTCTTCCGTCGCCCGCGCGTGGCCGGGTTTTAGTTTTACTGCCACGTCGCCCTTGTTTGGTTCAGTAATGAATAGCCCAAGCTCTAACCCCGTGCGTCGCGAATAGCTCTCAACCTCTGGCACTTTGCCAATCAACTGTTCCACGTGCTGAAGGATGCGGTCAGTCTCCTGAAGCGAGGCGCCCGAAGGAGCAAGATAGTCGAGAATGAAAGCACTTTCATCGAATTCCGGGATGAACTCCGAACCAAGAAACCGGTAAAGAACGAACGAACCCAACGCCACTGCCAGCACCACCACTACGACCAGCCACCGATTGTCCAGCGAATATTGCAACACCGATTCATAGCGCCGGATGATAGCCCCCAGGACTCCACCGATTTCTTCCTCTTCCTCCTTTTCCTCCGCGCGAAATTCCCGCTCCTCTGCCGGCCAATCTTCTTCCTCACGATTAGTCGGTGGTTGGCCTTCACTAGTGCGTCGCTTCGCTTTGACGAAACGCTCGGCGAGTACTGGTGTAAACGACAGCGCCAGGACGAGCGAAGTCAGCAAAGCGACGGCCATGGTCAGGGCGAGCGAACGAAAGAAGACCCCGGTCACTCCGGTCAGCAATGTCAGCGGCAGAAAAACCACGACCGGCGTAATCGTTGAACCAATAATTGGTATTGTTATCTCGGAAACAGCGCGTTGCACGGCCTCGCGCCGCGATTGTCCTAGCGCCAGGTGCGTGTAAATGTTTTCAACAACGACAATAGCGTCGTCAATCACCAGGCCGATCGCCGCTGCCACCCCTCCAAGCGTCATCAGATCGAAACTCAAACCGGAGAGCCACATTGCCAAAAACGTTACGAGCACCGTAACCGGAATCACCAGGATCGCTACAAACGTCGTGCCCCAGTTTCGCAGGAACGCAAAAAGAATCACGACCGAAAGAAGCAGACCGATTAGGATGGAGTCGCGCACCGAATTGATCGACTCACGCACCAGCAGCGACTGGTCGTAATACGGCGCGACCCTAACGTCCCTGGGCAGGTCATTGCGCATCGCTGCCAACTCAGCTTTTACTTCATCAACAACGGCGACCGTATTCGCATCCGGCTGGCGATTGATGTTGACGAGCACGGCAGGCATTCCGTCCGCGGTAACGATCGTGTACTGAGGTTCCACGCCCGACTCAATCGTGGCGACATCGGCCAGTGTGACCGGGGCATCATTTACAATCGCGACGACAATGCCGTTTAGTTCCTCTGGCTTTTTTGCTTGTCCGCTAATTAGCGCCAGTTCGAGTTGATGATTCTCGTCGATTAATCCTGGCGACGCCAGGATGTTTGAATTGCGCACAGCCTCGACAACCTGCTGGACTGAAACGTTGTGTGCGATGAGATGATCGGGATCCAACGTCACGTGAAATTCGCGCACCTTTCCGCCAGCGACACCGACACTCGCAATGCCGGGCAAACGGGCTAGACGCGGCCGAATGGTGTAGGTCGCAATGTCGCGCAGGCTGGCGAGGTCGCGCTTGTCAGATGTGAGGCTGTAACCCGTAACGGGAAAGACAGCAAAGGTAAGTCTTTCGACATTGCGAATTGAAGCGGTGGGTGGCAGTGTCGCCGCAAGTTGCGAGAGCCGCGCCTGGACCAATTGCAACGACTGAAGGATGTCAACGCGCCAATCGAAAAAGAGACTTATCTCCGAAGCCCCACGCGCAGTTGTCGACTTGATGCGCACGATACCAGGAATGCCATTCATCGCCTCCTCAATCGGACGCGTAACGGAGACGAGAGTCTGCGGGGCCGGAACTACATCGTTCTCAACGATGATGACGATGCGCGGGAAGTTTGTCTGCGGAAAGATAGCGACCGGCAGTTGCCACGCAGCATAAAGCCCGGCCGCGCAAAGGAGCGCAATGAGCACCAGGACGGCGCGCGATTGATTCGATACGACCCCGGCGAGTCTCATGGCTGAGGCAAACCTCGTCTGATGTCAGGCGCGCAAGTTATTCAACCGTAGCGTTCTTGCAGAACCGCGAGCGGTAGCAAGCGGATGCCGGCACTCAATTTCATGGAGGGAAACCCACTTATTGTTCACAGCGAAAACTCAAACGAATCTGGCATCCGCTCGCTACCGCTCGCGGTCCCGCAACAGGTCGCGCACTTCGGACCACGTCGCATCGCGCGAATCGATATCATTTCTCTTCCGGCTTTTTCTCTTCGGTCGTCGTGTCTTCCTTCTTCTTGTCGCTCATTTCAACCTTAGTCCCGTCGGGCAGGGCATAGTTGCCTTCTATGACAACTGTCTCGCCCCCCTGCAAACCCTCGGTGATTTCAACCTTGTCCGGCGTGCGAATGCCGACTGTGACCCTGGTTTCGTGCGCCACGTTTCCAGCATCGACGACCATCACCGTTCCTTCGTTGGCATTACTAGCTTCGAGTGTGACGGCCGACGCGGGAACCACAACCGCGTCATTCTTGGTCAGGGTTGCCGCCGTAACCTGAGCGGCACCGTTGGCACGCAAACTTCCCGCTTCATTCCCCAGGGTTACCCAAACTTCCACCGTCCGATTCAAAGGATCATTGGAACGGCTGATAAGCGTTACCTTGCCGGTCATCGCTTCACTGGTTGTGTCTGTCGGCAATACCGTGGCCGGGTCGCCTACTTTTAGTTGTGCGACAACGGTATCGGCAAAGGGCGCTTTAACGATCACCTCACTGATATCGGCGATATTGACCAGCTTGCCCCCGGCCGCGGCAAACTCTCCTTGATATTGAAATTGATCGGTGACGATGCCAGTGATGGGGGCGCGAATAGTCGCATAGCTGAGTTGGGCGTCAAGCGTGGCGACCCGTTGCTGCGCCGCCTGCACGCGAGCCGCCGCAAGGGCGCGATCGTTTGGATTGATTGCCTTCGTGCGGAGCGCGACTGTTTGCTCGGCAAGTCGCAACTCGTTTTCAGCAGTGGTTCGATCCATTTGCGAGGCTTCGAGTTCCTTTTTCGAGATGCCGCCCTTTTGATAGAGCACCAGGCGGCGTTCGTATATGGCGCTTGCCGTTCTTACCTTAGCTTGCGCGTCGCGCAGTGCCTTTTGGTCCTGCGCATTTGTTTGTGGAATCGTGCCGGTAGTGACACTTCGTTCGTTTGCGCGCTCCTGATTCAGGGCCGCGATTGCCTCGTTTCGCTGGGCTACAAGGTCACGCGATTCAAGAAGGGCGATCACCTGGCCCGCCCTGACTACCTGATTCTTTAATAGTCCCATTGTCCTAATCTGCGCGCTTATCTTTGCGGCTACTGTTGCCTGAGCGCGCGGGAAAATGGTGCCGGTCGCGGAGACCGGCGCGGCAATTGTCTGCTTCTCCACTTTAGCAACGCGCACACTAACTACAACCGGCTCCGTTTTATCCGCCGCCGTGGACGAGTTGTGCCACTTCCAAAGCAGTAAAACCAAAAGCAGCAACGCCACCACCGCGACTGAAGCGACGATAATTAGATTGCGCCGGCGCTCGTCCGCCAGTCGTACGCGTCTGACGGCGAGCCACTTTTCCTGCTCTTCTTCAGTTTGCGTGGACGATGTTTCACCCCGGGTCGTATTACCCGTGGCCCTACTCTGCGCCCCTTTTTTAAATTCCGGATCCTGGTTCATTGTCCGGTCGCCTGTCTCAGGCGCGCGAGCGCCGTTTGGTAGTCGAAGATTGCCTGGTAAAGAGCAAACCTCTGCGCAGCCAGAGTAGTCAACGCGTCCGTCACTTCAATTATCTGTGCTTCGCCGGCGCGGTAACGGGCGATTGACGCGTTAAGATTGCTTTGTGCTGTAGTTACGCCTGTTCCGGCGAGTTTGATACGTGTGGCAGCAGAAGTCACTTGAGCCTGAGCAGCGTAGAACTGCTGAGTGAAGCCACGCAGCGCTATCGTGCGTTCGTTCTCCGCGATTTGCGCGCGCAGTCGTGCCTGGCGCTCCTTGCTCCTGCTCGCTCCCCAATCGAATATCGGTATTGTCAGGCTGAACGCCGCCGAGACGCCAGTGTGCTCCTTGAGACGAGGGGGTCTAAGTGAATCGGTGTCCAAGCCACCGAGCATCGAATAGGAGAGCTGCGGCAACCGATCTGCACGCGCAATGCGAATGTCCTGGTTCGCAGCGCGCAGCTCGGCTTCAAATTGCGCAAACTCAGGCCGCCGCGAAACATCTTTCACTTTAAACTGCTGAAACTCAAAATCGACGGGAGCCGCCAAAGCAAGATCAGTCGCGCTTATTGGCTGAGTAAAATCATAACCGACAAGCACACGCAAAGACCCGGCAGCCACCTCTTCGTTCGCTCGCGCGCGCTGCAACTCATCGCGTCGGCCAATCGTTTGCAATTGGGCGCGGGTCAGATCGACTGAGGCGACTTCCCCACCACTCAACAGCAGGGAAGTGATTCGCTCAAACTCTTCCGCCGCCGCCAGATTTTGTTCTGCGGCGCTGCGCTGCGCAGTGGCCAATGCCAGGCCGTAGTAGGCGTCGATCACCGCCTGGGCCAGCGCTCTTCGCGCCACTTCGGTGCCGGCATGCGCGGCCTCGAGCAAGGCGCGGTTTCTTGCGAGGGTTGCGCGTAAGCGGCCGGCAATGTCGATATTGCCGGAAACATTCAGGTACGACTGGTATTCGCTGATGGCATTGTTAGCTATAAAACTCTGAGCTCGCGGCGTGCCCGGTGGCAGGCCGAGAGCCGGCGAAGTATATAGGT
The DNA here is from genome assembly GCA_036506215.1 of Pyrinomonadaceae bacterium. Taxonomy (GTDB): domain Bacteria; phylum Acidobacteriota; class Blastocatellia; order Pyrinomonadales; family Pyrinomonadaceae; genus PSRF01. Next base: position 14,727 of record DASXSC010000115.1, on the reverse strand, counting down.
AGCTTAACGGTGCGCTCACGTGCGGCAGAAACGCTGATTGCGCCTGCCGGACATCCTCAGCCGCTATTTTTTCGTTCAATCCGGCTTGTTGAAAATTCGAGGCCTGCGCATTAGCAAGACGCAATGCCTCATCAAGCGTCAGCACGCCTGAAGCACTCTGATTCGTCAACGGAATTGAAGGTGACGGAGAAACTACTGGGGCTTGCGTAGCCGAGGGAACCGGTGATGGGTTAGGCAGACTCGGACTCGCTACTGAAAACGGCGTTGATTGCGGCACACTTGAGGGTTCGGAAGGTTTTGTCGGAGTTGGTCGGGGAACGGGCGCTGGTTTCTGTGCCGCTGATGGTGCGGCGGTTTTCTGCGCCTGCACGACATACCCGGCAGTCAGGACAACAATCAGCGCCAACGAAATCAATAAGGGGCTGAATGGTCGATGTTGGCCCACACGAGCCAAACAGCTCAGACGTTTCATCACGAGTTTCGCCGTCTTATATATTCTGAATCTGACTAAAAGGAGTTTTCGCAGTTTAGCATCGTGGGCCCAGGTTTTCTAAGACTCTGTAGTCAACAACACTGCTGTGTGAATGAACAATAAGGCAGGACGGGCGAGCTTGTCGGCACTAATTTCCCGTTTTTGCAGGCTCTCGGCCACTTCAATGTGGTTACGCGCCGGGAAGGTTTTCCTGCATCCGAGGCGCTACCGCCACGCGATTTCGCCCTTCATTCTTAGCGACATAGAGGGCTTTGTCACTCGCAACATACAGGGTGCGCTCCGAATCCGCGTGCGTCGGGCAGGAGGCGAGGCCAATGCTGACGGTAATATTTCCTACCCCTTGAACGGGCTGCTCCTCCAGGATGCCACGTAGGCGTTCGGCTGCTGACAGAGCTTTTTCATCGCTGATCCCGGCAAGTAACAAAGCGAATTCTTCGCCACCTACGCGCGCCGCGGTGTCGTTGTTGCGAGAGACTCTAGTCAATGTCCTGGCAATGTGGCGTAGGACGGTGTCTCCGGATGGATGGCCATACTTGTCGTTAATGCCCTTCATGAAATCAATGTCGAGCATGAGCAGCGTGCAGGGCGCGCCATAACGACGCCACCTTTCAACCTCGCGATCCAGCGCCGCACGAAATCGACGACGATTTGCCAGGCCCGTTAAGGGATCGAGATCACCTTCGGCACGGAGCCGGTCCATCGTCTGCCGGACTGTGATTAACTGTTGAGCGCGGAGAGCAAGTAGTTCTACCTCTGCCGGAAGCTGGAAGTAGTCAAATGCTCCGGCTGCCATAGCCGCGTGTCTTCGTTCTCCAGTCGATGCTTCGGAGCCAACTAGGATCAGAGGAATACTCTCACCGGTTTGTCCCAGCAGTCTGGTCAAGTCGTCGGTGGACAATCCCCTGCTCGCAGTATTTGCGATAATGAGTTGCGGGCGAGAACGCCGCAGCGATATCAGCGCGGCAGCGCCCACGCAGACATCAACTACGTTTAGCCCCACGGCCTCAAGCGATGCTCGATAAGGAACGCGCCGCTCGTCCGTGATCAGCAACACCCGACCTTGTTCGCGTGAGGTATGCTCAGTGGCTTTCTCTCGCTGGGCTTTTGCTCTCAATGACACCTCACTTGGCTAATGCGAGAACCTAACTGGAGCAGGACGTGGGGAGATGTCTAAACAATTACCGACCCAGTTGGTCATTAGAATATCCCGATGTTAACGAAGATAGTCAACGTTTAACAACGTCAGAGAGGGCTTGACAAAAAAGGAGAGGCAAATAGGGTTCGGGCTCGTTTATTGACTTACGACCACTGCCCGGCTAACGAGGGATGATGAAACAAGGGTACTACTAGCTGCCGGCAATGAAAAGCGCGCAGGAAGCACCGAGCATCGACCAAGCCACGACTGTTAGCCAGATGGGTACTTTCTTCGCCGCACGCTTTACCGTTTGAATGGCCACTGCGAGACTCTGGTTAGCAATTGTCGACTTCAGTTTCCAGACGTCGATCAGAACGTAGCTACAAGCTGCAACTGCCGGTATCATTGCCAGCACCCAGATCGATTCCACGCTGCGCTGACGAAACATCACACCTAATGTGGCCACCACGCCAACAGCGCCCGCGCTGGTTAACCAGAACGCCAGAGCAATGCCACGGTGCAAACCGAGCGCAACGATCGTTGTCTTGATGTGCGCCTCGAGATCTTCGGGATAGTCCTCAGCAGTGTTGACTAGAATGATGCCCATTTGCAGGGCCCCAAATGCCGCCGCAAACAAAACCACTGCCGGCGAAGGCATAGTAGTAATCAGCAAACTAATGAAAAGCATTGGACCAACGAAGATGATCAGCCACAGACAAACGAGTTGGGCCAACCCTCGTCCCTTGAACTGGACCGGCTTAACCGAATAGCCGGCGGCCAACAGGAGGCCAACCGCCACTAATGCCAAGAGCAGCCAGCGATGCAATTGCCACGAAAGGTGGGCCGTCAGTGCCAGGGCAAGAAGCGCTGTGACGGCTATCTGAAACTTCACAAAGCCAATCCCTAAGCCGTAGACAGCTTCCGAGAGGTGTGGTTTGTAAACAGCATCCAGATCACGATCCGCGAGGCAGTTGATCATGTCTCCAAAAGCGAAGAGCAGAAAGAAGACGACGATGCCTTCCCAGAAAGTGAAGGTTTTCAAAGGCGCGGTGTCGTGAATCAGTAACAGGATGGGAATAACCAGGATGGGAATTTCGGCAATGCGAAACTCCACTCGCCTTATGCGCAGCATGTAGAGAAGGTAGCGCAGTTTGTTTGGCATTATTGGTCGGCTTGCAATTTCTCCGTGCAACGAACAAACCTCTGATCAAGTGGAATCAGAGCTTCCTAAAGAATGTTGACGCGGCGAATTTGTCGCCTGGCATTTTCGGCGAACGCGCGCCGCCCGTGTAGAAGGACATAGTTGTCCGCGATAACTACATCACCCTCATGCCATTCGTGCCGGTAACAAACGTCGTCGGCATTCAACCGCTCGTGCATGTCTTCAAGAAATGCGGCCTGCGCCTCCCGGGGCACGCCTTTGATTTCGAGCTGCACCGGATTTAGATCAACGACCGGCTCCGCAAAGCGCAATACTTTTTCCCCATTAAGAGGATGACTGCTAATCATTGGCGAGGTGAAGCTGCCGCCATAATGAACAATCTTTTCGGTCGTATAGGTAATAGCTATCTGTTCCCAAAGCTCTCGTCGCTCAACCGGCGCGCGCTCAAGCAAACGGATGGTGTCACAAAAAATCGTTTCGCCGCCATTGTACGTTGCCGCAGCGAGATCGCAGTGAAAGAGGATGTAGTGTGGTACTCGGCCGACAAAGGCCCCGTCCCAATGAAATGGGACCTCACGGTTGGTATACAAGTAATTCCGGGCATCGGGTCGAACGCGCAAATCGTTAACCGCTCCAAACTCCCATTCCAGAATCTCACCTAACCGCCTGGCGAACTCAGGCAGCTCGGTTCCCGGGAGCGGAGCAAAGCCTCGCAGGATTAGTACGCGATGATCGTCGATCCACTGCGTCACCGAGGGAACTGAGATTGATCGCAGATTAGCACCTCGCTCCCCGGTCCTGACGACCAAGCCGAAGGGCCGTAGTTCTTCAAGCGTGCAGTTTGTGTTCATAGTCCCCAACCCGAAACCGGTCGCAACCTGATGCCAAGCTTCGCCTAGGCTTGGCGACAACCTTCCCGCGGCAGCCCCAGCGAATCTCTCAGATCAGCTACTTTCATTTCCAGCAACGTTTCGTAGGGCACCTTTGTGTGATAGAGAGTGCGCGCTCCTTTAGCTTGCCTCCAGGCCCGCCAGATTCGTCGCGGCGCAACGAACATCGTGATCAGGATAGCGCCGACGCAGAGAATAAACACCATCAGCGAACCGCATCCGGCTCGCAACTCGTATGCGCTAATCTCTGCTTCGCCGATCAAACCGGTGCGGTAGCCCGTAGCCACATGATGCAGATCGTGCCAGGGAAGAAAACCCGGATTAGGCACATGAACAGGGCGCCGGCCGACGTAGATCGGAAAACGCCGCGCCGTGTAGCTCTCGACGCTCAAAGAGTTTTCAGCGAGGTAACGATCACGGCCCGCCCGCACTGTCTCTTCGTTCATGGGCCTTCACCGATTTGATAGTAACTGGGACGGCCCAGCGCCATCACAACGCACGCCCCGAGCGACTCAGCTTCATGGCGTCGCATCAGGCCAAACTTTCCGTCACGCCTGACCGCGACCCCATGCCAGGGCGTCAGCCATGTATCATTCGCCTCGCCGAGGAGAATTCCGATCTTTTCCGAGTGTGGACTCTGCGGATGAATTGACAGTCGCAGCGCTGCCGGAAAGCAATCGCTGAGCAGCCGGCCCCAGGCATCGCTCCGTTGTATCACCGAATAAGTGCGCCGCTTGCATTCGTTGCGCACCTGAGTGCGACTCTTCCCAGTTTCAATTGCGATCCGATCTTCAAAGAGGAACCGCTGGATTCCATTAAAAAGCAGTTGATGATGCGTGTACTTTCGCACGCGTTCCTCGATAGCCTCGAGCGTGTCGGCGTAGTGAACGCGCAGTTGTTCGCGCATACTCTCGTGATCGTCAATCTCAAATAGATCTTCCATACGGAAAACATCCAGCGATCTGGCGTCGATGCGCTTACGCAAAGCATCGATCTCTTGTGCGTAGTCGGTTACGTCTTCGTCCGATACCCCAACAAGATCGCTGAATACACGGCCATCGGAACAAATGGTGATCCGCGCGCCGGGTGGGTATAGCTCTTTGATCTCATTGCAGACCTGCTCGAGGAACCCAAGCGCCAACTCTTCCGCCATGTCCGGCAATCGTCCCAAAACCTTTTTCGGACTCGGCGATTTGGCGGGAAACGCCGGCAACAAAAAATGTATTGGCTCGCCCGCGCCGACGAACCGCCGGACTTTCGGCAGGTGCAGTGCCAGACATTGCTCGCAGGGATCCTTAGCACAGGAACCAGCATTCGATTCCAATCGTCGATGTCGAAAAAGTTGCTGCAGGATCTTGATTGAAAGTTCAGTGACCGCCGGATCCGCCGTGGGCTCAACCAGCGGGGCGGCGATCAAATCGAGTTTGACTAGTGAGTTTTTGAAATTCGGTAACCACGAAAGCCGGCCGGAGAGAGACAGCAGATCACAAATGAGATCGAGGGCGGCGCGCGTGGCCAACGACTCCGTGGTTTGATCCTGAGTCCACAGCAACATCAGCGCCAGATGTAAACCATAAAGACTACGGGTCAACCCTTCGGCATTCAGCTTGTGCCGATCGCTCGCTCCCAGGACCACAGCCGAAAACACACCCATAACCCGGTTGCGAATAATCTCGGTGTGCGGACTGAGAGCTCCGAGTTCATGACGCGGATCAAGCAAAGTAGCGTGCAACGCAGCCAACGCTTGCCGGTACGGCGCCACCAGCTCGAGCTTGTCAAGCATGATTTTGCGGAAGCGATCCGCAAGATCACTATCGGGCAATTCTGCGACACGCGCCTCAAGCTGGGCCGCTAACCTTGCATAAAGAGCAAGAACCAAATCCTCGTCGCGATGAAAGAAAACCTGTGCGCGATCGCTCGAGCACCCAGCCGCTTTCGCGGCATCTTGCAGAAGATCGCCCGAGAGACCTAGCTCGGACAACAGCGAGACCGCGGCTTCAAGTACGCGCTGGCGTGTTCGTCTATCGGCTGTTCCCGGCGTCTCCATCTGTGTTCCCGGCCGCGAGCGGAACGAGCGGTTAACTGCAAAGGGCCATGTTAGGTGGTTTCCTGGCAGAGATACGAATCACCGTATCGACTCGACGAGCTGCTCAAACGATGTTGCATTCTGGGCATAGTATTCATTGTTCGCTTTGACGATAGCCTCCTTCAGCTTTTCGTGATCAAGACCTCCGTCGTCTGCGACATAATGCTTCTCACCCACCAGCAACGTGTACCACTTATCGATCATATCGAGATAGCCAGTCTCCCTGAGCCTCCGGTTCCCCACGATCTGAAGGCAGTTTGTTGCCAGGAGATGATACGCCGAGGTTGGTCCCGTAAAATAGCCACGCACCCTGACTACATCGTCTTCAGTCCCGGTGCTTAGCTTGATGTTGGCAGCCTTCAATTGAGATTCGAGTTCAAGTAAGCTCGCTGGTGAAGGAGTGGACTCGCTCGCTGATAAAGGAGTGGACTCGCTCGCTGGCGAAGGAGTGGACCCCATCTGCTCAGCACCAACCTCCGGGCGTCGGTTGGCAGATCGATCGAACACGCCTGCTCGAATCAGGATTGTGATTAGTCCAGCAACTGCGATGGCGGCGGTGATCGCAACCAGAGTCCAACGGCGATTCCAGCGGAAAGCGTGCCGTGGCAGGGCAGTGGGCAGACGCTGCGCCACCTCCGTGATGTTGAGCTTGGTCGCCACGCCGTCACACAGTGCCTGAAATCCTTCATCAGAGGGAGCGCCATCCCAGCCTACCAGATCGGCAGTCTGCTTGCGCCGGAATTCCAGCGGGAGCTTGACGTTGTCGATCAGCGCCGGAACCAGCACGCCTCGCTCCGCCGCGACTGCAGCCTCGTTCTTCACCCACTCAGAAGAGATCGAATCCTTCGACCACAGCACAACCACGCACTTTGCCGTCTCGAGTTCGTGTTCAATCACCTGATCGAAGACCTGGCCCGCAATGATCTTGCGATCCCACCACACGGACCAGCCACGCGACTCTAGCGCACTGGCCAGCTTGCGAGCTCGTTCTCGATCCTCACTGGCGTAACTGACGAACACGTCCACCATGGATTACCTCGAGTCACGATAGTGATGCAGCTTGAATACTACCGCAAGTGCGAGAGTTCGGTCCCATGAGGTCATCAGTACCACCTTGCTCGGGGTAGCGCGTGGGTCTTCCTGGGATAGATTGGTCCGCGCACCGAACTTGCTCAGAAAGGCTTGGATGAAGCGGCGAGAAGTCTTTGACCTCCGATGCGCGGTAAGTCTCCGACTTACCGAAGACCGTACCCCCAGTTTTCCGGTCTTTGACCGGAGTCTCAAAGGTCGGAGACCTTAAAGAACTTTAGAAAGGTCGCCGGCAAGTCGGAGACTTGCCGCGCATCGGAGGTCAAAGACCTTACCTGCAAATTGAAAATCCTGAGGAAGACTCACCCGCTACGGCGAGGTGGTACTGATGTTATGAAGCAAGCGCCTCCCACCATGAGTGCTAAACTCACGGCCAGTCGCTCATTCGACATGAGACTGAAAGGAGGCGCTATGGACCCAATATATATCGGCGTTGACTTTCATGCACGACAACAAACGATCTGTTATTTGAAAACTGAAACTGGCGAACTCGTCATTTCGGAACTATTGCACCAGGACAAAGAGCAAGTACGTGCTTGCTACCAGCAGTTCCAGGGCCACGTGATCATCGGTCTAGAAGCCAGCGGTTACAGCCCTTGGTTCGAAACTATACTCGAGCAACTTGGTTGCGAAGTTTGGCTCGGCGATGCCACGGAGATTCGTAGGCGGGCACGATGGCGACAGAAGAGCGATCGCCGCGATGCCGAACTCATTTGGGATTTAATGGTCCACAATGAGTTTCCCAGATTGCATCAGCCGTTACCGGAGAGTCGCGAAGTTTTGCGCATGCTTCGTTACCGGCAGAAGTTGATCAAGTTTCGCACCATGAGCAAGAACAGCTTGCAGGCTATCGCGTTGCAGGCCGGCTTAGCCAAGGGTCGACGGTTATTCACGACGGCCGGACAGCAGGAGTTACGAACCGCCGAGATGTCTCCGGTGTTGCAATGGCAACGCGACCACTGGTTCGAACTGCTGCAGCCACTCAACCAGCAATTGCTGGAGACAATGGTGTGGTTCAAACAACAAAGCAAAGACGATGTCAGGATCAAGCGCCTGCGGACTCATCCCGGCATTGGCTTACTGACTTCGCTTTGCCTCCTGCACACGCTGCAACCGGTCAGTCGCTTTCGCAACCAGCGCAAGGTCGTGGCCTACGCAGGTTTCGATCCGATGGTGCGTTCCTCAGCGGAACGGGCGATCTACCTGGGCATCAGCAAAGCCGGGTCACGCATGCTGCGTTACCTGTTGGTGGAAGCAGTGCACACCGCGATCAGATATGACGAGGACTTAAAGCGTTTCTACAAACGAGTGGCAGAGCGCCGCGGCCGTCCCAAGGCCAAAGTGGCTGCTGCCAGAAAATTGCTCATTCGCGCGTACATCATGTTGCGCGATGAGATCGACTATGCGGAATTCCGACGTCGAGCCGTCGCAGCTCGGCTTGCCCGTCGAGGTCAAGGGCCAACTAATGTGCCTGAGGTACTGATTGGGCAGTCGGCCTCTCCAGGCGCTTAGCTAGCGCCGCTGCCCGCCTCGCCGAGCTCGCTAAGGGCTCGCTCGGCGGGCAGCTCCGGAGAGAGCGAAGTAAACCTCATGGACGATGACCGCATAGATGATTGAGTGTGGCTTGTCAGCCTTGCTCAGTTGAGGACCGCTAACGGGGCGGTAAAACTAAAACTAACAGTCTCATGTCAAAGAGCGAACAAACAATTACTAATCGAGGCGCTGCGGCGTCGCAGTTGAGATCTATTCAAAAAGTTCTTGACATCGAACACCGCTTCATAGATGACCTCATCGCACCGTAAGTTGCTAATGTGCGTATCGTTTCAAACTGCATCTGTACTCGCCGGCGGTACGTTGTCTCCAATGTTCAGACTCTCCCTACCAGACCGAACATTAGACGCTGGACCTCGCACTTTGGACTTACGGCTTCGTAATCATTGAGCAGCTTGGACAATGAGCGTATGCTAGCCGCGCGTGAGTGAATCCTTCCCGTTGCGAGATAACGAAGTCATCGATATTGGGCCACCCCCGCGGCGCCATTGGCGGCGCTGGCTACTTGCCGTTCTGGTGCTCGTTGTCATCGTTTTATCCCGCGGTCTCTCAGTTTTCCTTTCGGCCGCCTGGTTCAGCTCGCTCGGCTTTTCAGCAGTCTATTGGTACATCTTCAAGCTCAAGGTCGGTCTGTTTGTAGCGTTTGCTATAGCAACCATAGTGCTCTTGCGGACAGCGTTTTGGTTGCTGGAAAAAGCGTTTGCCGGGCAGACGTTGGAAAAAAGAATTATCGTTTTAAACAATCAACCGGTTCAGTTTTCGCCGGCTCGCTTCATCCGGCCGCTGGGCTGGATCATCGCTATCGTCTTTGGGGTTGTCTACGGACTCGCCATGAAAAGCGACTGGCAAACTTTTGCGCTCTATTTCAACCAGGTTGCCACTGCTACTCCAGATCCCATTTTCCAGAAACCGCTTGGCTTTTACCTCTTCTCGCTCCCGATCTACGACATAATCAGCGGTTGGCTAATCACGCTCGCTTTTATTGTCCTTTGTGCTTCGATTATTTACTCTGTGCTCGCGTTGCCGCAAAAAAATCCAACCAGAGCTCGTAACGCCCCGGCCAAAAGACCTTTGCTCGCAGTCTCGCTGGCACTCGCAGTTTTTCTGGTTTTGCTCGCCTGGCGCACTTATCTTTCACGCTTCCCTTACCTCTGGGGAGATCATCAAACGTTTTCGGGGGTGACCTTCGTAGAAGATAACCATCTGCTGCCGGCGCTCTATCTCGTCTCCCTTGCCTTGCTCGTCGCCGCCGCAATTTCAGTACTCAATGCTGTTTCAAAACGCGGCTTGCGGCTCCTGCTGCTGGCGTTGGCAATTCCTCTCGCGGTCTACATCGTTGGTGTATTCATCGTGCCGGCCTATGTCACGAGCTTTATTGTCAAACCAAATGAGCTGGGGCGAGAAACGCCTTACATCGAACACAATATTGCGTGGACGCGTCGTGCCTTTGGAATCGAACAAGTGGAGCTGCGTGATTTTCAGGCGGAGGCCTCCATCGACGCATTGAACCTGAATGCCAATCGCCCAACGCTGGAAAACATACGGCTCTGGGACTGGCATGCCCTTCAGGACACGCTGAAACAAATCCAGGCAATTAGAACCTACTACGACTTTCCTGATGTGGACGTCGATCGCTATAAGCTCGAAGGAAGCGTACGGCAAATGATGGTCGCCGCGCGTGAGATAGACGTCACGAGGCTTCCTGAAGCCTCACGGAATTGGATTAATGAAAAGCTGATCTACACTCACGGCTACGGTATCAGCATGAACACGGCAAACGGTTTCACGCCTGAAGGTATGCCCCGCTTCATCGTTTCCGACATGCCGGTCCAATCCAGCTCGGCCGAAATTAAAGTAACGCGTCCAGAAATCTATTTTGGACAGGAAACAAACACCGATGTGTACGTTAAGACACGGCAAAAGGAGTTCGACTTTCCGCAGGGAGAAACAAACACCTTCACCAGTTACGAGGGTTCGGGCGGAATTAGAATCGGGGGTCGCACCCGGCGCATGCTGCTAGCCTGGGCGCTGGGCGATCTGACAAAGTTGCCTTTCTCGGATGACGTCAATTCGGAGAGTCGTGTTCTTATCCATCGCAATATTCGCGAATTGGTAAACGGGATCGCGCCTTTTCTAATCTACGATAACGACCCCTACATCGTCGTAAGCAGTGAGGGCAGGTTGTTCTGGATGCTGGATGCGTTTACCGAGTCGGCTTCCTATCCATACTCTCGACATCACGACGTCGGACAAAACACCATCAACTACATCCGCAATAGCGTCAAGATCGTGATTGACGCCTTCAACGGTTACGCTCACTTTTACGTTTTCGACAATAACGATCCTTTAATCGCGACTTATCGCGCCACGTTTCCTACGTTATTCGAGGATGCAAGCCGAATGCCTGCGGATCTCCGGGCCCACGTGCGCTACCCGGAGACATTGATTCGACTACAAGGCGAAGTCTATGGGCTTTATCACACTCAAAGCGCCAAGGTATTTTTCCAACGCGAAGATGTTTGGAATGTGGCGCAGCAAGTCGTTCTCGACGCCCAGAACAAGAAACAAATAGAGGCGATCGATCCCTACTTCGTTCTAATGCAGTTGCCTGGAGAGCAAACCCCTGGCGAGTTTGTTCTAATCCTGCCGTTTACGCCGGTCGGGCGTAATAATCTCATTGGCTGGATGGCCGGTCGCTGCGACGGCGAGAATTACGGAAAGCTTCTCATTTACAACTTCCCCAAGTCGCGGCTGATCGATGGCCCGTTACAGATTGAAGCGCGTATCGATCAAAATCCTCAACTGTCCTCGCAATTTACTCTCTGGAATCAGCAGGGTTCTCGCGTTCTGCGAGGACACCTGTTAGTCATACCAATCGGCCGATCGCTTCTCTTTGTCGAGCCGATCTACTTGAAGGCGGAGAGCAGCCCGATGCCCGAGCTGCGACTTGTTGTACTGGCAACACAGGAGCGTCTGGGTTATGGCCAAACTTTCGATGAGGCTATGACGAACCTATTTGGCGAGCTGGCGCGACCCTCAACGCAGGAGAAGACCGAACAACCGAAAGAGAAGCCGGTCGAAGGCGCGCCGAAACCAGGCCCATCGCTGTCTCCATCCGAAGGCGCTTCAACGCTTACTGTGCAGCAACTCATAAACAAGGCCGTTCAGGAATTCGAGGAATATCAGCGCCTCACGTCCCAGGGAAAACTCGGCGAGGCGGGTCAGAAGCTCGAGCAACACAAGCGCACCCTGGAAGAATTGAAAAAGGCAAGTGGCAGGAGCCCGTAGCCGGAACCGTGCTGCATGACGTGCCACATGCATAACTGCAGACCGCGCCGTGCGTGATCGGGGCGCTAGTCCTGTAGAGACTTCATCTTCATAGAAACCGGCTTCTCAAAGGGTTCTCTCACGATTCCCCTCAGACGCACGCCTTAACCTCCTTTTAATCCTTTCCATTTTCCAAATTTCATTGGCAATTCCTTAACTTTACCCTGGGATTGTATAGTGATGCCGTACACCGCTTTTTTAGAATTAGCCGGAAGTGCGAGCTTTGGGTTATATTGACAACCACATTTAACAATTGCTCCGAACGGCTGGCGGGGAGGTGGGTCGGCGGCGGAGATTCTTGGAGGAAGCTTGGCAGCGGCAGCATTCTACGATCTTGAAGGGACCTTGGTTAGCACCAACCTGGTTCACACGCTTGGTTTCTACGCCAGAAACGAACCAGGGCTCTTCCGCAGCTTCAAGAAGAGCGCGGCAACCCTGTTAAGTCTGCCGGTGTTCGCTGTCACCGACCAATACAGCCGAAAGGTTTTTAATGATCTCTACTTCAAGCGCTACAAAGGCGTTAAGGAAGATCGGCTGCGTTTTCTCGCCGACGATCTCTTTTTGTCTGTGCTCAAGCCGGCTGTTTTCCCCGGCGCTTACGAACTGCTTGAGAAGTCCCGCAGCCTTGGCTTGCGCCAGGTGGTAGTGACCGGCGCACTGGATGTTTCGGTGAAGCCGCTGATGGAACACCTTGGTATCGAGGAATATGTGGCGAACCGGCTCGAGTTTGTTAATGGTGTCGCAACCGGCCGCTTGTTGCCGCCGGTGATGGCCGCCGCTACGAAAGCATCATGGATCAGAGTTTTCGCAGAGCGTGAGAAGTTGAGCCTGAGCGACTCTTACGCTTACACCGACAGCATGAGTGACCTGCCGATGCTTTCGATCGTTGGCCACCCGGCCGTCGTCAACCCTGACATGCGCTTGCGTCAGACGGCGCTGCACCATGATTGGCCGATCTTGAACCTGAAGTGATAGCAACGGAAGGGGGTAAATGGTGAATAGTAAATGGTAAATGGCTAACCTCAGTAAAGGAGCTAGAACCCTGCGTCCACATCAAAAGCTTGAAGCTTGGAGTAAAGCGATAGAACTTGTTACAGATGTATTGACCGCTGATCACCCAGGCCGGTTGCTGCCATTTACCATCTACTATTTACCATTTACCGGCTCGAATTATGGCACTACAACTAAGAAGAAAGACGCACGAATCAGTCATCTACATCGACCGCGATAGCGCGCCTCGAATAATGCCATCCGGCGAAGACTTCATCCTTGAAGATCTTCCCATCGGGACGCGCGTGCTTTATCCCAATCCGCCCATCAAGGGGCTGCCCAATCGCGAGGCGGCGATACGTTACGCGTTGAATCATCCGCACGATTGTGATCCATTGTTCGCACAGCTTGAACCCGGCATGCGCGTCACCGTTGCAGTCGACGATATCAGTCTGCCACTGCCACCGATGGCTACTCCCGACATTCGTCAAACGGTCCTCGAAGTCGTTCTGGATATGCTCGCCGGGCACGGTGTCGATGATGTTCATATCATTATTGCCAATTCCCTTCACCGCAAGATGACCGAATGGGAAATGAAACGGATGGTGGGCGGCAAGATCTTCGACGAATACTATCCTGGTCGCTACTACAACCACGACGCGGAATGGACTGACGGACTGATCAATATCGGCCAGACCAAACATAAGGAACCGCTGACTTTGAACCGTCGCGCCGCTGAAAGTGATCTGCTGATTTACGTCAACATCAATTTGGTTCCTATGGACGGCGGCCACAAGTCTGTCGCCGTGGGCCTGTGCGACTACGAATCATTGCGCGCGCATCATGAGCCGCAAACGATCCGCGACTCGGACAGCTACATGGATCCAGCACGATCGGAGCTGGCGCGTAAGTGTGACCGTCTTGGCAAAATTGTAGATGAACAGCTAAACGTCTTTCATATCGAGACTGCCATCAACAATCGGATGTACAAAGGCGACATGGACTTCCTGCTCCGGAATGAAGACGACTTCACTGCTTTTGATCGTATGAAGTTTGAGGCCATGCGCTACACGATGAACAAGCTACCGCGGCCGGCGCGGCGCAAGTTGCTTCATTCACGGCCGGCACAGTACGAGATGATTGCGTGTCATGCGGGCAAGACAGAGCCGGTGCATGCAAAAATTATTGAGAAGGCGTTTGACCAGTATGCGATCCCTATCCGCGGTCAGTGTGACATTCTGATTACCGGCATTCCCGATATTTCGCCTTACAACGTCTATTCAATTTTGAACCCCTTGCTCGTGCAGGTAATGGGTCTGGGTTATCACTTCAACTTCTATCGCAACAAGCCGCTGCTCAAGAAGGGTGGCGTGCTGATCATTCATCACCCTTGCTACGACGAGTTTGATCATAAATTTCATCCCAGCTACATCGAGTTTTTCAATCGCCTTTTGCCCGAGACGCGGGATGCGTTCGTACTACGCGACAAGTATGAGCGAGAGTTTGCCAACAACCCGAGCTACGTCGAGATGTACCGGCGCGGCAACGCCTACCATGGCGCGCACCCATTCTTTATGTGGTATTGGGGCGAAAACGGCCGGCAGCATGTCGGCAAAGTCATTGCAGCGGGAGCCGAAAATGCGCACGTTCCCGCGATGCTGGGCTGGGATCGCGCGGACAATTTGACTGAAGCAATAGCAATGGCGCGCAGCTACATGGGCAGTTCCGCGGAGATCACGATGTTGCATCAGCCGATGATAGGTATCGCAGACATGGAATGAGTGCCCCATAAGCTTCAGCTTGTCGATGACTTACTAAAAAGGCTTCCTGTGAGAGCAACGACAAGCTAAGGCTTATCGGACATCGGAAACTTATGAACTTATCGCCGACCGAGATTTTTAACGATCGCAAGATTTTTCTCATTGGAAGCACCGGCTTCCTCGGGAAAGTTACGCTCAGCATGTTCCTGCATAGCTTTCCCAATATCGGGCGTGTCTACGACAC